>NZ_CP083388.1:2265082-3012623 GCF_020042285.1 Ferruginibacter albus
GCTGATACAATGGTAGGCGGTGCTACTTTAACAGGCTTGATCGGAACTTCTGCATGGTATGCTCCGGGTGCTGCAGGTGCTGCACTGGTTGAAACCATTGTAAGAGATCAGAAAAAACTATACACTTGTTGCGTTAGCCTGGATGGCGAATACGGACAAAAAGATATTTGCTTAGGGGTTCCTGTTATCATTGGCAAAAATGGTTGGGAAAAGATCATCGACTATAAATTAACTGCCGATGAACAAGCTGCTTTCAACAAAAGCGCTGATGCTGTAAGAAACATGAATAATGTGTTGAGCACTTTATAAGTTTTTTTTTAAGTTTTTTAAAAAGCCGGATATTTTATCCGGCTTTTTGCATTTATACTTGCCGGGCTATCTGCTGCTATAATAATTTCTTTAAGGCTATTAGGCAAATTTTAATATTGGGAAAAACAGCGTTCGGCTTATGCATTTCGCCTGACAGTTGCATCTTAACCAAAACTTTAATGAAAAAACTAATTGCAACAGCGGTCTTTATTCATTGCCTTACATTTTCATTTGGACAAAATGCAGTCATCAAAGCCATGGTTGACAGTTTACAATATTTAAAAGCCGGCACATTAGATTGCAAAGCAGATCTATATTGGAGAATTATTGCTAAAGGCTCAAAAGCCATTCCTTTCTTAATAGACAAACTGAATGACACAACTTCGACCAATATTTCACACAAATGCAAGGCAACAAAATTAAATGTTGGTGAAGTATCTTATTTTGCATTACAGGAAATTGGCGATTTCCCGGCATTCGTCATTACACATATTCAATTTGATGTTTCTCTTGAAAATGGTTGCTGGGTCTTCTTTGATTATTTTTTTGACAATGCCAATAAAACACGATACAAACAATTAGTCAATACATGGTATAAAAAAAATAAGCCAAAATTTAAAGTGCAAAAAATTTTAAAGAAAGATCAAACTGATTGTCAAAAGCGATATAAAATTAACACGTATTTAAATTGGGAAGATTGATAACATATCGGACATCAATTAACGTTATACGCTATCTTCGTAAGGACATCCATACTAAAATGAACCGTTTCCTGATCATATCATTTTTATTTTTTGGAATAGCAACTATTTCTTATGGGCAAAAACAAGAACCCGAAAAGAAAGGAATTATTCTTAACAGGATTCCGGAAAAACCTATTGGCTGGACAAATGATTATGAGCACATATTCACTGCTGCCCAAATAGACACCCTCGATTATCTACTTTCAATTTTTAATAGCGAAACAAGTAATGAAGTTGCCATCGTAACTATTGACAGCAACTGGAGCACAAAGGAAAAATTCGACAGCTTAATCATAGCTATCCATAATTACTGGAGAGTAGGCGAAAAAACTAAAAACAACGGAATTCTTATCGGAATTAGTGTAAAATTAAGAAGCATTCGTATAAGTAACGGCTATGGCATTGAGAAAAAGCTTTCAAACAGTGAAACAAAAAAGATCATTGACAATGTTATTATTCCGTATTTTAAAGAAAGTAATTATTTTGAAGGTGTGCGGCAAGGTTTATTAACGATCTTTCAAAAGATACAATAAAAAATCAAAATGCACCTGAGACATTTTTTAGGCATTGTATTTCTTTTTTTATTCTTTGCTTGTAAAACAAAGACTGCATCAACGTCTAAACAGAGCAACAAAGACACTATTCTCAAACAATATATTGAATATACTTCCAGGATATTTAAAAGTGAAGGTGAGTTTTATGGACTAGACTCCAATGAGCATAATTATAAAATGCTGAAAGCTTATTGTTTGGATGACACTACTTATTTGAAATATGCAGTTAAAAATATGAAGAACCTGGAAATGTCTAACACCGTATTGGACTCTTTCTGGAAAGCCCATATTCCTGTACTTAAAAACATGAATATAGAAGAAGGATATCAATTTAGATATTCGGAAACATTCTGTAACAATTATTACATCTTTACAATAAGCCGCTTTAAAGATTCTATTAAACTGAATACATTTGTTTATAGTCCTGAAGAAGTTGATAATAATAAAGCTACTAAACTTAAGATCATTCAAAACTCCAACAAACTGCTACCTGTAAAGGATTGGAATGACTTATCGGATGCAATTGACCTGGCTGATTACTGGAATTTGAAATATCATAATGACAATGTAGTCTTAGATCCCAGCAACCTTACAGTTGTTGGAATTAAAAAAAACATTTCAGATAATACTGTTACCAGATCAAATTATGTAACAAGAACGGCATTTGAAAGAACTGCCCTTTATAAAGCTTTTTTATTAGTTTTAAAATATGCTGAAGTCAAAAAACTATGCAGAGATTAAACGTGTATTATTGAATAAATAGTATGATATCATATCAAGATCTTGTAAAACATTTCGGCTCTTCACTTTCTGACAAAGATTTACAATCTTTTCTCGCGAATCTATGTTCTGATCTTACAGATTATAATATCCTGGAACACGATTATATAATCTCTCAACAAATCGGAATTGAATTTGGGTTTACAAACAATAGTGCTGTATATGAAGTTGACGAAGGGGTTGTTTTTGAAAATGGTAACCCTGTATTTACCCACTTCGTACTTCACCCTAAATCATCGACATTAATCATTGACTTACCATTTGATGTAAACTTTACAGATAATAGAATTGCTATTATAAAAAAAGCAGGAAATCCTAGTCTAACCAAAGAAGGTTATATCAAGTTCTTAGAAAAAGATTTCCTTGTTGACAACTACAAGGTTGGCGATATCATTATAACTTTTGATTATGATACAGAAAAGAAGACGATCAACCATATTCAGGTTCGTGACAATAACTTGGCAGCAGACCATTTAAAATTATAAAAAGCTACAGCTTACTTAATAACTCCTGCAACTTCTTCACTCCTTCCGTAGCAGGCTTTTCTATAAAATGTAAATTAGGTGAACTTTCAACAGAAGGTATTTTTTTGTCGATGATATACTTAGGTAAGTACGAAGGTGCATAATGCAATAAAGAAGCAGCAGGATACACCTGTAACGAAGTTCCTATCACTACAAACACATCACAATTACGCATTAGCTTTACTGCCTTTTCGATCATCGGTACCGGCTCTTCAAACCAAACAATATGTGAGCGCAATTGATGCCCATCTTTAGCCATATCTCCTATATTGATATCACCTCTAATTTCATAAATAGTTTCTTCATCAACAATGCTCCGCATTTTAAATATTTCTCCATGCAGGTGCAATACATTGGTGGAACCGGCGCGCTCATGCAGGTCATCTATGTTTTGTGTTACGATGGTAATATCAAAATCTTTTTCCAATGCTGCTAAGCCTAAGTGAGCCGCATTCGGCTTTGCAGCCGCTACATCCTTACGTCGCATGTTGTAAAAATCCAATACCAGCTGTGGGTCTTTTTTCCATCCCCGGGGAGATGCTACTTCATACACATCATAACCCATCCATAAACCATCCGCATCACGGAAAGTTTGTAACCCGCTTTCTGCGCTAATGCCGGCACCTGTTAATATTACAATCTGTTTTTTGGGCATATCACTTACGAAGTGCGATCTTGAAGTCATTGAGTAATTGAAGTCGTATGAAATCGTAAATTGTATTTCTTGTATCCAAAATCAAAATCTATTCTCCTGCCAATTCCATTATTATTTTACATTCTTCCTCAGTAACCGGCTGTACCGATAAACGTCCGAGACGCACCAACGCCATATTTGCCAACCGCTTATCTTTTTTGATAACCTCTAAGGGTACGCTCTTTTTTAATTTTTTAAACGGTTTTAATTCTACTACCACCCAGGCATCATCATCTGAGGTAGGGTCTTTATAAAATTCTTTGGAAACCTTTGCTATACCAACGATCTCCATCCCTTCATTACTATGATAAAAGAACACTTCATCGCCTTTCTTCATTGCTTTTAAATTATTACGGGCTGCATAATTTCGTACGCCGTCCCAAACAGTATTCTTATCTTTTACCAAATTATCCCAGCTATAAACAGAAGGTTCTGATTTTGCTAACCAATATGCCATTTACAATAAATTTATTTAACCAAAAGTATAGAATTTAACTATACTGATTTTTGCAACTACATGAATTAATATTCTTCTATCCTCTTAATTATCTTTGTCACAATATGAACATCCTGCTTGTACATTTAGGCGTTATTCCCGTAAAAACTTATGGTGGTACCGAAAGAGTGGTATGGTATCTTGGACAGGAGTTGGTAAAGATGGGACATCGTGTGACCTACCTTGTGAAAGAAGGATCGCAATGCGATTTTGCGAACATTCGATTCATTGATCCATCACTACCGATCGAAGAACAAATACCGGATGATATTGATGTTGTTCACTTGTCTTACATTCCAAAAGAACCGTTGAAAAAACCTTATATCTGTAACCTTCATGGCAACTTGAATGATCAGCGACTATTGGATAAGAACACCGTCTTTGTTTCAAGAAACCATGCCAACAGGTTTGGTTCCGACTCCTTTGTTTATAACGGGATGAATTGGGATGATTACGGTTCCCCTGCATTGGAGCATAAAAGAACTTATTTTCATTTTTTAGGAGAAGCCGCCTGGCGTTTAAAGAATGTAAAAGGCGCTATCTCAGTTATCACCCATACACAAAAAGAAAAATTAAGCGTATTAGGTGGCACACGATTGAATTTCAGAATGGGGTTTCGCTTTACCATCAGCCCACGAATTAAGTTTTACGGAAAAGTTGGCGGCGAAGTAAAAAATAATTTACTACTAGGCTCAAAAGGCCTTATCTTTCCCGTAAGATGGAATGAACCATTTGGAATTGCGATCACTGAAAGCTTGTATTTTGGCTGCCCAGTGTTCGGTACTCCCTATGGCTCTTTACCTGAGCTAATCACCAAGGACGTTGGGTTTTTATCCAATAATTCGGAAGAGCTTAGACAAGCCGTTGAAAACGTTGACCAATTTTCCCCAAAAAATTGCCATTTGTATGCGTTGGAACATTTTAACTCCCGAAAAATGGCAGAAGCTTATTTATCGAAATATACGGAAGTGCTGAATGGAAGAACATTGAACGAAAAAAATCCTTGTTTGATAAATATTCAGCAAGAAAAATTTTTAGACTGGAAATAAAAGCAACCATTGAACTCTTATTTCCGTTTATAAAGCAGCTAAATGCTTGATGAAAACGACTGTACGCTTAAAATACACTTTTTTACTACTCATCCCACTGTTATTAGCCCTGCCTGTAACGGCACATTTTGTATTGCCCCAAACTTTACCGCAGAATCCAAAAGCTTCTTTTTATTTTTCAGAAGGATTCAGGCATGTTATTTTCGGTAATTATAGTCACCTCGTTTTATTTCTGAGTTTATTTTTGGTAAGCACTGAACCCCGACAATTTTTATTACAATGGTTCATCTTTTTTGCAGCAGACCTGGTAGCGCTGAGTTTTCTGCTGTTCAACATGGATATCTTTTCGATGACCATCTTACTATCGCCCATATTAGCTTTTGCTTCTGCTTTTATAGCGGTACAGAATATTGAATCAAAGAAAATAAAGCCTGCACGTTATCCCATATTAATTATTGTGGCTCTATTGCACAGCTTTGCTTTTGGTAGCCAGATACATGAGCAGCAACTTGCCTGGCAAAAAAAGGCAATGGCTATCTTTTCATTAAATGCAGGAGTATCCGTTGCTGAGCTGGCTTTTTTAATAGTTCTGTATTTTACCATAGGCAGATTTTTAAGCAACAAACCCTTTTATTACACTAAAATTGTAAAACCTTTATCTGTTGCAATTATTCTGGCAGCTGTGTGGTTCATGTATGCAGCCGCTTATCTTCAATAATAATTCATATCGATTATCTCTTAAATAGTATAAGGCTGGTTATATTTGAATGATTAATTTTTTATGCCGATAACCATCTCAACCAAAAACAGTTTAGTAATTAGATCTACCTGCTTGTTTTGGCTGATAGCAAAAATTATTTGTTGGCGTTTATGGCTGTCAGATCGATTATTCCCTGTGGTGCCTCCGTTTCATTTTTTATCATTGCCGTCTCCTTTTCATTGGGCGCTTTTTGTTTCTTCTTTTGCATTATTAACACTGGTTTTCTTTTTTCCCGCCAATAAAAAATTAATAGTTGCTTTAGTTATTACAGAAACAGCTTCGTGCCTGTTAGACCAAAATCGATGGCAACCCTGGGAATATCAATACATTTTTATGTTGCTGGTTTTTATTATAAATTTTAAAGATGATCTAAAGATTACAACCGGCATTACCTTTATTTTTATTTCTACTTATTTCTTCAGCGGCTTGGGAAAGATCAACCCGGTTTTTTTACAGGTTGTGTGGCAGCAAATGGTTCTATTCCAGCTTCTTCATCAGCCTCATGCCATTTTATATAACTGGCCGGTAGCTCATGCAGGATATGCCATGGGCATTTTGGAAATAACGTTTGGTATCTGTTTATTTTTTAATCGCACGCGAAAAATAGCTGCATCGCTTTTAATTGCCATGCACATTGTTATTATTTATTTGTTTGGGCCGATAGGATTGAATTATGATAAAGTTGTATGGCCGTGGAATGTTGCTATGATCTGCTATTTATATATCCTGTTTATAAAAAAAGATATATACCCTATCTCCTTTAAAAGCCTCACGTATCGCTGGAACAAGCTGTTGTTGCTTTGCTGGGGAATATTGCCCATACTAAGCTTTTGGGGATATTGGGATTATTTTTTATCGTCCAGCTTATTTAGCTCAAGGATACCCAATATGCTGATATGCGTACACAAAACTGGGAGCGCTACTGCACTGGAACATTATTTTGAAAAAAGTAAAACGAATAAAGCGCTTTGTGATTCCAATTCTCATTTGATCTTAGTAAAGTTTTGGGCATTCGAGGAAATGGAAATACCCTCTTATTCGCAACCAAGAGTGTTTAAAGGAATTAAATATGAATTGGTAAAACGCTACCCGGATATGGAAGCCGATTTTTATATCTCCACTTATGAAAACGGGAAAAGAAAAATAGAGCTGATAAAATAATTGAACGATGCTTATTCCCAGCCACTTGCCAATACATCTGCAATATGCATTGTTTTTAACGGCAGGTGTTTGCCTTTAATATACCCGTCGATATGCATTAAGCAACTTAAGTCTGTAGAGATAATATATTCTGCTTTTGTCTCCAGCGCATTGCTTGTTTTTTGATCTGCCATGCCGATAGAGATCGATTCAAACTTAACGGCAAATGTTCCACCGAAACCGCAGCAGGTTTCTACATCGTTCATCTCGGTTAACTGCAATCCTTTTACATGATTTAATAATTTCCGGGGAGCTTCTTTTATTTTACATTCACGTAATGCAGCACAGCTGTCGTGGTAAGTAGCTTTTGCATTAAACACAGCGCCGAAATTTTCGATCTTTAATACGTCTGTTAAAAATTCCGTGAACTCGTATATGCGTTTGCTTAGGTCTTTAACCTGGTTATGCAAAGAAGAGTTTTCGAATAGCTTAGAATAGTAATTACGTACAAAGCCTACACAACTGGCACTTGGCGCAATAATATAATCAACGCCTTCAAAATCTTTAATAAATTTAGTAGCCACATCTCTTGCTTCGTCCCAAAAGCCGGCATTGAACGCCGGTTGCCCGCAACAGGTCTGATTGGTATTGTAAGAAACCTCGCAAGTAGCTTTCTCCAATACCTTCACCATATTAAACGCTGTTTGCGGATAAAGCTGATCGACAAAACATGGTATGAATAGTTGAACCTTCATTTATGATTACACTTAGAACTAATTACACTAATTTTTACTTCATCGTTGGATACATGTCTCACAAATTACGCTTCAATAAAGCTTAATAAAGATATGCCCTGCAAGTGAGTGACACAACTATGTTGAATAAAGAACAAGTGCCTGTATCAAAAAATCAAATAGCATTTGTCAAGGCGATCATCTTAATAGCGGTTATTGCAGCTTCTTCTCCTTTATGCCCATGCTTGCCTCCTGTTCTTTCATCTGCCTGTTGCTGGTTATCTACTGTTAATATTCCAAAAATAGTTGGAACCGGCAATAATAAATTTAATTGAGACACACCACTTGTTACAGACTGACAAACATAATCGAAATGCGGTGTATCGCCACGCAATACACAACCCAAGGTAATAAAAGCAGCAGGCTCGTCTTGCTTGCCTTTATGTATATCCCAATAGGTTTTTACCGCAAAGGGAATTTCAAAGGCACCCGGCACCGTTAGTACGGTAAAAGAAATCTTATGTTGGTCCAAAACTTTTCTGCAACCTTCATCCAATTTATCGATGATAGCTGCATTCCATTCGGTACGCACAATTACTACACAGGCATCCTTTGGTAGTTGGATGCCTGTGATATTATATAAGTTAGATGATTCTATTGTTGCCATAGCTTAATTCAATACACCTAAGCGTGCTAAGTATTTATCCATTTCAGCAGCATGAGCGCTTTTAGGATAATTGTCTCTTAATTTTTTATACGTTTCGATGGCATCATCTTTTTTACCGATGCTTTCCGCATAACGACCGGCTTTGTACAGCGCTTCTCCGCTAATAAAGTCATCTTTTTCGTTTACCGAAGCTGCCTTTTTATAAAAGCTCAATGCATCATCTGATTTGTTTTGTTCAGAATAAGCATCGCCCAACAAAGAATATACAGTGGCTTGCACCTGGTCTGCATCGGTAGTAGAAAAATCATTTAAGTACTTAATAGCTTTATCGTACTCTTTTAAATGAAGATAACAAGCACCTGCAATGAGTTTTGCACGATTGCCAGCAGGAGTGCTTCCGTAATTATTTATAATTTTCACAACGCCTGATGTTACACCTGTACCACCATTTAAAACAATATTGATGGAGTCTTTATTAAATCCTTGCTGGGTCATTTTATCAAACAGGCTTTCTGCCTGGAATAAAGCGTCGTTAGCGCTATCCTGCTTAGGAAGCACTACATAATTTTTGTAAACCCACCATCCGCCTACTACTAAAATGATGGCACAGCTTACATAAATGATGATCTTGCTGAAACGATCCCAAAAATCTTTGGCTTTACCCAACGCTGCATCTACTTCTTCATTACCTGTATTGATCACAGTTTTTTGCTCTGACATTTATTTTTCGTTTAGTTTAGTTAGTCAACAATAAAAGGATAATCAGCCTGCACGTACACATCTTTCAATAATTCATCATCACTTGGCCAAGGGCTTTCTTCTGCAAATTGAACCGATTCTTCCACCTGTGCTTTCACTCTTTCTTCGATTGCATCAATATCTGCATCAGCAATTTTAAAATCATCTTTTAAAATTTTCAGAACATGATCAATAGGATCTCTCTGCTTGTATTCTTCCAATTCTTCTTTAGTACGATATTTAGAAGGATCACTCATACTATGTCCTTTATAGCGATACGTCTTTATCTCTAATAAAGTAGGTCCGTTCTTTTCTCTTGCTCTGTTTACTGCACGTAATACAGCGTTGTGAACTTCTTCAGGACTCATACCATCTACACTATCGCTAGGCATTTCGTATGCATCTCCAAACTTGTAAATATCCAGCACATTGCTGGTACGGGCAACCGAAGTTCCCATAGCGTAATTATTATTTTCGCAAATAAACACCACCGGTAGTTTCCACAACATTGCCATATTAAAGGCTTCATGCAACATACCCTGACGGGCAGCGCCATCGCCAAAGAAGCAAAGCACTACATTATTCGTTCCTTTGTATCTTTCGGCAAAAGCCAACCCTGCACCGGGTCCTATTTGTCCACCCACAATACCATGTCCGCCAAAAAAGCCTTGTTCTACACCAAAAAAGTGCATGCTTCCTCCCTTTCCTTTGCTGCAACCGGTAGCTTTACCGTACAGTTCAGCCATACAACTTTTAGGAGTAACGCCTTTTGCAATTGCCAAAGCGTGATCACGATATGCGGTAATGAATTTATCTTCCGGATTTGTTGCTGTCATACAACCTGCAGCAACCGCTTCCTGCCCAATGTATAAATGGCAAAAGCCGCGTATTTTCTGCATTCCATACAATTGCCCGGTTTTTTCCTCAAAACGGCGCAATAAAAGCATCAGTTCGTACCAATACAGGTAGGTTTCTTTTGAGAATTTAGTAGCCAAAGGATTAATAATTTTAGGCGGCAAAGATAAGGGAGAAATGATAATTTACGATGGCTGATTTATGAATTAAGATTTATGGGATTTTTTGGGTTACGGGCGGTAGTTCCTTGTTTGAACTTTAGTAGCAGAGTTTATCCTGAAGCTAAGAAGGACTCCGTTCAACTTTATCTTTCAATTTCACTTTTATTAATACACATGTAAATTCTACTTACTATATTTGACACTTAATTTTTTACTGTGCCGAAAAAGTATCTTTCCCTTATTATTATCTCCCTTTCATTGATATTTCAAAGCTGCTTCGAAATAGTGGAACAGGTACAAATGAAGAATGACGGGTCGGGCAGTTTTCAGCTGACATTGAATTTAAGCAAGAGCAAAACAAAACTGAATTCGATCTTAAAATTGAAAACAGTGAACGGTCACCCGGTACCTACCAAAGAGGAGATCACCAATAAAATAAACGATGCTAAAAATACACTGGCAAAAACGGATGGCATCAGCAATGTAAAAACTACTATTGATTTTGAGAATTACATCTTTTCAATATCGTACGATTTTAATAGCGTTGCCAATCTCAATAAAGCCATCAAAACTATAAAGCTTAAAGAAAAGGTTACCGGCAATTTACTGGATGACAATTATGCATACGATGCGACCACCAAAACATTTCAACGAAAAAACAATGCCGATCCTAAAACCCTGTATGCTAAAATGAGCAATGCCGATAAAGAAGTTTTGTCAGATGCCAATTACACTTGTATCTATAAATTCGAATCGGACATTACAACCTTCACTAATAAAGATGCCAAGCTTTCTGCCAACAAAAAAGCAGTAATGCTGAAACAAAGCATGCAAAACATCTTAACCGGGAAAAAATCTATTGAAAATAAAATAAACATCACCAAACAATGAGAAAGTTCTTTTACAGCTTATGTGTTATTACGTTGATCAGCAGCCATGCTTTTTCGCAGGACTTACTGGATAAAATTCCTGTAACAGCATCCGTAGTTATAAAATATTCCGGCACTTCCCTATCTGCCAAGCTTCCGGCAAAAAAGTTTGATTCTTATACTATCCTAAAGAAGAATATTTTTTCTGAGCTGAAGATCAATAAAAAACTTTCATTAGATGACCTGGGAATAAATATGCAGCAGGATGCTTACCAATATTTTATTTCTACAGATACAACAAAAAGTTTTGTAACAATATTACCGATCAAAGACCTGAACAAGTTTGAAAAATTTATTGCTACAAGAAAAAAATCGGTAAGCATAGAAACAAAAGATGGCTTCAAGTTTTTGCCATTGTCCCATGACAACTACTTAGGTTGGAATAAAAGTTTTGTAACACTTGTAATACAAAGTTATTCCAGCTATAACAATCCTTATTCATGGAACACAAGTTACCCAAGAAGATATAATGATTATCCTGCTGCCGATTCTACAATGGTAGACAGCGTAAAGGTTGTTGCAGATACTGCAGCAGTGGCTGTAGACACAGTTATGTCCGGTAAAATCGCTGCCCCTCCTGTTATAGATGCCGGAAACGTTATTGAGCAAAAGATGGCTGACGAAAAACCACCTATGGCAGATTCTACTGCTGCTGCAATAATTCCCCAAACAGACTCTACTACAATCAGCAACAACAGCTATAACGATAGTGCCTACGAAGCCCAGGCAGCATTGGAGAATCTTACTAAAAAAACATTGGCATTAGCGCTTTTAGAAAATACATTTACCGGCAGCATTACTTCTTTTAAAACAAACAGTTTGTTGGAAAAAGTAGTTAACAAGAATGCAGATATTTATGCATGGCTGCAACCCGGCATGTTGTTAAACAATCTCTACTCGCCATACCGTTATTCGCCCTACAATTACTCGTATTATAACAGGTTGTTTAATTTCAACTTTCTTCAAACGGGTATACACGGAGTAAGTTTATTTTTTGAAAATAACCGTCTTCGTGTAGAATCCAAGTTTACTTCTTCTAATGATAGTATTGCCAAAGCATTCAACTCAATTTACGATAATAAGCAAAATGCAGATATCGTTAATTATGTAAGTCCGGGCGATCTAGGTTACATTTCTCTTTCTTTTAATACCGAATCGCTCATGAATTTTTATTACGATTTTTACGCTAATCTATTCGGTAGTTTTTATGGCAAAAACAAACAACCACTTGTAGATGCCATAAAAGATATAGTAGCAACTATTGTTGATGAGAAAGCAATTGCAAATACCGTTACGGGTAATCATTTATTTGTATTACATGGCTTAACAAATAAAGAAGTTACTTATACAGACTATACATATGATGAAAACTATAACAGCTTCCCGGTATTAAAAACCAAAACAGAATTATCTCCGGATTTCACATACGTTTTTGAAACAAAAAATGAAAAGCTGTTCAATAAGCTGATTGATCTTCCTGTAAAACTAAATACTGACAGCAGTTATAAATATAAAAAAACAGGCAATTTCTACACGCTGGATCTAGGTCCTAATGAGGCAATTGACAAATTATATTTCATGGTCGGCAATGGTAAATGTATCATCACTACATCCTTAAAAGATGTTACGAATCCAATACCAACTTCATCGTTAAACAATTCAGACAAACTGGCTATTTTGAATAATAACTATTTAATAAAGCTGGACGGAGAAAAATTACTGAAAGGCTTTAGCAGCGAAATAAGCAATAAAAGAAATGCTAAAAGCCTGGAATACCTGGAAAATAATGTTGGCAATGTAACTATAGAAAGCGCTGTGAAAGACGGAATGATTCAAAGCTCCGGCATTTTTGACATTAAAGGAAATCACAAGAACAGTCTGGAATACATTTTCAATGTGATTGAAACATTGCTTGAAATGAATAAATAACGTTAAAGACACCTGGTAATGCGCAAATGGAAATGGGTGGTATTAGTACTTTTTATAACTGCTTCTATTGCGTATTATTTTTTATTTTATAAAACTTATAGCAGGAACAGTATTCCGAGATCAGCGGATATTGTTCTTGCTATTGATTTTAAGAAGAACCGCAACACACTACTTTCTTACTTTTTAACAACCCCTTCTGAATGGCATTTAGGTTCCATTTTAAAAACAAAAGACACCAGTATCTTTGATTGGAAGAGTGCACTGGAAATCCCTGATTATATTTTCATCTTTCACTCAAAAAAACAACCGGGAAATATTTTTAATTGCGTACTTACTATAAAAGATGAAGAAGAGTTTGCAAAAGGTTTGAATGCTTATCGATTCTCAAAGATGGGAAATACCAATGGCTTCAACACTTATCTTTCCGATTCCCTACATATTGTTATTATCAAAAAAGATGATCACCTTCTACTAAGCACTGCACCATTTTTAAACGATGTTACAGACATTGCAGATGAACTGTTTACTCAGCAGCAATTTATTGAAGAGAAAACGATTAAAGATATACTTGCTCCTTCTAATCATTTTTCCCTTTATGTTCAGAAGAATTCATTCCTGCAGAACGATGCCATTCTCAATGGAAATTTTTCCAATGGTAAATTACAAATAGATGCTTCTCTCTCTCCCAACTTTTCATTTACTGAAAATAATTTCAATATTACTGACTCTTCTTTATTAAATATTGCTTTTACACAACCACCACTAAAAGCATACGATCTAATATCCCCGGAAACTAAAACCAAAGCATCCGGCGCTTTAAACTTTACTATAGATTCTCTTTTTACTTCACAACATAATTATTACACTTTAGACATCACCGGCATTAAAGAAAAAATTGACTCTGCTATTACTTATACTTATGATGATGATTTTAATAAAATAGAAAAAGTAGTAGTGAATAAAATACAAGAGCCATCTTTCAACTTCACCATATCTCAAAAGCAGCCTGACCTGTTTCAATACTGGATACAAAATAAAAACATAGAAGAAACCACTAACGGAAACATTTTTACTTCCATTCCTTTTGTTAAGACATATACGTTACAAAATGACAGCTCTTTATCACTTTACTCCTATAATTATTCCCACAACAACCCTACCCGGAATTTGAATTGCATTGCATTCGCAAAGATCAATTTCAGCAGATTACCTGCGAATCTCTTAAAGTATTTCCCCTCTGATATTTCTGCCCTTTTTTCAAAACTGCAGACATTTGAATTTATTATGTCAAACAAACAAGCAGCTATTGAATTACGTATTTCAATTGACAGTAAGGTAAAGGACAAACCATTCTTATTGTCATTTCGATAGCAGGCAAATTGAAGGCTTAGAGTTATCTTGCATCTTAATGCCGACGCTTTCCAAAATACTAATTACACAGTTCAGAAATTACAGTTTTTCTTCTTTCGATTTTAAAGAAAGGATTATCGGCATTTGCGGACTGAACGGAAAGGGCAAAACCAATTTATTGGATGTCATTTATTACCTCTGCTTTACAAAAAGTTTTTTTTCAAAAACCAACACTTTAAACATTCAATTTGGTACAGATGGTTTTAGACTGGAAGGATATTTTGATCCTGATAAAGTTGTCTGCATACAAAGAGCAACAGGCAAAAAGGATCTATCGCTGAACGATGTTCCTTATGAGAAATATTCGCAGCATATCGGCAAATTTCCCTGTGTTATGATCGCTCCGGACGATATTGAATTAATAACGGGAGGCAGCGAAGAACGCAGACGCTTTGTGGACACCATTCTTTCTCAATTGGATGCAAATTATCTGCAGCAATTGATCCAATACAATAAAATATTACAACAACGCAATAGCTTGTTAAAACTATCTGCAGAGCAAGGAAAAACAGATTGGGAACTGTTGGATGTACTGGACAAACAACTGCTTGCTCCGGGAAAATATATTCACAGTAAGCGTAAAGAGCACACAGAGAGATTAATTCCATTAGTGCAGCAATTTTACAAGTCCATTGCTGCCAATGATGAAACAGTTTTGTTACAATATGAAAGTAAGCTTAACAACAATAACTTAGAATTATTGCTGGCGCAATATCGCGATAGAGATCTTTTATCGCAACGCAGCAATGTTGGTATTCACAAAGACGATATCAATATTTTTTTAAATGATCAGTCTTTTAAAAATATTGCTTCACAAGGGCAAAGAAAAAGCCTCTTGTTTGCTTTAAAATTAGCCGAGTTTGAAATATTAAAAACTGCCAAAGGTTTTGCTCCGCTCCTTTTGTTAGATGATGTGTTTGAGAAATTAGACGATGTGCGTATGCAAAATCTTTTACATTGGGTTTGTAAAGAAAATACAGGACAGGTTTTTATTACGGACACACACCGTGAACGGCTGGAATTGGCATTTGTGAGTTTACATACTCCTTACCAGATCATTCAGCTATGATAGGAATATACTAATAAAGATTTCATTATTGACCATTCACAATTCATTACTTTTGTTCTATGAGCGAGTTTTCCATGCAAGATGCAATTAAGCAGTTTTTAAGGCAGAGCCGTTTAAAAAGCGGTATCCAGGCTTTGCAGATCGAAGATGTATGGGAACAGATCATGGGAAAAACAATTGCCAAATACACGAATAAAATCCAGATCATCAACCAAACTTTATTCATCAATACTACAGTTGCTCCGTTAAAGAATGAATTGCTTTACCAGAAAGATAAAATAATGGAAAGGGTAAATGAAGCGTTAGGAGAAAAAGTAATTAAGGATGTAGTGATACAATAGATAAACGTGAGACGTTAAAAGTCAAGCAGAAATTTACAATTTTCATCTTCCACTTCTCACGCTTTACGTTCTACAGCTTCACTCTTGGATCAACAATACCATACAGCACATCTGCCATCATATTTATTATAATAAAAATACAGGCACTCAACAATACAGCACCCATTACTACAGGATAATCCAATTTACCCAATGCATCAACTGTTATTTTACCAATACCTTTCCAGCCAAAAATATATTCCACAAAAAAAGCGCCGGCCAGCAGTTCAGCAAACCAGCCGGTAATAGCCGTAATAACAGGGTTCAATGCATTACGCAACGCATGTTTAAATACAACAGTTTGCTTATTTAAGCCTTTTGCATATGCCGTACGAATATAATCCTGGCTCAATACATCCAACATTGAGCTGCGTGTTAATTGTGTAATAATTGCAAGGGGGCGAATGCCCAGCGTAAATGCAGGCAACAATAAATTTTTAATGGTCAGATATTTTTCACCCGTTACTTCATCCATGTCAAACCAGCTTCCTGTTAAATTCAAACCGGTATAAGCATGCAATACTACTCCAAACAGAAACGCAATAATTATCGCCATAAAAAAAGAAGGAGCTGATATGCCTGCAATGCTGGCGAACACAGCTGAAGTATCCATCCAGGTTCCTTTTTTTACCGCTGCCAATACACCCAATAAAATACCAATGATGGTTGCAAACAACATAGCTGTTACAGCTAACAATATTGTTCCCGGCAAGGCCTCCAGCAAAACATCTGTTACATTTTTTTTGGTTTGATAACTTTTACGGAGATAAGGAATTTTTATACCCACTTTCGTTGTTCCGCCGATAAACAATCCTTTCAGTTGCTTTTTCTCTATTTCACTTTTATTGTGAATACAGAGCGGAGAAACGTCATTCAGGTAAAGAAGAAACTGTTTCCATTTTGGCTGATCGAGATAAAGATCTTTGCGAATATTATCCAGTGTTTTTTTATCTCCTGTTTGCCCGATCAATAATTTTGCAGGATCACCCAACCCTTGAAACATAATAAACACTAATGCTACCACTCCTAATAGCACCAATATCGAGTAAAATATTTTGCGGATGAAGAGGATCAATTATCTGGTATTAATTACTAATTCTTAATGGCTTTATTTATATCCGCCCAGCTCCATTTCCCTTGAACAATAGGCCCGTTCATTAAAAAAACGGTAGGATTGCAGCGAGCAGCTGTTTTTATAGCTATACCATCACATATCAATACCGGCAGGTTGTATTGATGTTTTACATTCATAAACGCATTCACATTTTGCTTATCTGCAGTTACAATATAAAGCGGTCTCTTTTGTTCCTTTGCTTTTTTATATAATTGCTCAAAACCTTTTTGCCAATCTCCTTTTGCTTCATCTAAAATTTTAATAAAGAAAAGATAGTACTGATCATGCTGGCCAAGAACAGCATCTGTTACATCGCTACCATTATCATCTGTTAAAGAAAAATCATTGATGAGAGGAAGTTTGCCATTGCCCTTTTCTGTTAATGTTTTCTTTTGATCAACAAACTGCCAGGTTGAATCGGGCAGGTTGTCCATTCCAAATTCTTTTTGTTCGTTTCCTTTTTTATAAATGAAAGAATATGCAAACTTATCAAATGTAGCATCTGCAGGCATTTTACGAAGCTCCAGGATATCATTTCCTTTTTTATAGGGAAGACAATCTACTATCGGCAAATGCTCCAAGGCATTGGATTGCAAATAGACAGTTGCCATTAATGCTATTACCAATAGCGTAATCAAATGCATTGTTCTAAATAAAGGGAGAATATATTTTTGTCCTAACAGCAATATTATTATCAGTATCATCAATACAACATCCTTGGTAAATGTTTGAACAGGTGTTAAAGGAATACATTCCCCAAAACAACCGCAGGTACGTATTTTACCACTGAATAAAACATAGCTTGTAAGAAAAAGAAAGAATATCATTAATAATGCCAATGCCCAGGTAACAAACTTTCTTTTCCATCCAAGTAATAATGCTACACCCAATCCTACTTCTAAGGTATTCATCAGCATGGATAACATCAGGGAATGATCACTCAGCCAACTCCAAATGCCTGTAACGCTGCCACCTGACCATGCTTCAAAAAACTCCTGCATCTTGTAGGCCAACCCCAAAGGATCGATCGCTTTTACCAATCCTGAAAAAATAAATAGAGCGCCAACTAATATTCGTGCAATGTTAACCGTTAGTTTCATATTTTGGAATTTGTGTTCTGCAATTTGATTTTACTGTTTTCCTTCTCCGATTAATATCAACGCAAAAACCGCATAATTTATAATATCAAAATAATTCGCATCAATTCCCTCGCTTATCAATGTTTTACCTTCATTCATCACCATTTGCCGTATGCGTAACAACTTTGCAAGGATGAGATCCGTGAAGCTTTCCTGGCTCATATCACGCCACGCCTCTCCGTAATCATGATTTTTATCTTCCATTAGTTTTTTAGCAATGGAAACTTTTTCTGTGTATCGTTTTTCTACTTCTGCAACAGGCAATTCTTCTATTTCATCGTTATCAATATCCAATTGAATTAAGCCTATGATCGCATAATTCAGTATCCCTTTAAATTCACTCGTAATATCATCCCCTATCTTTTGTGTTTTCTTTTCCTGTATCGTACGAATACGCTTGGCTTTTATATATATCTGGTCGGCAATGGAAATAGTTCTGTAAACTCTCCATGATGTCCCGTAATCAGCAGTCTTTTTCAAAAATATTTCTTTGCAGGAGTTGATAGCGGCATCATACTGTTGGTTCGTGTTCATCTTTGCTAAATGTCTTATACTTTTGTTATACTCAAAATTAACTGTTTATAGCTGATGTACACACTCAACTGCAAAGGAAAATTATTGGTAATTGAAAGTCCGCTGGTAATGGGAATATTGAATATAACTCCTGATTCATTTTATGAGGGATATTTGGACAAGGAATTGCCTGCAATCGTTTCCCTTGCAGAAGAAATGATCAGCGCTGGTGCCGACATTTTAGACATCGGCGGACAAAGCACCCGTCCCGGAAGTGTGCGCATTTCTGCAGAAGAAGAACTGGATAGGATATTGCCTGTAATACAAGCTATTCTTAAAAAAATGCCTTCTGCCATCATTTCCGTAGATACTTATTATAGCCGCGTGGCCGAAGCTGCCATTGAAAATGGCGCTTCTATTATCAATGATATCAGCGCAGGAAATATGGATAGCAAAATGATCGCAACGGTTGCGTCCTTGCAAATACCCTACATCTGTATGCATATGAAAGGTAGCCCTGACACTATGCAAAATGGTCCCCGTTATGAAAATGTTGTAACGGAAGTATTGGATTTTTTCATAGATAAGATCGCCGAATGTAAAAATGCCGGCATTAATGATGTGATCATAGATCCCGGCTTTGGTTTCGGAAAAACGATAGCGCATAACTTTATCCTGCTGAAATACCTGCATACATTTTCTATGCTTGAGAAGCCAATATTGGCAGGTATTTCAAGAAAGAGTACTGTTTATAAAACATTGGGCACAACCGCTAATGAAGCACTAAACGGAACAACCGTATTAAATACGATTGCTTTGTTAAACGGCGCTTCGATAGTAAGAGTGCATGATGTGAAAGAAGCAAAAGAGGCAATTAAATTAATCAGAACATATAATGAGTCTTCAAACTCCAAATAACAAATTCCAATTATGTCATACTGCATTGCAATAGAAAATATGTCGGGAGAGAGACAATCTTTACACAAAGCTTATCACGATAAATTATATGGATTCCCCATTCACGATGATAATGAATTATTCTGTCGCCTGATACTTGAAATTAACCAGGCAGGATTAAGCTGGGAAACAATATTGAAGAAAGAAACCGGCTTTAGAAAAGCGTATCATAATTTCAATATTAAAAAAGTAGCTGCTTATACAGAAAAAGACAGAGAACGCTTGTTAGCTGATGCCAACATCATTCGCAACCGTTTAAAAATAAATGCTGCTATTGAAAATGCTAAAAGCATTTTACAATTACAAAAAGAATTTGGTTCATTTGAAAAATGGCTGGAACATCATCATCCTAAAACAAAAGAAGAATGGGTAAAGCTATTTAAGAAAACGTTTAAGTTTACCGGTGGTGAAATTGTAAATGAATTTTTAATGAGCATTGGCTATCTGCCGGGGGCACATACTGCTGATTGTAAGATTGGAAAAGCTATTTTAAAAGCAAAGCCGATGTGGTTGATTTCAAGCAGCAAAGAAGCAAAAACTACAAAGACGCAAAAGTCTATTTAAATTTTTTATAAGAATCATACATAAACAATAAAGCCTGTCCAAAAGACAGGCTTTATCTTATTTAAATCGTTCCTTATTTCCTTATTCCTCTTTTAATAGAATCAATCTTTTGTACGGCTTTAATGGAATCCATATAATGTTTTCTCATTGCCATTTGTTTATCCATTTCTGCTTTTTCTTCTGCTCTTGCCTGTGCAGTAGTAATCACATCTACAATTTCAATATCAAAAATTAAGTTTTCATTCGGCTTAATGTCCTGTCTTGAGCCTCTTGGTCCATAACCTAATCCCGAAGGAATAAATATTTTTGCCTTAGCGCCTTTTTTCAATAAAGGCAATGCATCTAACCAACCATCTATTACTCCACGATCTTCAGGTTTCAGATCAATAGGAATAAGATCGGTATGATGGAAATTTGAATCAATGTTAGAATCAAACGCTCTTCCTGTTGACATAGCCCATCCTGTATATTTAACTTTAGGAACCATGCTTGTATCTAAGTTAGGACCTTCCCCCGGAGTAATAATGTGCACGTATGTTCCTTTAGGTGTTTTATCGGCGGTCAAATTATTTTTTGCCAGGTAATCTTTAATTATTTTATCGTCTTTATCTTTTTGCACCAATGTTCTTACAGAATCTCTTTGCATTGCTACCAGCTTCAATTTTTCCTGTGCAGCTTTCGCTTCGATTTCTGTTGTATAAATATTTATGATCTTGTAGGTGTTAACTAAAAATTCTCCTTTTTTAAACATAGGGGGAAGGTTAGCACTCATCTTCATGATAGAATCGATCGACGTTTTAATAACAACACTATCGCCTTGTCTTAAAGTAGAAAAAATGGCAAAATAATCCGGGGGAATCATTGAATCGAATCTACCTATCTGGTTGCCTGTTTCTCTGGAATTTAGCAATATAGTATCTGTGTGAGAATCTTTATAAAATCGATCAACCTGTATTTCAAAAAAATTGCCATAAGCCAATTTTTTCCCTTGACCGTTTGAGATCACTTTATACAACATGCCCGATTTTGTTTTCCTGAACGAATTACACGATACAAGCACTATTGCTAATAAAGCTGATAAATAAAATAAACGTTTCATTATTGGTTTGTATTTAAAATTGATAGTCGCTTAATTGATCTTTATTTTCTTTCATGGCAGCTTTGAACTTTGCCACCACTTCTTCTAACGGTTCTTTATTTTGTCCACCGGCTGCGTTAAAATGTCCACCGCCATTGAAGTATTTTCTTGCAAAAGTATTTACATCAAAATTTCCTTTACTTCTAAAAGAGCTTTTTCGCTCTTCCCCTCTATCTATAATAATAGCAGCCAGTTTAATTCCCTGGATGCTCAAAGGGTAGTTCACCAATCCTTCTGTATCGCCTGTTCTGATATCGTATTTTATCAGGTCGTTTTGTGGAATGGCTATTAAAGCGGTATTGTATTCATAAAATATCTCCATTCTATGCAACAATACATTGCCGATAAATCGGAATCTGTTCTCTAAAAAATTATCGTATAATTCTTCGTGTACCCGTGAATGTTTGAATCCTGTTTTTTTAAGCGCAGCTACCATTTCATGTACGCTTGACGAAGTCGAAGGAAAACGAAAGGAACCTGTATCTGTCATCACTCCTGCATATAAACACTCTGCTACTGCTTCATTTATCTTATCTCCATTGCCTGAACCAACAATAAAATCATACACCATTTCTGCAGTAGAACTTTTATCTGCATTGCTGATGCCGTAAGTAAATTTCTCCACCTGCGGTTCAATATGATGATCAATTAAAATTCTTGTAGCAGTTGCGTTACCTAATTTTTCTTCCATCTTTTTTGTACGACTCAATGTATTAAAGTCTAAACAAAAGATCCATTCTGCTTCATCAATAGCATTATTGGCTGCATTGAACTGACTTTCATAATCCAGCACTTGTTTGCATCCGGGCATCCAGTTTAAAAAAGCCGCCCAGTTGGTGGGCGATATAACTGTAATGCTGTGTCCAAACTGTTTTAGAAAATGATACAAACCCAATGAAGAACCCATCGCATCGCCATCCGGCTTTTGATGAGTTGTAATTACCACTTTACGTGGTTGCGATAATAAAGAATATAGTTCACTTATTTCCTGCATCGGCGGCGCAAAAGTAATTTTAATTAAGTAAACTGCCAATTTAACGCCAAAGGCATGTTTACATTAACAGATAGCTAACGATTTTCTTACCTGATAGTAATTCATGACAACCGGTTTGATTTATCCTAAACCAGAAGGATCATTCTTATATTGAACAATTATTGTCTTTCCTTTATCTTTGCGCCGCCGTAAGCACTTATACGGTTTTAATACATAATTATGAGCAACAGAACATTCACAATGATCAAGCCGGACGCTACCAGGAAAGGAAGCACCGGCGCTATTTTAGAAAAAATAAATGCAGCAGGCTTTAAAATTGTTGCAATGAAAATGACGCATCTTTCTGCCGCAAAAGCCGGAGAGTTTTATGCTGTGCATAAAGAACGTCCTTTTTATGGCGAATTGGTAGAGTTTATGAGTAGTGGTCCTATTACAGCTGCGGTTTTAGAAAAAGAAAATGCAGTGGAAGATTTTCGCACATTGATCGGAGCCACCAATCCTGCTCAAGCAGCAGAAGGCACTATCCGCAAATTGTATGCAGCATCTGTTGGTGAAAATGCCATTCACGGTAGTGACAGCAATGAGAACGCCCAAATTGAAAGTGATTTCTTTTTTAGCAAGCTGGAACAATTCTAAATATTTTAAAAGCCGGGGCTTTCGGAAAACGTATATCTATCACCGCTAGCCCCTGCTTTCACTACAAGTACGCCACAATGCCTGGCCGCCAATCTTCAGCGTGCTTTTCGTTCAATCAGGCAGCCCTTCAACATAATTAATTCTATTTAGCCACAGCCATTCTACACCACATCAACAAGCACATCCGGCAGAAATCCTATAAAAAAGCTAAATATTTTAAGTTTGGCTTATACGTTAAGCAATAGTGTATCTTCACAAAAACCGGAATTTTGCAAAAAGAATATCCGCATATACCAAAACAACGACCCATTCACTCTAAACCACCCTTTAAGCAATGAAGAAATATTGCTTTGTTATTGCCCTTATTTATATCCAAATTATTTCATTCAGCGGGTTTGCTCAAGGAAAAATTGAACAATCAAAAAAAGAATTGAATCAAACAACCAGCAATACAAACACTTCCAGCAATTCCAACAATTCTAATAATTCCAACAATTCTGATAATTCCAACAATTCTGATAACTCTGGAAGTTCAAGACGCAGAAGGTATGACTCTTACAATTCGGACAATTGTGAAGCACCCTCTTTGGGTGATATTATAGGAGAAATTTTTGTATTTGCTATTTATTATTCCATAGTGGGGGATTATGAACATGAAGAACATCTGAATAATAATCTGACCAAATACCCATATATAACTGCCAATTCCGGAAATTACATCAGCCGCGACTCATCACTATCGCTACAAAAAAAAATACGGCTTGACCTTGAAGATAAAGTATTGATAGGATCACCCGCTATTTATGGCAATCATCTAAAAATCAAAATAAGACCTTCGCCAAAAATATACGTTCAATTCGATCATTTTGAATTGATGGAACGCAATAAGCAAACACAACGCAATGACTATCTCTCCTTATTTAATTTCAATGTATGCTACGATAGATTAAGGTTTGAAAGTTTTAATTTGGGCTGGGTGCTCGGTGCAAATTATATTGCAAACAATGTAAACAAATGGGGGTTCTCTTATGGACTTAATGCTGAATTATTCATTGCAAAACCAATAAGTATTTTAGGTAGCGCAAAATGGTCTCATGTTAATACTAAGCCCGTTGATGAATTTGAAGCACAGGTAAAATATCATATAAAAGATCATTTTTTTACCATTGGCTATGAACATTTAAAAATCGCAACGCCTCAGTACAATTTCTTCTCATGCGGAGCAGGCATATTCTTCTAACCGGAAAAAGAAAGACGCCATCATTTTTTTGATGGCGTCTTTCTTTTTATTTCTGATAAAAATTTATTCTTTTATCAGTGTATTTGAAATTGTTTTTCCATCTACATTTAATTGCAAATAATATTGACCGCTTGCTAAACGTTGTCCGTTGATCAGCTTTTGATACGTACCCGCTTGTTGTGTTTCTTCAACCAGCTTATTAATTAATTGCCCCTGTTGATTAAAGATAGACAATACTACTTTTGCTTTTACAGGTAAGCTATAACGAATAGTGGCAGAAGAATTGAACGGATTAGGAAATCCTGCTACTGCTATCACATTTGCTGCATTTATGTTTACTGCTAATATGCTGCTATAAATAACATTTCCATCCAGATCAGTTTGTTTTAATCGGTAATAATAAGTACCTGCTAAATTATCATTATCTTCAAAAGAATAACTATTAGCTATAGAGCTATTCCCTTTGCCATCAACAAAACCAATAGTAGTCCAGGATGCTGCAGCAGAAGTGGCAGAACGTTCAATGGTCCATCCTTTATTGTTTACTTCTGTAGAAACGTTCCAATTAAGTTTTACATATTTACCATTTGTGTAAGCGGTAAATGAAGTCATTTTTACAGGAACAGGAGTAGTATAATTGGATTCAAATGCTCCTAGATCTGGTGCGGCTCCTATATATGGAATGCCTGCAGAGCCATGGTAGGTAACGGTTGATAATACAGTGCCCTGATCGATATATTTAAAAGGAGTGGAAGCAGAAGTATTCAAATGCATAAACGTTAATGTAGGTAAACTTCCATCTACGTTACGCATAGCCGTTACTCCTGTTGTATCAAATGAAAGTATTTCGGCGCTGGTGGTAGAAGTGCTGAAGGAATTATTACTGTTTACCAATGTTCTGCTGCCGGTGCTGGCAGAAGGAAGATTTACCCCTTTTTTACCTAATGAAAGATTATTCTTTAATACCAACTGAGCTCCTGATACGTAAGTAACACCGCTGTTATTAAATCCAAAATCATTATCTCCATTACTGTATGCAGTGCAATTATATACGTAGATAGAACCTGCATTATTATTTTGATCAAACCCCCTTGCTTTATTGTTAAAGCTGATACATTTTGCCAAAACAGTATTGTGTGCCAAATTCTTACCATCGCTTCCTCCTGTTTTAAAGCCCATGCCATTTTGATCGCCATTAGTAGAGCCATCCAGCCAATAATATCCATTATGAAAAGCCCAGCAATCTTCAAAACTCCAAAAAACATTATTGGAAGGCCTTAAATAGCCGTCATACCCGTCATCAGAATTATACCAGGAGCGACAACCTTTAAAAACAATGGAATCGCCTATATCCAGTTTAGCAGCAAAACCATCTGCATTACCGCCATCATTGCCGGTAGCTGTATTAAAATCAGCGTTCTCATATGAGTCACAATTAATAATACTATCTCTTGAAGATCCGCCTCCTAACTGTAAGCCTGCATCACGGTTACGCGTAAACGTACAAAACTCTATTTTACAATAGCTGCCATTATCTACATTCATTCCGTTATCACCTGCTCCTTTGATGATTATGCCATATATATTCCAGTAATTGGCTCCTAATACGATTCCCCTGTTACTGCTGCCAAATGCCATACCGGAAAAATCAAATACAGGGCGAGAATTAGCATTCGCCATATCTGGCGGATAAACAGAAAGTAAAATACGATTGGCGGCAGTTCCCGGTTTACTGATCTTAATAGGAGTTGAAACCGTATAAGTTCCGCTGCGTACATAGATTATATCTCCTGCAACAGTAGCTTTTGACACAGCCTTGCTAAGTGTGGCAAACGGCTCAAAAAGTGATGTGCCTATATTATTATCATTTCCTGTAGTAGCAACATAATAAATGGTTGCAAAAGATTGAGAAGAAGTCAATATGACAAAAAAAGAAAGCAAACACGCAAAAAGTAGCTGTTTTTTCATTTGGCTAAGTAAGAGTTTAAAAAATGATTTTTGGTAAAGGTAAAGATGATATTTTCACAGGAATGGCTGCCTGCAATTGTCAAAAATAATGCCCGAATTATGCAAACGATTGCGTGGAGAGCGATATATAAAAAAGTGTAAACTGAGCTATTTATTTAACAAAGGAATAACGGAATAGCCTTCCTTTTGCAGAAGTTTTATTAATCCTTTTTCGCCTAATAAATGCGCCGCACCAACTGCTACGAAAATGCTTTTACCTTGCATCTTGCTTTTTAATTGACCAACCCAATTCCTGTTCCGGTCGTATAACAATATATCGTCATGCTCATTAGCCGTAAAATCAGACCCGGTAATAAGCGTTTCTAATTGTTTTAATTGTTGTGCTTTGTAAGTCAATAGCATTTGATTGAATTCATCCGAATACTTATTAATACTATCGATCGTTTGCAATAGATCTTTTGCCTGTTCTTCATAAGGAATGCTATCAAATATTGCCGATTGAAATTCTATCGTTTCTAAACCACGGATCGGCTTTTTATTTTCCTTTGCGATATGCATTAACCCCTCTTCCACTCCATCGGCTTTTTTACACTTTAATAATTGAGGATAAAGCAATGCAATGATCAGTTCCGGTTTCATGTTTTGAACAGCCCCTAAAGCAATACTCAAACTATCGTGGAAATATGTTTTGATCTTATTATAATCGGAATCGTTGTAAAGATCTTTTAAGGTTTTACCATCTTTCATGTAAACCATTTTCAATCCTCCGAAATAAACCACAGGATCGCTAAGGTTAAGTTCCAGGTACAAGGTATCTGAATTGACAAGTGCTTGTTTTAGTTGTTCGCTAAACACGATATCATCTTTACACATTAAATGAAATGTACCAAAAAGATAGGATGGCTGTTGCAAGCCATTGCCACTCACCTGCCATAAAAGACTGTTATCATCTTTATTCTTTTTCAGTTCTTTTATTTGCGCAAAACTGTTAATTGCTAAAAACAATGTAATGATCAAAATTAGTACCCGCATAGTTTAAATTATTTTATATAAGCTTCCTCCTTTATCAAATAATCTGTCAATCCTTTTCTCAATGGCAGTATCTTTCTCTAAAGATGGCGCATGATGTGGTTTTATTCGAGCATCAATGATCAATGATGAACAACCCCAATGTTTGTTTTCAATAAAACTATTTATACCATACATATCATGCGATGGATTGCACCGGGTGAACGTTGCCCAAAGGAAATTATTCAATGCATTACTTACAAAATTGGCGTCATCACTTATAATGATAAATGGCAGGCTATTCAAATTTTCAGGAGATAACTGTTCATTTAAAATCTCCAACTCTTTCTTTGCAGCAGCATAGTCCGTAAAGGGTTTTATTTGCAGCGCAACAATACCAGGTAAAACCATTTTCGGGTTTTCAAACTGTTGCAACTCTTTTAAACAGGCAGGGACAATGGTTGCCAATTCTCTTCTTACATCCCCGTATGCCGCAAACACCACTTTACTTCCGCTATTTAATCCTGTACCTGAATAATCTAATGTATCAATAGTGGTATTGGTATAGAAATGAATATCCCTTGTTAAATCAATTCTTTCTAAAACGTATTTGAAATAAGCAACAATATCATGCGTATTTAATTTACTTTCATCATCGGCAATTATAAATAAAAATTTCGCCAAACTTAACTGCCCTGTTCCTAAAATATGATTAGCAATGGTCAATATTTCGGCAGGTTGCTTTTGCTTTAAATAAGGTGTGTACCGTTCGCTGCCTATAGCTAGCAGTAACGGATGTACGCCGGCTGCATCTACCGCATGCACTTCTTTTAAGCCCGGTATTTCCTGCTGCAACGCATCTCCGGCTATCTCGTGAATGAGTTTACCAAAGCTTGTATCTTCCTGCGGTGGACGGCCAACAACAGTGAACGGCCATATTGCATTTTTCTTCGCATATACTTTATGCACTTTCATTACAGGAAATAAATGCGTTAAGCTATAGTATCCTAAATGATCGCCAAACGGACCTTCGGGCTTATTATCATTTGGATATACTTCTCCGGTAATAATAAAATCTGCATCAGCACTTATGCAATAACCATCTTTATATCCATACCGAAATCTCCTGTTACCTAAAACACCTGCAAACGTAGCTTCGCTTATACCTTCAGGTAAAGGCATTACTGCTGCCACTGTGTTTGCCGGCGGACCTCCTACAAATACACTTATTTTTAAAGGCTGATTTTTTCTGTTTGCTTTTGTTTGATGTACACCAATTCCGCGATGTATCTGGTAATGCAATCCAATTTCTTTATTCAGGGCATATTCGTTACCGCTTAACTGAATACGATACATACCAATATTCGCATTCATTATTCCGGGTTTGTCGACATCTTCTGAATATACCTGTGGCAATGTAACAAAAGCACCGCCGTCTTTTGGCCAATGATGGATCAATGGCAATTCTTCAATAGCTATTTCATCAAAAGAAAAACGGCTGGTTTTTAACGGCAATGATTTTAATGCGGTTAACCCAGTACCAATATTTTTAAAAGGATGTTTGAAGGCTTTAACAGGATCATTCTTTAATTCGATTAACTGCTGTACTTTTTGTAATGAATCCCTGAAGATGAATTTGCTTCGTTCTATAGTTCCGAAAATATTAGAAGCTGCTTGATATTTTGTTCCTTTAATGTTTTCAAATAATAATGCTGGGCCACCTGCCTCGTGTATGCGAAGATGAATGGCTGCCATTTCTAAATTGGCATCTACCTTTTCTTTTACACGAACCAATTGTTTATTTTTTTCAAGGTCGAGTAAACAGTCCTCTAACGTTGCGTATGACATTGCAAAATGTTTCGATTGCAAAAGTAACTATAAGAAGCTAGGATTTTACTACGCTACTATAAAAGCTTACTAGCAGCAATACCGATGAAAGAATTGTGACACAAGAGTGTCTAATCAAGGAACAAATGCCTGTATCAAAAAATAGTAAATGAAATCAATAAGGTCTGCCCGGGCAACCATATTGTGTATTCTTACCGCCACCGCCGGACCCACCATCTCCGGAAAGATTAGGCAAACGAAAACTTAACGTAACGCCGGAAAAATAGTACCAATCTTTAGTTTTTGGGTTTCCACGAATAGAACCACCCGTAGGATATGTTTGACCATTGTGCAGCTCATCTCCACGAAAAGCCAGTTCATACGCTTTAGGTCCGTTAATTGCCAATAATTGAGCAGGATCCGCATAGCTCATACTTAGATCATCAATATAGTCTGTAAATAATTTTCTATAACCCACTTCTATGGCTAGACGCACATTATCGCTTATTGCAAATTTTAACCCTACTCCAACCGGAATTGCCAACTGATTTAAACTATATTTTGTTCTTCCCTGATAAAATCCCTGTCCTTCTGTACCTAATGGCTGCAGGTAAGTTTTTACATTTAGCGAATCGTATGTATATGGATTAAACGAAAAATAGGCAACGCCTGCAAAAACATACGGCGTCAACTGATGCTCATACAAGCTCAGTATATCATACTCTAATCCTAATTGCGCTTCAGTAACAGGAGACGTAAAGTTCAGATTCCGATCACGTACTAAACTAGAAGAGGACGATCTATCATTACCGCTGACCGTACCAATAGTTACATTGGCTCTTGCGGATAACTGATCTGTTATTTCATACAATAAGCCTCCGCCGTATGCCGCATGTGCTTCATCAAACGTAAAAGGTTTTGATTGCATGTCGCCCATGTAATTGCTCATGCCTCCAAATAAGGTTAAATGAAATTTTTGTGCCGATACATTAAATGAAGAAACCAACAGCGCAATAACAAGTATCCTCTGCATAACAAATTCTCTTTTTTTGCAAATATAGCGCTGTGTGTGCAATAATATTATGATGCACATCAAAGAGAATGAAGCCAATTAATTAAACGCTCCTGCCAAATATCGGTAGTGGTTGTGTTATGCAAACCAAAGCCATGCCCGCCTTTGGGATACAAGTGCATTTCTGCAGGAACATTATTTTTGATACATGCTTCGTAAAAACGAATACTGTTTTCTACAGGAACAGTTTTATCATTTTGTGCATGCACAATAAATACCGGCGGACAATCTTTTGTTACCTGTAATTCGTTTGAAAAAAAATTATTCTTTTCCTGTGAAGGATGTTCACCTAATAATTTATCTCTTGAACCCTTGTGCATAATGCTATCATTAAAACTAATAACAGGATATATCAGAGCAGCAAAATCAGGGCGAACAGAAGTGGTGTCTTTTATAGAAGCATCAGCCATAAAATTAAAATGAGTAATTGCAGAAGAAGCTACATGCCCACCGGCTGAAAAACCAATTACACCTATTTTATTTTTATTCAGATTCCATTGTGAAGCATTTTCACGTACCAAACGTATTGCTTGTTGAATATCCTGTAAAGGTCCAAGCGTTTTGTCGATCATTAATGTATCGTTAGGCAAACGATATTTTAGCACAAAGGCTGTAATACCAAATTCATTTAAAAATTTAGCTACGTGCGTTCCTTCGTTATCAATTGACAACCGCTGATAACCTCCCCCCGGGCAAATTATGATTGCCATCCCATTGGGATTGTTAGGTGTATATTTTGTAATAGCAGGATTGGTTACATCGTAAATGCGGCGAGTGCTGTCCACATAAATTGTTCTTTCTTTTATCCCTGTTTTAATAGAGTTAGGCACTTCTTTATATAAAGCAATTTCTTCAACGCTTTGCGAAGATGCAATGGTTGTCATTAGTAATAGTATTATTGTGTGAAACAGTATTTTCATTTTGTTAGTTTGATTATATAGTTCTCTTTGGTTGCTAATCTTTATCGCATTTCATACATCTTTTTTTTGATGTTATCCTTATTTATCCTAAACCAATCAAAATATGCGCATCCGTAACTAGCCTTTTGATTTTCTTTTGAAATACAGAACAGCCCTATTTTTGCTCCTATCCATCTTCCAGGTTTAATAAAAAATGTTTGAGGAATGGATTTAAAATTTTTATCATCTTCACTATAACTAAAAGAGCAAACGGCAGGCTTGTTTATAGTCGCTTTCAAATATATAATTGATGAATCTAATCTCTTAATCACAAGTTCGTTATTATTTAGTCCCCTTAACCCTAAATAAATGCCCGCTTCTTTTTTAATAAGAAAAAGAGAAACAGATTCAGAACTCAATATCATTAACCCTGTCTTATCACCTTCCATCGATGGATGAAACTCTACTTTGGTAATTGCAGTAAATTCTTCTGCAGGAAATTTTTGTGATAAGACATTTCGTATATCCCAATAATTTTTTATTGAATCATTAACAGGAATCGCATTTAGCACTAATTCTTTACCTGTCAGCCTTGACCAATTATCTGATGAGTTTGCCTGCCATTGCCATTGTAAGCCCAACGTCGTATCATTAAATTCATCGGTTTCTTGAGGCGTGCAGATTGGATATACTTTTCCAACGTTTGGCTTCTTATAAGTTAATACCGGCTCACCTTTGCCATCTCCATCTTTATCAATGCCAATAACCGGCCAATCATCTTTCCATTGCATGGGTTGCAAGTGTACCACTCTTCCATATGCATATTTATCCTGGAAATGCAAGAACCAATCTTCGCCTGTTTGTGTTTGTATCCATGCACCCTGGTGTGGTCCGTTAATAGTTGTACTTCCCTGGTCCATCACTACTTTTCTTTCATATGGACCGTAAATATTTTTACTACGCAATACCAATTGCCAGCCTGTTTTTACACCCCCTGCCGGTGCAAATATGTAATAGTAACCATTATGTTTATAAAACTTGGGACCTTCAATCGTTGGATCATCTTTATGTCCATCATAAACAAATACGCCTGTATCAATCACTTTATCAGAAGCAGCATTTAACTTCTTTATCATTATCATGCTTTTAATACCTGCACGACTACCCGCAAAGGCATGCACCAAATAGGCATTACCATTGTCGTCCCATAAAGGACAAGGATCTATCAACCCTTTGCCTGCTTGTACTAATGTTGGTGTACTCCACGGTCCGTTTATATTTTTTGCTTTGGTAAGATAAATGCCAAAATCGGGGTCTGGGTAATAGATATAGAATTCGTTATTATGATAACGGATAGCCGACGCCCAAATACCATTGCCATGTTGCACTTTGGAAAAATGATCAACAGGGATTTGTCTTTGCAAAGCATGCCCAATGATCGTCCAGTTAACCAGATCTTTAGAATGTAAAATTGGCAAACAAGGAACAGCATCAAAGCTGGATGCGATCATATAATAATCATCGCCCACCCGTATTGCATCGGGATCAGAATAATCAGCATTAATAACAGGATTTTTATAAGTGCCGTCGCCATTATCTGCCACCCAAACTTTAGAAACATAATTTGTTTGCGCTATAGTGAATAGAGAATAGCTGACAGTCAAAAAAAGTAACAGTGTGATCTTCTTCATAATTCTATCCTATAAAAAGTGAAGCACCTAATCTTTTCAAATTAGATGCTTCCTGCAGAATAATTAAAATTATTGTTTTACAAAACGTAGTGTTCTTATAGTAATGCCATCATTCAATGAAATAAAATAAGTGCCTGTTGCTAACGTATTGATGTTAATAGCTTTCTGAGTAGCTCCTTGAGCAATCGTTATTGTTCTCACTGTTTCTCCGGTTACAGTAGTCAATTTTGCTGTGGTAGCCTTTGTCAGTGCAGCAAATTTTAAATTAACAATAGCATTCGCAGGATTAGGATAAATACTGATAGAGCTGATCGCATTATCTAATTGAACTCTTATTATTTTACTGTACATGTATTGTCCGTCTTTATCAGTTATACGTAAACGATAGTAAACAACTCCTTGCAAAGAACTTGCATCTGTAAATTCATAATTATTGACACTATTGCTGTTGTTCGCTTTAACAGAGCCAACCTCAACATAATTAATTCCATCTGCACTTCTTTCTATTTTAAAATCCTCGCTGTTCATTTCATTAGCGCTTACCCAATTTAATTGAACAGCATTGTTTTTCGCAGTGCCGATCAGCGATATTAATTTAAGTGGTACTGTTGTACTGGCTGTATCGCCGGTAACAATCACGTTTTTGATCATGCCGTAACGCCCTGTGCTACTGCTGCCCAAAGCGTGATATATTCTAAATGTAATAGCACTTCCAACAGGAACATTTATACCCAATGCTCCATTCAACGCAAAACGATAATTGTCTACTGTTCCGCTGGTTGTTTTATTCGTAACGATCGGTGATACAAAAGTAGCGCCGGTTATTTCTGTTGAATCGGTAGTAAAGCCACTCAACGAATACACAACAGCCGTTTTACTGTTACTGTTACTATTATAGAAATCAGTATTAAAAATTATAGAATCAATTCTTAATGCATGCCCAGTGGTTGGCGTTACGGTGTATTGTTGATAGAATGTTCTGCCTAAAGTACCTCCCGGTCCTGGAGAAGCCCACGAGCCTGTTGCAGTAGGAGCAAATGCCATTCCGAATGCAGCAGAATAAGGTGTTACGCCGCTTACTGTTACACCATCAGACAAAACCAATTTATTAAATGTTGGTGCACTTGCCTGCACACCTGTATATCGAACAGCTGCACTGTCATTGCTATCTACATCCAATGGCCATTGTTGCAAAATATGCGATGCATTTAATTCGTTAGAAACAGTTCCCGAAACATTTAAGGTTACAAATTTTGCACCGGTACCATTGGTTGATAATAGTACCGTTCCTGTATGATCGCCCAATGTTAAAGCATTCATTCTTACCAAAACATTGGTTGCAGATAATGTTTGTCCTGTATGAGCCAGCACTAAAGGGGTTATGGTATTGTACCAGGTAGTTCCATCTGTAGATACTTCAAAATCCGCTGAAGGCGTAATAATTACATCATCCACCAGGTTAACTGCCGATACTGAAATGGTTTGTGCAGCAGAAGGTGTACCAAGTGCCTGTGCATAGCTTCCCAATGTACCCGTTACCGTTATGGTAGGTGCACTTGAGATAGCAACGATATCTGTTGTATCCGAATTAGTGCCTGCCTTAGATGCTACCACATAATAATAGTAAATGCTTCCTGCAGGAGGTAGCGCATCGGTCAATTGAAAATTCACAGAAGTATCGTTTGCTGCAGTAACGTTTGTTACAGGAGAATAACTAATACTATCTGTTGAACGATACAATGTGTAGGTTATTCCTGTCATTGCCCAGCTTATGTTCCAGCTGAACGTAGAATTAGAAGCCCCTCTTACACCGGCAAAATTTGATACAGCAATATCACGTGCTGAATCGTTACAGAAAGTTGCATTGATAGCACATGGATTCCACGTAGTAAACATGTTCGCCATTGTATATAAAGAAGCATCCCCCGAATTTAATTGATGCGACCATGATGTACGACCGCTTACATCAGCCAATGAACCATTCATATTCTTAGCCTGGTATTCTCCGTCATAGATCAACGTAACATCGGTACCTGCATCCCAGGTGCTCCATCCGGCAGGTATTATCAAATTAGCCCCGTACGTTGGATTTAAGTAAACAACCTGGTTATTGGCTAATGGCGATGATCCTGTTGAGTTTTGCCACGGTCTTCCTAAATAATATTGTGTACCTCCCGTATTTGCCGGCAGCGTACAATTATTAAATACATATCCATATGCTTGCCCCGGTGGCGTACTTGCCGCAGTTATATAAGAGCTTCCATTGGTAGTTCTTGTTTTTGCATAAATAACACAAGAATCAAATAATGCTATGGAGTTACCGAAAATGAAATCGATGTTTCCATCTATGTAACAATTTTTAAAGTATGCTCTTGGTGCACCGCTTCCTTTGGTATATAATGTATCCTGGTTAGCCATAAAGCGACAGTTCTTAAACGCTGCTCTATCAGCATTAATTACCACTGCTACTGCCTGCGATCCATCACCAAATGTATTTTGAAACGTAATGTTTTGCGCCGTAAAATCATTGGCATTAATAGTAAAGCTTCCGGAACCCTGCGTACCTAGTGTGCCTCCGGTGCCGTTGGAAGTACTTGCCCCATCTGTATAATATAAAATGGTGTTGGCAACGCTCTCGCCTACCAAATACAAAAAAGGCTTGTTAGAGGGAATGCTTATCTTCTCTTTATACTTTCCGTTCTTGATAAAAATATAATATGGCGCTGTTAAATTGGTAGGCGCTGCATTAATGGCGGCCTGTACTGTTGTGTAGTTACCGCTGCCGTCCTGCGCAACTATCAAATCGTATGCTTTTGCAAATTGAGCCACTAACAAAAAAGAAATGGCTAATACCAAGGAGTAGATTTTTTTCATATAGAATCATTAAGATACTAAAGTTAAAAAGCAGTTGTCATATAAAAAACCAAATCAACGAGAACGTTGCCATAATGAATATTATTTTTTTGATTCCGGCATTTGTATTTCAATTAAACATCGTTGTGTCACTCTCTTGTACGGCATCGCATCGTTCAACATATTATAATTTTTACCATTAAAAAATAAATGGTTAAAACAATGATGAATATCAAAAGCAAGGGTCATTGCTCTATTAAAATGATACATTTGTGTTCGTAATTTTTATGGAAAGAAATCATATCGCTATCTACGTTTCTGCGAACCACAATAAAGAAGCTGTTATTCAACAGATCACAAAAGGACAATTGTTGACAGGAAACGATCATTCAAACGCTGAGCTGTATTCTAGTGTTGCTATTAACGAGTTTGTTAATGAAGAAACCCGGCATGAACATGTGGAAGTAAGGTGGCAAAACCGTGGCTTAAATACCATGTCTGATGGCGAAAAGAAAAAAGCATTACTGTCTTATATCATTGCAAAAAAACCATCCTGCATTATTGTTGATAATATTTTTGACAGCCTGGATATACAGGCACAAGCGGATATTGCTGCCAATCTTACACAGCTAAGCAACAACATAACATTGGTGCAGGTTACCAATCGCATCAGCGATATCTTACCCTTTATAAAGAATATTTTTACGATCAATAATACTGTTTTAGAGAAGATCGAAAATATCAATGCGTACCGCTCGTCCAATAAACATCATTTTATTCACGCTATTCCTCCGCCTTTGCATGAAGCTGCGGAAGAAGATGATCCGTTAATTCAATTCAATAATGTTTCTGTTAGCTATGACGAGCGTCCAATTATAACAAATATCAATTGGACAATCAATAAAGGAGAATTCTGGCAACTGGTTGGCCCGAATGGCGCAGGCAAAAGCACCATATTATCGATGATAAACGGCGACAATCCAAAAGCCTACGGACAAGACATTATCCTATTCGGAAAAAAGAAAGGGAGCGGTGAAACTGTTTGGCAGATAAAAGAAAAGATCGGCTACTTCTCTTCTGCCGTGGGTAAACAATTTGAGCGGTTGGATTCCATTGAGAACATGCTGATCGGCGGCTTTAATGATTCTGTAGGTTTATATGTAAAGCCAACTGAATTACAAATTAACTTGGCTGATGAATGGCTTTTCTTGTTGGGCTTATATGAAGTAAAAAATAAACCTTTCTTAAACTTATCCATTGCACATCAACGATTATTATTGGTAGCAAGAGCGATGGTTAAACATCCTCCTTTATTGATCTTAGATGAACCTATTTCAGGATTGAATGATACGGAGATCGAGTTGGTAACTTCCCTGATCAATAAGTTTACAAAAGAAAGCAAGACGACCGTTATTTATGTATCACACAGAAATGAAGAGAGCTTATCACCCGGTTATATTTTTGAATTAACGCCATCGGAAAATGGTTCTACGGGAAAAGTCATTACCTTATAACCAGTACCGTTCCTTTTAAAGAATTTACTTTATTGGCTGTTGTCATTTTATAACGGCAATACCAAACATACGCTCCGTTGGGCATCGCACTTCCTTTATATTTTCCATCCCATCCTTTCAGCGGATCTTTTGTTTGAAATAGTAATTCGCCATACCGGTTATATATAGCCAGGTTATATTCAGTTATTCCATAAGTATTAGATACTTTAAACAATTCATTCAATCCATCTTTATTAGGCGTAAATGCCGATGGAAAATATACATTACAATCTTGCTCTGTTATTTGTATCTCAGCCCTGCTCTGTGTACATTCATTACTCACTTCAACCCAATACGTATCCGCTTGCTTAACGGAGAAATATTTATTGGTGGATCCATCCTGCCATTTGTAACTGTTATAATCACCCGGCGATAAAACAATAGAATCTCCTTTACATAGAACAGTTGTAGTGCCTAATGAAGGTTGCCCGGAAGGTTTAACAGTAAGCTTTATACGTACAATACTGTCGCAACCCGAATTGATAGCAATCTTTTTAGTGTAAGTACCTGAACTTGTATGCCCCTCAAAAGACCCTCCTTCGCAGATGGATGTATCAATAGAAGAAGAAGCGCCGGAAACAACAGTCAGCTTGATCGTTATTATGCTGTCACATCCATTCCAACTTGTAAAGGTTTTCGTAAACGTTCCTGTCGTTGAATGTCCTTCAAAGGTTTCGCCGGCACATATCGTGGTATCAAGAGAAGTTGATGAAGAAGGTAGCACCGTTAGCTTAACTGTTCTTATACTATCACAGCCCAAGGCATTGGCAAATGTTTTGGTATAAGTACCGGTAGCAGTATATCCTTCAAAAGAATATCCCTGGCAAATAGTGGTGTCTTTATAAGAATTAGCTGCATTACCGATGTCGACCTGTTTTGAATTGGAGATTGTTTTAAAACAACCGCTACCTGTTATATTCAATTGTATATTCTTTGTTCCCGACGTATTCCATCTTACTGTATATGGGCCTCTGTCGTTGCCCGATACAACCTGTCCTCCATCCCAATTCCATGTAAATGTATATCCCGTTACTGAAGCAGGAATATCTCCTGCATAATTAAAGCTCACATTATCACCGGTACAGGCAACAGTTTTATTAATACTGAAGTCGGCAGTATTGGCAATGGTATTGATATTATTATAAACCGCCGCCACATCAGATTGCGTAGAATAAAAATTTGCAAAAGATAGATACGCAAAATTCGCTTCCCCATCTTCGCAGGCAAAGCCCAGCGGATCATCTCTAAAAATATATATCGGTTTGCCGGCAGCACTTACATAAAAGTTGGACACATCATTATACGTGGTAAACAACTGATCATTTACATAGATATCGATCTTTTTGGTTAGATCATTTCTTGTAATGGTAAGGAGGTAATAAGTGTGATCATTGAAATAAGGGCATGCACCATAATTACCATTTGGATAAAAATTAAGGCATCGTTCAGCAGTTGGCGCCGGTGTTTGATAATTGGTAAAATAGATACCGTTATCTGAAGCTGCATCGGAGAAATCTACGATGCGGGTGTAGTACTGGTTAAAGTTGGTAACCTTTATGTAGAGCTGTACCGTATATGTTTTGGCTATGATACCATCCGCATTTGCATAACGCAAACCCCAGTTAAGATTATTATGATATACAACTCTATCCGGACCGCTGGAAGATAGTTTGTCTTTTATGAACTGCCCTGAAGTGGGTGCTGTATTGGGAATGCAGTGCTGGTTTAATCCTTTTGCCGGAACCAGGTCTGCCGCACAATCAGGTTCTGTGGTAGATAAAGAGCCATAAAACTTATACGTATTCCGCTTAGTAGTTTGAGCTGTTGCATAAGCTGAAATACCAATTACAAACAACAGTAAAAATAATTTACGGAAATAACGCATGGCAGTTGTGTAAGTTGTCTTATGTTTCAAAGATATAGAAAGCAGGAGTATGTAAGTTGTCTGTTTCGTATTCTACAAAGCGATTATATTTATTTCCAATCTTGATTAAACCTCAAATCAAATAATATTTGATAAAGTCTATTTAAGTTATAAGTTCCAATCAAACCATAATCCCTAATCGTTTTTACTTGCCCGTTATTATATATTATAGTTAAGGTACAAGTTTGATCATCTGTCCAGCTTACCGCATAATTGTCTTTTAAGTTGGGAAAGTCCATATAATTAAGCAAACTAATTATTTCATCAAATGAACTGTTTTTCAAAATAGTTTTGAAAGTCCCCTTAATTTCCTCGGGGCTTTCTTTTTTCTGATTGTATGATTCCGCCTTAAAAACAGATGATTTATTCTTCTCAATAGAAATATAAAATTCAGGGCAACTGCCAAAACACATCGTTGTCTGGTACTCTATCTTTTCAATTTCATAATTTTTAGGATGAGCATTATATTCAATAAAATCCCCGTATTTAAAAATAAGATCGCTGAATTGAAGTGATGGCATTGTATCCTTCGCACTCCAATTAAATTCAGGCATATAGTAATACCTAATTATTGAATCATTAATGATCTTTGGGAAAGTGCACTCCTGAAAACTTCTTCTTGTAAGCCTGTTTAGCCTTAACGAATCATTACCATAATTCATTACTACAAAAATTTTGAAGCCATAGTAATCCCCGATTGCAAGTAAGTCGGTATAGCCGTTATTATCAAAATCTGCCTTATAAAATGATTGGGTAATATTTAATGAGTCTGCTATTTTCTTACAGAAGTCATTTTCGTTATTGTTGTCTTTAATTTCAGTGATAGGTTTAAGGGAAAAGCTTTGATAATTTTTGTTAAATGACTGTATCAGTTTTTCTACCTCAGCTTTTGAATGTAAGCTGTCAATTTTCGAAGGGATCTTTTGTCCAAAAACAGTTTGAAATATTAGAAAGAATATCAAAAACAAAAACGATCTGATCATTGAGAGGACTTTTATACCGTTTACATCGGCATGTTCTTATTGAAGATAAAAATAAAAACCAGCATAACAAACTCTTACTTCTCAGCAACATCTCCTTTCTCATAGCTTGGATTTGTCTCTAATTGTAAATCACTGGCATTATTGTAACCGATCTTAATATCGATCATAACTTTCTTTACTTCTTTAAATACTTCATAAGGATTTGGTATAGCTTCCCAATTATCGTATAGCTTAGTCGCATCCCCCTCGTCAACTTGCGTTCTGTTAGAAAAGAATTTAATAGTGCCTACATTATAAACCCTCTCAATAAAATTTACAGTTACCTCAATGCCAGAAATCTTATCATAATCTATAATTTTAAAGTCTGTACCAATAAAACCGGTTCTCATCATTACCCTTCTGTCAGAATAAGCGTAATAGGTGTTGTTAAATGAAAATAGTCTTTTAAAAAAAAGCCAAAGAAAAAAGATCACAGGAAGAAGTCCCAACCAAAATTCCCAACCTGCAATATTCCCATTTTCAGGTTTTATTTGTGTTCCGATTGCAATCCAGGTTGCAACAAAAGCGATTATAGAAATGCCAGCCCATATGCCCGAAAATATAAATGGAATAAATTTGGAACGCCCTATCCAAATAATTTTTTCATCGTTATCTTTAATACTGTCAAATCCGGGAAGTAATTTTTTGTTGAATATAGAAGCCATAGATATCTAAGGTTGTTAATAAATATGCTGCCAACACATAAAAATATATGATTGCTTATTATACCCAAAATATGCATGCATTTAAGGTCAACTATTTGAAATTTTGAGCTTAATATTTATCAAAGACACACTATAACACTCTACTTTGCAGCAATATTGCAGGCAATTTCTATTTTGCTATTGTAATATCTTATAGGTAAAATCTTCGATGACATTTACCTCCAAAGGATAATTTCCGGAAGGTGCATAAATATAATCGGCAGTAATAGCAACTCTTTTACCAATTAAACTTTTATACTTCACATTCGGATTAACATTTTTCTGTACGTCACCATAAATACGAATTTCTTTTGTTGTAGCATCACTGCTAAATTCGTCAGTAGTATCGGCAATAAATGTTACTGATTGTGGCAAGACAAATAGCATTGCGTTTTTTATTGTTTTACCTGTAATTGGGTGTCTCAAATTTTTCAGGATCACTTTACCTGATAAGGTATGTTGTCCATATTGATAAGTTGGTAAATTTTGCCCCTGACATACAAGTGATAATAATAACGAAAAGACAAATAAAACATTTTTCATAAATCAGTTTTTTTTGTTTTCTGCTTTTTTCCTTAGGATTATCATAATAGAGATTGATTAAAACGAATGGTTCGTGAAGACACGAACCAAGGCGAAGATATCAAAGATGATCAATTTTTATTTCAATCTGTTAATAGACATACTTTTCTGTGTGATTCTATATTTATATGTTAACTTGTACGACAAATCAGAATTTATTCCTTTCTCTTTGAAAGTATTGCTTTAGAAATGAAGAGCGTTCGGTTAAATAATTTTGCTCTTAAAACCTGATCGGCTTCCACAAGATTTATTGTTAGTTCAATATCATAAAACCTGGCTCATTCGAGCCGGCAAACTGCTTTCATCTAATTTTAAAATAAATCTATGCGCTCACTTTTACTCATTATCATCAGTTGTTTTACAGTTACCATTGCCAAAGCTCAGGGCCCTACAATTACATCTGCTTCAGAAGCAGTACCCGGCGATGTGCTATTTTACCAGCAAACACAGGTCGCTAATATTGCAACACCTGCAACAGGAGCTAATTTAACATGGGACTACAGTGCGCTGGTAGATTCAGGAGGAATCGAAGTTGATAGCTTTAAAGCAGCTGCCTCCACTCCTTATACCTCCATCTATCCGGGTTCCAATCTTGCATTAAATTCCGGAGGTGCTTACCTGTATTTCAAAACCACGACTAACGACTGGGTATCATTAGGGTCTATCCTGCCGGGCAGCGATACGGTTTTTTATCCCAGTACATTAGAAGAGTTCCATTTCCCTTTTGCTTATGGAAGTACTTTTTCAGATAGCACCAAAGAAATAGCTCACGTGTCAGGCGGTTACAGAGATACCTTTGAAACTGTGATTAACCAACAGGGAACAGGATATGGAACATTAAAAATACCGGGACATACTTATTCTAATGTGCTTCAACAAAAAACAATAACAACTCAACGTATCTCTCCTTTATTTTCCAACATAACCACCTCATATCTTTTTGTAACACCAACTGCTCATTCTTTTCTTATGCGCATTGACCTTAGTTCCCAAAATAACATTTCAAAAATTACATACGTTACTTCAAATTCCATCATTCCTACCAGCTATACGTTTAATGGCAGTGGCGATTGGAGTAATGCTGCCAACTGGAGTAATGGCGCAATTCCCACTTCACCGGTGCCTTCGGGAACACAAGTCACCATCACTCCACAATCAGGAGGTTTTTGTGCTTTGAATGTGCCGATGATTTTTTCTTCGGGCGCTACCTTAACGGTTACAACAGGTGCTGTTTTTAAAGTTTCAGGAAATCTTATAATCAATAAATGAGTGAATTTGAAAGACTATCTGCCTGTTGAGCAACAACAGTAAGAACAGATAAGATCAGGAAAATTGATATAAGCATTCTGATCGTAAGAGTTCTCTCCATCAGTTATTTTTTAACTTCTTAATATAGCTTACCCAAAGAAGCTTAAATTTTTCCGATTGTTGTTCCGTTAAATTACCGTGCACAACTGCAAATTCTTCTCCGGTTAACTGATCCAATATCCAGGATGCTCTGCCTGCAACAGTAAATACATCTTCAGTTATTACACCGCCATGTCCATAAAACTCCAGGTCGCCGGAAGCAATCCTATCCCAAATTATCAGGTCGGCAGTATTATTTAAACCAATTTTTCTTTTGTCTGAAAGACGTGCTATTAAATACGGAAATGCAATTGTATAGTTCTTAATGCACCAGCTTTTTGCAGCCCCAAACGACAGATCTTTTGCTGTATCTATTAAAGCTAAAGCATTTTGCAAATTAAAACCGTCCGGATAGGTATCACCATACCAATCACCCATTTCTCCTTTTCTCTCTTTATCGGCCTGCAACCATTTTTCAGGCTTTACAAAATAAGTTGGTAAAGCGTATTTTGAATAATTAGTGTCGATAATTGAAAAATAAATGAAAGTGTCTTTCTTCTGTTGTTTCTCCTGTCCATTACTGCAAACTGAAGAGATCAAAAGAATTGATAAGATCAAAAGCTTTGTCATGAATGAGACTTGTTTAGTACTTGATATGGTTTCACGAAGATCGAAAAAATGTAACTATCGAAAGATAATAGTAAGAATGTTAAGAATATTGAAATTCTTACAAAAAACAAGATCACATAAAAGATGAACAGCTATTTTAAAAGTGCCATTCGTACATTTGAAAAATGAAATCTAAACTGTTTATCAGCATTTTTTACTGCTTATTTTCATTTAATTCTTTCAGCCAAAAAGTAACATACAACGATCTAAAAGGAAAATGGCAACTACAAAACACGCCAAACATGACCATGTTTTTTAATTTCATCGATGCAAAAAACATCCAGGTTATTACTGCTGCTAATGGAGCAAGTGATGACCATTCTTTTGACACTGCATATGGCACATACCAATTAGATACTTCATCAAATAGTACTAAATTAATACTATTTAAGGCAAGCAATAATGTTGATAAAAATTCAGATACGCTACTTATAAAAATAGACAAGCTGAATATATTAAAATGCCAAAAGAATACGCTCTCCGGTAACTGGGATGATTTAGCTGATACACTTTCTTTTGCGAAAGTAAAAGAACAATAGATCAATCAATTTTTGGCTTGAAGCTCAAAACAGTTTTACCACCCGGATAAAGCCTGGATTGCATAGGTGTGAATTTCTGTATGCTGTCGAGTGAATTAAAAATAGTCATTCCCTCTCCCATGGCTGTTGGATTTATAATAAGATGGTATTCATCAATAAGTCCATTTTTTATTAATGATGAAACAAAGCCTGCACCGCCAAACACAAGAATATCTTTTCCGCTTTGTTTTTTTAAATTGGCAACTTCTTCTGTAAGATCTCCTTTTGCTAAAGCAGTGTTGTTCCAGACTGATTGCTCAAGTGTTTTAGTAAAAACAACTTTTGAAATATCCGCTATCTTTTTTGCAAATGGATGAGAAGGGTTTTGTGACGCTTCACCTTCCCAATATTTAATAATGCTTTCAGCGGTTTTTCTACCAAGTAAAAGAGTATCTGAAGTATCCAATAGCGAATTGAGAAATTCTATAAATTCTGTATCAGGGTTCCATGTCATCCAATCACTTTTTCCATTTGTTCCGCCAACAAACCCGTTTATGGTCATTTGCATTTGCAATTTTACTTTTCTCATTGTTATTGATATTTAGTGAATACAAATCTCGCTAACAAATCCAATATTATTGCAGTGTAAATACGACAATTGTAGAGGTGAAATGCGTATCTAGCAATACCAAATTTCCTTTTTCTTTAAGTCAATTACCATTGGTCCGCCACTACAGGCTCCTACCTCTTTTGCATTCATATCTTTCATGGAATGTGCAATGATCCATTGCTTTGTTTTCCGGTGTTTAATTAAAATGCCTTCATCAAATACATCTCCATATTTTATAAGCGTTAAAGTGCTGTCAGTGTAGATTACTTTTATACTATCTCCTTTAATTACTACTTTACATTTTGCAACAATTGGAGCATTCTCATACTCAAAGTCTCTAATAGAGAATGTATATGTGCCGTCTTTCAACTTTTGTCCAAAAGATGAAAAGCAAGTAAAAGCAAAAAATATGATTGCAAGAAATTTAAATTTCATTTTTATATATCAAGTTTTGTTCCATGTCCGACACCCTTCCTTGACTATAATGCGTGTCACGAAGCATTTCTAAGGTTCTACATAAACTCGATTTACATTCGAGATACTTTCGACTATTCCTACTATTGAGCTCTTAGGTATCAATCCTATCGTCCTTGAATCTGTTGCATCTATAAAGTTATCACCAACACAAAAGTAATAGTCATCATTGAGCTTGTTTCCTAAATCTATATGAGATAAATACGTAGGTGCCAGAGATAAAATAGCGTTATCAATGATTTGATCTTTCTTTGGAACTATTAATGGTCCAAAATCAAATTTGTTAGAATGGTTCAAACCTTTAAGTAGCCTATTATCAACAAATGAAGAGTCAAACTTCAAAAGATAAATTGAGTCAACTATATTGACAATATTGGAATAATCTTCTTTTGTTATATAGAATATGTAATAATCATTATTCCAATGTCTATTTTTATATTTTTCTAAAATATCGCCCTTTATTTGTGTCATGTAAACCATATAAGGCAAAACTTTTTCATTAGGGGGCATGCAGTATTTGTTGTTTAGATAAATATCTCCATTTCTTATTTCCACGGTATCTCCTGGAAGACCTTCAACTCTGGAAAAATTGATTTCATTTGATGAAGACAAAGAGAACCCAATTATGCAATTATATTTAACAGGTAAATTTTTATTAATAGTTACCTGTGCGTCTTGAGTTATCGTGTTTTCCATGTCAGCGCCACTAACTTTAACCTTAATTTTCTGATTAATGTTACAAGAAGAAATAACACAACTACATATCCCTAATAATAAGCTGGGTTTCATATACGTCTATTTACTATAATTTATTGGTTTTAATTTGACATATTCCCAATGCCTTGGTTACTGTGCTTTATTGAAAATTCGGAATTGACGGATTCATTACCCACATCACTATCATTGCTATAATTCCTCCTAATAACATCAAAGGGAAAAAGAGCTTTATCTGTTTGGCTGTTTGAAATTTTAATAATCCGGGATGGCGTTCCAGAAATTCAGCTCCATTTTGAAAATAAATCCATTTGATACTTAATGTCCATAATAACACTATCGAGAAATGAAATATTAAAACGATAGGATTCATCTGCCGGGGAGCAAAAAAATCGAAAACACTCTTTGTTAATCCGCTTAAATTACCAATACCTATTATTACCCATGGAATATTGCCATAGAAAATAATGCCTTTGAAAAGTTTTTCATAACCTTCTTCTAATTCCGGGTTGGCAGCAATATAGCTTTTTGATTTTGATTTAAGGGTAAGAGCATTGGCAATTGTAACCATTATAAAAATTATCCAGGTTTGCTTAAATATTAGTTCTAAAAAGATTCGCATTTTTGTAAAGTTAAGAACCAAGGCGAAGCCATTACTTATATTTTTGTCTTTGTAAAAGAGCGAACTTCCACTTCAACGCTCTTAAGCCTTTCTACTTCTTCTGCAAATTGTTTTTCATCAAGTATGATTAAATCAATATTAGTCAGCCCCATTGGTCCAAAATTATTTTCCGTCAAGTAATAGCCATTTGATAATTTAATAAACGCCGAATGATCAAAATCAATCTCATTGTTATAGTAGCTAAAATAAAAATCTACAATTTTTTGTTCTACAAAAAACTTCTTTGCTTTTTCATTAACAGGTTCTCCTGTGTCGAACATCGTTTTAAAGAAATTTAGATTGTCTTGTGTCAACTCCAGATAATCTTCCCTATCAAAATGTGGAATATCAATAATTTTATCGTTTGAAAGCTTAATATAGGAGTGAAAAGCTTGCATCCCATATTCGTTTTCCGGAACATAATGATATCTTAGTTCCAAAATCTCTTGCCCAATTAGCTCTGATAATTTTAAGGTATCCATATAGGTGCTCAAGTATTTAATGTAGTTTCGCAAAGATCGAAATAATATAAATATCGAAATACAAATAGCACGAAAGATGAGAACATCTATGTATACATTTGTTTCTACAATGCCTCGATCCCTGTCTTCACATCCTAGGCGAAGAAATCTGCCAAAAAACAATAAAAAATGAGTAGAAATTTATTTGCCTTAGTATCTATATTTTTTATAGCCTTTCTCTTTTCTTGTGTAAAACATCAAAAAAAATCTAATTCTGTAATTGGTAAATGGAAAATATTATCGGCACATATTGTAAAAGATTATGTTTCTTTTGCCGATTCTGTGCCTAAGTATACTCGATTTATTAAGGATTCAATAGTAAGCGATTCAGTTATAGTAGAATTTAAAAAGGATAGCACTTTAAGTTATTTTGACGCCACTTTAAATAAAAAATCTCCTATTCAAAAATTTGTGTTTGTAGGCGAAAATGCAATATTACAATTCCATGTACGCGATACAGATCACTTTTTAATCGATGGAGATACGTTATTACTTTGGAAAGTAAGAAAATATCCAAGCAGGTTTACTAGCGATTCAATAATGGCAAAAATGCTACGTATAAAAAACTAACTCCACCATGGTCTCCAATGCCTTGGTTCATGTCTTAACGAACCATTTCTAATAGCCAATCATATATACATTTGAGAACACCATCCAAATTGAAGAGATTGATTGATGCGAATGATCCATGGGACACGACCAAAGCAAAGAAAAAATATTTCATCGCTTTATGCCAAATTCAACGCTGTAACCTTTACATTTTGCATCGCTAATGCTTCTGCCGGCAGCTTGCCGACTATTTCTTCTTTTAAATTTTCCACCAACTTCTTCCTTGGAAAGTTTACAGAAGTTACAATACTTATTTCCCTAACCGGTTTAGGATTGGCAAACTCACGAATGTTTTTCTTTTGCGCAGGTTTTAAGTTTTGCACCGCCAGCTTGGGCACAATCGTAATACCATGATGCTTATCTACCAAATTCACCAATGTTTCAATGCTGCCTGCTTCGTAATGCAAGTTTTCAGTAGCAACATTCTTTTTCTTTAGTTCGCACAAATTAAAAATCTGATTACGCAAACAATGTCCTTCTTCTAATAGCCATAAATGATTCAGGTTGATCTCTTTTGGCAACAGGTATTTTTTCTGCGGCAGCTTTTCGCTTTTGGTGGCATACACAAAAAACTCTTCAAAAAATAAATGCGTCTCTAATAACAGTGCATCATTCAAAGGAGTTGCCAGTAAGCCAATGTCCAGTTCATTTGTTTTTAGCTTAATGATTATTTCATCCGTTATCATCTCTTTTACAAATATTTTCAAATGCGGGTAACGTGCCGTAAACGATCTTATAAATAAGGGTAATAGTGATGATGCTAGTGTTGGAATAATTCCGATGTGCAACTCTCCTGTTATCTCTCCTTTCAACTCTGCCGCAAATGCTTTTAAATGATTGGCTTCTGCCAATATCTGTCGTGCCCGCAAAATAATAGCCTCCCCGTTTTTGGTAGGTGTAATGGGTTGTTTGGTGCGGTCAAATATTTTAACGCCGAGTTCTTCTTCCAGCTTTTGTATCATCATGCTCAAGGTTGGTTGAGTTACAAAACATTTCTCTGCAGCCTTGGCAAAATGCCGGTAAGTGTCTAAAGCAACAGTATATTCCAGCTGTGTTATCGTCATAGATAAAAACTATTAGAATATAAAAATAATCAATTTGATTTATTATCGGCAGATCGGTAGTTTTGGCTCGCAAAAAACGATTCGCCCAGATCAATTCATTTACATTAATCTAAAAAAAATTATGAGCAGCAACAACCCTCACGGTACATCCACTAATGGTGGCGATATATCAAAATGCCCGTTTCCTCATGGCATTCTAAACAAAATAGGCGGCACCCGAAATCATGATTGGTGGCCGAACCAATTAAAACTAGACATCCTGCGTCAACATTCTTCTCTTTCTAACCCAATGGGCGAAAAATTTAATTATGCAGAAGAATTTAAAAGCCTTGACCTGGATGCCGTAAAAAAAGACCTCTTTGCTTTAATGACGGATTCAAAAGAGTGGTGGCCGGCAGACTACGGACATTATGGTCCTTTTATGATCCGCATGGCATGGCACAGTGCAGGCACTTATCGTATCAGCGATGGTCGTGGTGGTGCAGGAAGCGGCACACAACGTTTTGCACCGTTAAACAGCTGGCCGGACAATGCCAATTTAGATAAGGCACGTTTATTATTATGGCCGATCAAACAGAAATATGGCAAGAAAATTTCCTGGGCTGACCTGATGATATTGTCGGGTAACTGTGCATTGGAATCTATGGGCTTTAAAACGTTTGGCTTTGCCGGCGGACGGGAAGATGTATGGGAGACGCCGGAAGATATTTATTGGGGAACCGAAAAAGAGTGGTTGGGTGACAAACGGTATAGTGGCAATCGTGAACTGGAAGATCCATTGGCTGCTGTGCAAATGGGATTGATCTATGTAAACCCGGAAGGGCCAAATGGACATCCAGACCCTATTGCTGCAGCAAGGGATATCAGGGAAACATTTCGCAGGATGGCAATGAACGATGAAGAAACCGTTGCATTGATCGCCGGCGGACATACATTTGGTAAAACTCACGGTGCCGCAGACCCTAAAGTACATGTTGGCAAAGAACCTGCCGGTGCTTTTATTGAAGAAATGGGAACAGGCTGGAAAAATGCATTCGGTAAAGGACACTCCGATGATACTATTACCAGCGGACTGGAAGGCGCCTGGACCACCACTCCTACTAAATGGAGCAATAATTTCTTCGAAAACCTTTTTGGCTATGAATGGGAATTAACTAAAAGTCCTGCCGGTGCACAACAATGGAAACCTAAAAACAACGCAGGTGCAGGATTGGTACCCGATGCACATGATGCTTCCAAACGCCATGCACCGTTTATGTTAACTACTGATCTTGCATTAAGAGTTGATCCTGCATACGAAAAAATATCAAGAAGATTTTATGAACATCCCGATGAGTTTGCGGATGCATTTGCACGTGCATGGTTTAAATTAACACATCGTGATATGGGACCACGTGCACGCTATTTAGGAAAAGAAGTTCCTGCAGAAGTATTGATCTGGCAAGATCCTATTCCTGCTGTTACTTATAAAGCAATTGATGATGCAGATATTGCTTCATTAAAATCTAAAATATTGGGAACCGGATTAACTGTATCAGAATTGGTAGCAACAGCATGGGCTTCTGCAGCTACTTTTCGTGGCTCTGATAAACGTGGCGGTGCTAACGGAGCACGTATTCGTTTGGCTCCGCAAAAATATTGGGAAGTAAATAATCCAACGCAGTTATCAAAAGTATTAGATGTATTGGAAGGTGTGCAAACAGAGTTTAATAAAGCTCAAAGCGGCAAGCAGGTTTCATTGGCAGACCTGATCGTTCTGGCAGGAGGTGCGGGTGTTGAACAGGCAGCGAAAAATGCAGGTAAAACTATTACGGTTCCGTTTAAACCCGGTCGTGCGGACGCATCGCAGGAGCAAACGGACGTAGAATCATTTATTGTATTGGAACCTATTGCAGATGGTTTCCGCAATTATTTAAAAAGCGGTCATCATGCTTCAAAGGCAGAAGATTTTTTGGTTGACAAGGCCCAACTACTAACATTAACCGCTCCGGAATTGACTGTATTGTTTGGCGGCTTGCGTGCTATCAATATTAATTTTGATGGATCACAACATGGCGTGTTCACTAAAACACCCGGAGCTCTTACGAATGATTTCTTTGTTAGTGTTCTGGATTATAATACAGGATGGAAAGCCACTTCAGAATCGCAACATTTGTTTGAAGGCCGCGACCGTAAAACAAATGAGGTTAAATGGACAGGAACACGTGTTGACCTGGTATTTGGCTCTAACTCTGAATTGCGTGCATTGGCAGAAGTATATGCATGTGATGATGCTAAAGACAGATTTGTACAGGACTTTGTAGCGGTATGGAATAAGGTAATGAACTTAGACCGCTTTGAATAAGACAGCCAATGGAGAACCATTAAACATAAAGGAGAGCAGTTGCTCTCCTTTTATTTTTATGTAATAAACTATAGTTCTTTATTCAGCTTTGTTGTGTCACTCACTTGTACGGCTTATTAATAATGAGCTTTATTGAAGTGTAACCATAATGATCAATTATTACGCATCCGGAATTTGAGGTTCTACTAATTTTTTCAATTTCTCTAAAGACTCCTGCCAGCCTAAATAGCACGCTTCAACAGGAATTGCTTCAGGAATTCCTTCCTGTATAATTTTTAATTCTGTGCCAACAGAAACTTTTTTAAACCAAACAGAAGTATTCATTTCTCCGGGTAAGTTGGGATCATCAAACTTATCAATGTATTTAATAAATTCATTAGGCTTTATCTCCAGGTATTCTCCTCCAAAAGATTGCTTGCTGCCGGTAGAGAAATTAGTAAAAGACATTTTATACCTACCTCCTACACGAAAATCCATTTGCTGTACTTCTGCAAAAAAACCGTAAGGAGGTAACCATGCCAGAAACGCACCCGGCGTTGTAAATGCACGATATACTTTTTCTGGGCTAGCACTAAGCACACGATGTAATGTTACAGTATGATTTGACATATAATTAAAGTTTTATTCCTACTCTTATGGCTTTTCGGTTACGCCCGTTTAATGGTAGCTGCTCCTGAATGGTGTGTCGGAAAAACCATGCCATATTAAAATTGATATAGCAGGCGCTTTTCGAATAAACCGGGAAAAACGCAACAAAAAGCAAATGGATAATTTTATGATGTATTTATTAAATTGTTTGAATAAAGATTTCTAAATCAGTTGCTTCTCCTTCAAAACGTTTGCCGTCTATAAAAAAAGTAGGTGTTTTATTTACACCACTTCGGAGACCGGTATAAAAATCATCATCTATCTTTTTAATAAGCATTTCATCTTCCATATCGGCGGCAAACTTTTCTACATTTAATAGCAAGTCTTCTGCTCTTTGTAAAATATGTTTATGCAATTGATGTCTTTGGTCGGTAAATAAAGAATGATGCATTTCCCAAAACTTATTTTGCCTGCCTGCTGCTTCTGCAGCCTGCGAAGCAATTCTTGCTGAAGGATGGATCTTAGATAACGGAAAATTGCGGAATACAAACTTTATTTGGCTACCATGATCTTCCAATAACTTTTCCAATACAGGATATGCTGCACCACAAAAAGGACATTGATAGTCGCCATACTCCACCAATTCAATGCGTCCATCGAGATTGCCTTTTATGTGGTCACCTTCGTGTACCGGCTTTCTTAATTCCATATAATTTTATTAACTGATTCTCCGATGTAGCAAAGTAATCTAATTTAACCGCCGCTTTAGATATGCTTGCAACGTTTCGGCAAACTCAACATGACAAGCATATCTAAAAGCTGTCAGTCTGAGCTTGTCGAAGACGGGCTTTTAAAATACTCTATCGACTTCCCACATCCAAGAAAGTCAGATTTTATTAATTAGTTTCAGTACTTTCTCTAAGCAATTGTAGCAAGTTGTCTGCGCCTCCATCAAACTTTTTCCCATTTATAAAAAAAGAAGGCGTGCCATTTACACCGCTGCGAATCCCGCTTTCAAAATCGGCATCTATCCTATTGGCCAAGTCTTCTTCTTCCAAATCGTTGGCAAACTTATCCATATCCAAACCTAAAGACGTAGCACGTTGCAATAGATCTTTTGTATGTAAATGTGACTGATCATTATAGATAGCATCATGCATTTCCCAAAACTTTCCTTGCAAAGCAGCCGCTTCTGCTGCTAATGCAGCAATACGTGCAGATGGATGAATTTCTGATAAAGGAAAATTGCGAAACACAAATTTCACTTGGCTTCCAAACTCTTTCATCATTTCATTTAATACAGGATATGCAGCGCCGCAATACGGGCATTGATAATCGCCATACTCTACAATTTCTAATGTTGCTTTTAAATTTCCTTTGGCATGATCTTTTTCATTTATGGCGGGATGTAAACTCATTGCTTTTATTTTACAAGATTATTATTCAAATCGTTTATTAGAACGACTTATCCAATTGTCACCAGTGATTCCAATGCATCCAAAATACCATCTGCACCCGGATTAATAGCTGTTGGCGATACATAAGACCAGGCAATTACACCGGCCTTATTGATAACAAATAATGCTCTTTTACATTCGCCCTCGTCCTCATCGTACACACCGTATTTTTTTGCTACTGCTCCTTTAGGTTCAAAATCTGCCAGTAATGGAAAATGCAAATTCCTGCTTTGCTCAAAAGCAAAATGACACCATTTGCTATCTACCGAAATGCCAAATATTTCCGCATCATACTTTTTAAAGAAGGGCAATGTTTCATTGTACAAGGCCATTTGGTCGCTGCACACGGGACTCCAATCGGCAGGATAAAAAGCAAGAATAACATTTCGTCCTTTAAATTCAGACAAGGTAATTTTTTGATCGGGCGTTGCGTAGAGTGTAAAATCGGGAGCAACTTCGCTTGGTTGAAGCATGAGTTATTTTGTTTGACGTTATGTATTATTAATGTATTCGCTTGCTAATTTTCTACTCCTTTTACAGCACTTAATATCACCTCTAAAACTTCTTTGGAATGAGACAGCATTGCCACATGCGAAGATTCCAACACAGTTGTTTTTGCATTCGCTCTTTTTGCCATCAACTTTTCTAATTCAGGATTAATGCATTTATCTTCTGCTGATACAACATACCAGGAAGGTTTGATTTTCCATGCCACATTTGTACAAACATCTGCAAACAAACTATAAAAAGCAGGTGGCTGAACAGCATATATTTCGTTTTGTTCCTTTGCTGTTAAATCGCCTGCAAATGCTTTACTAACGCCTTCTTTAGATAAGGTTAAGAATCCATTTGCATTTTCAAGAAATTTTGAAAGTTCGGTTTCGGGCGCTTTTTTGCCAAGAGAACCTACCGTTTCTCCGTTATCAGGTGCAAAAGCTGAAATATAAACCAGCGCTTTAACACGTGGGTCTACTCCCGCTTCAGTAATTACGAAGCCACCCCAGGAATGCCCCACCAATACAACATCACCTTTTGCTCTGTCGATAGCTCTTTTGGTAGCAGCAACATCGTCTGCTAATGACGTTGTTGGATTTTGCACACAAATTACATTGTAACCCTTTTCAATAAGTGGTGTAATTACTTTTAACCAGCAAGAGCCATCTGCCCACAAGCCATGCACAAATACAATAGTTGGTTTGGCTTTGGATGAATCAGTTTTTTGGGCAAAACTGTTTGATAGAACGATTGTCATCAAATAAAATAGAAGAATAGATAATTTTTTCATTTTTTGATATTTAGTAATGATTCAATTTTTGTATTGCAGCATAGCTGAAAACAATTTTTATTTAAGATGTGAACGCAGAAACCAAGCCATCTTTTCATGTTCCTGCATTAATCCTGTAATAAAATCGCTGGTACCTACATCTCCTAGTTCATTGGCAAAGCGATTTATGTTTTCTCTTAAATGAATAATAATGCTTTCATGATCATTCAACAATTCCGTAATAAAACCTTTGCTGTCATTAGCACTTCTGTTTTGCTCTGTTAAATGCGTAAGGCTTAAAAAAGATTGCAAGGTTGCAGGTGAATAATGACCTAAGGTTCTGATACGTTCTGCAACGCTATCCACCAATTCATCCAATTGGCCAAACTGTTGTTCAAAAAAAACATGCTTGGTATGAAAATCGATTCCTTCAATATTCCAATGAGCATTTCTCGTTTTAGTATAAAGCACATATTCATCTGCTAAAATTTTTGATAGTTCTACAGCAACGGTTTGGCGGTTGGTGTCGGTAATTCCAATGGTTGTCATTTTTACTGTTTTAAGTGTTATATATTGTTAAAGTAATTGTTATAAAAGATAGTTAGAATGGCTGATATTATTACTATACTATTGTAAGTTTAATCCAGCCGTAACATTGTCAATTCTTTTCGGTTAGTAACCAACAATGTACACGAAAGTTTTAAGTGGAAAATGACTTTTTGATATTTGTCATTCGATATTAACTCTTTAAAGCAATATTCTGAGAGCGCTTTATTTTCTTATATCAATAAAAAGGAACTGTATCTATATAGGTTTAATTGATTGAGCTAAGAAAGATGAGTAAAATAAAAAACCGCACCAGGTAAGATGCGGCTTTTATTTTTGAATAGCTATGCTATCCTAGAAAATATATTTCAATCCCAATTGCAATCCCCAGGTTGTATTGGTAGATAAAGTATTGGTAAATGTTTTATTGATCAGCGCACCTTGATAAGTCGCTAATTGATAATAAGGAACACCTGCTGTTACTTTATTCAATATTAAAGGATTGGTATTGATGACAGTTTGCTGAATTCCCCAATGACTGTTTAATAAATTCAACAAATTGTTGATGCTGGCGTTAAACTGCAATGTATTTTTTCTTCCTCCGATATTGGTAAAAATATCCTGCAGGAAACTAAAATCAACTCGGTGATAAAAAGGCATTGTGGCTCCATATCTTTTAACCACTTCTCCTTTATGCTGGCTCAAATAAGGATCCTGTGCCACATATTGCATAAATGCATCCGATTGTTGTTGTGCTGTATAGGTAACCGTATTACCATTCTTTATATCAACAAAATTTATTTCAGAAGCGTTTTTAGGAACATATATCAGATCAGAAGTGGTGGCTCCATCATTATTCAGATCACCGTTATAAGTGTAGGAATATCTTGGAGAAAGCGTGGTTCCTACAAAACCATAAGCCGAGCCTTCGTAATAGAACGTAAATGTAGATGCTAAATGTTTTAAATATTCTTTTCTATAAGAAAAGGTTGCCACTATACGATGCGGTACTGCAAAAGAAGAATAAGAAAGATTTTGATCGTTCAGGTTACCCGGCATTGCATTAGCACTCCATATAGAAGCAGCCTGGCTTCCGGGATTTGCAGACAGATCTTTTGCAATGGTATAGGTATAAGATAAAGATGCGTAAAATCCTTTTGTAAAGGTTTTAGCTAACAGTGCCGTATATACGCAGGAATAGCCCAGACTGGCATTTTCCAATATGATCGCCTGCGTAACCTTCCCGGGATACAATGTTCTGGCATTGGCAGAAGAGAATCTTCCTCGTACATCATTAGGTGCAACATTCACAACAGTATCAAAAGGCTGTTGCGTTGCATTGCGTAAGAATGGGTCGTTAATATTTTTAGTGATCAATGCTTCGCCGGAAACAGTCCATCCTTTTCCTAATTGTTTTTCAACAGCCAGGTCTAAACGCCATACTTGCGGAAATTTAAAATTAGGATCGATCAATGCAAAGCTTGACGGTGCTACTGTTCCTGCTTTTGTAGGGAATAAGCTTGGGTCAAGCGAATTGTTATAAAACGGATTGTATGCATGAGGATCGGGGTTAAATTTAAATTGCGACATATCTGCATTGGCAGCAACAATAGAAGTACCAAAAGTGTACATCCCGCTTGAGCTAGGCACATTGGTAAGAAATACAAAAGGAATTCTTCCTGTAAAAATACCCACACCTCCGCGTACGATCAGGCTTTTATCTCCTTTAACATCCCAACGAAATCCCACCCGTGGAGAAAGCAAAGGAGTAGCATTGGGCCATTTGCCTCCATTATAGCTGACCTTGCTTCCATCAGCTGCATAAAATTGTAAAGCAGTAATAGCAGGATTTTCCAATGGTGCCTCCGGATAAATAGGCTCATCTACACGCAAGCCCATCGTCAATTTTAACTTGTTCTGAATATTCACTTCATCCTGTACATAAAATCCTAATTGTGCTGTTTTTAAATTAGCAGAGAATACTGCGTCCTGACTGGGAACCAAAGAATAATTTATAGAGAAAGCTCTTGGTGCTGCATTGGTAATAAAATCATTCAAAGAATTATAAACATAGTACCCTTGTGACCCAGCCATGAACATATTACCCACTTTCTGGTATTCAAAGTTTATACCGGCTGTAAAAGTATGCTTGCCTTTAAAGTAACTGAAATTATCAGTAACGGTATATACATCATTGACCACCTGGTTATTGTTACCATTAAAAGGCTCGTTACCAAAATGCAGGTAGTTGGTAGTGCTACTAATGCCGCTAACGTTTGAACCAATAATATCAACATAAGGAAATGTTTCTCCATCATGACCTTTGATAGAACTTATTTTTGTGAGTGTAGCAATAAAATCATTGGCAAATTTTCCATGAAAATTACTGTTCAATTCTATTGTTGCAGTACGAACGATATCTTCCTGGCTATAATTATCGTTTGCAAATCCCATAGATGTTGTTCCAAAGCGGGGAACGTATGTAACACCATCTTTACTGTTAACGCCATTGATGCCGCCGCTTTGACTGATCACAGAATAACTGGTGCTGCTGTAATCACTATACTTCACCGTTAGCTTATGTACATTGCTGATATTCCAATCTACCTTAGCCATTATTTTATGGTTCTTGTTGGTGAATGCAGGGAAATTGTCGTATGCTCCCGGATCAAAATTGTATTGGCTTTTTAAAAAGTCTGATAATTTTTTAAGAGAATCGATGGGTACCAATGAACCTGTTCCACTACCTGTACCACCTGCTGGTGCAAAGGTTACACCCGGCTTTGTGCTTTCTTCTATCTCGCCATTTATAAAAAAGAACAATTTATTTTTAATGATCGGACCACCCAATGTAACTCCATAGATCTTGTTGGTAGAGGCTGCCGGTTTATTTAATGTTGTGTCGTCTATTTTTAATCCATTAAAACTTTGATTGCGGTAAGCCGTATATGCACTGCCATGAAAAGTATTGGTACCGCTTTTAGTAATGGCATTTACGCCGGCACCGGTAAAGCCCGATTGCTTAACATCGAAAGGAGAAAGATTTACAGATATCTCTTCAAAAGCATCTAATGAAATTGGATTGCCTCCACCGGGTAATAGATCGCTTGTCAATCCAAAATTATTATTAAGATTAGCTCCATCAACCGTTACATTATTCATACGATTGTCTCTGCCCGCAAAACCGGTACCGCTTGACTGTGGCGTTGTACGGGTAAAATCGGTGATGCTTCGGTTAATAGTAGGTAAGGTTGCTAACTGTGCAGCGCCTATATTGGTAGAAGCTCCTGTTTTTTCCTGGTTAGCTTTTCTTTTAATTCCTTTTACTGCAACGGTAGATAGATTTACCACATCCGTGCCCATCTGCGCATCAATATTATACGCCTGGTCTAATAACAGATTAATGTTTTCAAAAGTCTGCGGATTATATCCAACATGTTCAATTGTTATTTTATAAGGGCCGCCGGTACGCAACCCCGGTAAGTTAAATACACCGCTTTCTCTTGAAATGGTTGAATATTGCGTTCCGGAAGGCGTGTGTACCGCAGTAATAGTAGCGCCTTCCAAAGGCTTACCGTCTGTGCCTTTTACAATGCCTGTAATGCTTGATGTTGTTACTTGTGAAAATGAAGTTATTCCGATGAAAGAAAAAAGAATAACAAGAAGTCTTTGGAAAATTCTTTTCATAGCTTAAAATTTTGGTGATATAAAATTTAGGATAAAACAATAACTAATTGTTTTCAAAGAGTTAAGTTTAGATTAATAGGTATTATCCAAAAGGCGAGCTATGTTCAAGACAATGCAAATTATAATTTAGCTGCAAAAAATGAAAGTGGATTTGTCAACAGGAAGTAAGCTAAGATGTCAATAAAAAATCTTAGTGATAAAAATCAATTTTGAGAATTTATATAAGAGAAAAAAGAATTACGAACAATTTTGTTCAGGATGTTCAATGTGCAAAATCAACTTCAAAATTCCCTTTAATTCGTTCCATCGAAGGATTGAAATATCCAAAACGCAATGCAGGAAATTCTTCTTTTAATAATTCCATCATTTGTTTAATGCCCATACATTCTCCGGTATCGCTCACTCCTATTTTTCCTAAATACCAATCCGGATCAATATTAAAGTTACGCCATTGGATCATTTTTAAGCCGGTCTCTTTTATCAGCTTTCGTAATGCTTCATACTCTTCTACACTGTCTGTCATCCCGGGAAAAACAAAATAATTGATGCTTGTCCACCCTCCATAACCTGTTACTACTTTCAAGCTTTCAACAATATCATCAAATACATAATTATTAGGGCGATAATACGGCGTATATATTTTTTCACGAGCAGAATTAGTGCTGACACGAATACTGTTCAACCCTGCTTCGCATAAGGCTTTAACCCCTTTAGGGTTACTGCCGTTTGTATTAATATTGATGCTGCCCTTTTGTGTGTGCCGGCGCATTTCAATGATAGATTCCCGAATGGTTTCCCACATTAATAAAGGCTCGCCTTCACAACCCTGACCAAAGCTTACGATCGGGTATGGCGCCGTTTCCAAATGCGGCACAGTAAATTCCACGATCTCTTCGGCTGTAGGTTTAAAGGTTAACCGGTCTTGTGTACTTACAATGCTTTCATCGGTTGGCTGAAAAGAAATACAGCCAATGCAATTGGCATTACAAGCCGGTGATGAAGGAACAGGGCATTCCCATCTGCCCATAAAAAAATTTCTTGCAGCAGGACAATGATATGTCAGGCAGCAATTTTCCGCTAAATGCTTTACCAAACGGTTATGGCTATACGAAGTAAGCAATTGCTTTACTCCTAATTGTATCTTTTCATCATCAAAGCCCGCACACTCTTGCCGAATATCCTGTTCTATTCTTACGGCAGGAACAAAAAATTTATCATCGTACCAGCCTGCAGCAGTATAACAAAACAAAGGTAATGTAGGTGCATCCGGTCCTGTTTCATAAGCCGCTAAATACAACCCTGTGTGTGCCGGTGGAATAAAAGCCGCTACCGCCCAACCTTTCTCGCACAACCGCATCTCTCCTGTTTCCACATCAATACCAATACCTCGTCTGCCGGGTAATTCATACAAAGAGCCACCCTCCGGTAATTCAATCCATTCCTCTGTTGGAACAGGCAATGCATCCCAACCGCTTCTGCCTGTTACATACAGCGAAGTGTCTTCAAAAATATTTCCGTTACCATCGGAGTATAATATGTATGGACTGTGTTTCAATTAAAATTTTTGAGTTTTATTTGAGTATAGTTGCCAAGCAAAGCTTTCGTCAAAATTTAATTATCGGCATTTCCTTCTTATCGACATAATAATAATCAAAAAGCAGGTCCGTTCTTTTAAACTTTATGCAAATGTCGTTATAAACTTGTTTAGCTACTACAATTCTGTTTTCGCTTCCTTCTAATTCCGGTAAAAGTTTATTCACTTCCTCATTGTTATAAAATTCACTTTCATTTATTAAAGAAGCTATTGTATTGGTTAGCTCCTGCGTTAAAATATTATTTTTTTCGCCGGCAACATATAACGATACACTATCCGGGCTATTCAAACTATCAACATATTGATAAAGGCTTATAGCGGAAGTATTTGCTTTTTTTAATTGTTCTTTATCAATCACAGCCGATCTAGAAAGCTCCTGTGTTAAAGCACGTACGAGTCCGGTGTGTTTTTGCAACTCTTTTTTTAAACTAATCCAGCTTTCATTTATTAGATGTAAAGTATCCTGCGCAAAGTTATTTTGAGACGCAAGTAATAAAAAAAAGAAAGCTGAATAAAAAAACTTCATAATAGATTTTATCTTTTTAATTGTTCTCTGCAAAAAGCATTGAACAATTCTTCATCAGCTACTCCTTCTATTTCTGCCTGCAGCAGTTTATTATTCTTAAAATCAATTGTCAACAATCCATCTTTCAACACTACATTATCCAGTTCATTCCAGCTGATTATTTTTTTAGGTACAGAGGGATATTCTACCCCGCTTCCGCTGAAGCTTACTTTTAATACTCGTCTTGCTGCAGCATCGCCTATTAATAAGATACAATGTACTAAACAGATCCATATTGAAATGGTTGACCATACTATCGATAAGAATAAATACGTTGTGCTAAAAGCTTGTTTGTTCTTCTTTTTACCCAACATCCATTCAGTGTAAAAGAAAAGCAAGGGTAACAAAGCAAATAATATCCACAATAATCTTTGTGACCCCTGCTTTTCGTGTAGCGCAAAAAAGATAAAATATAAACTGTTGATCGCTGAAATCAATAAGCGCATTTGCATGCCTGAACGCACCCTTTCATTCCGCAATATCAGCTCAAAACTATCCATATTAAAGCGTGTTACCGAGCAACATCAAATTGCATAATTTAAATAAAACTCTCGCCCCTACATTTTCATCCCAGCCGTTCCTGCTTATGCCGATCTCACTAATATCAAAGCCTAATAATTTTCTGCCACTGAACACTATTTTCTTACATAAGTAAAAAGCCTGCGATATTTCCAGACCACCTTGTACCGGAGACCCCGTGTTGGGACAAAGCTTTGGATCCAATCCATCAATATCAAAGCTGATGTATACGTTTTGAGGTAGCTGCTCGATCACTTCATCCACAATGGTTTTCCATATTTCCCCTTCCAGCAAACGCCTGTTTACGCGGTTATCGGTAAACACTTTTATCCTGTCGGGATGTGCCTGTAAATATTGTTCCTCTTCTTCGCAAAAATCTCTTATCCCTACCTGTACCAATTTTGTTATCTGCGGAATTTCTTCTAGTGCATTGTACATAACAGATGCATGAGAATATTTAAAATTGGTATACGTATTTCTTAGATCGCAATGCGCATCAATTTGCAGGATACCAAAATCTCCGTGTCTTTCTGCAATTGCTCTTAAAAAACCAAGCATAGTACTATGATCGCCGCCCAGCACACAAACCAGTTTTCCTTTATTTAAAAGATCTTTTGTTTGTTCATACACCCACTCATTCAAATAAACGCCACCTGCGTTCACTTCCTTAAGTGTTTTTGTCATGAACTTATTTTCCTCGGTGTGCTCCCCTTCAGCTATGTAGTTGATGTACAATTCTGCTTCTTTTCGCAGGTAATCGCTTTTCATCAACACTTTTTTGTCGGGAATACGCATAAAAAAACCTTGCCGCCAGCCGTCTTTCATATCCTCATCCAGCAATTCTACCTTCAGGCTTTCTCTTAAAATATGGTTCGGGGCACGGGCAGAACCGGTTTCATAGCTTACGGTAACTTCCCACGGTACGGGAAGAATTATCAATCTTGCATCCTCTTCCGTAAAAGGCAATCCGAAAATGTTGTTGTTGGGATTGCTGATCGCATTCGGGTTGAACATGGTTAAATCAGCCATTTTTTGTTTTGGGTTTTAGGTATAAAATATAGTATAGGTTGAGTACAAAGATATATCAGAATATGCATGTTGATATATGTACGATTTACGAAATACGATTTACGATTTCTTTCACTATAAACTTTAAACTGCCAAGTTAGAACTATCGACTTTTGCCTACCTTTGCGGCGATGAAAAAAATGAGTATTATAATCCTTGTGGCGATAGCAATTGGTATTGGCATTTTGATATCAATGTTTACAGATATTTCAACATATGATTCCATTAATTCAGCCAGGCAAAAGCAAGGAACTTTTGTTCATGTAATTGCAAGGATCGACAAATCGGTTCCGCTCGATTACAACCCGGCGAACAACCCGAATTACCTCTCGTTTATAGCAGTTGATAGTTTGGGTGCCAGAGCTAAAGTGATCTATCATAATACCAAGCCGGCAGAGCTGGAACAAAGCGACCGTGTAGTATTAAAAGGCAAAATGGAAGGCGATGTATTTGAGTGCAGCGAAATTTTATTAAAATGCCCCAGCAAATACAAAGACGACAAAAAACAATTGGAAAAATCAGTTAGCGCAAAATCATAGTAATTACAAATTATAAATTACATATCTCAGATCGAGTGAACGGTGATTTATAATTTTCAATCTGGAATTAGAATCATGCAAGAACACTTGTTTATCGGTAAGTTCGGACACTTTTTTGTATTGCTTGCATTTACAGCTTCTCTCCTTTCTACCATTTCTTATTTTATTGCTTCACGCAAAAAAGATGTTCAAGAACAGAACGCATGGATAAAGTTTGCCAGAACTTATTTCTTTATTGAAACGATAGCAGTGATCACTATTTTCATTTCTATCTTTATTATTTGCTACAATCATTATTTCGAATACCTATATGCCTGGAAGCATACTTCCAAAGAATTAGAAACAAGATATTTATTGGCCTGCATCTGGGAAGACCAATCCGGTAGTTTTTTATTATGGACGATATGGCATTGTATATTGGGCATAGTGATAATGATCCGGCGAAAAGAATGGGAAGCGCCTGTAATGACAGTAATTGGTTTGGCGCAAACATTTTTAGCGTTGATGATAATGGGTGTTTATTTTTTTGGAGTCAAGATAGGGAACAGCCCTTTTGCATTGACCAAAGAAGAGATACAGGCACCGATATTTTCATCGCCGGAATATTTATTGGCGATCACCAAAATGCACGAAGAGAATGGCATGGGCCTGAACGTGCTGTTGCGTAATTATTGGATGGTGATACATCCACCGGTATTATTCTTAGGATTCGCATCTACCATCATTCCATTTGCTTTTGCTTATGCAGGGATGCAAACAAAACGTTTTGCCGACTGGATAAAACCTGCATTGCCATTTGCCCTATTCAGCGCTTGTGTGCTAGGCGTTGGTATCATGATGGGCGGTAAATGGGCATATGAATCTTTATCATTTGGCGGCTATTGGGCATGGGACCCGGTAGAAAATGCCTCTTTGGTTCCCTGGTTAATTTTAATAGCGGGATTACATACCATGGTTGTGCACAAAGCAACCGGGCATTCTTTAAGAGCAAGCTATTTGTTTGTCATTCTTACTTTTATTTTTATTCTTTATTCTACAACACTTACCCGCACAGGAGTTTTAGGCGATACCTCAGTTCATGCTTTTACAGAAAAAGGAATTGCCATGAATGTTTTAATTAGTTCCTTTTTTATAGCATTTGCTGTCGGCTCACTCATTTTATTTGGTATCAACTATAAAAAAATACCAGCCATACATAAAGAAGAAAGCACTTCCTCCAGGGAATTCTGGATGTTTATCGGCTCACTGGTTTTATTCTTATCGTCTTTATTCATCAGTGCTAAAACATCATTGCCCGTTTTTAACTGGATGTTTGGCACCCATTGGGCACCACCCGAAGACGTGGAGTTCTCTTATAACAAAGTAATAATACTGGTAGCTGTTATTATTGGAATATTAAGCGCCATTACACAATATTTTAAATACAAAAGCACGCCCTCCTCTTTCATAAGAAAAAAAATATTGATACCAACCATTGCTGCGTTGGTAATAACCATACTGCTTTATTTTATTTATCCGATCGATTACCATAAGCAAGGGTATGGTTTTTTAGGCGCTATTTATTTTGCATTGTTTGCAACGATCTATTCTGTTATAGCAAACGCCAGCTACATATGGAGTGCATTAAACGGGAAATTAAAAAATGCCGGTGCCTCTATTGCACATGCAGGCTTTGCATTGATGCTGACAGGAATATTGATTTCATCCGGCAATAAAAAAGTGATCAGTGAAGATAAATTCAAGAACTTTTTTATACCGATGGGCATTGATCCGTTAACGAAGAAACAGGATAATGCGGCAGAAAATATAAACCTGATACGCCAGGTGCCTACCACAATGGGACAATATACAGTGACGTATCGGGGAGATAGCGCAGGCAATGAAAAAGGGAAACGTTTTTATGATCTGCTATTTGAGCGTAAAGATTCTGTTACAGGAAACCTTGCGGAATCATTTACCTTAAAACCTACTGTTTATTTAATGAAGGATAAAAACATGAGCAGTAATCCTGACATCAAATCCTATTTAACACACGATATTTTTACTTATATATCTTATACGCTTAATCCTGAAACAAACCAGGACACTGCACATTACACATTACATGATGTAAAAGAAGGAGATACTATTTTCTATTCTAAGGGGATCATGATCTTTAACGGCGTGACAAAAAATGCGGTTGATAATAAGTTCAAGCTTTCTCCTGCTAACGGAATTGTTGTACAGGCAAATTTAACCGTGATAGGTAAAGACAGCATGAAATATATTGCAGAACCGGTAATACAGATCGATAATGAATCTGCTACCAGTTTTGAAGACACCCTGTATGCACAAAACCTGTATGTAAAATTTGCAGGGGTTACTTCTGATAATAAAGTAAAAATTGCGGTTAAAGAATCTGAAAAAATAATCGACTTTGTAACCATTAAAGCATTTTACTTTCCTTATATAAAATTAGTCTGGTTAGGATTATTATTAATGGTAGCCGGCTTTATTGTAAGTATCCGCCAGCGGGCTAATCTTTCTACTCCTGTCGTAACAATTGTTTTGATCGTTGTGTTGGCTACGCTCTTCTATATGTTTATGTAAGCCTGCTAAGTTGATCCTGATTAATTAAATTTGCTTATGGCAAACAAACAGGCATTGGATATTTTAATTATCGGCGGTGGACCAATAGGTATGGCTTGTGCGCTGGAAGCAAAGAAAAAAGAGCTCTCTTATGTTATTATTGAAAAAGGCTGCCTGGTCAATTCTTTATACAATTACCCTGTTAACATGACCTTCTTTTCTACTTCCGAAAGATTAGAGATAGGAGGTGTGCCTTTTGTGAGCAATAACTCCAAACCAACACGCAACGAGGCTTTGGAATATTATCGCAGGGTTGCTATTGCAGCAGATCTTACTATTCATCTTTTTGAAAAAGTAGAAAAGATAAGTAAAGAACATGATGTTTTTGAGGTAACCACTTCCTTAAAAAAATATTTAGCAAAGAATATTATTATAGCCACCGGTTTTTATGATATACCTTTTTTATTAAACGTGCCGGGAGAAAATTTACCAAAAGTTACTCACTATTATAAAGACCCTCACTTTTATGCGTTTCAAAAAGTGTTGGTAATCGGCGCCAACAACTCTGCTGTGGATGCAGCATTGGAAACATGGCGTAAAGGCGCTGAAGTAACGATGGTTATTCGTAATGAAGAAATTGGTAAACGGGTAAAATACTGGGTGCGCCCTGATATTATAAACCGTATCCAGGAAGGATCCATTAAAGCACATTTCAATTCTACGGTAACGGCTATACGAGAAAAAGAAGTGGATATACAAACACCCGATGGAATTATTACTATTGAAAACGATTGGGTGATTGCAACTACAGGTTACCAGCCTAATCTTAGTTTTTTGGAACGCATCGGCATTGAGTTATCAAACGATCAGGTTCGCAAACCTGTTTACAGCAACGATACTCACGAAACCAATGTTAAAGGAATTTATTTAGCAGGTGTTATTTGCGGGGGTATGGATACACACTCTTTGTTCATCGAGAATTCGAGGGAACATGCAACGAAGATCTTAGAACATATCAGTAAACAGGAATAACTAAAATTCCTGAACAACAAAAGTTATTGGCTGCCCGCGGAATAACTTTACTAAAAAGAAAGATAACAGCAAGCTGGTAAATAAGATTTTTATTCTCACACATTAAAATTAATAACCGGGATTTTGTTTCAAAGAAGGATTAGCGATTAATGTAGCGATATAATAGGGCAGTAATTCATTTTTATTTGAAGTAAAGCCAGCAGCAAAACTATTTAGTAAGGTTGAAAAATCTCCAGTATTGATCCAGTTTACTCTGGATGTATTTGCTGGAGCTGTTGCAGGTGATGGCTGATAAAATGAAGTTGACCATAAGGTAGAATCATCAGCAGTGCTTGATTTATTATAGTACAAAGAAGCAGGTAAATTATCATAAGGTATTTGAAAGCTTTGCATAGCAGTTATTGCAGATCGAGTAGCTTCAATTTTCTGCCCTAACAAATTCCAACGTATCAAATCATATTTACGAATTCCCTCAGCTCCTAATTCCCACGATCGTTCATTTACAATTGCATTAAAAAAACCGTCCTTGTCTGTAGGAGTAATTCCTATCGCCGCAGAATCTGCGCCAAAGCCTCTTTTGCGCACTTCTTCAAAAGCTTTAATTGCTTTGGTTGACGGAGCCCCATTGATTTCATTATCTGCTTCAGCGTACATTAGTAGTACATCCGAAAAACGGATGAGCGGCCAATTCAATCCAAAATATTGAGCTACGTCTGTTGGAGCTATCACAGGATTGCTTATCCAATCTCTTCTGAATTTTCCATCACGCATATTTACAAGCTTTGTCCCTGTTTTATATCCATTAATGTCCACATCATATGGAGCGCAGGTAATATCTCTCCGCTTATCAAACGCATTAAATGAATAAAAATAAGTAGGCATTATTAAAACAAAAGCATCACCATACGTATTTACTTTGGGTCCATTAGTATACCCAAACTTACTGCTATACATTCCGTAAAATAGAGAATCACTCATTCCTACCTGAAAAATAATTTCGCCAAAACCATCATCTACCTTATGCCCACAAATAGTATTCTTCCATACATCTATATAAGATGGATTCAAAGTATGTTCTGTTCTTTTATTCATTAGGTCTTCGCACTCTTGCTTTGCAATTTGATAAAACGGTAAATAATTCACAGGGCGTCGCATTACAGAATCACTTCGCAAAGAATAACCACCCGCAAACAATGCAATTTTTGCACGCAATGCTTTTGCTGCTCCCAATGTAATTCGCTCGTCAACCGGATCACCTAAAGCTGTTACCTGAGACCGCCATGGCAATAAAGTTTCTGCCAATGCCAAATCATTTAATAAGTGACTATATATTGTATCTCTATTTGTATTTTGATTGTACACGTCCAAATTATTATGATAATATTGAACAGACGTTTCCGGCACATCTCCCCAATTACGGATCAATTCAAATAATAGCTGCGCTTTTAAGGTCAATGCTTCTCCATACATTCTTTTTAATTCTGCCTTTTCTGCATTAGCTCCATTTTGATAAATTAACATACGAGGAATAATAGTTATACACAGATTTGCATTTACGATTCCTTTATATAATTGCGAAAATGGTCTTTGCAATTCGTAATTAGAATCACTAACAGTATAACGCGAAATACTACGCCTATCGTTATCATCAACATTTGATAAAGCCATTATAGTTTCATCTGTACTTTGTGTATAGTAAATGCTTAATCGTATTCCATATCCCTCATCTCCTTTTAATGCCGTGTAGGCATTGTCTAAATATGGTCGAACATCGGCAATAGCATTTAATGTGTTAATACCAATATTATAACATACTGCATTTTGTGTAATTTTCACTTTGTTCAATGAATCTCCTAAAATAAAAACATCAGAAGCTGAATCAGGTACTTTACCACAACTCCAATTTGCCGGATTTGCCCACGAGGCAGTATCTGTTACTCCTATCCATATGCAGGTTTGAGAAAAAGAAACGACAGGTATTACAAAAATGTAAAACAACAAAAGCTTTTTAATCATGGAAAGGGTTTTGTTTTAGAACAACGAATATATTACTAAAAACAAAGCTGATGTTTATTCCCATCAGCTTTATAAAAAAATAATAGTAAGCATCCTACACGTCTATTTTTTCTTTCGTCTCCACAATTCATATTTCACAAAAGCGATCAACGTATTGCTTTTCTTTTCAGCCGGGGCTATTGCAAACGGATCGATAAATTTCACATAAGGAGGCAATGCCTGTGCAAACCTGGCTCCGATATAAAACCGCTTCCATTTATACTCTGCCTCTACATGCCATTGAATAAAATCGGTAAAGTAGACAGCGTTCTGTTGATTTTTATCTCGTATGATAGTAAAGCTGATCAAGGAATCGGGCATTCCATATGGTTTTTTAAGAACGGTCTGCTGCGTAATGGCGGAAGAGAAGGCATTATACGTAACACCTGCTCCTACCAATAAATTTTTAACGGGCATATAATCAGCCGATAAATGAAATTGATTGTAGTAGGCTTCCCGAAGTACATAAGTAGTTGCCACCACATTATAAGGCTGATTTATAAGCTGAGAACGATACATGAATTCATTTATCAATTGCGGCGCTGCATACTTAAATTCAAATTGAACGAACCAATTCTTAACAGGGTAATAACGCACAAAGCCTGATGGAATATAATCTACTGCCGACACAGTGCTTTTATTATCCGGGTAAGTGCAATTACAATACAAACCTATACCTTGTTGTAACCCAAGCCCCGCTGTCCACAAAGGATATTTAAGTTGATTGCTGTCTTTCTTTTTTGTTTTATCTGCAAAATTCAGATTGATCATTTTATTTGCAGCCGTATTTATTACAACAATACTATCTTCTGGCAACAAGGTTCTTGACAGGATCAAAGAAGGTGTATCATTTATATTAAATAGATCGGTATTATCAGCTAACCCTTCCTCATCAATACCTATATTAGTTTTTGCTGTTGTTTTACTTTTTATTTTTTTCCTGTAAGAAAGTGGATCTCTTTTTTGGAAGCCAGTCAATTGCTCATCATCGGATGTGCTTACGTTAGCCCCGCTAATAATTTCATCGGTCTCTCCATTACTTACGCTGGAATTTATTTTACCTTTTTTATTGCCTTTACGTATGCTGCTTTTTTGCACGTCCGCTGTTACATCATTATCCCGGATATTATCTATTCCATCAACACTTCCAGGATCCATTTTAGAACCTGCACGTCCCTTTTGCGCTTTCCCTGTCACGATCTTACTTTGTGTTGTACCTGACAAATTCTTTCTTTCCTCATCAGTGATAACACCTGAAACGTTTATGCTATTAATCTTTGAACTGTTTCTTCCCTTTACCGGGCTGATGCTGCTGTTTTGTTTATCCGCAGTTGAAATTTCATTTTTAATGATAGCAGCCTTATCCCCATGCTGAGACAGTACGGCTGAGCTGCTATCATTGTTTTCAGGATTGCTGTTCCCGTTAGTTTTAGTTTTGGCAGCATAATCAAGAACAGGGTTTGGTACGTTATTTTTTTCTGCTGAGCTATTATTTTTTTTGTTAGATGATCCAATAGTTTTTGTAGTATTAAAATCGATAGAATTATTATTTTTTTTAGATAAGAAAAGAAAAGTAGTTCCTCCCAATGTTAATAAACAGAATAAGGTACCTAACAGCCAGCCGTTAAGCCCTCTGAACAATTTAAAAAAGCCGGCGCCTTTGTCGTCTTCCTCGTCCAACAATTTTTTCATTCTTTGCCACGCAAGATTTTTATCAGGTAAAGAAATATTCTTTGCCTGCTCTGCAACCTGCTGCTCATGCTTGTTTAGTTCCTTCATTGCTTTGAATTTTGAAGTAACAAATTTTTTAACCGCCTACGCCCTTCGTTCAGGTGCCATTTGCTGGTGCCTTCGCTTATACCTAATAATTGAGCTATTTCTTTATGTCCATATCCGTCAATAATAAATAAATTGAAAACTGCTTGTGTTGCTTCCGGCAAGTCCCTTATCAAGCCCAATATCTCCTGTTCATTTAGCTTGTTATCTATTTCAGGACTTATATATACTTCTTCTGCTTCCTCTACCTCGTTGTTTACCGGAGTTTTTTGTTTTGTTTTTATATGAGAGAGACAACAGTTCATCACTATTTTATATATCCAGGTGTATAATGAACCCTTTGAAGAATCGAACTGGTGAATATTTTTAAATACCCTTAAAAACCCATCATGCAATACATGCTCAGCATCTGTTTCAGATTTTGTGTAGCGCATGCATAGGTTCATCATGGAATCATAGAAGTACAGGTACAATTGTTCCTGTGCTTTACGGTCATGCTCTTTACAACCGCTGATCATGTAATCGATATGTATGTCTGTAACCAATTATTGCTATTGTATTATCTCCAATTTATTTCTTCTTTTTAGCTACCACACTCTTTTATCTGCTTTCTCACTAGTTAATCAAAAGCCTCCGCTGTTTGAATTGGCGGAGGTTTTGAAGTTAAGTACGATTTAAAATTGTTCTCTCTTCTATAGGGACTCTGTTCTATAGGGCAAAATATTTTATTGATATCTTATAGTTAGTTTTGGACGTCTAGATGCATCACTAAATGTATTTCCTGCAAATGCCCGCTGATTATAATAATGATCGTACACCAATCCTAAGCAAAATCCATAATTATTAGTGGCATTCATATCCTTTACAAGCGTTGTTACATCTACATCTATAGTGGTAGTACCTGTAGTGTATTGAGGTATGATCGCCTGGTCTGTTGCAGTACTGGCAGGTGCATTATTATAAGTTATTGTATATACTGACCAGTCTGATGTTATACGTTGTACAAATAATGAATTATCGGTTCCCGCTTGCGGATCGGTTGTTGCGCCATTTGTTAAAGCTGTAAATTCTGATTGTGTAAGAGAAGAAAGCTCAAGCTGAGCGCTTAATATGGTAGCATTAGCCGGAATTTGACTCCAGTCAAACTTTAAGTATGTTTTACCATGAGTAGGCACACTATTTACCGTCCATGCTGACATATAAAGATAAGATCCTTTGCCAGCCGAATCAGCTGATATAGTTTGATCCGGCAAAAAGCTATAAGTACCTCCAAATCCTAACGGAGCAATCGGCAGCGATAGCGTTTGAATGCCCGCCGATACTACAGCAACAGAAATCGTATCTACTGCTATATCTCCATTACCATTGGTTGCCTGGAATTGAAAAACATACGAACCTTGAATTAATCCGCTGATCAATGATGAGGCAGCTGTATTGCTGGCAATCGTAGCATTGCTTGGACCGGAGATCAGGCTCCATAGATAATGCATATTGGCTGTTTGACCGCTGATCACGGTTCCGGTAAGAGTGATCGTGTCTTTTGGTAATTGAACAATGGCAGTTGAACCTGCATCTACTACAAAAGGAGCCGGGTTGTCTTTCTTACAGCTTGTAAGAACCCCGGTAGTTATAAGCAAAATAATAGCTGATAAACGAATAAGTTTCATAATTATAATTTTAATTGTTTCACGGGTTGTATTATAAGATATCTCTTTTTTTGACGAAAGGTTGGGTCGTAAGAAAAATATTTATAAAAAAACCTCGTAAAAAGTATTACGAGGTTATAAAATTTATTGTTGCGATAGAGTTATTCAAATAACTCCGGCTGTGCATTATCGTTAGCCTTCTTTTCCCACTGCATTTCTACGCTTTTCGAATAATCGGTCAACTTAGCGCCTAGCGCACGCCAGCCCATTATTTCTACTACTTTAGCTACCTTGATCTTAGCGCTGCGTATTTGTTGTCCTCTTCCGCTTTGTACTAACAATACCGGCTCTTCTTCCGTTGTAACCGCTTCCAGGTAGTTCTCCTCTCCTTCTTTAATAAAGAAGAATTTATTGTGGAGTGTAGTTGTTTCTATTTTAAAACGCTTAACGCTGAACTGCACTTTTTCTTTGTCGTAATAAACTGCCGTAACTATTTTTTCCGGTTCAAATTTTTCTATCAGCAACACTTTATCTGCATCGAAGCGCTGTGTTAACTCCTGGTCGGTTATTTCATAATTGCCATCGCTGTAAACAACCAATATTCTTTCTTCTGCTTCAAACTTGCCTAAGAAGATCCCTTTTTCATCTGTATTCAATCTGCCGAACTGGTCATCAAACCAAAGCTTTCTGCCACTTAAAGTAGATTTACCCGCTTCTTTCAGCTTAACTGATTTAATAGGATATTTTGTAACTGTATTGCCAATGCTGCTTCTGCCTTTAATTTCCAATTCACTGAAATTGTATTCCAGTTCTTTTATTCTTGCACTGCAATTCGGACTTAAAACAATCTTTACGATCTCTGCTTCTCCGTTTGGATTTACGGAAAAATAATGCACTTTGCTTTTTGCATCTTCCTTCGTAAGCGGGTATTCCTTATCTCTTGTAATGCCTGTTACATTGAAACGCTTCGCATAGCTGGTTCCTGACTTACCATCTACATAGATCATATTATAGGTAGTACGTTCATCATTTTTCTGAAACACTGCTACGTGGATAATATCTTTACCAATAAAGGTTTTATCGGAAACCTTCACTACTTTCATGATACCGCCTTTTGTAAAGGCGATAATATCATCCAGGTCAGACACATCACCAATAAACTCATCTTTCTTCAAACCTGTTCCAATAAAACCATCTGCCCTGTTCACATAAATTTTTATGTTAGCAATGGCTACTGCTTTGGCTTGTATCGTATCAAATAATTTTATTTCTGTTTTACGCTCACGACCTTTACCGTATTTCTTCAACAGGTTCTCATAATAAGCTACCGCATAATCAACCAGGTTTGCCAGGTCATGTTTTACCTGCTTGATGTCATCTTCCAACGCTTTTATCTGGTCATTCAGTTCATCAATGTCTAACTTATAAATTCTGCGGACAGGCTTTTCTGTTAGCTTAATAATATCTTCCCTGGTTATGTCTCTGCGTAATTGTTTTTTAAAAGGAACAAAAGCTTTGTCAATTGCTTCCAGCACTTTATCCCATGTCTCGTGCTTCTTCTCTAACTCTTTGTATATTTTTTCTTCAAAGAATATTTTTTCCAAAGAAGTATAATGCCATTTTTCCTGCAATTCTGCCAGCTTAATTTCCAATTCTCTTCTCAGCAATTCTTTTGTGTTGTCGGCAGATATTTTCAGCAACTCCTGTACTCCTAAGAACTTTGGCTTATCTTCTACAATCACACAGGCATTAGGGGAAATGCTCACTTCGCAATCTGTAAATGCATACAACGCATCAATGGTAATATCAGGAGAAATGCCTGCAGCCAATTCAATGATTATTTCAACATCGGCGGCAGTATGATCGGTTACTTTTTTGATCTTTATTTTTCCCTGGTCGTTCGCCTTTACAATACTTTCCATCAACTGCGTAGTAGTAACGCCAAAGGGTACACTCTTTATAATAAGCGTTTTTTTATCTACCTCTTCTATAATAGCACGCACACGTATCTTTCCGCCACGCTTACCTTCTGTGTAATTGCTGGCATCCATCGTACCGCCTGTTTGAAAATCAGGCAATATTTCGAAACGCTTGCCACGCAAGTATTTTATAGACGCATCAATTAACTCGCAAAAGTTGTGAGGGAGAATTTTTGTTGCCAAACCAACTGCAATACCTTCTGCACCTTGCGCTAACAACAACGGAAATTTCATTGGCAATGTTACCGGCTCATTCTTTCTTCCATCATAGCTTAACTGCCATTCGGTTGTTTTTGCATTGAAAGCTACTTCCAATGCAAACTTGCTTAATCTTGCTTCTATATAACGGGCAGCGGCTGCATCATCACCTGTTCTTACATCGCCCCAGTTTCCTTGCGTTTCAATCAGCAGATCTTTTTGTCCCATGTTCACCAACGCATCTCCAATGCTTGCATCACCATGTGGATGATACTGCATGGATTGCCCGATGATATTGGCAACTTTATTAAAACGTCCATCATCCATTTCTTTCATGGAATGCAGAATGCGGCGCTGCACCGGCTTTAAGCCATCTTCAATAGCCGGAACCGCACGCTCCAATATTACATAGCTGGCATAATCTAAAAACCAGGTTTTGTATTGCCCGCCAATGCCGGAATCGGTGTGGATGTAATCTTCTTTATCTTTCTTTTGAGCCATAATAATTCACTAATAAATTTTCAATACTCAATATTCAATGTGAGCATTTAATTAATTATACTGCAACAGCCTGCTTACTCTTCACTTCAAACTCTTTCATATTCCCAAGTTTTCCCTGCACATCATAATCACCACTTTCAATTAACGATTTCAATCTCCATAATAAATACATATCGCCGGTTGTATGTTTTGTTTTGCTGATATGCTGATTAATTATTTTGGATGCTTTTTGCCAATCGCCGGTAATTAATCTTTTTAATTCGGCGTCATAAAAATCATAGTCTTCATTTATTAATTTCTTTCCACCTTCTAACAATCGAACTCCTTTGTCTGCATTGCAGATCTTTGTCCATTCATCAGGATCCACTTCAAATTCACTCAACGTAATTTCTCTTGCTAATTTCTTAGCTTTTAAATATTCCTTAGCAGGAATTTCTGACAACCAGTTTGGATAAAAGATATTTCCTTTTTCATTAAAGAAAGGAAGGTTATTCAAATACAAAATAAAAACTCTGCCTTGAAATTCTTTTACATAATACAACAGCCAATAATAACCGCTTACATCATGTTTGTTTTGAGCAGCCCAAATCCAAACTACTTCGTTTTCATCTCTACGTAATCTGCCAACAACTTCTGCTACAGTTTTATAATCATCCACATCGCCATTATCAACACTTGTTTCACCGTCTGTTCCTGCCAACACTGTTTTCCACCAATCCCTGCGGGCTTGTATGCCTTCGCCAATGTATAAATTCTGCAAAGGTCCAACTGCATAATCATCTCTTATTAAAAGAATATCACCGGCAAGTGTTTCATCCAACTCTATCGCTTTCTGCAACACATCCACATCCGGCTCGTTAAATACAATATGAATCATTTTCTATTTTTTCTGAATTAAATAATAAACACAGGTTGTAAAATAATTTCTTATGTAAGGAATAGCACTAATTATTCCCAATTGTTTTCTTGCTTTAACACCAAACTTATACTTATAAATAGGGTTGATAAGATAATGTTGTTTCTCTGCCACATTATAGCCTGTCTCCTTCACGATCCTTTCAAATCGTTCAATGGAAATACCGGTTTCTTTTATTTCCATAAAAGCCGGTTCATCTTGCTTGTATGCTTTTAACAGTTTACTATAAAGCACACCGGGCAATAAGTGTGTGTACGGCACCTTACTTAAAAATTTACTTCCGAATAATTGTTGATGACCTCCAAACGGCATCTGCCAGGGAGGAAACCCAAAAAATATAACGCCTTTTGGATTTAAAAACTCTCCCATCCATGCAATCAACTTTTTTTGGTCGTGTATATGTTCAATAACATCTTTTAATACAATGATATCAAAGCCGCCTCCAAATTCCTGTTGCGCATTTACTTTATAAATATCCTTCGAAAGAAAACTCACTCTACCTGCATTCATTTCATCTGCCATCCATTGCCGTGCATATACCAATCTTGATTCTTCCAACTCTACTCCTACTCCGGTACAGCCTTTATCAATAAAAGCCTTCAGCACACCCGCTTCACCACAGCCAATTTCAAGTACCCGTTGGTTTTCTACTTTTATAAATTGTTCAATAAACGGAATAACATATTCACGGGTGTTCGTCACCTGCATTTCAAAATATCTTCTTTTATCTCCGTGAAATTCGTACACGCTGTAGTAATTAATAATTAAGAATTAGCAATTAATAATTTTTTTCGCTTTTGAAGATTTCAATATTGCGGTAAGTATCTTCAAAATTTCTTCGCCATCTTTAATAAATGAATCAGCTAATTTAGTTTCTAACAAATCACTATCTCTTAATAGTCGTAACCAGTATTTAGTTTCTCTAGCTTCTCTATAAGCAATTTCTAATTTATGTATAAAGTCTCTTTTAGATGAACCTCCAATTGACTCTTCAATATTTGCTCCAATAGATGTTCCACTTCTCAATAACTGCAAGATCAATTCCCTTTCTATTTTATTTTTCTTCAAATGCATATAAAGCTTAACAATGCGTAATGAAAATTGATATGATTTATCTACTACAACATTTTCAGTCTTCATAATTATTAATTTTTAATTATTCTTTATTAATTAATCTGCTTCTACCAAATCAACTTCCACTTTCAAATTATCAATAATAAAATCCTGTCGTGATGGAGTATTCTTACCCATGTAATATTCTAATAACTGTTGAATATGCGTTTCAGGTAAAAGTAGTACCGGTTGTAATCGCATATCATTGCTGATAAAACGTGCAAACTCTTCAGGGCTGATCTCTCCTAAGCCTTTAAAGCGTGTTATCTCCGGTTTGCCGGTGAGTTTTCTAACAGCTGCTTGCTTTTCTGTTTCATCGTAACAATAAATCGTTTCCTGTTTATTACGAACACGGAATAAAGGGGTTTCCAAAATATACACATGTCCGTTCTTTACTAAATCAGGAAAGAACTGTAAAAAGAAGGTCATCAATAACAAACGAATGTGCATTCCATCCACATCCGCATCGGTAGCAAATACAATATTATTATAGCGCAATCCTTCATAACCTTCTTCAATGTTCAACGCATGTTGCAACAGGTTGAACTCTTCGTTCTCGTACACGATCTTTTTAGTAAGTCCGAAAGAGTTCAACGGCTTACCACGTAAGCTAAACACCGCCTGCGTATCCACGCTTCTTGCTTTGGTGATGCTTCCGCTGGCACTATCCCCTTCGGTAATAAAGATGGTGCTTTCTTTTGCTTTTTCTAAAATGATGTTTTTGTCTTTCCCCGTAGGTTCATCATTCAAATGATACTTGCAATCACGCAGTTTTTTATTATGAAGATTTGCTTTCTTCGCTCTTTCGTTCGCCAGCTTTTTAATGCCTGCTAACTCTTTACGCTCCCGTTCGTTTTGTTCAATACGTTTCTTTAATGCATCGGCAGTAGTAGGATTGCGATGTAAAAAATTATCTAATTCTTTTAATAAAAATTCACCGACAAAATTCTTCATGCTTGGTCCGCCTTCATATACATTCAACGAACCCAATTTTGTTTTTGTCTGGCTTTCAAACACCGGCTCCTGCACACGCACACTAACGGCAGCGCATATGCTGCCTCTTATATCTGCTGCATCATAATCTTTCTTAAAAAAATCACGGATGGTTTTTACATACCCTTCTCTAAAAGCTGCTAAATGCGTACCTCCTTGTGTCGTAAACTGACCGTTTACAAAGCTGTAATATTCTTCGCCATACGCATTCTCATGCGTTAATGCCACTTCAATATCCTCGCCTTTTAAATGAATTATGGGGTAACGGATCTCATCTTCGTTGGTTTTGCGTTGCAACAGATCGAGCAACCCGTTCTTGCTTACATAACGCTTACCGTTGAAGTTTATAACCAGTCCTGCATTTAGATAACAGTAATTCCAAAACTGGTTGTCTAAATATTCATGTACAAAATGAAAGTTCTTAAAGATCGTTTCGTCAGGGATGAACGTAACAAAAGTTCCGTTATCTTCTTTAGTAGCCGTTTCTTTATGTTCTTTTGTTAAGTTACCTCTTTCAAACTCAGCAGTTTTTTCTTTACCCTCGCGGTAAGCCGTAACCTTAAAAGAATGACTTAATGCATTTACCGCTTTTGTACCCACACCATTCAAACCAACGCTTTTCTGAAATGCTTTGCTATCGTACTTGGCACCGGTATTAATTTTACTTACAACATCTACTACTTTGCCTAAAGGAATACCGCGACCATAATCACGAACAGTTATTACTTTGCCTTCGATGGTTACATCCACATGCTTGCCATACCCCATGGTATGTTCATCGATACAGTTATCGATCACTTCTTTCAATAACACGTAAATGCCATCATCGGGACTGCTGCCATCGCCGAGCTTACCGATATACATACCGGGGCGTAAACGGATATGCTCTTTCCAATCCAAACTCTTTATTGAGTCTTCCGTATAATCAAAAAGGTCTTTTTCTTTCTCTGCCATAGCCCCTAGCCCCTAAAGGGGGAATATTGTTTTTGTTATTAATATATGTATCGTCAATCTGCGAATTTAGCAGAAACACTGCATTTGAAGCAAAAAGGAATTATCCACAAAAAACAAGAGAATGTTAGAAAATAACAGCATGCAGACTGCTATTGAATCTTGCAGCCTTTGTAAGCCATATACATTAGCGATTAATTTCAACTAATAATACCCAGGCATCCAACACCGCTTTTATAAAAGAAAGTATAATGGCAGCAACGATCCAGTAGATGCCGTTTCGGGTGCATATCATAAAAATACCTCCGATAAAATAAGGAACTACAGCAAGCTGGTTAAAAACGCTATTGAAAATATACTGCCGAAGATGTGTACGGTCTTTTTTTCGAAAGATCTTTCTATCAATTTTTATAACAAATAGCAAGGCGATCGTTGCCATCAATAAAATTTCTATTCCCAATAATGTTATGGGTTGAGGAACTAACGATAATAATGATAAAATCAATATCGTCATTAATAAGGTAAGTGAAAGCATGGCTCTTTCAGGAAGTGCTTCCAGTTCTAATATCTTGGAAAGATTAATGGATACACCTACAAATATTAACCCGGTAAGTGCTGCGGCAGCACCAGCGGTGGCTACGTAAAAATCGCTCCATTCGTGCATATTATTTTATTGAGACGATTAAAGATACAAAGAGAAGGATATGTTATAGTTCACGTTATGTTACTTTTTTTGCTGAAAAAAAGTAACCAAAAAAGCCGCCGACAAACGATGACAGCCCGTTTGTCGGTGGGTTCCCTGATCAAGCTTTAGTACTACTATAAACTGTCCAGTGGTAATTCTATTCTTAGATTTTAAGAGTAGAATTTAAAGACCGTCTTCGACAAGCTCGGACTGACACTCTGATATTTTAAACGATAAAGAATCAAGTCACTATGAAATCGGGATTGAAAAAATGCGAAGCATATTTTTTCAAAGAAGCAAAAGCAGCGCCATTGCAGTTACGCAGCCCCGCCGGCTGTGGAGGCGAAAGTTTTAAGTCATATAATCAGAGACTATATTATCCTCTTATATACTAACAATACCACGCCACTTTTAAAAGCTCTTGTCTCCGCTAATTCCAATTCAATTACTTTATTTACCCCGCTGAACAAAGGTGTGCCCTGCCCGATAATAACAGGATCAACCATAATTCCGTACTCATCGATCAGATCTGCATTGGACAATTGAGTAATGATGCTACCGCTTCCTAAAATGGTTAAGTCTTTGGTAGCAGTTTGTTTTAAGTTTTTTATTTGGGGGATGATGTCACCGCTTATGACAGAAGTATTATTCCAGCTTGCTTCTTTCAATGTATTGGAGAAAACGATCTTTTCTGCTTTGTTGATGGCTGCGGCTACTTCAGGAAATAATTCCGCCGCAATGGGTTGCGACCAAAAGCCTACCATCATTTCATATGTTTTTCTGCCAAATAAAAGAATATGATCTTTTTTTAAGGATTGCTGAGAAAATTGATTTTCTTCTTCACCGTGTACATGCCAGCTGGTATCTTCATTCAATCCTTTAAAGAACCCGTTAAGCGTAGTGAAGGTGAAGGAGCTTAGTTTGCGCATAAGAATATTATTATGAAGCAAAGTTAGGGTTATACAAAGAGTGTAAATGATGGTCAGCAATCAATTATGCGTGCTACAAAATCATTTTGCACTGCTACAGCCAATTACTGTTCTGGTGCAACCATACCTTGCGGTAGTGCAAGCAGAACTTGTACTACCACATGCAAATCTTGCAGCAGTGCAACCGGTAGTTGCGGCACATACGTTACTATTGGCGGCAATACAAACCAGTCTTGCACTACTGCAACAAGAGCTTGCAACAATACAAGCAGAAGTTGCGGCAATGCAAGCAAATGTTGCACTACTACAAGTATAGCTTGCGGCAGTACCACAGGCACTTGCGACAATACTTTTTGACTTTGCAAGCATACCTATCTCCCATTTTTGGCTACAACAAAAGCAGATTCGGCTACATTTATTTTGTATGGCTGATAGAATTTTGTAGTATCAAAAAATAACAACATGAAAATAGCAGTAACAGGCTCTTTAGGACATATCAGCAAACCGCTTACCATCGAACTCATACACAAAGGACATACAGTAACCGTCATCAGCAGCAATCCTCAAAAACAAAAAGACATAGAAGCATTGGGAGCCATAGCCGCCATCGGCAGTATTGAAGACACGGCTTTTCTTACGGCTGCTTTTACCGGCGCAGATGCCGTTTATTGCATGGAACCACCTGTAAATTTCTTTGATCAAAACATTGATATTTTCAATCTTCATAATGCCATAGCCAACAACTATGTAAAAGCAATTGAACAATCCGGTGTAAAACACGTTGTTCATCTTAGCAGCATTGGCGCACATACCGATAAAGGAAATGGCATGCTGGCTTATCATTATTATGTAGAAAAGATCTTTGAACAATTACCAACGGATATTGCAATCACTACCATGCGCCCTGTAGGCTTTTATTATAATTTACTGGCGTTTATCCGGGGCATAAAAACAGAGAATGCCATCATTACCAATTATGGCGATCTAAAAGAGCCCTGGGTTTCACCGATCGACATTGCCGCGGCTATCGCAGAAGAAATTACACAATCATACAACGGTAGAAAAGTACGCTATGTAGCAAGCGATGAGCTTACCTGCAATGCCGTTGCGCAAATTTTAGGTACTGCTATCAGTAAACCTAATTTGCAATGGACTGTTATCCCGGATGAGCAATTGCTAAACAACTGGTTGGCAACAGGAGTAAATGCGACAATTGCCAAAGGTTATGTAGAGATGAACGCGGGCAGAAGAACAGGAGTTTTGTATGAAGATTATTATCGTAACAGACCGGTATTGGGAAAAACTAAGCTGGTTGATTTTGCAAAAGAGTTTGCTGCGGTTTATAATCAACAGTAAGCCATAACAAGATTTATTCAGTTTTAAAATACCTGATTTCTTTTATAGGAAGTCTTTAAAATAGGTCCGTCTTCGACAAGCTCAGACTGACAGTTTTTTTGGTAAAAAACAACTCAAGAGAATTACAAAACAAATGGACTATAACTAATTTAAATAAAACAAAATGAGCACAACAACTAAAACAGCCTTGATCACCGGCGGTAGTCGTGGTTTAGGAAAGAACATGGCAATAGCCATTGCAAAAAAAGGAATCAATGTAGTTATCACTTATAACAGTAACAAAGAAGCTGCCGATGCAGTAGTAGCAGAAATAATATCGTTGGGACAAAAAGCCGTAGCGTTCCAATTAGACACCAGCAATACAAGCTTGTTTGACAACTTTATAAAAGAAGCAACTGCTTACCTGCAAACAGAAACGGGCAGCAATCATTTCGATTTCTTAATTAATAATGCAGGCACCGCGTTGTATTCACCTGTTACCGATATCACAGAAGAACAGATGGATGCTATTTACAATATTCATTACAAAGGCGTTTTCTTTCTTACACAAAAAGCATTGCCTTTTATAAATGATGGTGGTGGCATAATTAATATTTCATCCGGGTTAACACGCCTTACGTATCCCGGTTCTTCCGTATATGCTTCCATGAAAACTGCAGTTGAATCGCTTACGCGATATTTTGCAAAAGAATTAGGAACAAGAAAGATCCGTGTAAATGTAATAGCACCCGGTGCTATTGAAACAGACTTTGGTGGCGGCAGAACAAGAGACAATAAAGATATCAATGCACATATTGCGGGCATTACAAGCTTAGGTCGTGTTGGATTGCCGGATGATATTGGCGGCGTGGTTGCCTTTTTATGTACCGATGATGCGTATTGGATAAACGGGCAACGTATTGAAGTTTCGGGCGGACAAGGAATATAAATATGCTTCACCACGTTTCGACAGACTTCGACAAGCTCAGTCTGACATTCAACATGCAAAGCATATCTAAAAGCTGTCAGTCTGAGCTTGTCGAAGACGGTCGTTTTTAAAAGAATTTTATAAAGTTATTTTTACATTATGGCGAATACAACTCCTACAAAAATCAAAACCATCAGCGAGTTTCATCGCTTGTCGGGCTTACCGCAACCGGAACATCCGTTGATAAGCATTGTAGATTATTCACTGATCAAGCCTGAATCAAAATCGGTGCTATTCGATTTTTATTCTATCTCCATAAAAAGAGGTGTACATGGCAAAATGTTTTATGGTCAACAGCAATATGATTTTGATAACGGTATCCTGTTCTTCTTAGCGCCTAACCAGGTATTAAGAGTAGAAGTAGATGAACATGCGCCCAGTAACCGGTCGGGATGGATATTATTGATTCATCCTGACTTTTTTTGGAATACGCCTTTAGCTAAAACCATCAGGCAATACGAATATTTTGACTACTCTATACATGAGGCATTGTTTCTTTCCGAAAAGGAAGAAGCTACGATCAACAACATTATTCAAAACATACAGCAGGAATATCATAGCAATATTGATAAGTTCAGTCAAAACATTATTATCTCGCAAATAGAAACGCTGTTGAATTATTCAGAGCGCTTTTATCAAAGGCAGTTCATCACCCGGAAAATAAGCAACCACCAGGTGCTTGACCGTTTGGAAGAATTACTTGCTGATTATTTTACTAATGATGAGCTGCTAAGCAAGGGGTTGCCTACCGTTCAATACATTGCCGATACCTTGAACATATCTTCCGGTTATTTAAGCAGCTTATTAAAAGTATTAACCGGGCAAAGCACACAACAGCATATTCACAATAAGCTGATAGAAAAAGCCAAGGAAAAATTATCTACCACTACTTTATCTGTAAGCGAGATCGCTTACGAGCTGGGCTTTGAGCATTCCCAATCTTTTAGCAAATTATTTAAATCAAAAACCAATCTTTCTCCGTTGGAGTTCAGGCAATCGTTCAATTAATATAATCGAAACGGATATACTGATTCTTTTGAGTTACAGCAATTCAAAAAAATCTTTTATCTTGATTCCCTATTTAATTATAACGAAAACACTTTTTATGATCCGCATCTATTTTAATATAGCTGCTTTTTTTCAAGCGCTTCTTATCGTACTTATTTGTATTTGCTACACTTTTATAGATGATCGCCTGTTGCATTTAACCAATGAAATTTCTATTGAAAAGTTCTATGCATTCTTTTTACAAATAGCTGCATTTATATGTGTAATTATGGATGTAAAAGGCCTTCACGGGCGTGTATTGTTTTTACCAACCTGGCTATTATGTATAGTTACCTCTATTTTTTTAGGAGAAATTGGCTGGCAAGATAAATCGCCAATGCTATGGATATTGCTTGCTCTTTCTATACTGATTATTTTCATATACATCTATAAAATGCCCGCGCATTTAAGAAAAGAGTGGAGTGAAAAGAAAGCTGCAGCCAATCAATTAAAGTTAGCAATATCAAAAAATCCTATTTCTGATAAAGACTTTTGGAGCATAGCTTCAAATATGTTCTACAGCCCTTCTTTACTATTCACGTTTTGTTATTCTGCATGGAAGTTCATCTTTCGCCATGCTATTGATGAACAGGAGGTTTTAGAACATTATCGTTTTATGATAAATACCATGCCTATCGATACTATTAAAGGAAACAGGTATAAGAACTGGATGATCAGCTTAAAAAAAGAATTAAATAATACTAAGGATACGTCCGGCTATATTGATCCTTTTATGATCACACGATTGGGCAACTTAATTAACGACATGAATAGTTCATTTAAATAAGTACATCTTTGCCCGTTGCCGTTACATTATTGTTCGCCTGACCAACAACTTATACTATAAAAGATCAGCAAGATATACTGTACAAGTGAGTGACACAACGGTGATGCCATGAAATATCGATACCCGTAACAAAAAAATCACTTTTAAATGCTTTAAGAAAGCAGTAAATTCAATGTCTAAACTTTATAACATGAAAAAGACAATGACATTGGTTGCCCTGTTTATCGCATTTTGCAACATAAGCAGCTTTGCACAAACAGATGCACAAATGAAAGCCTGGCAGGATTATATGACTCCGAGTGATGTTCATAAAATGATCGCCAAATGCGATGGTACCTGGAATGAAGACGTAACCATGTGGATGAAACCCGGTGATGCTCCCATTAAAAACAAAGCTACTGCCGTTAACCAAATGATATTGGGTGGACGCTATCAACAGACAAAAACCACTGGCGATATGATGGGTATGCCCTTTGAAGGCTTTAGCTTGTTAGGCTATGATAATTTGACCAAAGAATTCACCAGCACCTGGCTGGATAATTTTGGTACGGGCACTATGACCTTAAAAGGCAAATGGGATGATAAAACAAAAAGCATCACTTTTAAAGGCAAGATGGTTGACCCTATGAGCGGTAAAGAAGTGGATGTTAAAGAAGTATTGACCATTGTTGATGACAACCACCAAAAGTTTGAAATGTATATTGTAATGCCTACAGGTGAGTTTAAGTCGATGGAGATAAGTTCGACGAGAGCATAGTTATTCTTGTTTCACACAATGAATTACCACAGATACAAAGTGTACAACGTAAATATTAAACTGATCTTTGTTTACGCTGTATTCTTTGTATCCGTTGTGTGAAATACATTCGCTACAATTTGTCCCAAACTTCTTTTGCAAAATGTTCCAAGCCCGGGTCTCTTGCGCCCATTAATAACAATACACAATCATTGGTAAGATGTGAACGAACTGTTTCTAAAAGGTCTTTTCTATCTTCTACAAAGAAAGCATTTTTACCAAGCGCTCTAATATCATTGATCAGATCATTGGAAGAGATATCTTTTACAGCAGTACCACCGGCATAAAAGATCTCACTCATCCATATTTCATCCTGAGGACGCAATGCAGCAGCTATTTCTTTTACAAAATCAGCACGTAAAAAACGTGTTGGTCCATAACCGTGCGGTTGAAACCAAGCAATAACTTTTGGTGCTACCTGTTGGCAAGCCTCAATTGATGCGGCGCATTTTGCAGGATTATGTGCATAGTCATCGATCAGCCAAACGCCGTGCTTGTTTCCTAAAACCTGGTGACGACGATAAATGCCTTCATAATTTTTTAATGCTTCTGCCGCAATTTTCAGATCAACACCTAATTGATCAGCAACCGCAGTTGCTGCCAACGCATTTTCCATATTATGGCGCCCAACCGTATTAATTGAAAATAGAGTATTGTTGATCGAATATTGAATGTTGAATCCCTGTTGATGAAACGCTTTAGCAATATAACCTGCGTTTATATTTTCATTGGTAGAAAAATCCTGTTCACTGTTTTGAGAAAGATCTTTTGTTAATGCATGAGATCGATTAACGATAAATTTTTTACTGTTATTTTTAAATGTAGTGAAGAGTGATATCAGCTCATCAATTTCCTGGTGATCTTTATCTATATTCAACAACAAACCAATTTCAGGTTTGTATTGCACAATAGAACCATCGCTTTCATCTGCTTCAATTACCAGCCACTCTCCTGTTCCCACTTTTGCATTGCCTATTTTTCCCTGCTTGATAATACTCACCAATCCTGCTCCGCTGATGATGCTCGGTTGCATTCCTGCATGCTCTAATATATCAAACAACATAGCACTGGTAGTGCTTTTGCCGGAGGTACCTGCTACTGCAATTGTTTTCTTACTTGCAGCGATCAAAGCCAATACTTCAGACCGCTTTAAGATCGGGATATTTAATTGCTTTGCTTTTTGTACTTCCGGTACTGTATCTTCAATAGCAGTAGATACTACGATCAAGTCAGTATCACCAGTTATTCCTTCGCCGTTTTGTAAAAAACATTTAATGCCTTCTGCTTCTAACTTTTCTTTTGTTTCATTATAGGTGTCCGGAGTAAAATACCTGTCGGAGCCGCTCACATTTTTCCCAATACCCGATAGGTATTGAGCTATGGCGCTCATGCCAGTTCCGGCAACACCGATAAAAAAAACATTTTTAAAATCATTTACTGATTGGATCATGCACAAGATGTTTATCGTGTTTTAATGTATTGTAAGCAATGAATGCACTGCAAACAAAAAATATAGTGCCTAAAAAGAAAGGAGCGCCGGGCAAAATAATATGGAACCTGTTTTCATTGGTAAAGTAAAAGAACAAGTTGTTCATTATCAATGGTCCAATTATCGACATGGCACTCATAATGCTTGTTAAAGCTCCCTGCAATTCACCTTGCGCATTTGGCGGCACATGTGTTGCCATGATGGATTGCAAAGCAGGCTGTGCTATTCCACCTAAACAATAAGGAACTAAAAAAGCAAACATTAACCAGGTTACCGGCGCTATGCCAAATAAAAACATCCCTATTGCATAGAAAAACAAACCGGTATAAATGCTTTTCTCATTCCCCAATTTTGGATTTACTACTCTTGTCAAACCTGCCTGTACCAACCCTATCAATAAACCTACAATACTAATAGAGATACCAATGGTTGGTTTGTCCCAATGAAAACGATACACACCATAATAGCTCCAGTTACCTTGTACTGCCCATGATGCTAAATTCAAAAACGCTATAGCCACCATCAATCCTTTTAGTGCAGGATATTTTATTAAATGTTGTAAAGCACCGACCGGGTTAGCTCTCTTCCAACTGAACTCACGTCGATTTTCTTTTTTTAATGATTCCGGCAAAACGAAATAACCATACACCCAGTTTAACAATGCCAATGCTGCCGAAACATAGAATGGCGCACGATCCCCTAACTTACCAATGAGTCCGCCAATTGCCGGTCCCACAAAAAAACCCAAGCCAAAAGCCGCACCGATCATTCCAAAATTCTTTGTTCTTGTTTCAGCTGTACTGATATCTGCTATATAAGCGCCTGCTGTACTAAAGCTGGCTCCTGTTATCCCTGCAATAATTCTACCTACAAATAACCATCCATAACTGGGAGAAAAAGCCATAAACAAATAATCAATTCCAAAACCGAATAATGAAAAAAGTAAAACGGGACGACGACCATACTTATCACTGAGACTTCCTAAAATAGGCGCACAAAAAAATTGTACCACCGCATAAGCAGATAATAGATAGCTCCCGTACCTGGAGGCCGCACTTGCATTTACATGTTTTAGAGAAGATATCAGTGTAGGCATTACCGGGATGATAATACTAAAACCGATAACATCTATTAATAAAGTAATAAAGATGAAACCAACCGCTGCATTTTTTTTTGTAGACATTCAATACTTCTTTTTGGGATTGCAAAGATGGTTGATTTAAAAATAACCGGAAAACTATCGGGATAAAATAATATAAACTATATCAAAGGAATACCTCCGTTGGCGGGAAGAGTTATTTATTAATAAAATACTCCACATCGAAATAACCGGAATTATTGGATGGGTCATTGTCGTTAACGATCAATTGTAAAGCGCCACTATACTCACAGGTAATTGTTTGACCATACCCTACCAGGAACCAATCGCCATCACCAATCCTTCCTAACAAGCTGCCTTGTTTAAACCCCGGAACATAATTGTACATAGTGTATCCATCAATTCCTTCCGGTCCGGTTGTTCCGGCAAAGGGACCTAATGTAACTTCTCCCGAAGCTTTGAGGGTAACTACATCTCCTTTTTTTAATTGAATGGTAGTGTAATTTGAATAAGAAGATACCTTTATAATATTGGGCTTTTCTATCCGGGTAAAGTTGATATCTGATTTGGAGCGTTGGGATACAGAAAATGTCCAATAATTAGCTTCCTTAACCGAGATGATCTGAAACCTGCTGTTGAAAGATGAATAGTATTTTGTTTTCGGATCTTTTCCGTTTAGCGTAAAATAGCTTTCATCGTATAACGCGTTTTCAAACTTAGCAGCTACTCCCGGACTTAGTTTTACTTTATAAAACATATTCAACATGTCATCAATGGTTCCGAATGACAGCTCGTTTCCAAAATTGTCTTTATAAGGACCTTCCAATACATCAGAATAGTATCCATAACTATTAGCGGCATCTCTTATGTCTTCTTCAGTAGTCAAGAGACACATGTTATATAAATTATTAAAAGTGAAATAAGACTGGCTAATACATTTATTCGACCAGCTAAATAGCAACAGGAATATAATGCTGACAGCAAATGGAGATTTCATAAAACTAATTTTTGGTGATCTTATTATCGGGCAACCGTTTAATACAACCCTACTTTTCCTTTTACAGAATCAAATATTTTTTTAGAGTTAAAGCCCACTCCTTTTTTAAACACTATTTCTGTATTGCGAATGGCTTTGATATCTTTCTCTATATCGCCGTCAATTAAAACAAGATCAGCATACTTGCCTGCTTCTACTGTTCCTATTTGTTTATCTCTACCTAAATAAACAGCGCCGTTCAACGAACATATTTTTATTGCTTGTGGCACTGTAAAGCCTGCTTCTACCAACAATTCAACCTGTCTCCTGGTGCCATAACCGGCTAATGTTCTGCCGGAGCCTGTAGGATCCGTACCTGCCAACAACAAACCGCCTGCATCATAGAATTGTTTTTCCCAAACCATTTCTTTTTTAAACAGGTCGATGTCTGATGAATCTTTGTTTTGCCTTCTTGTCCAGCGTTTGGTAACTGTTTGCAACATTTCAGGAACTAACGCACTATCGCCGCCGCCTAAAATAACTTCTCTTCCTGTAGAAGGTTCAAACACCGGCAAGGTAGATGTTATGGCGACATGTTTACTAATTAAAAAGTCCATAAGGCTTTTCATTTCAGGACTGTTTACCGGCAATGCCTTTAATGCATTCTCCCCACCTTCATCATCACATTCGTCCGGTTTTTTATTTTTATCAAAATCAGTACTCACTAAAAAGCCATGTTCCAAATTATCAATGCCGATCTCTGCTGCTTCACGATACGTTACAGCGCATATATGCCCGGTTACTTTTATGTTTCGTTTATGCGCTTCTGTTATTGCCGCCTGCATAACGCTCTTCTTTAAGGTCATGTACATTTTAAAAGAAGTGACGCCTCTGTCTGCCCAAAAGTCCACTGTTTGAATAGCATCTTTTTCGTCTTTGATAATATTGAGGGAAGGAATTTCCCACCCTTCCTGTTCAAAATAAGGTCCCGTCACGTCAATATCAGGACCGATGTATTCACCTTTCCCGATCATTCGTTTAATATTGAGATCGGTGGAAGGTTCTATGCTGCCGGTTGTACGAATAGTTGTTGCGCCGCTTGCGAGATACATGCGGGGAAAAGAATAAGGCATTTCTGCTACATTAAAAAAACCGGGAACTGCAACGGTATAGAAGAAATGCTCGTGCATCATTACCATACCGGGAATGATCGTTTTGCCGGTGCAATCAATAGCATAACAATTTTTAGGGATGCCGACAGCTGCTGCATCTCCTACTTTTTCAATTATGCCTTTATTGATGATAATAGTTTGATCCAATTTTGCCGAGCTGCCGGTACCGTCAATGATCTTTACATGCAGCAATGCTATAACAGGCGTATCAATGCTGATATATTCTTTTACATCTTTTGTGAATTGTTGCGCAGCAGTATGTAGTGTTATTATCAATAAGCAACTAAAAATTGGAATTAATTTCTTCATAGCAGAAAGTTGTATTGAAAGTTACAACTATGTTTCAACATTAATAACAGGTGAAGAATGAAAACAATGCTGACAGGCTGCCGGATAGCAGCGAAAAGCACGGTGAAGGTTTGTGAGCTGGCTTGTGCCGGACTTGCAGCGTATAGCCGGAACTGCTATTGAAAAAAGAATTTAGTTGACAGCCTGCAAATCAAGATAATTCAGGAGCTCCGGAACCGGAAGCTATAGCAGCTATGGCGCCTGCAATGGCTGATATAACAGTAAATGTAATTACATCCACAAGCACTGCCGGACGGGTGGTTAGTGTAGTAGTTGCATATTGCAGGGAATCGTACGAACTGGATGCAAGGAAACCGATAACGGCGCCTCTGCGAAACCCATCGCCGAACGTATTTACCTGCGTACGTACAAATATATAAGACAATAAAAAGCCAAATAATAAATTCCCGGCAATTATATAAATGTACAAAGGCGTATCACGTTTGAAGCCTGTTGTTAATCCCGGATGATCGTAAAAGAAAGGAACCAGCAAATTTCCGTAAGCAAGCCATCCTAATAAAAAATAAATGATGCCTGCCACCACTCCACCAATAAGGAATTTTTTTGCGTTCATGACATGTAAGTTTTTCTATTAATAATTGGTAGTTGAAATTAACGAATAGTTTTGATATAATCCAACACCTTGAATAATTTAAAAATAGTATTCGGCATTAATATTGTGCATAAATTGTATGATGATTTTTAGAAAGAACATTTATCTTATTGCTTTAATGTTTTTACACATTATTGCTGTTGGACAAGATAGCCTGTCTGCGAAAAAGCCTGCTGTTGCTGATCTGATCAAAAACAAATCATTTGTATTTATTGCACAATCGCTGACACCTATGAGAATAGCCTACAGGCAATTGACAGATTATTACTACGTTAAATTAACAAAAGACAGTTTACTTTCTTCTTTACCTTTTTTTGGACAATCCCGTATAGCGCCTTTAGATCCTACGAAGATCGGGATCGACATTACTTCTACCGACTTTGATTATGTAGTAACAACTAAAAAGAAAGGCGGTTGGCTGATAACCATTACTCCTAAAGATCAACATACCATCAACTATTTTTTATTTACTATTTATGATGACGGCAAAACGTACCTAGATGTAAACAGTTTTGACAAAGACCCGATCTCGTACAACGGCTACCTGGGAGGATTTGAACATTAATATTTTTAACCATTTTTTTCAGCAATTTTGGCGGCTTGATTTTTTCACTCTGTACATTTATACTATGGAATATTTTGTAAAAGAACAATCGATCGTACGAAAAATATGGGGCAAGAGTGATACGATACTATTTATTTTTGGCGGCGCTGCTGCTGAGTTTGCCGTAAACAAAGCTGTGGACTGGCTTTATTTCACAGGTAAGCTACCCGCTGATCCATTAGGACGTTTATTCTCTACCGTTAGTTATGCCAGGCGTATTGTGTTTTCGAAAGAAGATGATGCGCTGAAAGCTATTGACACCATCACTTCTATTCATAAACATGTTGAGAACAGCAGGGGAAGTTCCATACCCGATTGGGCATACAGAGATGTTTTGTATATGCTGATCCATTACTCTATAGCCTCATTTGAATTGCTGGAAAGAAAGCTAACAGATGATGAAAAAGAAGAACTATTTGATGTGTTTAATCGTATGGGTTCAAGAATGCAATTGAAAGAATTACCCAAAAATTACAATGAATGGTTAATAGCCCGCAAGCAACATTTAAAAGAAAACATTATTAAAAGTAATTACTCTGCAGACCTGTTCAAACAATACAAAAAACATTTAGGGGCTTTTAGATTCGCTGTTTTAATTGAAGGTGAAATATTGGTAGTTCCTGAAGAAGTACGGGAATTGCTGGGATTCAGAAAATTTTCTTTTCTCTCTCCTATCCTTCCGCTTTATAAATTTTCCAAGTTCATCAAATTGGACGGCTTTATTAAATGGCTTATTTTGCCTCCCTTATACCGAAAACAAATCAATGAATTAGATATTTATTAAAGTAGATTGTAATCGACTGATAAACAGCAATTAATTTAAACGATCCCTAGTATTCTTAAAGGTTATCAAATTTTATTCACATTCTCAAAAGCTGTCAATATGGTAGCCGTGTAAGTTGTATTTTTAATCACCTGAAAAAATACCTGATTATGGCGTATGAGAATTTCCCCAGTGCTGCGAATCAACCAATAGCAACCCCTCCAAGATATAATTGGATGCCACTGGTGGCAGGCGTTCTGTTTTTTTCTTTGGCATTTGCTATCGGGTATATTTTGTGGTACAAGAACCAGACGCTTGACGATATTCAACAACAATTATTACAGCAGCAAAAAAGAGCGTTTGGCTTAAAAGCGGCTGCAGTTACCGATTCCAACTCATCTACACAAATAAGCGAATTACAACAGGAATTAAAAGAAGCGAATGAACGTTATGAAGCTTTAAAAGCACTGGATGCTAAAAAAGACAGTCTCAACAGCTTATTTGTACAACAGATCACGATGAAAAAAGACAGCATTGTGTATTTGTTATTCAAACAAAATAGTTCCAAGACCGATTTGAGCAATGCTAAAAAAATGATCGGTTCATTGAAAGAGAACATAGAAGGATATAAAACAAACATTGAAAAGGTAAGCGGCGAAAAAATAACCTTGATACAGGAAAAGCAAACAGTAGAAAAACAACGGGATGATTATAAAACAAATCTTGACTCCGCTTATAACGTCATTAAACAAAAAGAAGACAGCATAGACATAGGTACAACATTAAGCGCAGTTAATTTTTCCATTTTAAGTATTGATGAAAAAAATAACGGCAAGGAAAAAGAAACTTCTGTTGCCAAAAAAGTAGATAAGCTGCGAATTGCTTTTGAAATTGGAGAAAACCGGTTGGCGGCAAGTGGTATAAAAGAACTGTACATCTGCGTTACAGATCCTTCGGGAAATCCTATTGCAGTAGAAGCATTAGGGTCGGGTAAGTTTAATACAAGAGACGGCGATCAGAAATTCTATACAGAGAAAATGAATATTAATTATATACAGGGGGCTCCACACCAGATCATAAGTTTTGACTGGAAACAAAACACCACTTTTGATCCGGGTAATTATAGAATTGAAGTATATAATAATGGATTTAAAATTGGCGAAGGGGTAAGAGCTCTTAAAAAGAGCGGAGGATTATCTCTTTAAAATAAAAACAACCAATTGATACTAAAAGCCTGCAGTAATGCAGGCTTTTTATTTATACTATTGGGCTATGAGATGAGAAAAAAAGTTTCTATCTTACCTGTTGCGATTTATCCCTTCTTGCAACTCCTTATTTTAAATTATTAACTAAAAACTACTTAACATGAAAAAGTATGTAACAGTGCTTGTTATAGCACTAAGCTGTTATTGTATTTCGTGTACGCCTAAGAGCCAGGGTGGAATGTCTGCCGCTGCACAAAAAAATTTAGATGCCATGCATGGTGTTAATCAATGTTTCGATTCAAAAGATTTCAGCAAAGTGGGTGATTACATAGCAGACGATGCTGTTGATCATGCAGGAGACAGCGGTGACATAAAAGGACTTGCCAACATTAAAACTCAGTTTGAAAAATGGACAACAGGTGTTGCTTCGCAAAAAACAGAAGTAATAAAAGAATTGGCAGATGATGAATATGTAATGGCATGGCAAAAATATACAGGTGCTTACAGCAGCGACATGATGGGCCATAAGGCGGGCGATACATACACCATGGAAGCTACAGAAATTGTAAAGTTCAAAGATGGCAAGGCTATTGAACATTGGTCTATGATGAACCCGAAGGACCTGATGAAGATGATGCCTCCACCTCCACCTCCACCTTCATCTTTACCGGATTCAGTTAAAAAAGACACGTCAAAAAAGATGATGTAAGCATATATTTTTTGATAAAGCAGGTATTCTCAAAACGTGATTGTAAAAACGCAAACGTTGCCGGAATACCTGCTTTTTATTTATGCATAAAAAGAAAGTCATTCAATTAACATTTATTTCTTCATTACATCTGTTTGAGAATTAATACGTATCATAAACAGCCGCTGACACTCTCATGGCATTATCAACACGTGTTGATAAATAAAGCAACAATTTCAACAGCCTGTAGTATATTTTTAATTCTATAATCTGTCTCTTTAAAAGCTTCTAACGGATAAGCCTACCCTATAGAATACATTACTAAAACTAAACCCATTAACTATGTTCCAATCTTACTTGCACCGATGTTTTCTGACCCTCTGTATTTTAATAACGACCGTTCAGCTAAATGCCCAGTCGTATCATTTTATTCCGGCTCCTACAGGCTATAATCCTACTTATTCAGATGGATTTCCTGTTTCCTTTAACAACAAGCTTTATTACAGTTTTCAAAATTATGATGACGGGATATGCAAATTAGGAGAGTACGATGGCAATTCAGTTACATTATATACCGTACCAAGTAATGGGAGTCTGCAGGTTAACCAGGGGTATGGGTCAGTTGTTTTCAACAATAAGCTATATTTCATTTGCTCAAATCAAGAGGGCGGATCTCAATTAGCAGTTTTTGATGGATCTGCTATTACATATATAAGCATGCCAGACAATTCGAGCACTGTATATGGAACACCTACAGTTTACAACGGTAATTTATATGTTCAATATAACGATAATGAAACCAACAATTCATCTATTGCAAAAGTAAACGGCTCTTCATTAACACTTATCAATAACCCTGATGATGGCGATCCCGGCTTAACCAACGATTATTCTAACCTGACTTTATATAATGGTCAGCTTTACCTTAATTACCGTACATCATCAGGAAACACACGATTGGCAAAATTTAATGGCGGTACAATAACATTGGTAGGTACTAATCCTGATAATGGCGATGGGTTTACAGGTGGTTTATTTACATACAATGGTGAGTTGTATGATGTTTATACAAATGAATCCAATCAATCTCAAATAGTCAAGGTAAGCACAGCTTCTTTTCCATTAATTAATAATCCAGATGCAGGTACCGGTTGTAACATTGGTACAGGAGGATGGACTCCTGTTGTATATAACGGTAACGTATATTTTGGTTATACCAATGCTTCTACTAAAAGGCAATTGGCTAAATTCGATGGAACTACCGTAACGCTTATTGATAACCCTCTTATAGAAACAGTAAACTACAATGGTTTTTCAGGCAACATGATCGTTTATAATAATAATCTCTTTTACATAAATTCTCATTTTAGCGGCGGTCCTCCGTATTATTACCTGATCCGTTTTGACGGAACGTCAAGTACCGTTGTGAGCAGTCCGGAAAATGGTACAGGAGTTACATCCAAGCCTGTTATTTATGATAATAAACTTTATTTCCCTTATAATTATTCTTCATCCGTTGTTAAATTAGGAGTTTACACTTCGGGAAGCTCTTTTACAGCAATAGATAATGTAAGCGGTTCCGATTTAGGGGTAGGACTTTTATATCCTTTTAATAACAAACTTTATTTTTCTTATAGATACCCTGATTTCACCACACAATTAGCCTCGCTGTCTCCAGCAATTACCTGGACAGGAACTAACAGCAGTGACTGGAATGATGGAGATAACTGGAGTACAGGTGTGGTACCAACCGGTTCAGATGATGTAGTTATTTCCAATTCAACACATAACCCCGTAATAAGCAGTGCCGCATTTGCAAATAATATCACTATTAATGCACCATTAACCATAAACAATACACTCAGTGTTGCAGGAAATATTGGGTACAACGGTGGCTTCACAGGAAATGGTACAATTAGTTTAGATGGGTCTTCCCTGCAAACGTTAACAGGTACTTCCATGGCTGCCATTGTTAACACAGGCATTGGTTCCTTAATAATTAATAATCCTGCAGGTGTATCTTTAGATGGAGGACTAAAGATTACTAACAGTGTCTCTTTTGGCAATGTAAGCAATAGCACTTTTGAAACGAATGATGGTTTAACGCTCCGTTCTTCTGCAACCGGTACCGCAAACGTTGGACAATTGATCAATGGCAATGCAATTAATGGCGATGTTACAGTAGAAAGATATATATCTAACAATGCGGGAACAAGGGCATGGAGATTATTATCTGTTCCTACACAAACAACCCAGTCCATCAACGCAACATGGCAAGAAGGACAAGCCGGCGGAAGCAATAGTGTTCATGGGTATGGTACTATTATTACTGCAGGAAATGGTAACAATAATTGGGCTGCTAACGGTTTCGACTACCAGCAAACAACAGGTTCATTGTATAAATACAATGCAGGTGGCAACGGCTGGGATGAAGTCACTTCAACATACGACCAAATAAAGGATCAACAAGGTTATTTGATTTATATACGTGGTGATAGAAGCGTTACACCTTCGTCCAGTACTTCTTCTGCTACCGCAACGATCTTAAGAACTCAGGGACCTTTATACCAGGGTGATCAAACCACGACAGTTACCGGCGGACAATATGCTTTGATTGGTAATAAGTATGCTTCTGCCATTGATTTTACGTTACTCACCAAAGATGCAGGCATCAACAATTCGTTTGTAGTATGGGATCCTAAACTTTTATTGGGCGGCTCTTTGGGACATTATCAAACATTCAGCTCTACTACCACACCCGCCTGGCAACCGGTTCCGGGAGGTGGCAGCTATACAGGATCAACCAATACAAGGATCGAATCCGGTCAGGCATTCTTTGTACATGCTGAAAGCACCGGCGATGTTACGTTAACTGAAAGCAGTAAAGTTACCGGCAGCAATAATGTTTTTAGACCTACAGGTGTTTTAGGTAGCGGTGTTAACGGGCAATTGATAACCAACCTTTACAGCACCAGTGTTTCTCCTACTACTAAAAATGATCAGAATGTGGTTTCATTCAATAGTGCATTTTCAGATGATATTGATGTAAATGATGTAAGTAAGTTTCCTAATACTACAGAAAACTTTGATGACATTAGAAACGGGCAAAAACTTTGGATTGAAGGCAGACAGTCCATCTCTGCTACTGATACTATTTTCTATTGCATGAATAACATGCAACAACAACTGTATGTTCTTCAGTTCATACCTACTAATTTAAATGTAGAAGGTTTAACAGCCGTTTTACAGGATCGTTATCTATCCAAGAATGATACGCTTGATCTTACCCAGGTATCTACCAAGTCATTCCAGATAGATGGCAATGCAGGATCACAGGATAGCCTACGTTTCCGACTGGTATTCACTTACAATCCATCGCCTACTCCCGTAACATTTACAAGTATTAAAGCACAGCCAACCACTGCCGGTATACAGGTGCAATGGAATGTTACCAACGAAACAGGCATTGTACAATATGTTGTACAACATTCTGCTGACGGTAAAAACTTTACTGATATAAATACGGAGAGTGTAAAAGGCAATGGAGCTTATGCAAGCATTGATACTGATCCATTTGCCGGCAAAAGTTATTATCGCATCAAAGCTGTTGAATTATCAGGTCAAATAAAATATACGGATATCGTAAATGTAGTAACAAGTCAAACGCCTTCTATTACGGTATATCCTAATCCTGTTAAGGGTTCTACTATCAATTTGCAATTGTTTAACCAGCCTGCAGGAAAATATATTGTACGGTTAATAAATGCAGCAGGACAACGTATTACAACCACAAGCTTTAATCATAACGGCGGTTCTGCCCTGCAACAGCTACACATCAACGTTAGTAGTGCAGGTTCTTATAAATTACAGATGATAAGCAATACAGGAAAAACATTTGTACAAACTATATCTATTGAATAATCAATAACATTCACCTCTGCCCTTTAAAAGCAATCTACAACAGGTAGATTGCTTTTTTTGTTTGCGGTTCTCAGCGGTCCAATTCCGATCAGCATCTGCTCCTGCTTTCGCTTCAAGTCCGCCTAAAGGGGGAACCGCACACACAAAACCCTCAGCGGGCTTTCTGCTCAATCTGGCAGCCCATCAGCAAACAATAAATTTCAACAGTGCTTGCTACATTGAGTACAAAAAATTAACTTGTAATCATTCTTCATCAACTAAAACTAAACGACATGAAAATTTTAAAGAAAATTTTACTTACAATTCTTGTGCTGATAGTACTTGTGCTGATCGCCGGCTTGTTTATCAAAAAAGATCATTTGATTGAGCGGGAAATTGTGATCAATAAACCAAAACAGGAAGTATTTGACTATATAAAAATGATCAAGAACCAGGACAATTACAGCTACTGGAATATGCAAGATCCCAATATGAAAAAAGAATATACAGGCACTGACGGCACTGTAGGCTTTGTATCAAAATGGCAGAGTGACAATAAAAATGTTGGAGACGGTGAGCAAACCATTACCGCCGTTAAAGAAGGCGAACGTATTGATATGGGCTTGCATTTTATAAAACCTTTTGACAGCAAAGCATCTGCCTACATGATCACCGATGCTGTTGATGCAGGCAGCACAAAGGTAAAATGGGCTTTTGCATGTAAAACGCCTTATCCTATGAACATACTATGCCTGTTCATGAATATGGATAAAATGCTGGGCGATCAATTAAATACCGGATTAACGAACCTTAAAAACGTTCTTGAAAAATAATTATGAGCGACGGAACTTTTGTAATTGAAAGAATTGTCAAGGCACCTGTATCAAAAGTATGGAAAGCCATTACTGATAAGGATGAGATGAAGCAATGGTATTTTGATATAGCTGCATTTAAACCGCAGGTAGGTTTTGAATTTCATTTTGAAGGCAAAACACCCGATGGCAGCGTATTCGTTCATAAATGCAGCATAACGGAAGCTATACCCAACAAAAAACTGGCTCATACCTGGCAATACGAAGGTTATCAAGGTCTTTCTACTGTAACTTATGAACTGTTTGAGGAAGGACAAAGCACAAAAGTGAAACTTACACATGAAGGCCTGGATACATTTCCAAAAGAAAGCAATTTTGCAAAAGAAAATTTTGTTGCAGGATGGACATACATCATTGGTACGAGCCTGGCAAACTTTGTCACAAAAGAGTAAGCTAGCAATTTCAAATTAATCGAATAAGCCTTCATGTTAATTTCATGAAGGTTTATTTTTTTGTGTCAGCCTGTTAAATGCTTATACTTGCATTTCAGAACGAATGAAAAAAGAAAAATTTGATGTGATCATTGTAGGTGGCGGTCCTTCAGGCGCTGCTTGTGCAATAACACTTGCCGAAACAACGAAATTAAAAATAGCTTTAATTGATAAAGCGAGTTTTCCTCGTGATAAAACCTGTGGAGATGCATTAAGCATTGATGTTATCAACCAGGTTTCGTGGATGTCTCCATCTTTGGCTGAAAAATTCAGCGCACACACCAACAAAATAGCTTCTTATGGTGTAAAGATCTTTTCTGCAGATCACTCTTCTATCGCCATTCCTCTTATCTATAAAGGAAAAAAAGGTTGCGGGTATGTTTTCCCAAGAATGGATTTTGACAATGTATTATTTCAACATGCAAAAGAATATAGTAACATCAGTTGTTTTGAGAATAGCGAAGTAAGGTCTATTGATAAAAATAACGACGGCGTACTCGTTACTACAAAAAATGAGCAGCTGGAAGCACCCGTAATTGTGGGAGCAGATGGTGCACACTCTATAGTAGTAAAACAATTAAGTGATATAGAAGTAGAGAAGGAACATTACTGTGCCGGCTTACGTATTTATTATGAAGGCGTAACAGGCTTTAATGACGATAACATGATCGAGCTGCATTTCTTTAAAGATGTTGTTCCGGGTTATTTATGGTTATTTCCTCTGGCGGACAATAAAGCCAATGTTGGTATTGGCATGTTATCATCGGAAGTATCAAAACGTAAAGTAAACCTGAAAGAAACATTATTTGACCTTATCAATAATCATCCAGACATAAAAGAGCGTTTTAAAAATGCGAAAGCATTGGAAACGGTAAAAGGTTATGGATTGCCCTTAGGTTCCAAAAAAAGAAATATTTCCGGAGAACGTTTTATTTTAACCGGCGATGCTGCAGGTTTAATAGACCCCCTTACGGGAGAAGGCATTGCCAATGCTATTCGCTCCGGACGTGTGGCCGCTGCGCATGTAAAAAATTGTTTTGCAGCAAACAACTTTTCTGCGTCCTTCAATAAGGCCTATGATAAAGAGATCTACGCTAAAATGTGGAAAGAGTTTAAAATAAGCAAACTGCTGCAACAGTTAAGCACCTACCCTCGCCTGTGCAATCAAATTGTTCGCAAAGCAAATACGGTTAAATATATACAAGGCTTATTAATAGAGGCTTTAGCAAGTGTAGATAAACGTAAAAGCATTTTATTAAACCCGAAGTTTTACTTCAAATTGTTTTTTAGTAAGAACAAACGAACTGCGGCGTAAGTTGATTCTTTTTCATCTATACATTTGTAGCTTTATATAAACTTTGATGCCAATGGAATTTTACACAGTTTCCTACAAAGACCTTATAATGGTCGGCATTGCCATTTTAGTGGGATTGATCGTAGGTTCAGAACGGGAATACCACAATAAAACTGCAGGCTTGCGAACATTAATGCTGGTATCTGTCGGCTCCTGCATTTTCACCATGCTTTCTATAAAAATAGGCATTGCCAATCCAGACAGGCTTGCTGCTAATATCGTTACCGGCATTGGCTTTTTGGGAGCAGGCGCTATTTTTAAAGATGAGAACAAAATAGCCGGGCTTACAACAGCTTGTACCATATGGATAACCGCTGCGTTGGGAATGTGTGTTGGTTCGGAACATATTTATCTTGGGATATTGGGATCTTTTATTGTTCTGTTTGTTTTGATAGGCGTTTCTTACATTGAACGTTCTATCGACAGCTTTAACCGATGCGTTATCTATATTATTACCACCACTTATACACCCGATGTAGCAAGCACTTTCCGCAAGCGTTTTAAAGAAAATGGCATGGAACCACATGCAGAAATTCAAAGAAAAACGGGTAATAACATTACTGTTCATTGGCGCGTGTTGGGTAAGAAAAAAGCGCACAAAGCCTTTCAGCAGCTTTTGCTGAACGATAGCTCTATTATTGATCTTCAATTTTAAATCTATGAGTAAAGCAAAAACCATTTGGCTAAAAGACCCTGAAAAACATGATTTTCCTTCTGCACAGGATTACCTGGAATTATTGTTTGAACCAAAAGAAGCTAAGGTGATCGTAAACAAATTAAAAAAAGCGGTTACTATTAGTAAGAAAGCTAAAGACATATTACGGGCAAGCGAATTGCCCTTATTGGCAAAAGATAATGTACATGTACAGGCCAACCTTAAAAAATTCAGAAAGGATCAAAAGCTGTCTCCTATTTTATTAGTACGCTCAACGGGCAAGTTGATAATAGCAGATGGCTATCATCGTATGTGTGCAAGCTATTATCTTACAGAAGACCTGGAAGTTCCATGCAGGTTGGTATAAAAAAATTATAGATGACAAGGATGATCAATAAGCTACTGTTGTTAGCCGCTGTATTCATACTATTGACTGCCTGTTCGGCAAGTAAGTATAATAAAGAAGCAATGTCATCAATGCCATTTTATTTAAAAGTAACTAAAGAAGCTTTAAACAACTTTGAAAGCCAGGGCAATTATCATTCTGCACATTTATTATTAACTGCACACAATTCTTTTGTTTATTATAAAATATATGAAGTAGGATACGATCTAAGCACAGGAAATTATACGCTGAAAAACGGAATTCTTACATTACGCTGGAACAAAAAGAACACATTAAATGCTGTTGCTGATTCTGATTTTTACAAACATTATTTTGCTTATGATACTCCTACTCCCTTTAAGATCGAAGGCGTTAAATATTATTATACAGATACATTGCTTACACGAATTAAGAAGTAGTTATTTATAGAAAAAATATTGGTATCGAATGCCGCCGGTAAAAACATCATTGGCATAATATAACTCTTTTTCCAATAAACCTTTCTTGTTATATACTCTTCTTGTTTCTGATGTATTTGTTATTAACTGATTTGAAAGATCATAAAAATTTATGCAGGTAGAATAACTTTCGATCCTACCTAAACTATCGTAATGGCTTATTAAAATGGGATGCATAATATCTTTTTCATTAAGATCTCCATCATACCTAATTTCTGTACGGATGCCTAAAGGATCATAATAACTCACATATCTTGTGTCTGACTGTATATATTTATTACCCCGGTATAAATATTTTATGTAAGCAGTTAATCTTCTTTTCTCATCATAATTATAAGTTTCCAGGCTCCATAAACTTGAGTCGGAAGTAAATACCTCTGTTCTCATAAGCAGATTATTATTATAATAATCTCGGTTTATGCTATTTGAGTTTCTTTTAACCGCTATCATTGTATCCTTTACAAAGATCGTATCATAATTATTTTTAACCGTATCGCAACAGGCAATCTGCCACAAGGAACTGTCTTCTATTTTTTTGTTTACTGATGTTATGATCACATAGTTTGAATCTTGTTGAAGCCGATAATCGATATTAAGGATCAGTTTTTTATTTCTTCGGGAAGAATCCAGTATCTCTCCAAAAACGGGCCAATGATATATGCTGAAGACCGGATCATCCTTAGATGTAGCCTGATAAGCATTTTCATTTAAAATTACATTTACATTAATTTCCTTTTCATTAGACCGAATTATGTTATAAATAAGACTGTCATTCAGTTTTCCTTTAGTATATTCTGTCATTTTTTCTATCCAGCCTTTTTTATCTATTTTTTTAATTTGCACCAGTTCTCTTTTATATTTATCGTTTACCCAATAGCTATGAATTTCTCTTACTCTATTTTTATAAATATCTGAATCTATTTTATAAAGCCCTAAATCTCTATAACAACTGATGTACACATTGGTGTAAAAAGAATTTTGTGCAAGCAGGATTTTACTAAAGAATAAGCAAATAATAAGGAAGTAATATTTCATGTCATAAGGTTTTGTTTTAAGGCGTTTGTCAAAAATAAAATTCCTGGTGAAAAAACAATCTTAAAAGATCGGATCAAGAAAAGTATTTTCATTATCATACTGCTAAGCGTGAGGGATTGAAGCGGAAAGCCCGCTGAGGGTTTTTGTGCGTGTGCGGTTCCCCCTTAGGGGGTTAAGGGGCGTGGCGGACTTGCAGCGAAAAGCCCGACCCCTTGCGGAGCTTGGGGACACGTCATAAATCTGTCATTTATGAAATGTTTATGCCTGTTTTGAGTTAATTTTGCAGACTAAACTGAACATATGGCAAGAAGAACTGATTTTGTTTACTCTACCAACCCGGAACCGCACCGTATTAGAACCAAGCAAATTTTAAAGCAGCACCCTCAAATAAGAACGTTGATAGGGAAAAATCCGTTGACCATTTTTGCTATTTTAGGATTAGTTGCTTTCCAGGTGGTATTGGCGTGGCTGGTTAAAGACCAATCGTGGTGGATCGTTATTGGTGCCGCTTATTTATTAGGCGCTTTTGCCGATCATTCTTTGTTTGTAATGATCCATGAATGTGCGCACAAACTGCTTTTTAAAAAACCCGCTGCTAATAAAATTGCAGGGATTGTTGCCAATATGCCGCAGATATTTCCTTCGTCAATTTCATTTGAACGCTATCATATCAAACATCATTCTTTCCAGGGTATACATGAGTTGGATGCCGACCTGCCTAACCGTTGGGAAGCAAGATTGATCAATAATTATTTTATTGGCAAGATCATCTGGTTATTGTTTTATCCTTTTTGGCAAGTGTTCAGGATATCCCGATTAAAAGAGATCAATCCATTTGATGGTTGGCTGGCATTGAACTGGGTGGTGCAAATTGTTTTTTCTGCTGCTATCATTTTATTATTTGGAGGAAAGGCATTTGCATTTTTATTATTGAGCTTTTTCTTTTCAGTAGGCTTGCATCCATTGGGAGCAAGATGGATACAGGAACATTATTTAACGCATGGCGAACAGGAAACCTACAGCTATTACGGCGTATTGAATAATGTTTCATTCAACGTGGGTTACCATAATGAACACCACGATTTCCCTTCTATTCCATGGAACAGGTTGCCGGAGATCAGAAAAACAGCGCCTTCTTATTACAATACACTTTCCTATCATACTTCGTGGACAAAACTATTCTTCCGCTTTTTGTTTGACCAGGAAATATCCTTGTTCTCCCGTGTGGTTCGTAAAGACAGAGGCAAAGTTCCTTTAACTGATGAATCAAAACCGGACGCAGAATTAACCGGCAAAGAAACATTGAGCGAGCCTTTAGCCAATTAAGTTATGAAGATGTTTTTGCTTTCTATTCTATCAGGCATATTGCTTTTACCGCAAGCATGGCTGACCAATATAGAAGATGCAAAACAAATAGCGCATCAACATCATAAATACATTCTATTGAATTTTTCGGGCTCAGATTGGTGTGCGCCCTGCATACGCATGCATAAAGATATTTTTGATAGCAAAGCATTTATATTTTATGCTGATTCTAACCTGGTATTGTTGAATGCCGATTTTCCAAGATTGAAAAAAAACCGGTTATCTGCGGTTCAGCAAAAAGCAAATGATGCGCTGGCGGATGTTTATAATCCAACGGGAATCTTCCCCTACACGTTACTGCTGGATGCCGATGGAAAGGTTTTAAAAAGCTGGGAAAAGTATTATGCAAATGGCACGGAAAGCTTTATTAAGGAAATAAAAGGCGCATCTTTATCACACTGATCTTTACACTTATTCATTAATATCAATGCAGGCATTTAGAAAGCAGGAGTTACTGATGGGCAATCGCTTTGAATTATCGGTAGTTGCTGATGATGAATATTGGGCTAATGAACAGGTTACTCTTGCCATAAACGAGATCAAACGTATTGAGGCTAAACTCTCTACTTATAAAGAAGATAGCGAAACCAACCTTATTAATCGATTGGCAGGTATTGAGCCTGTACAGGTAAGCGATGAAACTTTTCAATTGATTGAACGAAGCATCCGCATTTCGTCTATTACACAAGGCGCTTTTGATATTACTTATGGCTCACTGGATAAAAGTCTTTGGAATTTTGACAGGAACATGAAAGCATTACCTTCTGCTGAAACTGCAAAGCAGATGATACGCCTTATCAATTACAAAAACATCTTACTGGATAAAGCAAACAAAACAGTTTTTTTAAAAGAGAAAGGAATGCGTATCGGATTTGGAGGCATTGGCAAAGGGTATGCGGCACAGATGGCGAAATCATTATTGATAAAAAATGGCGTTACCAGCGGCGTTGTAAATGCTTCAGGAGACCTTGCTACATGGGGATTTCAGCCTGACGGCAAAAAATGGACAATTGGCATTGCGCATCCGGATGTTGCCAAGCTTCCTTTTTCATATTTAGAGATAAGTGATATGGCTGTGGCTACTTCAGGTAATTATGAAAAATTTGTACTCATTGACGGCAAAAAATATTCTCATACCATTGATCCTAAAACGGGATTGCCTATTACGGGAATAAAAAGCGTTACTGTCATTTCACCCAATGCTGAAATATCCGATGCCCTGGCAACACCTGTTACCATTATGGGAATTGAAAAAGGCCTTTATTTAATTGATCAATTGACGGGTGTAGAATGTATTGTTATTGATGATGACAATAAACTATACACTTCTAAAAATATTAAGTTGAAAGAAAATGTCTCACAAAGACACAGAGAACGTTGAGTTTTTCTTTGTGCTCTTGGTGTACTCTGTGAGGCAAAAAATTATTTAAAGATCTTTGCAAAGAAATCCTGCATATCCTTCCAGGATGCTTTATCCGCCGCTTCGTTATATTCTATTGGCATAGAGAATTTTTTTCCTATTGCAGTTGCATCAGGATTAGTGAATGCATGTGTTGCATTCGCATATGATTTGAAAGCGTAATCAGCATTGATAGAATCCATTTGCTTTTTAAATGCGGCTACATCTTCCGGTGAAACGAATTTATCTGCTTCCCCATGACAAACCAATACTTTTGCTTTCAACAAACCTTTCGTTGCAGGCACACCGGCCAAACTTCCATGAAAGCTTACCACGCCATTTAAATCTTCTCCCAGCTTTGCCAGGTTCAACAAAATACCTCCACCAAAGCAATAGCCTATGGCTGCTACTTTTGAATTATCTGCCTGCGGATATTTTTTTATGGCTGTTAACGCAGCATCAAAACGTTTTTTTGCCATTTGTGGGTCACTATAAAAAGGCATCGCCATTGCTTTAGCATCTGTAGGATTTTCAGCTACTTTTCCATCGCCATACATATCCACAGCAATTGCTAAATAACCTAATGCAGCCAGCTCTCTTGCACGGCGTTTTACATATTCCGTTTCTCCCCACCATTCATGTACAACCAGTACCACAGGGCGTTTACCTGAGATAGCAGAATCATACGCCACATACCCCTTCATGCTTGTTTGTCCATCAGTATAAGTAATGGCTTCTGTTTTAATGGAATTATTCATCGATTGTGGTGATTTATTTTGATCAACCGAACAGGCAACTCCTAAAAAACCTACCAAAAGAATAGAAAGTAATTTCATAAAATAATTTTTAGTACAACAAAATTAAGTATCTGTAAACTAAAATCAACCTGTTAAATTCGGCAACAAACAAATGCTTTTTGTTATTTTGCAGTTGATGAAAGCATCCTTGATAATACCTTTTTACAAAGACTTAAAGGGATTGGAATTAATTTTTCTTGCATTGAATAAACAGTCAGCAAAAGGTGCGTTTGAAGTGATCATTGCGGAAGATGCTGAGGCAAAAGAGACGATCGATTTTCTGCTTACCATCAAACCTTCCTTACAGTTTCCTGTTCTGCACACTTCGCAGGAAGATAAAGGCTTTAGAAAATGCCGGGCATTGAACAATGCTGTAAAACTGGCAAACAGCGATTACCTTGTATTTATTGATGGTGACTGTATTCCTCATAACCATTTAATAAAAGAATATCTTGCTTTAAAAGAAAAGAATAAAGTTATTTACGGCAGAAGAGTAAACTTAAGCCAATCGATTACCGAAAAATTATTGTACACAAAAAATATTGGCATTCTTACTTTACTAAACCTGTTAACCTCAAAAAGCTCAAGAGTTAAAGAAGGGTTGTATTTACCTTTTGTACCACGATCGATGAAAAGCAAGCGGCAATTTTGGGGATGCAACTGGGCTGTTTTAAAAGAGCATTTATTTGCCATAAATGGTTTTGATGAAGATTATACTGAATATGGATATGAAGATATTGATACGTATAATAGATTATATGCAATTGGTTGCCGCCCTGAATCATCCAAATTTCGGGCAATTGTTTATCATCTTTACCATAGGCATCTTGGGAATGATGATGTAATGGCACGAATGAAATCACTATTTGAGAAAAAACAAGCTGAAGGTTTATTTAGGTGTAAAAACGGAATTGAAAAATTATAACTTATCAACGAATGATAATAATAAAGCTTTGGGGTGGTTTGGGCAATCAGATGTTTCAGTATGCACTCTATCTTTCATTTAACAACAGGCAGATTCCTGTTTGTTTAGATAAGTCAATTTTTGACACGGGTAATAATGGTTATCAACTGGAAAATATATTTCATCTTTCACCACACTATTCCAATTCATTTCAAAAAAACATTACAAAAGCAATCTATAAACCTTTAAGTAAAATATTGAATTACTCTTACGATGAAAAGAAGCGAGGATATGGTCATTATGATGACAGTGTTTTTGAACATCGATTTGGCTACCTGAAAGGCTTTTGGCAATCAGAAAAATATTTTTCTCCAATAAAAGAAGAAGTAAGAAAAGCATTTACTTTTTCAATTCCTGATGATGTACAAAACAGCGAAGTATTAAACAAAATTCGATCAACCAATTCTGTTAGCGTTCATATAAGAAGAGGTGATTACTTAGCTGAGAACAGGAACTGGGAGCTCGGTATTGAATATTACAAAAATGCCCTCTCTATCATAAACGGCAGGCAAAATGATTGTAATTTTTTTATTTTTTCTGATGATATCAATTGGGCAAAAGAAAACCTTGCACAACCAAACAGCACATTTATAGATTGGAATAAAGGCAAAGACAGTTACAGGGATATGCAATTGATGAGTAATTGCAAGCATCATATCATTGCCAATAGTTCCTTTAGCTGGTGGGGCGCCTGGTTAAACACTAATGACGACAAAATTGTAATTGCTCCTGAACATTGGGCGGGAATGGAAGGCACAAGAGATATAGTACCTGGTGAATGGATAAAAATTTCAACAAAACAATAATGGATAATTCTGTTTTTATCATAAAGGTTTTATTTGGCGGATTGGGAGACATGCTTTTTTATAGCCATTTACCCAGGATTGCACATGAGCTCGGTTATACAACCGTTTTGATCTCTAACAGATCAGAATGCAGGCATCCGGATTATAAGAAATTAGTTTGGGATATGAACCCTTATGTAAATGGATATACTGATGAAGATGCCGATTACCCTTTATTCTCCACCATTGATGAAGGGATGAACTTATTAGATACGCACATGCTTAAACGTGGGTTGGATGATGGCAAACGATTTCACGAACCGGAAATTTATTATCAACCTAAATTAATAGAAGCATATAAAGACAAAATAATTTACGACGGCAATTTTGTTTCATACGTAGGGAAAATAAATGGAACGCTTATTGCAAAACACCTCCGCAAGAAGCCTAATCTTTTGCAGATGCAATATCGCAAAGGCATTATGTTGAAAGGGGTAAAAGAAATTTCTACACCTACCATATTCGATTATTGCGATCTTATTTATTCCTGCAAAGAATTCTATTGTCTTACTTCAGGGGGAGCAACGCTTGCGGCTGCTATGCGAAAACCGGCAACTGTATTTTATGGAACTAGGCATAATCCTATGTTCCGCCATTCTCCTTTGCATACGTACATAAGAATGAGTGATCCTGAACCAATACGAGTAATCAAGAAATTATTTACCAATAAAGACAAAAAATATTTTTAGAGATATTTATTAATTCCGTCTTCACACCATGTTCTTTTTTCCGAGATCGACCTTTCCAGAAGCAGGTCATTGTCTGGTAATTTTTGCCGGGAAAGTGTTTTATGCCAAAGATGATAAGTTATAGCCGCAAACTTAATGTTATATCGTTCAATGCCACTATTGATAATTCGAACAAACAACTCTGAATCTTCTCTCCCCCATCCTGTAAATGATTCGTCAAAACCATTTATTCTAATGTAATCTTTTTTAAAGATGCCCATTAGTCCGCCTCTCGCCGCATAATGCGTTTTGCTGCCTTTTATAAAATGATGTAACCAGGGAATTCTATAAGCCGAAAACCGGTTCTTTTCTATGTTAGCGGCTTTTTTGTTGACTATTGTATTCTTAGTTGCCAATAAATGTTTGGTATATGTCTCCGATAAAAAAACACGACTGGCAACCAAAATAGAATTGGGTTTTATATTGACCTTATAATCGTAGATAAAACAAGGATGCAACATCAGGTCCCCATCAATAAAAATAAGATAGTTGCTTGTTGCTGTTGCAGCCGCTTTATTTTTTATAGCAGATTGGCGAAAGCCTTCATCTTCGTGCCATACATGAACGAGCGGAACAGGGAATGTTTTTTTATAACTGTCAACCAATGTTTTGGTCTCAGGAGTAGAGCCATCATCCGCCACAACAACTTCATCCGGCAAAACCTTTTGTTGCAAAATGCTTAGTAAGATCAACTCTAAAAAAGCAGGGTTATTATAAGTGGAAATGATAAGAGAAATAGAATCGCTGAACATGTATGCAAAATTAAGAAGCTAATTTATTTGATTCATCCTCTTCTAATTTTCTTTTGCTTTCAAGATATTTTTCACGAATGATCTCTTCCATTGTTTTTTCATATACTTTACTTTCCACCCATGATATAACATCTAAGTATGCGAATGTTCTTGTTTCAAACCGGCTTTTCTCAAACAACTTGATGCGTTGTAAAAGTTTCTCAAATTCGGGGCGCAATTTACGGGCAGAGACATTAAAAGAGTGGCGCAAAAATTTAAACATCTCCTGTTCTACAATGGTAAGATTTTCCATCTTAGCCATAAAACGAAAGACAGATTTTATCAATGATTCAATGATCTCGTAATTGCCCAACTCATAATGCGCCATCAAATGCAGCAACCGTGCATAGCATTGCAGATCATAACGCAGGTCAACGTTATTGTTTATGATACGTTGTAAATAATCAATACAAACATCATATTTACCGCTGCCAAAATGCAGCATGGCTATTTTATAATTAAACACCAATATCCTGTGCGAATCAATAAACATTTCATTTTCGGCCATCTCTGCTTCTATTTCCGGAACCATTGATAACCCTTCCGTAAATGTGCCCCACATAAAATGCTTATTCAATTTTGCAGCAGTAATGTACACAAATGTCTGTACCCGGTGATTGTCGTGTTTGCCGGCAATTGGCGATTCTGCAAATGCTTCAAATTGGTGAAGTGTTTCATCAAATTTTCTATAATTACGAAGATCGAAATGTGCATTCAAGAGGTTATGCATGCCTTTGATATAGTAACCGGTTTCTACATTGATCATGAAAGGCTGTTCGTTAAAAAGATCGATCCATTTCTGAGAATAACGATAATACTTTACGAAATCCTGGCAGATAAATGCAAACCAGTTATAGCTTTGATACAAGTATAGCTTTTCATAAAACCCTTCCTGCAAGTGTGCATTTGCAGGCAAATTATCGTGCAGGAATTGCTTAACACTTTCCTCTTCTTTAGCATTACGGGCATGCCCGTTTTTAATATACAGGCAATATAATTGCAATGCAAGGTTGCTCAATCTTGCCACCATATCTACTCTTGCATTTACTTCATTTGCCTCAGCAGAAAGCACTTCCCCTTTTTCCAGCATACTGCGGGTGATGTGAAGCGTTTCAATTTTCTTCTCCCAGGCAATTACCTGTGTTAAAAAATTGTACTTATAATTGGATTTGGCTGTTTCTTTTAATTTTTCCAGAATTTTTAATGATTGCTGGTATAAGCCTTTATTATACAGAATACGGGCATAATCCAACTGTTCGTTCAATTGCATATCTATACTTTCCGTACTTTTCAACAAGCGCAGGCTTGCCAGCAATTGCTTGTATAAATGCACTTTAATATTGGATAACTGAGGCTTTTTAATAGAAGGAAGCTTGCGCAATAATAATGCCTCATCGTATTCCTGCAGTTTGTCCAATGCATCAAAAAGCTCAATTATTTTAAGGTCTTCATTCCCTGAGCTCCGTTTAATATATAGCTTGAAGTTTCGTTTCTCTGACTTTTCCAGAGATTTTACCAATTGAAATAATATATCTGTAAACCGGTTGGCCATCAATTTTTTTTTAAATAAAACACAATGCCGGCAAGGCTTTTAAAACAACAAGCCGGTTTTAGCATAATAAAAGCGCTCAAAAGTTCGTTAGTAGAGCATCAAAATACGATGTACTTTTGATCTCGAAGGTTGTTAATCATATAGCAAGCTAGTGATGAGGAGCAAATCTACCAAGATTGCAAGATAGTAAAGAGAAACAATCTGCTTACGGCAAGAAATAACTTATTTAAGATTTTCATATGGCAAGCAATCGTTAAGGGTCAGTCCGTTTCTACGGAAGGACCTTTTTTCTTTTGTGCAAAATAGCATTTTTTCCCGCTCCTCCAAATTTTTCACCGTTTTATTTTAACTATCAATGGGTTATGTAATTATAGCGAGCTTTGCCAGCCTAAGCCTGGTATTTCCTCAGCATGCCGTTGTATTTTTTAAGAATAGACCTATTGAAGATTGCTTAAAAACACAATAATATGTATGATCTACACATTATTTAAGACTTTTTTCGTACAAATAAATGTTTAAACATTCTTTGGGTATCAATGTACAAAAACAACAAAACCCTTTATTGATAAGGGTTTACAAATTATAAAAAGCGTTACGCGTAATTAAAATTATTAAAACTTGGAAATTAACAGAATAAGAGCCGCTGTACCTTTGTGTTACAGGAGTTGAAATTCATACAGCAAGCAATCGTAGTTAAGCAAAAAGTTAAGGGTCATTTAGAGTAAGCTGACGTTACAACTCACTTATCATTGGCAAGAAAGAATTTATTTCAAGATTTTCATATGGCAAGCAATCGTTAAGGGTCAGTCCGTTTCTACGGAAGGACCTTTTTTAGTTGGCGCAAGTTAGCACTTTATACCACTTCTCCAAATTTTTTTTAACGATTATTTAAAAAACATCCGGACTTTTTATCCATTTATTTTGTATCGATAAGTTAGAACTTTACTGTCGAAAACTCATCTTATTACGAACAACTAAAAAATGCAGAAAAATACCCCTCACTTTTCATTCATATCTGCTTTGGCAGCATTATTTACCATTATCATGCTAACATCCTGCAGTACTCCTAAAGCATTGGAATACCGCGACTTTAAAAATCTCACTATTGAAAAAATAGGGTTTGCTACATCAACACTAAAAATGGATATTACTTATTATAACCCTAATAATATGGGTTTGCAATTGAAACGGGCAGACCTGGACATTTACATGGAAAATAATTTTGTAGGGCACGCCACGCAGCTATACCAGATCAATATACCCAAATTACAGGAATTCACCATCCCGGTTCAGGTAGATGTAGACATGAAAAATGTTTATAAGAATATTATCACCAGCCTGATGAATAAACAAGTGCTGGTAAAAGTATCCGGAAGTATCCAGGCAGGCAAGGCAAATATATTTATGACACTGCCGGTTAATTACCAGGGTTATCAGAGTTATAAGATCTTCGACTAGGCTTTTGCAGCGCAGCACTGTCGGCTGCTGAAAGTTTCTTTTGACAACATTGTGCTAAATAACGCATAGCGGTTGGTTCAGCAGGTACATCATCTGCATCAAATCCTAAATTTGATAAAGCCGTTTTAAGATTTTCATCGTTGGTTCTATCTGTAATGTACACTACCGTAGTGGTTTGCTTTTTAATATCTACGTTTACTGAAACAACCCCATACTCCCCTCCTATATAAGCTTCTATTTTGCTTTTGCAATATTCGCAAACAGCCATTGGCGTTTTAATCACAATTTTAGCAGTAGTATTTTGCTGTGCTTTACCAATTTGCACAAAAGCCAGCAGGAGTATAAAAAATGTAATTTTTTTCATGATCATTGATTTGGGTTCCAATTAGCAGGATTTTTTCGCCAGTCTAATAACATATTTTGTTGTTCGGCAGTTACCAAACCTTTTTCAATTGCCAGTTCTATTAATGTAGGATAATTTGTTAGCGAGCGATAGGTAACTCCCATCTTCGCAAATGCTTCTGCTGCTATATCAAACCCATAAGTAAAAATAGAGACCATCCCTACTACTTCAACGCCTTCTCTTCTTAAAACTTCTACTACTTCCAAACTACTTTTACCTGTTGAAATAAGATCTTCTATTACTATTGCACGCTGCCCCTTTTCATAAAAACCTTCTATCTGGTTACCCAGTCCATGTTCTTTTGGTTTAGGACGCACGTATATATAAGGCAACTTTAATTGATCCGCAGCCATAGCACCCCAGGCAATCCCTGCAGTAGCCACACCGGCTAATACCTCAGCTTCAGGAAATCCTTCAAATACTACGTTGCACATTTCACTTTTAATAAAGTCGCGGATAAATGGAAATGATAATACTTTGCGGTTGTCGCAATAAATAGGACTTTTCCAACCACTTGCCCAGGTAAAGGGTTGTTGTGGACTCAGTTTTATTGCATTAATTTGTAATAGTTTTTCAGCTACAGCTTTTTCGTTGGTCATGCTGCAAATTTGGAATCGGAAATCGGAAATCTGAAATTTATTTATGTACATTAAAATATATTTTGGCGATAAGCCTGTTTTTCTTTGTGATGCGGTTAATGAAGAGTTGAATGCTATTCTCCATCATCCGGATGCTGTTTTTATTGATGAAATGAGCAGCCATGCTATCAATGCTTTATTACATGAGATAAAAAAAGAAGAATTTCATGCAGGCGTATTATTAAATAGCGACCTGGAAACGTTGAAAAAAATGTTCTTTAAACATTTTACCATCATTGAAGCTGCAGGAGGCATTGTTCAAAATGAAAAGAATGAACTACTGTTTATTTATCGCCTGGGAAAATGGGACCTTCCAAAAGGCAAGCTGGAAGAAGACGAGAATTGTGAAGATTGTGCCATACGTGAAGTAGAAGAAGAAACTAATGTAAGAACCATTCAATTGATAAATAAGGTTGGCGAAACGTATCATACATACGATGCTTTTGGAAAACATAATTTAAAGATCAGCCATTGGTATAAAATGGAATGTAATAGTCAGCAAGAGCTGGTCCCACAAACCACAGAAGATATTACTCAAATCAAATGGGTAACTTTTGATGATCTTACTGAAGTACTATCTAATACATATCCTTCTATTAAAGATATTCTTGGCCGCTATACGCAACAATAATCAAACTATCACCTCTTCTATATTATAAACACACGTAACCGTTATAGCTATTTTCACTGCGTCATATTCAAGCGCAGCCATATACACAAATACTTATATTTTTATTTACAGTTATCCATCTCGGCTATATTTAAAATTGTTTAATTATTTTATTTCTGCTATATTTTAAAATGCCCGTCAATACTACCATATACCTAAATAAATATATTATTTTTTACAGTTATCCCTAACCGTTATATTTAGGATTATTTATTTATTTTATTTCCGTTATGTTTATAAGTTATCTATCTTACTAAGTCGATAATCAGCTAACTTTAATCTACTTTTTAATCACTTTAAACCCCTATGTTATGCCCAAGTACCGCCTTGACCAAATCCGTATTGGCGATGAAATTTATTACGAAGACAAGTACGTTAGTAAACGTCATCCCTCCTGGAAAGTGGTGAACAAATTAGACAAGAGTATTCTGATTATTGAAACAACTGATTCAAAAAACAATCAAACTATAAAAAGAATGATTGATTTTATGGATGTAAAAGTGTTTGAATTATTACCTCAGAACGGACGGTATTTACGCTAGCCTTTTCAGCTAACCTATACACCTATTTTTTATGGCTATTTTAAGCAAAGATTTTCTTTGTTTGAAATAGCTTTTTTTTCAGCAAAAGTTTGAGAATGTTCAAGAACTGTTAACACACTGCCACTGTTGATATAATCTGCAACCGCTTTAGTATCTTCGGCTTTAATTATCCCAAGTCAATGCAGCATTTACCTTTTTTGAAAGCCTTAACCGGCTTTTTGCTTTTTCAGCTAGTTATAACAGGCAATAGTTTTGCGCAGCAATTTTGTTGTAGCAGTCTTGGCCCTGAATTGGTAACAAATGGCGATTTTTCCGCCGGCAACACAGGCTTTACCACAGGCTATACTTTTTCTACAGCTGCAGGTCCGGGTGCCTATGGAATTGGACCAACATCCTCTGTTGCAAATGGTGGAGGATGGTCTGATTGCCACGATCATACAACAGGTACAGGTAATTTAATGTGGGTGGACCTGTCACAAACGTCCAATGCAAATGTTTGGACCGAACAAATAGGGACCATTCAGCCAAATACCAATTATGCATTTTCCTGTTGGATAACCACTGTTAGTCCTTATCAACCGGCAACCTTACAATTCTCAATAAACGGGCAGTTGGTAGGCGCCTCTTTTAATGCCCCCACCACACAATGCCAATGGCTTCAATTTTACTATGTCTGGAATTCTAGCAGCAGCACATCTGCTTCCATTACCATTACTAACCAAAGTGTATTTTTTTTAGGAAATGACATGGCTATGGATGACATCTCTTTCAGGCAATGCTCACCGCTCTCATCAACAGTTTTTAATATAGACACTTCCATCTGCCAGGGAAGCTTTCAATTACCTAACGGAAAAACAGTTACTACTTCAGGAACCTATAAAGACACTTTATTAACTGCTGTAGATAAATGCGACAGTATCGTTTCCATAAATCTTTCAATCGGCTCCGCAAAGAATACTACTATCTCACAAACCATTTGCCAAGGACAATCTTATTTAGGGCATTCCACTTCTGGAACTTATAAAGACACATTTTCCATCAGCAGCGGATGCGACAGCATTAGAACACTAGTGCTTACCGTTAAAAGTCCCACCACCATTAATACTTCTTACGCTATGTGCCAGGGAGCCACTTATCAAGGACATAGTACAGCAGGACTTTACCGGGATACTTTAAAAAGCTTCATGGGATGCGACAGCATTATTACAGTATTAAATCTTACGATAAAACAGCCTACCACTTCTACCATTACCAGGCAAATCTGCCCGGGACAATCGTTTGCAGGTTATTCCGCAACAGGTGTCTATACAGATGTATTGACCGGCAGTAACGGTTGCGACAGCATAAGAACAATTAATCTTACTGTAGCAGCAAGCATTGTTAATAATATTAATTATGATATCTGCCAGGGCGATTCTTATTTAGGGCATACAACTTCAGGTATATATACAGATACGCTATCGGGAATCAATTCCTGCGACAGCATTGTAATTGTAACCTTAACTGTAAAACAACCTTCTTCATCTACCTTAACAAAAACAATTTGCAAGCCGGATACCTATTTAGGCTACAGCAATACAGGGGTTTACAGAGATACATTGATCGCCACAAACGGTTGCGACAGCATACGTGTTTTAAATTTAACTGCATTAACCAAACCTGCTCCCAACTTAGGCGAAGATGCAATTGTTTGCATAGGAGACTCCTTATTATTAGATCCAAGAACCAATGGAGTTTTTGTTTGGCAAGATTCTTCTACTACTCCTATTTATTATGCTAAAGAAACAGGAATATATTCTGTAACGGCAACCAATATGTGCGGTTCTCAATCAGACGAGATCTCCATTACTGCAGAATCATGTAATATTGTTTTTCCAAATGCTTTCTCTCCTAATAAAGATGGTTTAAATGATGAGTTTAAAGCACTGCATGCTTACGGATTAACTTATTTTGAATTAAAGATCTTTAATCGTTGGGGTGAATGCGTTTTTGTTACCAATGATATTAAGCATGGCTGGGATGGTAAATACCAGGGACAAGATCAGAACGTTGGCGGTTATGTTTGGGTGTGTACTTATATAGATGAACGCTCCATTAAATTGCAACATTTAAAAGGCAACCTGGTTTTAATACGATAGAAGAAAAGTTTATACAAAACAAAAGCGGCAGTTTTAAAACTGCCGCTTTTTTATTTATAGCTGGAGAGATTAGTTTAAACTTCTAAAATCAACCGGAACCAATTTGCTCACACCCGGCTCCTGCATAGTAACACCATAGATAACATCTACAGCACTCATCGTCATTTTATTGTGCGTAACAATAATAAACTGTGAGTTTTCACTGAATTGTTTTATCATATTGGTAAACTTACCAACGTTTGCATCATCCAGCGGCGCATCCACCTCATCTAAAATACAGAATGGTGCAGGTTTTATCAGGTAAATAGCGAATAGCAATGCGGTTGCTGTTAATGTTTTTTCTCCCCCACTTAATTGCCCGATGCTGCTTGGGCGTTTACCTTTTGGTTTCGCTACAATATCAATAGCAGTTTCAGCCAGGTTTTCGGGATCAACCAAAACCATATCCGCTGTGTCATCTTCTGTAAACAATGCTTTGAATACTTTCTGGAAATTATCACGTACCATATTGAAAGTATCCAAGAACTGCTGATTGGCAGTTGCTTCTACTTCCTGTATAGTTTGCAGCAGGCTATCCTTTGCTGTTACCAGGTCATTTTTTTGTTCTAAAATAAACTCGTAACGTTTTTTCATTTCCGTAAACGCTTCAATCGCTGTCGGATTTACCTCCCCGATATTTTCCAGCCGCTTACGCATACGTTCACTTTTTTCCTGCAATTCCTCTAAAGGGGTATCACCTGTTCTTGGCTCATCAATGATCGCATCCAGGTCTACTTTAAATTCAACGCTCAAACGTTCTTTCATTCCTGCCAATTGCAGTTTCAGATCCGTTAACTTATCTTTTATCTCACTCAGCAAATGCTCTACTCCTTCTTTCGACTTTTGCTTGTGGCGCAGCTCACTTTCTTTTTCCTGTAATTGAGTACGCAGGTTATAGTACTCACGATCTGCTTCATTCAATTTCTTTTCTTCTACTTCTTTATTCTGTAAAAGAGATGCCACCAATGTTTCCAGTTCGGTTAATGCAGTATGCGTTTCCGCTATACTACCGCTGGTTTCACCTAATTGCGTATTGCTCTTTTCTATTTCAACTTCCAGCTCTTTTAATTGCTTGCTCTTAAACTCAAACTCCTGCTTTAAAGAAACTATTTTACTTTGTTGGCGGGTAAACTGCAGGTTACTTTCATTGAATGTTGCTGTAGCAGCGTTATATTCCAATTCAGCATTAGCATAGCTTTGCTCAACAACTTGCAATTGTTCAGCCAGTTGCTGTAACTGCAAATTCAATTGCTCCAATTCTGTTCTTGTACTTAAAATAGCATCCTGGTTAACGGTTAATTGCTGTGTCAGCTCATTTAACCTGCGGGTAGATGTTTCTTCTGTATGACGCAGGTTTTCTGCTTTATTTTGCAAAGCAAAAACCTGGTTGGTTAATTCATTAATTTCCTTTTGTGTTTGTTGAATAGCCTGATCCTTCAATTGTTGATTGAAGCTTATCACTTCGTTGTGATGCGCCTGTATCTTTTCCTTTAATTCATTTACCACTTGTTCCTGTGCATGAATTTCTTCAGCCAGCTTTTCCAAATTCTTTGCACGACCGATTTTCTTTCCTTCAAACAGTCCCACACTACCTCCGGTCAATGAATATTTTCCTTTAACGTATTTACCTGTTTTCTCCAATACCACAGCGCCATTACTGTTTTGCAGAGCATCTTCATTTTCAGCAATAAATACATTACCTAATAAATGATTGGCTAACTGTGCATATTTTTCATCGATCTCTATAACATTCAATGCAGGTATTGTTCCATCTGGCTGATGCGTAGATTCAAATCCGCTGAATTTATCCAATAAAAAGAAATTAGCTTTCCCTTTTTTCTTATTATCTAAAAGATGTACAGCCTGCAAGCCTTCCTGCAAATTGTTTACTACATAATAATTCAGGTACGGTTCCAGTATATTTTCCACCGCTGCACGATATTCTTCTTTTACATATATAATATCAGACAATAAAGGGGCCGAATAATTCCATTCTGAATTATTATGTAAGAACTTCACACTCTCAGGATAGCCTTCCATCGAATCGATCAGGCTTTTTAGTAAAGCATGTTCATTTTTTTTGCTATCCAGCTTGCGATTCTCTTCTGCAAGCTCCAGTCGCAACGATTCCAGCAAAGATTGCGTTTGCAATATTTGTTCTTTGGTGTTTTGATGCTGCTCCTGTAATTGCTGCAGGTCTGTTTTTTTATTATTAAGCGTTTCTTCTTTTTGTTGTTTGTCGTTTTCCAGTTGCTCAATTTGTGTTTGTCGTTGTGCCTTTTCTTCCTGTATCTGTGAAACTGAACGCTGTAAATTCTGAATAGAAGTATCCGCAACTGCCACTTTCTTTTCTGCCTCAAATTGACTACGCTGTAATGATTGGTTTTCTCTGCGGGCAGAATCAATAGCACCTCGGTTCTCATCGAACACTTTGCGTTTTTCTTCTACTACATTTTTCAATTCTGACAAATGAACTTCCAACTGCTGCACTTTTCCTTCTTCATCAACAATTTGAGCCGAGGTAAACTGTATGCTTTCGCTTAATCCTTGTAATTGCCCTGATGAACGTTGCAGAAAATCATTCAGATCTTTTTCTTTTTCCTGCAAATGCTTCAAGCGCTGAGCCGTAAGATTTTTTTCGCTCTCTTTGCTACGTACAGCATCCAACATTTCATTGAACTCATGCTGCATTTGCTGTAAGACTTTTTCTTTTTCTGCAAAGCCTAGTTTTTCCTGTTCCAATGCAGCTTCTTCTTTGGCAATAGCTGTTTCCAATTCTATACGCTTATCTACTTCTGCCTGCTGCTGTTCATTTAAATCACGATAAGTGATATTAAAACCTTCCAAAGCTGCTTTTGCCAGTTCAATACTTACTTCTTTATATTCTTTCTTTATTTCGTAATACTTCTCTGCTTTTTTAGCCTGGTTTTCTAATGCTTTTAGCTGATTGTTTATTTCAAATAACAGATCCTCAATACGTGCCAGATCCTGTTCAGTAGCATCCAACTTAAGCTTCGCTTCTTTTTTTCTTGTTTTGTAGATGGATATTCCCGCTGCCTGTTCCAGCATTTTACGGCGACTGTTCTCCTTATCCTTGATGATATCATCCACCATTCCTAATTCAATGATGGCATAGCTGTCGGTACTTACACCGGTATCTAAAAAAAGATTATGGATATCTTTTAAACGACATTGAACATCGTTTAAGCGATATTCACTTTCTCCACTTTTATAAAATTTTCGTGTAATCGTTACCGTACTGAACTCGGTTGGTAATAGATTCTTTGTATTTTCAAATGTGAGACTAACTTCTGCCAAGCCGCTTGCACTACGGGTCTTACTTCCATTAAAAACCAGGCTTTCCAGGTTTTCACTACGAAGATTGCTTATTTTATGTTCACCGATTACCCAACGGATACTATCTACAATATTGCTTTTTCCGCAACCATTTGGTCCAATAACACCGGTAATGCCTTCATCAAAATTCAACACAGTTTTATCGGCAAAACTTTTAAACCCTTTAATTTCTAAACTCTTTAAACGCACAATTTTTCAATTTAAGTAACGGCAAATATAACTGAATGAACATGAAAATATTTTTAAACAGCACATATATAAGGCATACTTATGCACCAGTTTTTCACAAAAAATGCTATCGCCTTACAACAAAAAACACCTCCCACAAACCATATCATAAATAATAAAATACCAGTTACAATTATCCTTTATTGAACTGTTGCTATCTTTACAGTTAACTGCAAACGCTATTATAAAAATCGAACATTGGAGATATCTAACCGGAAAGCATATCATGATTATTTTTTTGAAGCAAAATACATTGCAGGACTGGTGCTGACCGGCACCGAAGTTAAAAGCCTACGCAATGGAAAAGCGAGCTTTAATGACAGCTACTGCTATTTTGCCGATGGAGAATTGTTTGTAAAGAGTTTGCATATTGCTGAGTATACATTAGGCACTTATTATAATCACGATACAGTAAGAGAGCGCAAATTACTGCTCAATAAAAATGAATTAAAAAAGCTGGCTGCCAAAACCACCGAAAAAGGTTATTCGATCATTCCTTTAAAAATATTTCTTAGTGAAAAAGGTATTTTCAAAATGGAAATAGGCTTAGGCAAAGGAAAGAAGATCTATGACAAAAGAGAAACTATTAAAGAACGTGATACAGATAGAGATATCAAAAGAAAATATGGCGTATAATTTAAGCTTTGCGTTCTTTTGCTTTTAACTCCAGGTATAATTGTTCATTCATTTCCCATTTATAGTGCATTCGGAAATAAGCGTAAAATAATACCAGTCCGATCACTGCTATAATAGCCGTTATCATCATTCCCGGAGTTGTTTGCGAAATTTTCGTGTACCATTCCGGAAAAAATATTCTGACCACTATAACAGACAAAATGATCGGTAATCCAAACATAATAGCCATTGGAAGCCCTTTTGCCAGTTTGGTAATAAACCTGCTTTCAAATTCCCTGTTTTGTTCCCAATATTGCAGAAACTGTTTTTCTCTTTCATTTAGCATGTAGCAAAGGTACTTCAATACTCATTCCTGTTTTTGTGAATTGCATAATATTAATTAGGTTTGTTATCACTTAATTCCAATAATTGTGAAATTAGAACAGCTTATTGTTCAGCATTTATACCTCAGTAAAGCGGTAACGCTACAAGGCATCGGAACGTTCCGTTTAGATCCTCATATTGTCATACCTGCAGTTCCTGATAAAGATTTTGTAATGCCTGCCAATGCCATTACATTCGAGTATGATACCCGTGCAACGGAAGATGACGCTTTAATAAATTTCATTGTTCAGCATACAAGAAAAATGAAACCGTTGGCAACATCCGATCTTGAATCGTACATTGCTTTATCTACGCAGTTTTTAAATATCGGCAAACCATTGGTTATAGAAGGAATTGGAAGCTTACAAAAAAACCAATTAGGAGAATTTGAATTTACACCCGGCAATTTTGTAGCAGCTAAGGTAGAAGACACGCCCAAGCCATTAAAAGAAAAAAAGGAAGAAGCAATCTCGTTTGAAAATGAAAAACAAAGTACCAATTCTTTCAAGGGATTAAAGATTGCCGTTATTCTTTTATTACTTGTCATTGCAGGATTTTCTTTAGCCTATTTCTTTGCACATAAAAAACATGCAGCTACAGAAGAACCTGCCGCTATCAATACTACCGACACTACCACACAGGCTACTTCTACTCCGGTAGATACTATAAAAAGAGATACAACAGCCAGGTCTGTTGCGGTTGACAGCTCAATCATAAAAAGCACTCAGGCTAAAGATAGTTCTGTATTTAAAGTGATCATTAAAGAATATAAAGATACCGCAGCTGCTAATGCAGCTTTTAGAAGAATAAGCTTTACTAAATACGGCAGCAAGCTTGTATTATTTCAGGCTGATTCTGTATATAAATTAGCAATAGCCTACTACAACACTTCTCTTGCAGATACTACCAGTGCAAAAAACGAGATCGGCATCTTCTTCAACTCAAAACCTAAAATTCAATTTTAATAGTTATAAGATAGTGTAATAAAAAAGAGCTTACAAAAATGTAAGCTCTTTTAGTTATTTCTAAAAAGTTATACTCTTATTTAACTTCAATGCTATCGTTCAGATCTGTGTCTACTAAAATACGACCACAGTTTTCGCAAACGATCACTTTCTTACGCAATTTGATCTCACTTTGCTTTTGTGGAGGAATAGCGTGAAAACAACCGCCACAGCTATCTCTTTCAACCGGAACAACCGCTAAACCATTGCGATAGTTTTTACGGATACGATCATAGCTTGTCAATAATCTTTCATCAACATGTGCACGTGCAGCAGCCGCTTCTTTGTTATAATGTTTTTCTTCTTTTTCTGTTTCGCCAATGATCTTTTCCAATTCAGCTTTTTTGGCGTTCAGGTTATTCTCTTTACTGCCAACAGCTTTTTTCGCAATTTCCAATTGTTTTGCTTTATCAGCAATTTCTTCGGTAGCGTCTTTAATATGTTTTTCGCAAAGCTTTACTTCCAGCGTTTGCATTTCAATTTCTTTATTAATCGCTTCAAACTCACGATTATTTTTTACGTTATCGCTTTGTTTTTCATATTTTTTGATCAACGCTTCTGCTTCTTTGATCGCTTCTTTTTTCTGATTAATAAATTCCTGCATCCCGTTTATTTCTTCTTCAATACGGGTTTGACGTGCATGCAAGCCTTCAATCTCATCTTCCAGGTCTTTTACTTCAATAGGCAACTCTCCTTTTAAAATTTGAATTTCATCCAATTTGCTGTCAATTTTTTGCAACTGAACCAGCGATGATAATTTTTCTTCAACAGAGAAATCTTTTACTGCAGACATATTGTTTATTTAATTTTTTATTTTTTATTTTTTGATACCAGCTTCCTACTACTATATAACATCGTTGTGTCACATTTCGTTCATCTGCATTGCTACTATTTAACTTTTACAGAAGCGTAGTATCAACTTTTACTTAAATAATTACCTTAAAAATACTGTACCGGATTGGTTTTAACCCCCGTTTTAAGGACGGCAAAGTTAGGGAATTTTTCCGTCAAAATGTCAAACAATAAGTCAATAGTGAATTGCTCACTTTCAAAGTGCCCGATATCTGCAATCACCAATCTTCCGTTGGCATCAAAAAATTCATGGTATTTCACATCTCCCGTTACGTAAAAGTCAGCACCGGCGGCAATTGCAGCACCTGTTAAAAAACTGCCGGCACCACCACAAAGAGCTATTTTCTTTACTTTTTTATTCCTTAAAGGCGTGTGCCTGATGACGGATAAATTAAATATTTTTTTAAGCTGAGTAAGAAGATCTGTTTCTGAAACCGCTTCCGGCAGATCCCCCACCATGCCACTGCCGGTTTGCAGGAATGAATTATCCAAAGGAATGATATCATATGCTACCTCCTCGTACGGATGCGCCGAGATCATTGCTTTAACTAAGCTGCTTTCAATCCATGCAGGAAATATAACTTCGATCTTTGTTTCTATTTCTGTATGCCGCTCTCCTGCCCTTCCTACATGTGGATTTGTTCCTGCTTCACCTTTAAACGTTCCTTCGCCTTGCGTAGTAAAGCTGCATTCGCTGTAATTGGCAATATGGCCGCCACCTGCGGTAAAAATTGCGCTTCTAACCTTTTCTGCATCTGCCGTAGGTGCAAATGCTACCAGTTTCTTTAAAAGATTTTTTTTGGGTAATAATATTTGCCGGTCTATCAAACCCAACATATCCGCAATTCTTCCATTCACACCATTCATTACATTATCTAAATTGGTATGAATTGCATAAATGGCAATATCATTTTTAATAGCAGTGATCACTGTTTTCTCTACATAATTTTTTCCCGTTATCTTTTTCAATCCTCCAAAAATTATTGGGTGATGCGCTACAATCAAATTGCATTTCTTTTGTATTGCTTCATTTATTACATCTTCCGTTGCATCTAAAGAAATAATAACTCCTGTACAATCCCAGCCGGCATTGCCTGTAAGCAATCCTGCATTGTCATAATTTTCCTGTAAATAAGGCGGAGCAATTTTTTCTAAGAAAGATGTAATATCTTGGATTTTCATTTCACAAATTTAGATGATGAATACTGCTGACTTATACGAAGCCTACAAAACAAAGATGCAAAAAATAGCCGATGTAAAATATGCCTCGGCAGTTTTGCAGTGGGACCAGGAAACCTACCTGCCATCAAAAGGCAATGAAATACGTGGAAGGCAAATAGCTACACTCAGCGAAATAGCACATGAACAATTCACCGATGAAAAATTAGGCGGCTTGTTGAATGAATTAAATAACGCCGGTTTGGAAGACAAACAAAAGAAAAATATCTCCCTTACTTTAGAAGACTATAACCGAAATAAAAAATTCAGCAGCGATTTTGTACGCAAGCTTAGCGAGAAGACCAATAAAAGCTTTCATGCATGGATAGAAGCCCGCAAAGCTAATTCGTTTGAAATTTTTCAACAGCCATTGCATGAATTAATTGAACTGAAAAAACAGGAGGCTGATATCTTAGGCTACGAACAACACCCGTACAATGCGTTAATGAACGATTATGACAAAGGATTGACCGTGGCTATCGTTGATAACGTTTTTGCGGGCATCAAGCCTAAATTAAAAGAACTTTTAGATACCATACAAAGCAAGCCGCAAGTTGACTCCTCTTTTTTACATAAATATTATAATAAAGATGATCAATGGAAGTTTGGCGTAGAAATATTAAAACGCATGAATTTTGACTGGAATGCCGGCAGGCAGGACATCAGTGAACATCCATTCACCACGAGTTTTAATAATAATGACGTGCGTGTAACTACCCGGATTGATGAAAACAATTTCAGCAATATGGTTTGGAGCTGCATACATGAAGGTGGTCATGCATTGTACGAACAAGGGTTACCGACCGATGAGTATGGTTTACCATTAGGCGAAGCTTGCAGCTTAAGCATTCATGAAAGCCAGAGCCGTTTGTGGGAGAATTGCATTGGCAGAAGCTTAAATTTCTGGCAGTACAATTTTTCATTGTTACAGTCGTTCTTTCCCGAGCAGCTAAATAATATCAGCGTAGATCAATTTTATAAAGCAATTAATAAAGTTCAACCTTCGTTAATACGTACAGAGGCGGATGAATTGACGTATCATTTTCATGTAATGATCCGTTATGAAATTGAAAAGAAATTGATTGAAGGTAGCTTAGCAACCAAAGACATACCTGCTTATTGGAACGAGGCCTATAAGGATAATTTAGGCGTAACCGTTCCTGATGATAAGCAAGGATGCCTGCAGGATGTACATTGGAGCCACGGCAGTTTTGGCTATTTTGCCACTTACAGCCTGGGAAGTATGTATGCCGCACAACTCTATGCAACAATTTGCAGAGAAAATGTATCTATAGAAAAAGAAATCGCCTCCGGGAATAATAATTCGGTTCTAAACTGGTTAAAAACGAATATCTTTTCATCAGGCAGATATTACACCTCCGAAGAGCTTTGTAAAAGAGCGACCGGAGAAACTTTAAATCCAGGTTATTTTATTGAATATGCCACAAAAAAATATTCAGGGATCTACTCATAACAAAATAGAAAATATGCTTGCTTATATATATAGGGCCAAATTTGTTATTGCACTGCTTGTAGCGGGAGCATTGTTATTAACCAGCTGCTATAAAGCTCCTGTTAACCCTGATCCCCAATTGCAAAACTATTTTAAGCAAGAAGTTTTGGACAAGAACTTTGTTGTTACGCTGGCAACAGATAGCGGTGTTGATATAACATCCGCCTATGCCAAAGACACTTTTGTAATGAAAGGCACAACAGATACCTCTTATAATAATGGTCCGATGATAGCCCATACAGATGCAGGAATATTTACCGGCACCTGGTCTTCCAATACTAATGGCTATTTTGATTACAGCATTCTCACCATTGATTTTGATGCTCCCTACCCGGATAATTTCAAATTTTTCATTCGTCCCTGGAAATTTACCAGTAAAGCAGATTTTCCTACGTTACACTTAGCCCCTTACGGAGTAAGCACAGATCCTAAAGTGCTTACCATGCAACGACTTTAATTCCTTTAATATTGGTTTTGTGAATAAAAAAACTGCATATAAGGCAATTTTTTGACAATTATGGAGTTTATATAATAGACGTGCAATGTTTTTGCCCGTCATCCAATATTCATAAAACCAAAAGCACATCCTATGTTAGCCAGAATTGCGCTCAAAGCAACCTGTCTGCTATTATTAATCTTTTCAGGATTTTCCTCAAAAGCCCAATTACACGCAGATTTTGCCGCGACACCCTTAAGCTCCTGCGCTCCGGCAATTATTCAATTTTACGATTCTTCTACAGGTAACCCGACTTCGTGGACCTGGGATCTTGGGAACGGAACAACTTCTTTCCAGCAAAATCCATCAGCTACTTATTTTAACCCGGGAGTTTACTCGGTTAAATTAGTTATTAAAGATGCCTGGGGAAGCGATTCCATTACCAAAACAAAGTATATAACTGTAAATGCATTACCTACTGTAGCTTTTACGAGCAATACAACAACGGGCTGTTACCCGTTGGATGTTCAGTTTGCGGACCAAAGCCTGGCAGGTTCCGGAACCGTTGCTAAATGGGAATGGGATTTTGGAGACGGCTTTACCTCCAGTGATAAAAATCCCGTGCATACTTATACAGGCTCGGGCAACTTTAATGTAACCCTACGCATTACTAACAGCAATGGATGTACTAAAACACTTGCAAAAACACAATATATTACTATAACAAATGGAGTGCTTGCCAACTATACAACAGGTTCTTTAAGCAGTTGTAAACCTCCACTTACAATTAATTTTCAAAATACATCAACAGGAACAGGAACTTTAAATTACGCCTGGTCTTTTGGAGATGGTACTTATTCAACATTACCTAACCCTTCTCATATTTACACAACTTCAGGTAGTTACACGGTACAACTTATTACTTCTAATAATATTGGTTGCGCAGATACGTTGGTACAGAGCAATGCAATTTCAGTAGGTAGTGTAAATGCTGCTGTAGCGTTCGCAGATTCTGCCTGCCAGAACAGCATAGTAACATTTAAGAATACTTCTTCACCGGCAGCTTCGAGCGTGTTATGGAGCTTTGGAGACAATACAACCTCTACCGTTTCAACGCCCTCAAAAACATATACAATACCCGGAACTTATACAGTAAAGCTGATGGCTAATTTTGGTGCATGTAAAGATTCTGCCAGCAAGTCAATTGTTATTTCCCCACAACCGGTTGTTTTATTTTCTACAAATGATACAGCCTCTTGTAAATTTCCATTCACTGTTAATTTTAATAATCAATCTGCCAACGGCGTTTCTTATAAATGGAGTTTTGGCGATAATACTACCTCTACTTTACAATTGCCTTCGCACACATACAATGCAGCGGGCAATTTTACTGTTACATTGGTGGTTACTAACGCCAACGGATGTATGGACACTTTAGTAAAAACGGCTTATATAAAAATACAACCGCCGGCTATCTCTACTATTAATGCTCCTGATAGCAGCTGTGCTCCGTTTACAAAAACATTTGTAGCAAAAGTTTCATCAAGCGATTCTATTACAAATTATTTATGGGATTTTGGTGATGGCAATACTTCTAACCAGGTTTCTCCATCACATACCTATACTGCTTTAGGTAGCTTTACCGTAAGCCTTACCATTACAACCATTGGTGGCTGTACAGCTACTAAAACAATTAAGAATGGCATTGTTACTACTACAGCGCCTGATGTTGCCTTTTCTGTTAGCCCTAGAAATACCTGCGCTAAAGGATTGGTAAACTATTATGATTCGTCAATAGGAACTTCAACAAAGTGGCTCTGGGCTTTTGGCGATGGTTCTACTTCTACGATCCATTTCCCAAGTCATATTTATAATGATACGGGCATTTTCAATATACAATTGATCGCATGGAACAGAGGTTGCCCGGATACATTGAAGATCGACAGCATGGTACATATCAGTCCTCCTATTGCTAAATTCAAAGTGGATTTTACTTGTACTCTACCTTTTGATAGAACGTTTACTGACCAATCTATCGGTGCAGACCAATGGAACTGGGATTTTGGAGATGGATCTACGTCTACCCAACAAAGTCCTAAGCATACTTATGCCGATACAGGAACTTATACCATTGCATTAACTGTTTACAATAACCTAACCGGTTGCGATTTTACTACCAGCAAAACATTGAAGGTGGTAGATCCTAAAGCAATTTTCTTTGCATCGGATACTATTATCTGTAAAGGAACTGCTATTAAATTAACTGATCCCCAAGGATGGCCGGGTAATGTAACTTCTTATACATGGAATTTTGGCGACGCTACAGGCACTCCTGTATCTACCGTAAATAACATTTCGCATACGTACACTTCATCAGGCCTTTATACCAATACTTTAATTATAACAGATGTACTGGGCTGTAAAGACACCTTGAAAAAAGTAAACTATATTCGTGTGAACGGTCCTACTGCAAAATTTGCAGTACCGGCTACAGCTTCTTGTTCGTTTACTACTGTAAATTTCCTGGACAGTTCTTCAAGTGACGGTACACATCCTATACAAACATGGGTATGGAATTATGGTGACGGTACTAAAGACACTTTAACCAGCGGACCTTTTTCGCATACTTATAAGGTTGCAGGAAATTATACTGTATGGTTAAAAACTTTTGACTCTCAAGGTTGCGTAGATAGCGTCAAGCTGCCTACTACTTTGATCATTTCAAAACCTACAGTGGCGTTTATTTCATCAGATACACTTTCTTGTCCTAATAAGCCGGTAAGCATCGTTAATAGATCATCAGGTGTTAACCTTACTTATGTTTGGAACTTTGGTGACAACGCTACATCTACCAGCATCAACCCAACACATACTTATATTAACGATGGTATTTATGATATTAAATTAGTAGCTACTGATAAGTATGGCTGTAAGGACTCTCTTACTAAACCATCTTATGTTAGCATTAAAATACCGGTTGCTAATTTCAGCATGAGTGATTCTATCGGCACCTGCCCTCCTTTATTGGTTAGGTTTACCAACTTATCTGCCAATGCAGATACAATAAAATGGGATTTTGGTGATGGATCTACGTCTACAATAGATACTCCTACTCACTTTTATACCTATCCGGGCATTTATACTGTCAAGCTCGATATTAAAGGTTTTGGAGGATGTACATCGCATGTAGAAAAGAAGATAACCATTTTAGGTCCTACCGGTACATTCGCTTATACACCATTAACAGGCTGTATCCCGGTTAAAATTGATTTTAATGCAACAACACAAAATACGTCTTCTATTATTTGGGATTTTAATGATGGGGTAACATTAACTACCACCAAAGATTCCACTACCCATATATATGACCACTCCGGCAGCTATTTGCCAAGGATCATATTAAGCGACTCTAAAGGTTGCCATGTACCAATTATTGGTAAAGACAGCTTAAAAATATATGCTGCTACCGCAAAATTCGGTTTCAATGCTAAAACATTCTGTGATTCGGGCATGATATCATTTACCGATTCATCTTTCAGTAATGATAACATTACCGCATACACCTGGAATTTTGGTGATGGTTCTTCTTCTAACCTGAAAAACCCAACACACCAATATGCAACACCGGGTATGCATTATCCATCATTAACCGTAGCAACACAAACCGGCTGTATCAATTCAATGACAGCGCCTTTAGGTGTTAAAGTAATTCCTTCGCCAAAAGCAGGAATACTAACTTCCGGAAATGGTTGCGCTCCTTTGAATGCTAATTTTAACGGGCAACTGTTATTACCGGATACTTCTGCCATTGCTTGGAATTGGGATTTTGGAAACGGCAGCACATCAACACTGCAAAATCCATCACAGCAAAGCTATACCAATGCAGGAGTTTATAAGATCAAATTACGCATATTAAATAGTACAGGTTGTAGTGATACTACCAGCAAGATAATTGAAGCATATGCAGTTCCTGTAGTGGATGCCGGTAAAGATTTCACTATTTGCGAAAAGCAAGGGCAATCATTAAATCCTACCGGAGCGGATACTTATTCGTGGAGCCCGGTTAATGGATTGAGCTGTTCTAACTGTACCAGTCCTGTTGCTACACCGGCAAGTGAAACAAAATATTATGTTACCGGTGCAACAACACACGGATGTACTGCTAAAGACTCAATTGATATCAAGGTAAAATATCCTTTTACAATGACCTATGGCAATTCCGATTCATTATGCAGAGGCGGCTCAAGAACTTTTCATGCAAACGGCGCAGCTACTTACGCATGGTCACCATCAAGAGGATTAAGCAGCACAACTTCTGCTAATCCGGTTGCACAGCCAGATTCTACTACTACCTACCAGGTAATTGGTACGGATGACCTGGGTTGTTTTAAAGATACGGGTTATATTAAACTGAAAATATTCCAGATACCAACTGTTGATGCAGGACCGGACAAGACCATTAATGTTGGTCAGTCATTGGATCTTGTGCCAACCATTTCAGATGATGTTATCGATGTTAAATGGTACCCTACCGGTAGTGTTTCAAGAAATTTTTATCCAGGTATTACCGTTAAACCAAATCAAACTACAGAATACACTGTTGAAGTGAAGAACCAGGGAGGATGTACAATGAGCGACAGAGTAAGTGTATTTGTAGTATGTAATGGAGCAAATGTGTTCATTCCAAATACATTCTCTCCTAATGATGATGGGGTAAACGATATCTTTTATCCGAGAGGTACCGGTTTGTTCAGCATTAAATCTTTCAGAGTGTTCAACCGCTGGGGAGAAGTAATGTATGAAAAGCACGACTTTATGCCAAATAACGCAGCATATGGCTGGGATGGAACTTTTAAAGGCGTTAAGTTAAGTTCTGATGTATATGTTTATACGGTGGATATTGTTTGCGATAATAACAGTGTACTCACCTTTAATGGTAACATTGCATTAGTACGCTAAAAATGGAGCTTTGATTTATGAATATAGATGAAGGTCGGCTCAGGAGGCCGGCCTTTGTTTTTGAAGAAGATCGAATAAACGTTTTTGTTATTTAGAGCATCTTGAAATAAATTAATAGTCATAAATATCATTTTTTGGTACTTTTATTAAGTTTTTGCATCATATAATTAATGACGCTAACTGGAAACCATAAGAAAACCTTGTTGAAATTCACTTTTTCAATACTGCTTGCTTTTTGCTATACGTTTAGCTTTGCACAGCTCGCCGCTAATTTTTCTGCGTCGCCTGTTAGTGGTTGTGCACCCTTAACTGTTACTTTTCAAGATCTATCTTCAGGTAGTCCTACTGGTTGGCAATGGGATCTAGGCAATGGAACTATCTCTACACAACAGTCTCCCACTACCACTTATTTTAATGCAGGTAACTATACCATAACTTTGACTATCAGTGATATAAACGGAAATGATTCCATTAAAAAAAATCAATACATTACTGTTTATGATAAACCGACAGCAAACTTTTCCATCTCATCTACTACCGGGTGCTTTCCTTTGAGAGCTGGTTTTACAGACCTGTCATCCAGTGGCTCGGGAACAATTACTAATTGGGATTGGGATTTTGGAGATGGCAATAGCGATACATTACAAAATGCTTATCATAAATATGCCAGTACAGGGAATTATGCAGTTGCATTAAAAGTCACAAACAGCAATGGCTGTTCAAATATTTTGATAAAACCGGCTTTAGTAAAAGTAACCAATGGAGTTAAACCGGGTTTTATTAATTCTACACCTGTACATTGTAAAGCACCCGAAACGATAAGCTTTACAAACACCAGTACCGGTCCCGGTACATTAACCTATCAATGGAATTTTGGTGATGGCAATACTTCAACAGTTCAAAATCCTTCTAATAGCTATTTAACTTCGGATACTTTTTCTGTTCAACTGATCGTGAAAAGCAGCTCCGGCTGTACAGACACTTTACTAAAGACAGACAGCCTGATCATCAGAAATTATCAAACCAAGCTTTCAGGACCCGATAGTGTATGTATTAATACTGCTGCTAATTTTAATAATATTTCGCAGCCTTTACCTACAACCTCTTTTTGGAATTTTGGCGACGGCGATACTTCCAGCAGTTTTAACCCATCTAAAACATGGATCACAGCAGGCGTATTCACTATAAAACTAAAGAATGATTATGGTGTTTGTACTGATTCTATTTCCAAACCTATAAAAGTAACGTCCTCCCCTGTAGTAAAATTTTCAGTTGCGGATACTATTGGCTGCGTTGCTCCTTTTTCGACGCAATTTGTGGATTCTTCTTCTGGAGCTGTTTCATGGTTCTGGGATTTTGGTGATGGAAAAACATCCACTCAAAAAAATCCTTTACATACTTTCGACTCTTTAAAGTCGTATACTGTTTCGCTTACCGTTACAAATGCAGCTGGCTGTACTACTACCTTAAAGAAAACAAACTATATTAAACTGAGTAGATTATCTCCTGCTATCTTTTTTTCTAATCCCCAGGGATGCTTATCAACTTATGCAGTAGCTTTATCAGCAGGCTTAAGTTATCCTAAACCGGTTAATTATTTATGGGATTTTGGTGACGGTACGACATCAACTCTTACTCCTGTTTCTAAAAAATATTTAGCAACCGGAACTTATACTGTAAAATTATATGTTACTACTGCTGATGGTTGCAGTGATTCTGCAGTAAAGTCGAACCTAATAAAAATAGGTACACCAGTTGCTGTTAATTTTTCCGCAGCTCCATTAGTTCAATGCGTTGGAAAAAATGTCCAATTCACCGATTCAACTATTGGTGCCGATTCATGGATCTGGGATTTTGGAGATGGCACCACTTCTACCCTTAAAAACCCCATACATGCATATCAGCTCAATGGAACTTTTACAGTGAAGCTTACAGCAGGAAATAACGGTTGCCAAACACTTGTAACAAAAACTAATTATATACAGGTATTACCACCCGTTGCAAAATTTACTCCTGTTGTTGATTGTTCTAATAAAACATCTGTATCATTTACGGATAATTCTATACAACCTCAAACTTGGAATTGGAAATTTGGTGATAGCGATTCAATTACTACACAAAATGCGATTCATAATTATGCGGCATTAGGAAGTTACAATGTTGTACTTACAGTAACCAATGGAGGATGTGTAAACAGTAAAACAATAGCGATTAAATTAGTTAATGAGCATGCTGATTTTTCAAAAGCAAAAGATTCAGTATGTAAAAATACAGCAGCTACCTTTTCAGTAATTAATAGTACTGCAGCTAATATCACCAATTATACTTTTGATTTTGGTGACGGCACTATTGTAAGTACCGCAGCTCGTACCCTATCGCATACATATGTTACTCCGGGCACCTATTCAGTAAAACTAACTATTACTGATATTAACAGTTGTAAAGACAGTATCACTAAGGTCAATTATATTACTATTGTAGGACCAACAGCAAAATTTACCGCGATGCCAATGGCAGGATGCAAAGGAGTAAAAATTAATTTCACAGATAACTCCCTAACGGATGGCAATCACCTCATAAATAAATGGCAATGGAATTATGGTGATGGAATTATTGACAGCATTTCAACTCCCCCTTTCAATCATATTTATAATACCACGGGAAGCTTCCCCGTGAATTTAAAAATAAAAGATTCTAATGGATGTACTGACTCTATTTCATCCGCTACCCCGATAATTGTAACAATGCCTAAGGCAGCCTTTACTTCAAAAGATACTTTATCCTGCATCGGCAATATTATTACGCTTACTAATACTTCTACAGGCGTTACGCCAACTTATGCATGGACCTTTGGAGACGGCAATAGCGCTACACAGCCCGCTCCCACTTTATCCTATGCTGCCGATGGAAATTACAGCGTTAAATTAATTGTTACGGATGTAAATGGCTGTAAGGATTCTCTTAGCAGAAGCAATTTTATAAAAATAAAGACATCAAAAGCTGCTTTTACGGTAAGTGATTCTGTAAGCTCCTGCTCTCCTTTCCAGGTAAATTTTACCAACACTTCTTTAAACAGTACTTTACAAAATTGGGATTTTGGAGACGGAACCACTTCCACTTCTTCAAGCCCCGTACATTATTATTCAACGCCCGGCGTATACACTGTTACATTGTATGCCAAAGGACAAGGAACTTGTATTGACAGCATTAAGCGAACCATTCGTTTGTACCCTTCAACGGCTGTTTTAAAATATTCTCCTTTGCAATCCTGCTCTCAGATAAGTGTAAACTTGCATGCCACTACAGCAGGACCCGTAAGCTATTTTTGGGATTTTGGAGATGGCAATACTTTACAAAGCAATGATTCCATCATTAATAAACCTTATTCATTTGCAGGAAGCTACGTACCTAAAGTAATTTTAACCGATCCAACCGGCTGCCAGATTCCATTGATAGGCACCGATACCATCAAAATAACCAAAAGCAACGTCAATTTTGGTGTAAGCGATTCTTTGGTGTGCTTCGGGCAACCTATAACATTTACAGATTCCACCATCGGCAATGTTCCTATAAAATCTTACAAATGGACTTTTGGAGACGGTGCAACTTCTTCGCAACAAAAGCCTGTTCATTCTTATTCATCAGCAGGCAATTATAGCATAAGCTTAGTAGTAACTACTACAGATAACTGTAATGACACTTTGCTTAAAAGCAATTTTATCCATGTATATGGACCAACGGCCAAATTCACTGTCTCATCTTTAAAAGGTTGTCAGCAAAACAGCATAATCAACTTTACAGATAATTCAACAACCGACAGCATACACGCAATTGTAAACTGGCATTGGGATTATGGAGATGGCATTATAAAAGATTTATCGTCGCTCCCATTCACGCACATTTATGACACATCCGGCTCTTTTGTACCCAAATTAAAAATAACGGATAGTTATGGTTGCAGCGATAGCTTTATGTTGAATGTGCCAATAATTGTAACCAACCCCAAAGCTGCTTTTGTAGCATCAGACACTTTAGTTTGCTCTTCTTCTACTGTTATTTTCAATAATAATTCAACCGGCAGCAGTTTAACATATGCGTGGTCGTTAGGCGATGGCAATATATCTATTCAAAAAAATCCATCAATATCATATGCAGATGGTGTTTATACTGTAAAGCTGGTAGTTACTGATAATAATGGCTGTACTGATTCTTTGCAAAAAAACAATTATATAACCGTTCAAACTGCAAAAGCATTATTTATATTAGATGACTCTGTAACATCCTGCCCTCCGTTAAATGTTCATTTCACCAACAACTCCATAAACGATACTGCCGTAATATGGTCTTTTGGAGATGGAGCTACAAGTACGACCAACAATCCTGTTCACACGTTTTCAACCCCTGGCAAATACATTATTACATTAATTGCTAAAGGACCGGGGGGATGTGCAGACAGTGCTAAAAGTACTGTTGAGATATTCTCGCCGCTTGTTTCTGTAACATATAGTCCGTTGATAAGTTGTTCCGGCTTAACTGCAACATTCCATGCAAGTTCTTCGGGTCCCATGGATTCTTATTCCTGGAATTTTGGGGATGGAGACACAGCGATCTCTATTTCTCCGGATACTACGCACGATTACATTACTCCCGGGAATTATTTGCCTAAGTTGATCGCAAACGATCCATCGGGATGTAAGATCGCTGCAAATAATACCGACTCTATTCACATTATTAAAAGCTTTGTAGCTTTTAAAGCAATAGATTCTTCTGTTTGCTTTGGCAATGCCATTACGTTCGCAGATAATACTAGCTCAACAGGCATTATTGCTTCTTATCATTGGGATTTTGGTGACGGAGATACTTCATCTCTTCCAAATCCTGTGCATGCTTATGCTGCTACAGGAGCTTATACAATCAACTTAAAGGTTACCACAACTAACGGCTGCATAGATTCTCTTGTAAAGAATAATTATATACATGTTTATGGACCTAAAGCAAAATTCGGAGTATCTGCAAATGCAGGCTGCCAACCTTTATCTGTAAATTTTTTAGATAGTTCCGGTACGGATGGAATAAACACTATTACCAACTGGCAATGGAACTATGGTGATAGCATTATTGAAAATCTTATAATTCCTCCTTTTACTCATATATATAATTTTGGATCTTTTATCCCTTCTTTAAAAGTAACGGATGCATTCGGATGTAGTGACAGCATTACATTAGCCAATCAAATTTTTGTGACCAATCCTAAAGCGGTTTTTTATGCCTCTGACTCACTGATTTGCTCTTCCACTTCAATTACATTCAATAACATTTCAACAGGCAATAACTTAACATATGCATGGTCGCTAGGCTCAGGAGCTTCTTCTGCACAAAGTCCAACTACAACGTACCCAACTGACGGGATCTATTCCGTAAAATTGGTAGTTACCGATATTAATGGCTGTAAAGATTCTCTGCAAAAAGATAATTATATAACTGTTCGAACAGTAAAAGCAGCATTCACGTTAAATGATTCTCTTACTTCCTGCGCTCCTTTGAATGTTCAATTCACTAATAGCTCGGTTAACGACACCGGCTTTGTATGGCATTTTGGAGATGGTTCTACCAGCACTGTTCAAAATCCTTCTCATAGCTTTACAGATTCAGGAACTTTTGTGGTAACATTAGTAGCTCAAGGTCCGGGCGGTTGTGTTGATAGCGCTAAACATACGGTTAAAGTATTTTCTCCGAAAGTATCTTTAGCTTATAGTCCGTTAAACAGCTGCTCGGGATTAAATGCAACTTTCCATATTACATCAACAGGTCCAATTGTCTCTTATACCTGGGATTTTGGAGATGGAGACACCGCCACAACAACTACTATAGATACAACTCATAATTATAGTACGCCGGGAAATTATTTACCGAAAGTATTTGCCAACGATATCTCTGGATGCAAGATTCCGGCAATTGGAACAGATAGCATACATATTACCAAAAGCAATGTAAGTTTCTTTACAAGTGACTCTGCGGCTTGTTTAGCAAGCGCTGTTCACTTTAGCGACGCAACTACTTCTACAGGTAATATCATTTCATATCATTGGGATTTTGGCGATGGAACTGCTTCAGTGCAACAAAACCCAATACACACGTATGCTTCAACCGGAACATACAGTATTAAGCTTACTGTAACAACGATCGAGGGTTGTATCGATTCGCTTTCAAAAACTAATTATGTTCATGTATATGGACCCAAAGCTAAATTCGGAGTTTCGGCAACTAAAGGCTGTCAGCCTTTATCTATCAATTTTTTAGATAGCTCCACTACAGACGGAATAAATTCCATTACCAACTGGCAATGGAATTATGGAGACGGAACTATTGAAAATCTTACAACATTACCTTTTGCCCATGTATACAATTTCGGTTCTTTTACTCCTTCATTAAAAGTAACAGATACCTTTGGATGCAGCGATAGCATTACATTGAACAACCAGATTTTCATAACCAATCCTAAAGCAGGTTTTTATGCATCTGATTCTTTAGCCTGTTCTTCTACGCAGGTAACATTCAATAATGTTTCATCAGGCAATAACTTAACGTATGCATGGTCGTTAGGCTCAGGAACTTCTTCTGCACAAAACCCAACCACTACTTACCCTGCAGATGGAACTTATTCTGTAAAACTGGTAATTACCGATATTAATGGCTGTAAAGATTCTTTACAAAAGGATAATTACATAAACGTACAAACAGCAAAAGCATCTTTTACTTTAGATGATTCAGCTACTTCTTGTCCTCCTTTAAATGTACAGTTTACCAATACCAGCATTAATGCAAATTCTATACAATGGAATTTTGGTGATGGTGCAACAAGTACAAATGCAAATCCAACACATAGTTATTCTACTTCCGGCACATATATCGTTACATTGATCACCAATGGAGCGGGAGGATGTATAGACAGTTCCAAACATACTGTCCAGATTTTCTCTCCAAATATTTCTTTAAGTTACAGTCCGTTAAATAGTTGCTCAACATTAAATGCAACATTTCATGCTACCTCTACGGGTCCAATAACATCTTACACCTGGAATTTTGGAGATGGAGATACTGCAGCAAGCGTTAATCCGGATATAACACATTTGTACAGCACTCCGGGTGTATACCTGCCTAAAATAACAGCGCATGATATTTCAGGTTGTAGCATACCCGTAACCGGTAGTGATAGCATTCATATAACTAAAAGCAATGTCAACTTTACGGCCAATGATACTGTAGTTTGCAGTGGCGAAGCAATTGGGTTTACCAACGCAGTAACCTCTACTTCTTCCATCGCATCTTATCAATGGAATTTTGGAGATGGAACGATATCATCTCAACCAAACCCAACACATAAGTATATTTCCGCAGGAATTTATTCTGTTAAATTAGTTGTTACTACAATAAACGGTTGTGCTGATTCTATTACGAAGAATAATTACATCAAGGTAAACACCGTTCCTGATATAAGCATTACCAAGCCTGTATCAGGCTGTGTACAAGTCCCTGTGACCTTCAACGGTGTTTGGAATAATGCAGATACATCTACCATACATTGGTCGTGGACATTTGGCAATGGCAATACATCAGCCTTGCAAAATCCGGTTACGCAATTATATAATACCGCAGGTAATTTCCCTGTACTTTTAATTGCTCAATCTTTAAGCGGCTGTGCAGATACAAGTTCTACAAGTATTTCTATAAATGGTTCGCCGGTAGTAGATGCAGGAAGCAACGTAAATATCTGTTCCGGTGCACAGGCACAATTAAATGCAATCGGAGCCATTTCATATACCTGGTCACCGGCTACTAATTTAAGCTGTACCAATTGTGCCAACCCTGTTGCAACACCTGCTAATGATATAACGTATTATGTAAAAGGAGTTGCAGCAAACGGATGTGAGAATACGGATTCTGTTTCTATCAAAATTAATGGCAGGTTTACATTAACCGTAACACCCAAAACTGATTCCTTATGCTTTGGACAATCGACACAATTAACCGCATCCGGTGGAGGCAAATACATATGGAGTCCTGCTTATAAACTAAGCAATCCGGGAATAAATAATCCTGTAGCAACACCTGATTCAAGCATTACCTATAAAGTAGTAGCAACCGATAACAATAATTGCTATAAAGATTCTGCCACAGTAAAAATTTCTGTATTTGCTTATCCAGTAGTAAATGCCGGTCCAGACAAAAGAGTGTTCCTCGGAGAGCCGGTAACACTATCTCCTTTTTATTCAACTGATATAAATTCCTGGACCTGGACACCTTCAACCGATTTAAGTTGTTCAAGCTGTCCTAACCCTACTGCATCTGTACAAAAAAGTACTACTTATACTGTCAAAGTAATGAATGCGGCAGGTTGTACGGCACAGGATGAAATAAAGATAATATTACCTTGCGAAGGCAGCATTTTCATTCCCAATACCTTCTCTCCTAATGGAGATAAAGTGAATGATGTTTTTTATCCAAGAGGAACTGACGTGTATATGATCCAGTCTCTCCGCGTATTCGACCGTTGGGGAGAGCTGGTATTTCAACGCACCAATTTTGCTCCCAATGTTGAATCCCTGGGATGGGACGGACGCATCAATGGAACAACAGCCAGCTCTGATGTATATACTTATATAATTGAAATAATATGTAACAACAACAATATTTCAACTTTTAAAGGAAATGTTAGCTTAATTCGATAATAAAAATGAAAGTATGTCGTTTATATATTGTGCCGAGTGACAATCGAGAAGTCCAAAAATCCAACAATACCATGAAACAATTTTTTCGTAACCCTCTGTATTACCTGCTATTGCTGACTTTGTTCAGTACAGCAGCTTCAGCACAGGACATTCACTTTTCTCAATTTTTCGAAACGCCATTATTACGTAATCCCGCTTTGGCTGGTATATTCTCAGGCGATATGCGCCTGCAGGCTGTATATCGTACACAGTGGCAAAGCGTAACTGTTCCTTATCAAACAACTTCGGTAAATGGTGAATTTAAATTACCTATCGGTAAAGGATACGATTTCATTACCATTGGTGGACAAGTATTATACGATAAAGCCGGAACAATAGCCTTAACTACTACTCAGGTATTACCAACTATCAATTATCATAAGTCGTTAAGCGATTATAAGAATATGTACCTATCGATGGGTTTTATGGGAGGTATTGTGCAACGCAGTCTTGATCGCAGCAAAGTAACTACCAACAGCCAGTTTGATGGTAATAATTATAACCCCGGCTTATCAGACGGAGAAAATTTTGCTCAAACTTCGTACAGCTATTTTGATGGAACAGCCGGTGTTAGCTTTAACTCACAGGTAGGTGACGATGAAAAAAGCAACATGTACTTAGGCATCGCTTATCATCACTTTACTAAACCAAGAGGCATCTCTTTTTATGAAGATCCAAATATTCAATTAACTCCTAAATGGGTGTATTCAGCAGGCTTACGCTTAGGTACTTCTGATGATTCGTATGTTACTTTCCAGGGAGATTATTCACAGCAAGGACCTTATACTGAAACAATAGCAGGCGCTATGCTGACTAAAAATTTAGATGAAGAAGAAACACCTAAATACGCTATCAGCGGTGGTTTGTATATGAGGTGGAAAGACGCTATCATTCCTGTAGGAAAATTAGATATGAATCCACTGTCTGTATCTGTTAGTTATGATATCAATACCTCACAATTAACATCAGCCAGTAGCGGAAGAGGTGGTTTAGAATTAGCATTGACTTATCAAAAATATTTTGAAAACAATTCCAGCAAGGACGCCGTAAGATGTCCGCGGTTTTAAGTAGCAATCGTATATCTACAAAGGTCGTGTACTAACAAACAAGAGCTTTTGTTTTTATGGATTGTTTGGATAACAAGCCCCCGATTTCGGGGGTTTTTTGTTTGCAGTTAAACAAAAAAAGCAGCCGGTAAAAGCTGCTTTGATAATTTTATTATTACTTAAATATTATTTTCCGAAGACCTTCTTTAATATATCTGTAACCTGTGCTGCAGGGTCTTTACGTATCTTTTGCTCCTGCAATCCAATATTATAAAATAAACCGTTCAATGATTTATCGGTAACATATCCTACGAGGTCAGGATTTACCTTTTGCACAAATGGGATTTTATTATACGTAGTGAAAACCTCGTTCCAGTATTTGGTAGCATCAAACTTTTTTAAAGAGCTGTCAATAACAGGTCTGAATTTTTGTGTAAGCTGAGACGTAGTGCTCTTTCTTAAGTAGCTAGTGGCGGCTGTATCGTTTCCCTGTAATATTTGCAAACCATCCGTAATGGTCATGTGTGTAATAGAATTCAGGAAAATATCTCCTACGCCACCTGCTGCATCCTCTGCCGCCCTGTTCATAGAAAGAATAGCTTTATCAACCATGCTGCCCATGCCCATACTGCGTAAAGTACTTTCTACTTTTTGCGCTTCAGGAGGTAATAGTATTTTAATAGCTGCATCTTTAAAAAAACCGTCCACCTTGCTTACTTTGGCAACGCTACTGTCTGCCCCTACTTTCAACGCTTCTTTTAAGCCGCTTATAATATCATCATTGCTCAATCCCGGCTTTGCCTTATTAGTACTTGGAATTGCTTTTTGCACCTGGTTCAATAATCCTCCAATACCTTGCGCATGAACATTACTGTTAGCAATTACAGATACCAGCACGATCGAAATAATTTTTTTCATAGATCTTTTTTTGTGTTACAAATGTAAATATGTTTCTTATTTAAAAACTTGTTTGACGTTCTTGCTGCTATTAAACAGACGGACCCTATGACCAAAATGGAAAAGAAAAAGTTTAATTATTAAAGCTTATTTTATATAATCTATACATAGTTACTCAATAATTAATGAATTATATTGCAACAAAAAGTGCGGATGATCAAAGCCAGCATTATTACTATAGGCGATGAATTATTAATTGGGCAGGTTGTTGACACCAATAGTGCGTGGATGGCACAGGAGCTTAACAAAGCAGGCATCCCTGTTTTAAGACGGGTATCTGTAGGTGATGACTGGAATGAAATATGGCGGACATTGAATGAAGAAAGTAAGAATGCTCATATTATTTTAATTACCGGTGGATTGGGACCTACCAGCGATGATATCACCAAGCAATTACTCTGCACTTATTTTAGTGGCAAAATGGTGGTGAACGAAGAAGCGCTTGCCAACATAAAATATCTTTTTGAAAATGTGTTCAAGCGACCGTTGATCGAGCGCAACCTGAAACAAGCAGAAGTACCCGATACCTGTAAAGTAATTATTAATAAGAGAGGCACAGCCCCTGGTATGTGGTTTGAGCGACCGCTTTCAGGATCTGTAATCGGTGAAGCGTTGCAAAAAGAATCGTTGAATTTAACGCAGGTATTTGTGGCAATGCCCGGAGTTCCTCACGAGATGAAAGGTATTATGCAGGATGATGTTATTCCACTTTTGAAAAATACATTTTCCTTAGCTCATATTTTTCATCGTACCTTATTGACTGCAGGAGTAGGCGAATCTTTTTTAGCCGAACAGCTGAACGACTTTGAAGCATCCCTTCCATCGCATATTAAGCTTGCGTATTTGCCTAATTATGGAATGGTACGTTTACGTCTGTCAACACAAGGCTTTAATGAGAGTTTAATTCAAAACGAAATTGACCTGCATTTTGAAGCATTGAAAATATTAGTAAAAGATCATTTGGTTACTACCGAAGATGAAACAATGGAGAATGTGATAGCAAATCTATTACTTTCAAAAAACAAAATAGTAGCCACTGCCGAAAGTTGCACGGGTGGTTATATTGCACACTTGCTTACTTCTATTCCAGGTTCATCTAAATTTTATAACGGAAGTGTCATTAGTTATTCCAATGATGTAAAAGAGGAATTGTTATTTGTTGATGAGGAGTTAATAAAGGTGCATGGCGCCGTTAGTGAACAAGTGGCAGTTGAAATGGCAACCGGCATATTGAACAGGATCGAATCGGATTATGCGATCGCTGTGTCAGGAATAATGGGACCTGATGGCGGCTCTGCTGAAAAGCCCGTAGGCACTGTTTGGATCGCCGTAGGCAATAAGGATAAAATAACTACACAATTATTTCATTTTCGTGTTGACAGGTTGCGAAATATTCAACTGACAGCTTTAAATGCATTGAATTTGCTGAGAAAATTTATTTTAGAAGAATAACCTTACTACATAGTCATAAACTTCCTTTTGCAGCTTGGAGCTTCTAGCTTATTTTCACTACCTTTAACTATTCAATTTTACACTTCAAATTGTCGTATGAGCTTAGTTGATCTTGTAATGCCGAAATTAGGCGAAAGTATAATGGAAGCTACTATTTTAAGATGGCATAAACATCCCGGAGATGCTATTAAGGAAGAAGAAACTGTGTTGGATATTGCTACCGATAAAGTAGATAGTGAAGTTCCATCAACTGCTGCAGGAGTGATCGAGGAATTATTATATAAAGAAAACGATGTAGTACCTATCGGTGCTGTTATCGCTAAAATAAGAATCAATAGCAACGCATCGGTGAGTACACCTACTCCACCACCTGCGCCTCAGGCGGAAGAATATGAAGAAGCAAAGCTGGTAGAAGAAGTTCCTTATCAACCTTTAAATGTTCCACCTCCAACGAATGGCACATCTTCTTCCGGCATTCGTTTTTATTCGCCGTTGGTATTAAATATTGCTGCGAGTGAAGGCATTGGAATGGCGGAACTGGAAATGATTCCTGGAACAGGACAAGATGGACGTGTGAGCAAAAAAGATATTTTGAATTATGTAGAAAACAAACGGCAGACAACACCCGGTAATCGTGAAACGATATATACTCCCGCTTCTCATGTCACACCTCTTACTACTCACAATTCGCAACTGGCAACTCATGAATACGCTCCTCCATCACTAACGACTACGGGTAACGTAGAAATTATTGAAATGGATAGAATGCGTAAGCTGATTGCAAAACACATGATCGATAGCACGCATACCAGCGCTCATGTAACCAGCTTTGCAGAATGTGATGTTACCAATTTGGTTTTGTGGAGAGATAAAGTAAAAAAGGAGTTTGAAAAAAGAGAAGGGACAAAGATCACCTTCACTCCTTTATTTGTAGAAGCAATTGTAAAGAGCATAAAAAAATATCCGCTTTTAAGCAGCTCTGTTGATGGTGATAGAATTATCATTAAAAAAGATCTTAACATTGGCATGGCTGCTGCTTTAGCCAACGGGAACCTCATAGTACCTGTAATTAAAAATGCCGATCAGTTGAATTTGGTTGGTCTTACCAAACAGGTAAATCATTTAGCAAGCGCGGCACGGACAAATTCTTTAAAACCGGATGATACCGTTGGAGGCACTTTTACGTTATCCAACATTGGTACATTTGGAAGCATCATGGGCACCCCTATCATCAACCAGCCACAGGTAGCTATAATGGCGGTGGGTGCTATCAAAAAACGTCCGGTTGTAATAGAAACTTCTCAAGGTGATAGTATTGCCATCCGGCATATCATGTTCATTTCATTGAGCTATGATCATCGTATTATTGATGGAGCCCTGGGTTCTACATTTTTGAATGCTGTGGCAAAAGAACTGGAAGCGTTTGATGTGAACAGAAGCATATGATCCGCTTTAGTAAAAGTTATTTTGCTGTAACTATTGCGTTATTATTGATCGAAGTATTTATTGCATTATTTATACATGATGCTGTTATAAGACCATACATCGGCGACTTCCTCGTTGTTATTTTGCTCTATTGCTTTGTACGTTCTTTTTTGAATACATCTATCCTTGTCACGGCCATTTGTGTTTTATTATTTTCTTATGTGGTTGAAACAGCACAATATTTTAAGTTCGTTGAAGTACTCGGCTTAAGCAATTCAAGGTTAGCAAAAATAATTATTGGGACTTCATTTGAATGGACGGATCTGCTGGCTTACACTGCAGGTATCCTATGTGTTTTATTATTCGAAAAATTAATAGCCAAAAAACAATTGCTTAGGAATACAGTAAAATAATTTTCTTGATAATTTACAAGTCTCCTAGCATCTTTTAAAATTTTCTAATACATTTGATGCCTTATGGAGACCAGCAACCATATTAAAAACGGGGCGTTAATCTGAAAAGCCATACGAGTAAGACCAAATCAAAACCCAAAAAAAATGAACTACTATTTAAAAGTTTTACAGAATTATGCAGTGTTTAATGGACGTGCAAGAAGAAGTGAATATTGGTACTTCTTTTTGTTCAATGTGCTAGCGTCTATTTTATTTACTGTTATTGGCAAAGTGATCGGCTTTGAAGCTATATCTACAGTTTATACATTAGCAGTTTTAGTTCCTTCTATCGGAGTAGCGGTAAGAAGAATGCATGATGTTGGTAAAAGCGGGTGGTTTGCGCTTATTCCCATCTATAACCTGGTATTAGCATTAACAGAAGGAGAACAAGGAGAAAATCAATATGGCCCCGATCCAAAAGCAGAAACTATATAGTTCAACAAATCATTAAATAAGAAAGGGAGTGAATTCACTCCCTTTCTTATTTATACATCGTTTATTTTAGTAACAATTCCTTAATGATTTCTTTACAATAAACTTAGCTACTGAAACTTCTTTTGCAGAAATATTATGCAAATGAAGAAAATTTACTTATCAGCGATCACTCTATTCGCTTTTTCTCTTTTATCACACGCTCAATCATTTACCGCAGGTAATATTGTGGTATATAAAGTTGGAGATGGAACTACAACACTTTCCAATGCCTCCTTTCCTATAACATTAGACGAATATTCGCCTGCAGGAGTATTGGCGCTATCACATCCAATGCCAACCGCTGCTTCAGGCTCTAACAAAAGAATAGTAGCTTCAGGTAGCGCTACTTCTGAAGGACAAATGACAAGATCATACGATAAAAGATATTTGATAGTGCCGGGTTACGATGCTGCTACCGGTGTAACCGGAATTGCCAGCACTACGGCTTCTGCTAATAATCGCATGGTTGGAATTGTGGGCTTTGATGGATCCATCGATGCAACTACAGCATTAACGGATGCTTATTCAGGCAATAATCTAAGAGGTGCAACAAGCACCAACGGTACAGACATTTGGGTGTCTGGAACTCCGGGAAGCATTAAATACACCACTAAAGGAGCAACTACGTCTGTATCTGTTACCGACAGTCCTTCCAATACACGTACCGTAAATGTTTTTAACGGGCAACTTTATGGAAGTTCTGCAAGCGGAACTTATTTAGGAGTTTTCTCTGTAGGAAGTGGTGCTCCATCTACCTATGCAGCAGGTGCTTCAAGTATTTTGAATGGTTTTCCCCGAGCTAAAATCGGTTCAGTAACTCCAAGTGAATATGGTTTTGCTGTAAACCCATCTACTACTATTGTTTATGTAGCAGATGATAACTCTACTGCCAATAATGGTGGCATTCAAAAATGGACATTAAGCGGTGGTGTATGGTCGATGGCATATGTATTAAATTCAGGTTTAAGTGCAGGAGCAAGATCTGTTATCGTTGACTGGAGCGGCGCTAATCCTGTTATTTATGCAATCACTGCAGATGCTACCAACAAATTGGTAAAAGTTACCGATGCAGGTTCATCATCAGCTTTTTCTACTTTAGTTACAGCAAGCGCCAATTATGTTTTTCGTGGATTGGCTTTTGCTCCGGAAGATGCGCCAGTGCCTGTTAAGTTAACGAGTTTCACTGCGGTTAGCAATACCAATGCAGTTCAATTACATTGGATCACAGCACAGGAAATAAACACTAAAGAATTCACTGTTGAAAAAAGCATTGATGGCATGAGTTTTACAGCCATTTCAAAAACCAATGCAGCAGGAAATACCGGCACAACTCATAATTATCAATCAGTTGATAATAACCCTTCTGCAGGCACCAGCTATTACAGGTTAGTAACAACAGACATAGATGGCAATCTTTCTTACAGCGATATTGTGAAAGTTAGATACAGTGAAAATATTTCTATATTCCCTAACCCTGTTAAAGATCAATTTACTATTTCTCATCCTGCAAGTACGAATGCAATTTTAAGCATTTCTGATATTCAAGGTAAAAGATTGAGATTGGTAACCATAACAAACGGCAGCACTTCTACAAAAGTTTCTGTAAACGGTCTTTCAAAAGGCCAGTATATAATTAAATACAGTGACAAAAATAGTGTTACAATAAAAACATTGATAAAAGAATAATACGCATAAGCAATTGATTTAGAAGCCGGCTGAACAGCCGGCTTTCTTTTTATAGTAAAAAGTCAAAAATTTGGGTTAAACATCAAATTTTAGTTTATAAAACATATCTTTGGCGTTCCAAATAGTTTGATCTTAGTATCCGGTTTTTTTACGATAAAAATCGTTGTAAGAGCATAAAAGGCTCTTATTTATCCTCTTCCATTTCCTCTTAATAACCAGTTATTTCTCCAATTCTCCTGCGTTACCGCTTGATGCCTACTTAACCGATCATTTAATCATTTAAAAACAAGAAATGAAAAAATTATTTACACTTGCCTGCCTTACACTCTATGCCGGATTACATGTAATAGCACAATGCCCTAACAATATAAGGGTTCAGAATATTACATTACCTACTTGCGGCAGTTCAAACGGAAAGTTTGATGTACTTATAGAAAATCACGGCTCATCTACTATACAGGTTAGTATTAACGGTGGTGCCAATTTTACAAGTACTACCGGAAGTTCTATTACTTTTAATAACCTTACTTCCAACCTGTATAATATCATTGTTAGACAATCAGGTAGCTCCACTAATTGTCAAACATTAAAATTTATACTCCGCTCCGATTATGGCAGTGGTTATACAGCAACAGCTACTAATGCAACAGGATGTAATGCTACCGGCTCTATTAAAATTGGAGGCGGTGTATTGTCTACCGATTCTGTAGCATGGCTATCCAACGTAAAGCCAAACTTTGTAACAGCGGGTTCTTTAACGAACAATACTATTTCCAATCTTATTCCCGGGCAATATTATGTGGTATTTAAAAGTGCTTCCGGCGGACAGTACTGCTATTCTACTCACTCAGTAACTATTGGCAATAGCGGAACAGCTTGCCCTGCACCAACTTTCTGCGGTAATGCAACAGATCCATCCAATCTTTATCCGAACGGAACTTTTGGTTCAGGCGGAAATGCAGATGGAACAAATGCACAAATTAACGGCCCGGCATTAGCGGATGGCATTACACAATATACCTATCAGCCTTTAGGTATAAATGCTCCGCAAGATGGATGTTATGCTATAGCTAATAATACTTTTGCAGGATCAGATATAGGGACGACTCCTTTTAATGGAGGATGGTATGATGGATACGATCATGATTATGTGGTAACCGGTCAAAAGAATGGTTATCAAATGGTAGTGAATGCCAGCTTTGACCCGGATATTGTATTACAGCAAACAGTCACCGATCTTTGCCCTGATAAAAAATATCAATTCAGTGCATATATAAGAAACCTTAAAACAGATCCTACCAGCATACCTGCAAATCTTTCTTTCCTGATCAACGGAGTAGGATTATATTCAACCGGAGACATTGCCGGAGGAAATCGTGACTGGAGACAGATCGGCTTTACTTTTCAACCAACCGGAACAACAGCTACTCTTAGCATTAGAAATAATGCGCCGGGTGGATCCGGTAACGACTGGGCTTTGGATGATATTTATATGGGTACCTGCATACCATCTATTAAGCTTAATCCAATTATTGTTCCCTGCGATAACCCTCCTACACAGGCAACTGCAACATTAACAGACGGCAGTCATTTATATGACACCTATCAATGGCAGGTAAATAAGGCAGATGGCAATGGATTTGTGAATATTGGAAATGTAGAGACAGGTACATATGCAGCAGATACGTTATTGGCAATAGTTGCTCTCCCTTCAGATCTGGGCACTAATCCTAATACTTACTTTGGATGGCAATACAGAATAGTAGTTGGTACCAGTGCTACTGACCTAACTTCTGCAAGCTGCTCTTACACTACTTCACAACGCTTGATCTTACAAAACTGCGGATTAGTATTACCGGTTAAGATCACGAATATCACTGCTGCTTCAGTGGATGGAAAAGGTAAAGTGAATTGGCAGGTTGGAGAACAATCCAATGTATTTATGTATGAGGTACAAAAAAGTACTGACGGAAAAAATTATACCCGTTTGGCTTTAGTAGATCCTAAACAAGGCTCTGTTGCTAATTACGAAGCAATCGATAACGATCTAAGCGTTGGTGTTACTTATTATCGTGTTAAGGAAGTAGATCAAAATGGAACAATGCTGTTCAGCAAAATTGTAACGATCAATAATTCAAACAATGCCGCTGCAAACATCTTCATCTATCCTAATCCAAGCAGCAACGATCTGTTTATTCAATTGCCGTCAAACAAAAAGATAAAAAATGCTATTATCTTGAATGCCATTGGGCAACAAGTATTGGCTACCGGTAATTTGAATGATGTAGTGAACCATATCGGTATCAGCAAATTTGCTCCGGGACTTTATACACTTAAAGTTATTACTACAGCAAATGAGATCATAAATACCAAGTTTATAAAAAAATAGGCCACTAAACTTTTATGCTATAAAGCCACTCGATCGAGTGGCTTTATTATTTGCATATAAACGTAAGTAATTTGAATCCTGTATTAACATTTATAAAAAATAATCTCTTTTTTGCTTTTTATTTAGAATTTGTTTTTTATCTTTATTTACGAAACACATCGTATTATGAACAATTCAAAAATTAAACCTACAGAGAGTGAGGTAGAAATTTTGCAGGTATTATGGGATAAGCAGGTGGCTACTGTTAGAGAAGTGCATGAAGAGCTTACAAAAACCAAGGATGCCGGCTATACCACTACCCTTAAGCTAATGCAGATCATGTTTGAAAAAGGTTTAGTAACCCGCGACAGCAGCAATAAAACACATACGTATCAACCCGCTGTAAGCAAAGAAAACACTCAAAATCTTTTTTTAAATAAGATGATAGACTCTTTATTTTCAGGCTCCCCGGCACAATTGATCATGCAGGCATTGGGCAATCACAAAGCATCGCCACAGGAGCTGAATGAGATAAGAAATTATTTAAACAGCATGAAATAACAGGTTATGCAACCAATAACTGCCGATTCATTTTTATTACAAGCTGTCGGATGGGCTATAATCAATAGCCTGTGGCAGGTTGGCATTTTATGGCTTCTTTATAGATCAATAATAGCTATTAATAAAAATTTATCTGCTGTTTTTAAATACCTCTTAGGTTCAACTTTAATTATTACTTCTTTTATTTGGTTTACAATAACGATAATTAAAACCTATTCTTCGCTAAATAATTCAATTGCCGTTTCCGAAATATTTTTTAATAAAGAGCAACTACTAAGTTTTCAACAATGGACAAACCTGCTTCCATACATATCTGATGCTTATTTGTTGCTGCTTCTTTTTTTTCTATGTCGTTTTTTTATTGGATACCGCAGTACTATTTTATTGCAAAAGAATGAAATGTCAAAAGTTTCTTTTGACACAAGGATGTTTGTAAGAAATACTGCTTCAGCTATTGGAATTAAAAAAAATGTACAGGTCTGGTTATCGAAAAATATTGATGTGCCTTCTGTTATTGGCTTTGTAAAACCTATCATATTACTGCCTGTGGCAGCTGTTAATCAACTTAGCACAAAACAATTGGAGGCTGTTTTGTTGCATGAACTGGCACATATAAAACGCCACGATTTTTTATTGAATCTTATTCAAACATTCATTGGCACATTGTTATTCTTTAATCCTTTTGTTTTATTACTAAGCAAACAGGTTAAGAAAGAAAGAGAAAACTGTTGTGATGACTGGGTAATGAATTATCAATATAGCAGGCACGACTATGCGAATGCGTTGTTACTCCTGGAAACACAGCGTTATCAGCAAGTTCAATTAGCAATGGCGGCTACCGGTAAAAACGGACTTTTAAAAAGGATACAACGCCTTTTTATTATTGAGCCCAAAACAACGATCAGTATTTCGCAAAGAATACAAGTAGCGGTTATATCGCTAATGCTTTTATTAGGGATCAGCTGCTTATTCTTCTCTCCTGTCTCTAAAAATAATACAGCCTCTCAAACTGGTATTTCAATATCAAAAGACCAGTTTCTTTCAAGCAAACCTTTTTTTATAAAATATCAGCCTATAGAAGAAAAAGTTGTCCAGCTTACACCTGCGCCTTCTGTTACGCCACTAAAAGCCAAAGTTATTCGTCAAAATAAAACTACTGTTGTAAACAAACAGGATGAAGGTTATACCATTGCTATTATCAATACAAATCTGCTAAAAAGGAAAAAACAGGAAACAGCAATTATTCCTGTAGTAAACAAAGAACCCGAAAAAGAATATTATATTAAGGTAGAAGAACAGCAATCCGGTAACAAAGACATGAAAGTGTATTATTATGAACTAAAGAAGGATAATAATAAAACCTCTGTTGAGCCTATTATGATATTGCAAACACCCGTTAAGAAAGAAGCGATTAAAGCAGATACTACTACCATTAACAAAAAAATTACTTCGTAAAGAATTTTCTCTTTCAATACTTCTTAGTTTAGTTAAATTGGATACAGTCTCAACAACTATCTTAAATTGTTTGCTTTCTTTAAACAATCTTTTCTCTATTCTGTTCTTACAACCATAAAAATTAAAACGTAATGAACAATCAACAACTTTCTGTAAAAATGATATTGGATGCATGGAATGCACAGCTTAAAAACGCCAATAAATTATTTGACACCTTAACGGATGACCAATTTACGGAAGAAGTAGCTCCCGATAGAAACACCGGAACTTATCTATTAGGTCATTTAGTGGCAGTACATGATGGCTTATTATCATTACTTGGCTTTGGTCAAAAACTATTTCCTGAGTTAGAAGAGCCTTTTATAAAAACACCCAACAAATCAGGACAAACATTTCCTCCTGTAAAAGAATTAAAAGAAAAATGGCAAACGGTAAATGCAGCATTGGACCAACATTTCAACAAATTGACTCCTGAAGAATGGTTTCAAAAACATACCGCTGTTTCAGAGGAAGATTTTGCAAAAGAGCCACATCGCAACCGTTTAAACGTTGTTATCAGCAGAACCAATCATTTGGCTAATCATTTAGGGCAATTGATCTTCTTAAAAAAATAGAACAGCAACTAAGAATAACGAAATATCTATCAAACAAAAAGGCTTCTGTAATTACAGAAGCCTTTCTTATAAAACAATAATTCAGTACATTCTAAAAAACATTGTAGGCCAAGCTCACATAGTACAATCCCCCGATAGATGGGTTGCCATAAGCCGTAGTATAATAATGATTCAACAAGTTTGTAGCGCCGATCTTTATCATCGATTTTGTTTTCATCAACTTATAACTAACCTGTGCATCTAAAGTGCTGAAAGCAGTATTGATACCTTGTTTAAAATCACTTTGTGTATAGTACGCATCCTGCCAACGCCATAATACATTAAAGCCAAAAACCTTTTTTCTTCCTAAGCCCGAATTACCTAAGGAAATATTGGCTCTGTTTTGAGGGGTACTGAAATAAGTAACAAAAGTAGGATCTGCATTATCGATATTATCGTTAGACCAGTTAATGCTAACATTATAATTATTGCCTATCAGATAATCTACACTTATTCCGCAACCATACGTATTTACTTTGTTAGGACTATTAACTGAAACCGAGAAACCGGTATAGGTATTCGGATTCGTAGGATCTATATCCTGCGGGTTGCCCGTTTTTGATTGCGCCACATTTATACGCCCGATAAAATCCTGGTACTTTGAAAAATAACCATACACATCTACCAGTAAATTTTTATTTACCAAAGCCTTGTACCCTGCTTCATAACTGTTAACCGATTCCGGCTTGTATGTTCCAAATTGTTGAATTTGTCCTGTAAGTGGATTAACAGGAGGATTGGTATCAAAATGATAAAACTCTCTTAAAGAAGGAAGCCCACCGATCAATCTTCCATCACCCACATTTAGGTTGATCCATTGATTTTGATTAGATGGGAAACGATAAGCATTTTGATAAGAAAGTCTTAAATACTGCCCTTCCGCTGCTTTAATAACAGCAGAAACACGGGGAGTAAATTTGCCATCAAAGTTTTCATTCTTATCATATCTACCTGAAACAGTCAATTTCAAAACATCATCAAAGAATTTTTTAGACAATTGCAGGTATGCACCGTATTCTGTTGTATTGATCGGACCGGTTGTATCTGCGAATAAAGTTCCCTGGGAGTTCAGGCGATATAAGCGATAGCTACCGCCTACTGTTACTTCAGCAAATTTTATAGCATCACCAAAATTATATTGACCATCTAACTGGTATAAACTTGTTCTATCTAAAAACTTACCGCCGTTAGGAATAGGAATAGCAGCTACCGAATCAAACACTTTGCTGAATTGTGCAGTTCCGGGAACCGGTCTTCCAATATCTGCAGCCGCACGTGCATTCGCAAAAGAAGCCGCTGCATTTCCGGTTAATGCAAATGATTGCACATAATTGCCTACATACTCAGGGAACCAGGTTGTACTTGGCTTCCATGCCTCATTAAATAATTGTGTATTCACTGTTGCATTGTATGCATCTCCTGAATTTTCCTGTGTAGTATATGCTCTTACAAACCATTTATCATTTCTTATTTCTAATTTATATTGCCCGATCTCTAAGTTCTTTAAAGCATATCTATCGCTACCTGTATATACTGAATTACCGGTACTGTAATTTGCGACAGCAGACAACTCTGTTCGTGGAGTTATTTTATAAAATAAACCTCCATTCAATCGCATCACTTTTGTAGTAGAGTTGATGATATCTTTTTCTGCATATCCTGTTCTTGAAACATTCTGATCGGGGATGATGCCGGCACGCAATCCTAAATTAAAAGGCACTAGCTGCGAAGCATATGGCTGTAATTGTGCAGGCAAATTACCTATATACTGCTGAATTTGTTGTGGTGTAGCGTTTACAGGCAAAAAGGTATTCATATTAGAAACAAGGTCGAATGTACCGCCTGTTGCTGCCAATACACCTTGTTGTATCTGGTTTTGAACAGAATTGGCAACATCCTGCATATTAGCACTTGTTTCATCGCCATACACATTCACACCATTATAATTTGGATCAGATGCTCTTGTACCCGGAATAGTAAATCCCTGGTTTCCTACACCTGTATAGTTTGTAGTGTCTGATGCTACCCAATCTTTAGCGGTCATATAGCTCAGATCCATTTTAAATGCAAACTTATCATTCACTTTTTGTCCCCAACGAACTGCTGCGTTGTAATAAGGTGATGCAGCGGCTGCCGGATCGTTCACATGCATTATACCTGCTTTAACTTCTGCGCTTACACCCTGGTATTTAAATGGATTTTTTGATGTAACCAGTAATGTACCATTCATACCTCCGGAACCATACAATGCTGAAGATGCTCCTTGTAGTAATTCTGCATTATCAACATCCAACTCGCTTGGGCCAACGATAGAACCTACTGAGAAATTTAAACCCGGCGCCTGGTTATCCATACCATCGGTAAATTGGTTGAACCGTGGATTACCGCTACCATTAAATCCTCTTGTTGTGAGCGATGAAAAGGTTAAGCTCGAATTCACCACATCAACACCTTTTAATGTTTTTACGATATCGTAGTAATCAGGAGCAGCGGCATTTCTAATACTCGCTGTTCCTAGTCTTTCAATGCTTACCGGCGAGACCAATATCTTTTCAGAAACACGGCTGGCAGCAACTACTATTTCCTGCCCCAGTGAACTGGCAGGCTTAAAGTCTACTGCCACTTTATCTGAAGCACTATTTACAGTTACTTCCTGCAATTCATATCCAATAGATGAAAAAATTAATGTAGCAGGAAATTTTGCTACTGTTAATTTAAAATTCCCTTTATCATCTGTAAATGTTCCGGTGGTACCTTCTTTTACTGTTACAGATACGGCACCAACTTTTTCTTTGGTAGCACTGTTAACAACAGTTCCCGAAACCGTATTTACTTGTGCAAATGAATAAACAGAGATCAGGGTAAAGGAAAGTAATAAAGAAAATAGGGATAGTATTTTTTTCATACGCATCGTTTTTAGTTATCTAAATATAAAGCAAAATAATAATTCTTTTGTATGACTTAGCTCATTTATTTATAACCAGATGTTGAAATTTTTTATTCAACTAATTTACTGTTTACAATTGTTGCAAGTACCTTCGCCGCATGGCAACATTCAATTTTCCCGATCAAACAAAATTTTATAGTGGTAAGGTAAGAGATGTGTATACCATAAATGACAAATGGCTGGTGATGGTTGCCAGCAACCGTATCTCTGCATTTGATGTGATATTACCCAAACCAATACCTTATAAAGGACAAGTATTAAATCAAATCGCTGCATACATGCTGAAAGCAACGGAAGATATTTGTCCTAACTGGTTGCTTTCTTCGCCTACACCCAATAGCTCGATCGGTAAAAAATGTGTGCCATTTAGGGTAGAGATGGTCGTTAGAGGGACTTTAACGGGACATGCATGGCGCACTTATAATAGTGGTAAACGTGAGCTATGTGGTGCTGTAATGCCTGATGGCTTAAAAGAAAACGACCTGTTCCCTTCTCCTATTATTACTCCTTCTACAAAAGCTGAGGAAGGACATGATGAAGATATTTCGAAAACAGAAATCATACAACGGGGAATAGTAAACGCAGAAGATTATGCTGTATTGGAAAAATACACATTGGAATTGTTTGAAAGAGGAAAACAAATTGCTGCTAAAAGAGGATTGATACTGGCTGATACCAAATATGAATTTGGCAAGATCGGCGATACCATTTATTTAATGGATGAAATTCATACACCGGATAGCAGCCGTTATTTTTATGCTGAGGGTTATGAAGAAAGACAAGCGAAAGGGGAAAAGCAAAAACAATTAAGTAAGGAATTCGTACGTGAGTGGTTAATTGCTAATAACTTCATGGGCAAAGAGGGACAAACAGTTCCTGAAATGAGCAATGAATGGATATCGACTATCAGCAATCGTTATATTGAACTTTATGAAAAAGTTATTGGTGAAAAATTTAAGCCCGAAGAATTAAGTGATAAAGAAACGGAAGAAAGAATTGTAGCAGCATTGCAGCAATTGTAAATTATTATTATTCCTTCTTTTCTCTAAATTCATCGGTAAAATGTTCTCTATGCTTTTCTTTAGAAAACTTTTCGGCATTATACATCTTCGAATTTCCCTTTGGTATTGAAAGCGAATGCCATTGATCTTTTTTGATCATCTTTCCTATAAAAACGATTTGCCCTGCATGAGAAGCAACGTGGGCTACACTTCTTATCAACGCTTCCATAACCGTATGCCCCATGTTTCTTATGTAGATGATCTTATCCAGGTCATCTTCCGTTAGAGAATCAATGGTATCGAAAACGCATTGCCAGGCTTCATTCCACTTATTTAATAATTCCTGTTTGGACATTACCCTATCTTCAAATTCTTCATCACGATCACGCCATGTTTTTTCTCCATCACTGGTAAGAAAGTCGGTAAACCGTGAAAGAAGATTTCCATATAAATGTTTTACAATAACAGCAATACTGTTACTTTCCTCATTATATTTCCAAAGTAACTCTTCTTCAGATAATTGATCAATGGTCTTATCCACAAGTGACTCGTAATACTCAAATTGCTTTTTTATACCTGTCAAATGTTCTGTCTGCATAGCAAAAGATTATTTATCGTTATTATTTTTCATCTCATTCAATCTTGGTCTTAATCGTTGCCTACTCTTATTAAACACCATTCTTCCTTTATCCACGCCTTTACGCAATTCCTTTTGTTGCTCTTTCGGAAGATTAATTACATCCTGGCATTCTTTACTGCAACAACCTTGATATTTTTCTGAACACTCATCACATTGAATGAACAATAGATGGCAACCTTCATTCTTACAATTAGTATGCGTATCAGCCGGCTTGCCGCATTGATGACATTGCGAAATAATTTCTTCTGTGATCCGCTCCCCCAGCCTGTTATCAAATACAAAGTTTTTCCCTTTGAATTTATTAGGAAGATCTTTCTCTTTTACACTATTGGCATAATTAATAATGCCACCTTCCAAATGAAAAACGTTTTTAAATCCTTGATGCAGCATATAAGCACTGGCTTTCTCACAACGAATGCCACCGGTACAATACATAATGATGTTCTTATCTTTATTGTCCTTCATCATATCTGCCGCCATGGGCAACTGCTCCCTGAATGTATCACTCGGGATCTCAATAGCATTATCAAAATGCCCCACTTCATATTCGTAATGATTGCGCATATCAATTACAATGGTATTTGCATCATTGGTCAATTCATTGAACTGTTGGGCAGTTACATACTTGCCTTTATTTTCCATATTAAAGGTTACGTCTTCAATTCCATCTGCTACAATTTTGTCACGTACTTTTATTTTCAATACCCAAAAAGATTTCCCATCGTCATCTACTGCAATATTCAATCGTATGCCATTCAATGGCGGAATAGAATACAGGTAATTCCTGAAAGCATCTACATTACTATCGGGCACACTTATTTGCGCATTGATACCTTCATGCGCTATATAAATGCGACCAAATACTTTAAGTACATCTAAAGCCTTATACATTTCATCCCGAAATGATTGTGGTTCTGCAATAAAAAAATAATGGTAAAAAGAAATGGTAGTGCGATGCTCCGTTTCTGCTAATAACTGCTTTTTAAGTTCCTCCTGGGAAACTCTGTTGTGTAATACTGCCATGTTTGAAATTTTAAGGACACTTGCCTGGTGAACAAAATTTCTTATTAATTAAGAGCTGCAAAGATAAGCCAATTGAGAAATTTTGGAATTGACAATTTCAGATTTAAAACTTGATAGTATTTGCAGGATCAACAGCGTTCACATTAATATGATCTCCAAGAATACCGCCGGTACCAATACAGAAGCTATGTATCAATGTTTTGTTTTGCCATCCCACCACATAATCTACCCGGAAGATCTTTAAGATATTTTCAAGACCGATAAAAACTTCCTCGTAATGGTTGTCTTTATTTACGTACAATGCATTGGCACCTGCTGTTAAATTCCAATCCCATTTTTTTATCAGTGGTATCTTATTCGTAAGCAATCCATTAAAATGATGATCGATATTTACAAAGCTGAAAAACTTATCCGTTGTACTGTTCACAAAATAATTCGCTAATTGAAAACTGCTTACATAAGCGCCTGCCAAAACAGAATTATTCGCATTAAAATGTTGGTAATCCTGTATGTCAACCGATCTGTTATTAATAAAACCGCCAATAGCTACGCGATATTTTAATAAGCCTGCTAATTTAAAATTCACATCATCATTAACCTCCAGTTTCCATTTATCAAAATCAGCATCACTGCCAAAAATATCCGGAACGCCCTTAGTATAATTAAATGTAAATGTAGGATAGTTCGAACCCAACGATACTTTCCTATCGGGAAACTGAATATATTTTTGCCCTGGCTTGAAACTGACCGTAGCGCTTAAAAGCAAAGCCTGGCTCCTGGTTATTTGTGATGGAATACGTTGAAAGGGATAGTTAGGGGTGATCTTTATTGATGACTTTGTAAAGATGGTAAAGTCGGTAGTGTTATCCATTGGTAGGCGATCTTCGTATAAAGCGTTTACACTTAACCGTAAGCCATTTTCCAACCTGCGGGCATACGTAATACTACCAAAATAATTCTCATAAAACTTAATATAATTATCTCCCCATAATAACGTTGATAAACTACTGTTCAACGTAGAAAGATTGTAATCTCTATTAAACTGGCTTACCCGTTTGCCTCCCGAGAATGACCATAACTGTCGTTTAATTTTTTGATCTTCGTCTAACCCACGTTGACGAAAATTAATGTCTAACCAACCGTTCAAATGTGTGTTGCTAAATCCATAACGCACATGAGGCTCTATAGACAATCTTGTTTTTTGTTTGCCTATTGTCTTCCTGTAAAAGCCATTTATATTCAAAGCAAAACCTTCCGCAGGATTATATTCCAATACAGGTAGCAATGCTTCAACACCCCAATCATATCGATTGGTTACACTATAATGTGTTCTATCTATACCCTGCCATATAACAGTATATGGCTTTAACGGACCTTGTTTTCTTTTTAGCGAATCAACTTTCGCCTGCGTCCATGCTGTATCACTATTCTTATCAAATAAACTGTCTTTCACTTCGTAATCCAATGCTTCTTCTCTTTCTAACGGCACCGGGCGTGAAGTATCCCAAAATGTTTTTGGTTTCTTATTTACACCCGTATCATACTTTATAATTACATTATCAAAATACTTTTTTGGAAAAGAGGGATCTATACTATAGTTAGAATACACGCTTAAAAAATTTCCACCCAAACCAATTCCCAACTGGTTAAGATCAAAATTTATTAATTGATTTTTTACTCTCCATACATCATCAGTAACGGCAACATGAAACTGGGTAAGCTTCAACGTGTCCAGTATTTGTAATTGAGTCGTTCTTGTAAGTACCAGGTCTACACTATGGATACGCCAGTCACCTTCCGTAATATTTATAATGCCTGAAAACAAAGGCTCATATGCTCTTTTAGGAATAACTTTTATAGCGTTTATCTCTTTGCCGTTTTCCCAAAAACTGCCTAAAAACTTATACTTGTAAAAATTCAATGCGCCATTTGCAATAGGAGAAATAAATCCTCTTGGATTAAACTTGTCTGTAAATAAGGTTACATTATTTTGATATAGATTGATAAAGGTGAGAAAGGTAAACCCAAAGTCGTTACTGCCACTTACTCTTGTACTGGTTACTTCTACTTTTAATTTATCCTGCTGCTGAAAAGATATCTTTGAATTGGATTCCGATAAATAAATAATTCCTTTCCCTGTAGAATCAACACCCATCTCCGTTTTATCATCTTCACTTATTTTTTTGCCGAATATTTTTCCGGGAAGATTTTTAAGCTTGATAAGATTTTTAGAATACAATTCACATTGAAATGAATTTACCTGTTTATTATACTCTTCTCGTTTCTTTATTGCCTGTCGGATGACCTCATAAGCAGGATCTTCGCCATTGGTTTTTACGATCACCTCCTTCATCGTGTATTTCTGTTCGCTCAATACGAAAGAAGTATTGACCTCTTCTCCTTTACCAACAGTAATCGATTTTTCCTGCGCAGCAAAACCTATATGCTGGCAAACAACTGTATATGTACCCGGGGAAACGCTTATAGAGAATTTGGCATTTACGTTAGCGCCTGCTCCTATTGTTGTTCCTTTAATAGATATGGATGAATATGGTAACAGATCGCCTGTATTATTTAGAACGATACCATAAATTTTTTGTGCAGAAGATCTTAAACAGATGAATAGTGCAAAAAATAAAATGATTTTTTTCATGCTGCTATTCCATCGCAGATTTTGATTTGCGTATAAAGCTACCGGTTAATGCTGCCATTCCGCCTACCAGGGCACCAATGAAAGCTGTAGCAATTATCAGCATTAAAGAATTGTCTGTTTTTAAAATGATCACTGTCATTTTATTTGCCAATGCATGTGCATTATTACTGCTGATGATATACGTCATTATACCCCATAACAGGAACAATGCGATAAAGCCGGTAAAAAAGGAGTGCACGGGGCTTTGAGGAATAAATACAGCTACTACAAATGCGGCAATGGCAATGCTCCACCAGGGCAGAAACAAGCAGGCTACATAACTTAATAAAGCGGTTAATATGAGAGAGATTATAAATTTCATTCTGATTACACTAATTTTTTCGAATTACACTAATTGAAGTTTCAAGACGCAAGCATTAATAGACAATCTTATTTTCAAAAGTTAGTAGCTTGTTGCTGATCACTTACTAAAGTTCATCACCCATTTAATACGTTTATCTTTTGTTTCATCCTTTGTCATTAACCAAAGCGGGTAATATTTTCCCGACACCCATTCATTTACGAAGTTATCATAAAACCTGCTTCCGGGATTACCGCTTTGTCCGCCGGGATACACTCCATACGCCTCGGTTTTAGCAGTTAAGCTTAACACCATTCTCCAGCTTGGTCCATGATCGGCTTTGGTAGCATTAATACAGTACGTTCCGCCGCCAACAGGCAAATGCATATCGCTAAAGGGTTCTAATTTAGTAAGATGACTAATATGCGTATCCTTATATTTTGCCCATTCCAATTGATCGGCAATTTCCAAATTAACTAATTCAGCGCTTGCTAATTTAAAAGCAGCCGTGATATCATCTGCTAATGTTTCCTTTTTAGGAGTGGTGATGTTATCGTAAAACTTGTAGGAAGTATCTTTTAATATCTCTTCCAGCAAGGTGCTTTCAAAAGGTCTCATTACAACTTTAGGAGCTTTTGCATATTCATCATCAAATACCACTTTCGTAAATTGTTTCCAAAGCACATCAAATACGGTAGCACCTTTTTCTGCAACATCATCATTTAAATTCCATTCATTTAACAGCTTATAATACTTTAATTCATCTTCATTAAAACCGGTTGTATTTATATTTTTTAAAAATACCGGAATTGCCATTTCTGCAAAAACATTATAATTATTATTCTGCAAGCTCATCATATCCTGCGGCGTAATGTTGTGCATTTTGCTTAACAAGCGATTGATCAAATAACCACGATACAATGGATAATCTCTTCCTAAATAATAATGATAAGCGCTGTCTGTCGGCTTTTGATTGGCGCTGCTGACAAAACCTCTTGAAATACTATCGCTTGCCGGTATGTATTGAAAAGGCACTTCATCCTGCGGTATCATTCCCTGCCACATGTAACTGCTGTCGGTACCGGGCATTATAAAATCTCCTTGCCCTTTCCATTTTGCCGGAAACTCGCCTTGCGTACGCATCGCTATGTCTCCATCTTTACAGGCAAACACTACATTTTGCCCCGGTGTATGCAGGTTGGTTACAGCATTTGTATAATCAGTATAATTTTTTGCACGATTTAAAAGATTGAATATTTTTAATTCATCACTTGGATCATGCGCTTTCCAACGCACTGCATACTGCTTTTTACCGGAACTTCTGCCACCGGTAAAACTTTTATCGTACATAACCGGACCAAATACCGTGTAGGCAACCGTGTCTAAATAATCACGTTTATCTTTTATTTTGATATGCTCAATTCTAAATTCTGTTTGCTTCCATTCACCATTGAACAGATATTCTTTACGGGTATCGTCTTTAAACGTTATCTCGTAATAATCTCTTACATCTCTGCCGCCGTTAGTAAACCCAAAAGCACAATTATCATTAAAGCCGATGATTACTCCGGGCGCTCCGGGAAAGGTTGCCCCGTATGCATTAAACTCAGGCGTTGATATCTGCATTTCAAACCAAACTGAAGGAAGATTTAATCCAAGGTGAGGATCATTACACAAAATAGGTGCACCGTTTTTTGTTTTACGGCCACTTACCGCCCAATTGTTACTGCCATTGTCTTTATCAGGTTTTTCTTCGTCAACAGCTACAAGGTCTTTATTATTAAAATAAGCGGAATCAACTGTTGATGGAGCAATAGGAATAATTTTAGGTCGGGGATAAACAGTTCCTTTGGGAATAATTGGATCTAATGAATCTTGTGTTAGTGGAAATAATTTTACAAAATCACTATCACTAAAAAAGCTTTTTGTATTAGTCATTTCAAAATCATCATCATGACCTGCCAAATCATAAGACATATATTTTAAGAACAAAGCTGTTTTCAGGTTATTCCATTTTTCAGGATAATAGCCCAATAATTTATATTCCAATGGCAATTGACTTTCTGATAAGTTATCTATATACGCATTTACACCAGCTGTGTAGGCATCACATTCAGCTTTTATAACGGTGTCAGCCTCCATTTCTTTTAAGGAATTTTCTGCAGCATACACCATTCCCAATCTTCTAAACTCCCGGTCAATATTAATTGCTTTTTCGCCAAAAAATTCACACAATCTTCCTGCAGCCTTATATGTTTGCAGTTCCATTTGCCATAAGCGAAATTTAGCATGTAAATATCCCTGAACAAAGTATACATCGTTTTCCTGCTCAGCAAAAACATGCGGCACCAACCGATCGTCTAAATAAACCTGGACTTTACCTTTTAATTGAGGAAATTTTAAATTGGCAGAGAAATCTGCATCTACATCTTCTGCATTTTGCCAAATACCGTGTTGCGGACTTAACAACGCTCCTAACGGTGCAGGTAAAACGAATTTTGTATCAAGCGTTACAATTAAACCAACCGTAACAAGTAAAGATAAAATAAAAGGTAAGACTCGCATAGCGGAATTTGTGCTCTAAATTAATAATAAAGCAAATGGAAGCAAGCTATTTGGTTTATTTATTTTTGCACTATGAGTACTGAAAATATAGATGTTAAAAATATATTAGGCCTACAATTACCTACAGACCCACGCTGGGTGAACCTTGCCGAAATGCAATTGGAAGAAATATTAACAGATCATGCGTATTGTGAGCAAAAAGCTGCAACTACCTGCATTTCGTTAATTCAAAAAAATCCTGATAAAGAAAAATTATTGATTGCTTTAAGCCCGATCGTTACAGAAGAATGGGGACATTTTAGATTGGTATTGGCGGAACTGCACAAAAGAAAATTACAATTAGGCAGACAACGCAAAGATGAATATGTGAATAAGCTGCTTGCTTTTCAAAAGAAAGGCGGCAGCCCGGATGAACGTTTTTTAGACCAGATGTTAACAATGGCTTTGATTGAAGCCAGAAGTTGTGAACGTTTTAAACGATTAAGTGAAGGACTGGATAATAAATACATGCGCAACTTCTATCGTCGCTTTATGGAAAGTGAAGCGGGGCATTATACCTTATTTATTGAATTGGCAGAAACCTATATTGATAAAAAGATCGTTCGTAAACGTTGGAATGAGTGGTTGCTATATGAAAGAGAAATTATGAATAGTCTGGAAGTGAGGGGCGACAGGATACATTAATGTGTGTTCTTAATAAGATCAATTATAACGAAGACTATTTAATACGTCAATGTGAATATATTAAAGTCGGGATTTTCTTTATATGTTTCCGGTGATCTTATAAAGTTGAATTTTGCCAGCAGCTTAAGTGAACTTTGATTCTTGTAATGAACAATTGCATTCAGGTTTTTAAGCTTTACTTTTTGAAAAACATAATCAATAACTTTCTCCACCGCTTCTTTCATTATTCCTTGTCCTTGAAATTTTGTTATAAGCTCATACCCGATCTCGCAACTGCTTTTCTCTTCGGAAATATTCAATAGGCAAACGGCTCCTACAAATGTCTTTGTACTTGTTAATGTAACTGCCCAATAAAGTGTATTGCCCTTTTTACTATTATCATTTATCAGGTTGATAAAGTTTATTGCATCTTCAATTGTTTTGCTGGGATTTCTCTCAATGTACTTATTTATCTCCGGATCAGAGCGCAAAGCAAAAACACCTTCCTGATCTTCAATGGACAATTGCCTGAGCGTTAGTCTTTCGGTTGTTAAAGTTGGGAAAGTGGAAGTATCCATGTTTACTCTTCAGTTAAAATTTATATCTGCCAATATTGGGCAAATCTATTACAATTCATAAAGCTCAATTGGTAAATTATCAGGATCATTAAAAAATGTAAATTTCCTCTTTGTGAATTCATCAATACGAATTTGTTCTGTTATGATATTTTTCGATCGTAGAAATTCTATTGCGCCTTCAACATCTTTTACTCCAAAAGCAATATGTCTTAATCCGGTTGCTTCGGGTCTTGTTGATCTTTGAGGCGGATCCGGAAAAGAAAACAGTTCAATTAAATATTGTCCGTCCAATGAAAGATCGAGTTTGTACGAGTTTCTTTCTGCCCGGTAAATTTCACTGTCAATTTTAAACCCTAAAACCTCGGTATAAAACTGTTTTGATCTTTCATAGTCAGAACAGATAATCGCAATATGATGTAGTCTTTCTATTTGCACTTTACTTGTTTTATTTTTTCTATTCTTGAAAAAACAATTCTTCTTCTTTAAAATTGATATATGGATATTCTTTCTTCAGCTTCTTCACCTTTTCCAAATTCGTTTTTAAAAATTTCTTGTGTTGTTCTGATAAAGGATTAAATGCCTTATGATTTTTTGCTGCATTGATGATATTTATCTCTTTCATTAATTGCTGCGACGGTTCATCAATGCAAGCGTTTACAAATTTTTCCCAAACATAATTGGTAGCGGCATAGTTAGGATGCACCATATCTTCTGCATAAAAACGATAATCACGCAAGTCATCAATTACCAATTCATACGCAGGGAAATAAAACAGCTTTGCAAACTTATTTACCAGGTGATGTACGGCTTGTATCAACACCGCTTTACTGCGATTGTTCTCTATAAACCCATCTCTTAAATGCCGCACCGGACTTATAGTAAATATGATCTTCATCTTTGGATTAAAGATAAACAAACGGTGCATCACGTTATCCAAAGCAGACAATACATCTTCCACCGTTAGCAATTTTTTATTGAACTTATCCAAAGGAATTTTGTGACAATTAGCCGCTACTTCTTTTTGCTCAATGATCTCATATACAAAGGCAGAGCCTAAGGTTATCAAACACCAATCGGCTTCTTTTAAAAAGTCATGCGCCTCTTTTTGTGAGTTATTGATAAGCTGTAATGCTTCTTCTTTTTGCGTATGCGAAAAGCGACTGTGATGTTGCCAACTGTTCCATACTTCGTTTTGATAAAACAAATCGGCTTCACTAAAGCGTTTGTCTTCTACATAAGAAGTCAATGCTTTTGCAATACTGACAGGATTAAATAAGATACCATTAGGATTCTCCAGCACAGAAAATTTATGCTGGCGCAGCTTTGTGCCGATGTTTTCTGTAAAGCAACTGCCTATCAGTAATAATTTATGCTGATGAATGATTTTTGTTTCAAATGCTTTGGGAGAAAACTCTAAGTGAAAATCCATATTAAATAAATATTTCAGAGGCTAACCTGCTACATGCAGCCAAAGCTTCTTCATTAATATTGTTTAACAAATTCAATTGTTTAAAATAAGGTATCATTAATTCAGTATTCATATTGCCTACCAATTCGTCATTTGCCATGGGACAACCGCCAATACCTTTTAGTGCGCCATCAAACCGTTTACAACCTGCCCGTAATGCAGCATCAATTTTCTGTTGCCAGTTTTGCGCTGTTGAATGCAAATGAACGCCTATTTCAATATCGGTATAAACCGGTATCAGCTTACTTACTATTGCATATACTTGCTCTGCTGTTGCAATACCAACGGTATCTGCTATCGAAATTGTCTTTATCCCCAGCCCTATCATCTTATTAACCCAATGCATTACAATGTCTTCATTGTATTCATCACCATAAGGATTTCCAAATCCCATAGAAATGTAAATAACAAGTTCTTTTTTATGCTGTACACATAAGTCTTGTATCGCCTCTACCCTATGCAAAGACTCTTCTATACTACTATTGGTATTGCGTTGCTGAAAAGTTTCTGAAATGGAAAAAGGAAAACCAAGATAACTGATCTTATCGTATTGCACTGCATCTTCAGCTCCTCTTTCATTTGCTACAATTGCCAGCAATTTGGAATTGGTAACCTGTAATTTTTCAATCACTTCGTTAGTGTCTGCCATTTGCGGAATAGCTTTTGGCGAAACAAAGCTTCCGAAATCGATCGTATCAAAACCTACTTTTAATAAAGCATTAATGTATTGGATCTTTTTATCAGTAGGAATAAAATGCTTCCATCCCTGCATCGCATCGCGGGGACATTCGATTAATTTTATTGCAGAAGCATTTTCCATCATCTTACAAATTTCATAAAAAAAGCAGCATGTCCAACATACTGCTTTTCCATCTTGTTAGAATATTTTTATTACTGTATTCCGTCCATTTTCTTTTGGTATTCAGCTACTTTAGCAGCATCTTTCTTTGCTTCATATACGCTGATCAACATAGTATAAGCTGATTTATAGTTGCCCTTATCGATAGGTTTTAACTTAGGTAAACCTGCATAATAATCCGCAGCAGCATTTGCATAAGGAATCAATTCGTTCATTTGCGAAGTAGCCAGGTCATTCAATGCTTTTTTCTTTTTTACATCATCAGGCTTTGTGCCTTTTATTTTTTGGGCATTATCGCTATTGTCAAATGAACTGTTGTAAAGGTATCTTGCCATCAACAAGTTTGCATCACCGGTAGATTTTATTGCAATGGTCGTCTTCAATACGTCTCCCAAAACAGGCTTATAATTATCAGCTTTAATGGTTTTATCATCGTTGGCAAAAATATAATTGTATAATTCTACGCTATAGTTATAACCGATTGTATAATTGGTTGGGTTTGCCTTTTGTAGTGCTGCATATTTCGCAAACAGATCGTCCTTACTTGTAGCGCTATTGGAAATGAATTCCATTTCTGCTACTGTCCAATAATCTTCTGTTGGATATACTTTTTTACCCTTTGCTGTCGCTTCAGTAAAATTTGCACTGTCTTTACGGTACAAATAATACTCTACAGGAAATGTATAAGCAGCATAATTTTGCGTTCCTCCTAATCCTGCATCTGATATCTTTTTATAATATACCAATGCATTGGCTGTATCTTTTGACTGCCTTGCCGCTAATGCAGTATTTTGTATCAGCGAAGTATCAAACTCAGGGAATTTAAATCCATTGTATTCAAAATCTTTGCCGGTAATATAATCTTCTACATCCAATGCTTTTTTAAAGTTGGAAAAAGCATCCGGATAATTACTGGCATTGTATGCATTGGCGCCAAGCGTAAAATAATTATTGTAAATATCGAACAATGGGGCATTGCTGTTCAGTACCATCAGCACATTGTTCTTATCCATTTGCTGGTATTTTTTAAACGCTTCAAAAGCGTCCCATTTATAATCAGTACCGGCAACTTTTAAAGAATCCGCTTTACTTAAGGCATTGTATATATAGCCTTTGTAATAATAGCCTTCTGCTTTAGAGGCATTTTTAGCATTTGCCTGGTATTTGTCTATCATGGCTTTTGCCTTTAATAGATCGTAACCCGGATTTTGAATAAGATCTTTTATATCATCAATACTTTGTGCGTATGTTACTAAAGAACCTGCCGCCAGTAACAAAATAAACGCTAACTTTTTCATATCCATTAAAATTTTAGGGGTTAAAGATAAAGGTTGTTACCGATTTGGATGAAAAATGAAACAAAATTTCATAACCGGTTCAAACTAAATTTATCAATCATATCTTTACAGTTACGTTTTTTCAATATTGATCTCACAGAATACCATACAGCAAATACTTAGCCGAATTGACATTATAGAGATTGTTGGCTCTTTTGTTAAATTAAAAAAAAGAGGCACCAACTACCTGGGGCTTTGTCCGTTCCATAACGAAAAATCTCCTTCCTTTACTGTTTCCCCTGCTAAAGAAATATATAAATGTTTTGGTTGCGGCAAAAGCGGCAATAGTATCAGCTTTTTAATGGAACTGGAAAAATACAGTTATGTAGAGGCGTTGCGCTGGCTGGCACAAAAATATAATGTAGAGATAGAAGAAACGGAAAGCTCACCTGAACAAAAGCTGCATCAGCAGGCAGCAGAGAGCTTATATGCCATCAACAATTTTGCACAGAAGTTCTTTAGCGATGTATTGTTGAATACAGAAGAAGGCCAGGATATTGGCTTGAGCTATTTAAAGCACAGAGGATTTAAAGAGGACATCATTAAAAGATTCCAACTTGGATTTAACTATGACTCAAGGGATGGGTTTGCCAAAGCTGCATTATCAGCACAATATAACTTAGAGTTGTTGCAAAAAAGTGGATTAGTGGCAGTAAGAGACGAAAAACCAGTAGATAATTATCGTGGCAGAATAATTTTTCCGGTACATAATCAAAGCGGTAAAGTAGTTGGCTTTGGCGCCAGGATCATTAAGAGCAATGATAAAGCTCCAAAATATATAAACACTCCCGAAAATGAGATTTATATAAAGAGTAAGATTTTATACGGAAGTTATTTTGCCCGACAGGCGATCGATAAGGCAGATGAATGTTTATTGGTAGAAGGCTATACAGATGTTGTTTCGCTACACCAGGCAGGCGTTGAAAATGTTGTGGCAAGCGGTGGAACCTCTTTAACACCCGATCAGTTGCGTTTGGTAAAAAAATACACCAATAATCTTACGATTATTTACGACGGTGATAATGCCGGCATTAAAGCCGCGTTGCGTGGACTGGACCTTGCATTGGAAGAAAGCCTGAATGTAAAGCTGGTATTAATTCCTGATAAAGAAGACCCGGACAGCTATGTAAATAAAGTGGGCGCTGATGCTTTCAAACAATTTATTGCAGACAATAAAAAAGACTTTGTTCTTTTTCAATTAGAGATAGCGTTGAAAGATGCGGTGAATGATTCAACCAAAAAAGCTGCTATTGTTAACCAGGTTGCAGAAACCATTTCCAAGATCAATAAAGCTGAAGATTTTACCAGGCAGCAGGATTATATTAAGCAATGCGCCGAAATATTAAAGATAGAAGAAAGCGGGTTGAATGCATTGGTAAATAAATTCATCCGTGAAAAAATAACCAAGGAAGAGAACAGGAACAACCGGGCAGCAAATGTTGTTGAAATTCCGGAAACAGCTGTAACGGCAATTGAAGAAGATACTCTTTCCTTATTAAATAAAGATGAACAGCAGGAACGTGCCATGGTTCGCAGCTTATTGGAGTTTGGATTAAAACAATGGGACGATGACCAAAAAGTAGCCGACTATGTTTTTGACGAAGTTAAAAACAATGACCTGGAAGAACTCATTGACAACAAAGAATTGATACGTGTTTTACAAACATACAAAGCCTGGTACGATGCAGGCATTGAACCAACTTCCAAGAATTTTCTCTATCATGAAGATTCAGCCATGAGCTCTTTAGTAGTTTCAATAATGGACTTTGCTTACGAGATAAGCCCTAACTGGAGTACCTTTTATGAAGGAAAGATATTTACAAGAGAAGATCTATATAAACAGGAAGTTTTTTCTACCCTGAACTATCTTAAATTAAGAAAGATAAAACGCCTGATGGATGAGAACCAGCGTGACCTTGAAAAGACTCATACCGCCGAGGAGCAATTAGTATTACTGCAAACTCATCAGCATTTAAAACAGGTAGAGATGGATCTGACAAGGCAGATCGGCGCCGTGATATTTAGATAAGATAGTGAACATTCAATTTATCTTTTATCAAATTTGACAATTCTACTATTAAATTATCTTCAGCTATTTCTCTTTCCAATCATTATCCTTCATAAATTTATCCGGTACATGATCAAAGCCAAGATGGATAGATCTTATCTTAAATGGAAATTTTTGCTGTAATATAATTTGCTTTTTACCATCTTGCCACACATCCGCTCTATACAAAACATTCCATCTGCGTTTATCATCAAACTTTATCATTAAATAAACAGGAACAGGTAAGCCGCCTTTATTGGTGATCACGATTTTTGTATTAGCTGTTGTTTGTGTTACTTCTGTAATTTCCAGGTCAGGATAGGTTAGATCATAGAACCATTTTTGCCAGAACCAGTTCAGGTTTTTTCCTGTTGATGCATTAAAGGAATAAAAGAAATCGTAGGGTGTGGGATGTTTACCATTCCAATCATCCATATATTGTTTCAACGCTTTTAAAAATAAAGTTTTGCCCAACATATTCTGAAGCACCCAATAACACACAGCAGCTTTTCCATAAGAATTGGCGGCATAAGCCGGCATATCGCCATATAATTCTGTATTGGTAATTAAAGGCACATCATTCACCGTACCGCTAATGCGTTCAAAACGCGTTTTGCTATAAATGCCCTCATCTTCCGGTTCTTGTAATGAGCTGGATGTAACTGCTTCGCCAATAGTAGCCCAACCTTCATCCATCCAGGCGTATTTGGTTTCATTAATGCCCATGTAAAAAGGAAAATAGCTATGAAATATTTCATGGGTAGTTAATTGCACTGCATCTTTATGATCTTCCAATGGATTATCATTTACCATCATCGGGTATTCCATCTGATCCGTACCATCAAACACCGTTATATAAGGAAAAGGAAATGCTACTTTGGGATAATTATAGCTCATGTAAAAAACAGAATAGTAAGCCTGGTTGGCAACATCATAATAATCTTTATGAATAGGATTGTAAACAGCGCTTGCCAACGTGGTTCGATTGTTTTTATAATCAGTGACCACAGTGCTGGCATCCCAATAATAATGATCGCTTAAAGCAAAAGCAACATCGGTAACATTGGTTGCTTTAAATCTCCAGATGCCTGTTGCAGCAGGTGAAAACACTGTATTGTTAGCATAATCCAACGAGTCAATTACATGCACAATGGTATCAGACCTTTCTGCCAGCGATAATTTTTTTAAAACAGTAGTACTAAAATTATCTGTAACATTTTGCCGCTCGCCGGTTGCCCACACGGCATAGGTTTTTGGAACTGTAATGGTAATATCAAAGTTGCCAAAGTCATTGTAAAACTCCAGCGTACCGTTATAGCTCCAGTCATCCCAGCCATCTATATCATCGTACACAGCAATGCGTGGAAAGAAATAAGCAATAAAATAAGAGCCGCTGTCAACCCTGCCTGTACGTACCTGCGAACCGATGTTTACTGTGTAATGCCATTTTACTTTTATCGTTAATTGACTGTGCGGCAAAACAGCGTTAGCGGGCAATACTATTAAATTGGTATTGCTATGATAAGCTTTCGTTTTACTGGCGAAAGAGTCAATACGTTCCTCTCCTATTTGTAATTCATCGATGGTAACGCCATCATTCAGATCTTTCTCAGTAACGGGAAAAGAAGTTCCCCGCTGCACACCATGCTTATAAAGATCAGGATACAACCGGATGATGAGTTTTTTTAAGCTATCCGGGCTATTATTAAAATAGCTGATCGTTTCTTCACCTTTTAAACTATTGGTAGAAGGATCAAACTCTACATTGATCTTATAATCGCCGCGATTTTGCCAATAGCTTTTACCCGGTAAACCGGTTGCTGTTCTGGTGCCTTTTTTAATGGCATCTGTAAAATTAACTGTTTGAAATAATTGTTGCGCCTGTAAAGACAGGCTATATATTAATACACCGAATAACAACCATAGTTTCTTCATTGCATAGAATTAGAATAATGAATTTAAGAAAAATATTTCGGGTTATAGAGGTATTGATTATGTTGATTGCATAAATCACATTATATTGGTGGCATTGAAGTAATTGAGTAGTGATATTTATGATCTATTCGTCATTGTAAAACAAACAATAAAATCAAATGGAAGATTTAAGACCAAACGTACAAAGAGCAAAAAATGCAGTTACTCTTTTATGGATCGTGTTGGCATTGGAAATCATATCATTGATTTCAGGATATTTTCAATATAAGCTACTTAAGGTCGTTGCAAATGGTGGTGAAATTTCAATGAACACAGCAAATGCAAATGATATAAGAGAGCGAATCATCGCAATTCTATATTTGATAGTATTTATTATTTCAACCGTAACATTTATTCAATGGTTTAGAAGAGCGTATTATAATTTACATCTAAAAGTATATCACTTATCCTTCACAGAAGGCTGGGCTGCCGGAAGCTGGTTTGCTCCTGTTATTTGCTTGTACAGACCATACCAGATAATGAAAGAATTATATCAACAAACAATAGACCTGTTAACCAGAAAAGGATTGCTTCTTCATCAAAGTCTAACAACAAATGCCCTTGGCTGGTGGTGGGCGCTTTGGATCATAAACAATTTACTCGGGCAATTTGTTTTTCGCTATTCACTAAAAGCTGAAACAGTTGACGAATTAATTGTTTCTACTGTTGCCGGCATAGTCAGTAACATTATTGGAATTCCTCTTGCATTACTTGCCATAAAAGTGGTTAAGGACTATTCAAGTGTAGAACCTTTACTTAATGAAATAAAAGAGGAAGAAGTCATTGCGGAGATAAACTAAGAACTAACGCATAGAACTCGCATGCAACGTTAAACAGACATTACCTTCATTAAACATATTTTGACAAAGACAAAGTTCATATCTTTTTTTCTTCTCTTACTCTGGATAACGAGTTGCAAGGAGCAAAAGAAGAAAAACATTTCAAAAACAGAAGAAATAAATAGAACCGACTTAGCGCAACTTGAACTCAAAGACAGCTCTTCTTTAACAAAGGTTAAAGCACAGTTTTATAAAAGCAAATCAGGGCAACTATTTGAAAGGACATTTGCTGATCGAGAAATTCAAGGTGTTGACACTTTAGTTTCAGTAGAATATTTCAATGGAAATTTGCCACAAGATATCGACCCTTTAACTTTTGAGCAGTTAGATGGTTGGTTCGCCAAGGACAAAAGCTTTGCATACTATTACAGGCCAACAAGTGGCGGAATGCTTTGTGTAAAATTGGACAGCGCTGACAGCAAAACATTCCACCTTATTCCCGGGCAATATTTGTACGCGGTTGACAATAAGCACGTTTTTAAAGAAGCAGAAATCTTAGAAAATATTGACCCACAAAAGATGATAATCACAAAGGACAAAGAAGGCAAAATATTAAAGATCCAAAGTGGATTTATAACTTATACCGCAGACTAAACTTTTTTATGACATTCTCTAAAAACACATATTTACTTTTTGTAGCGTTTTTATTTTTGAGTTACAGCGGAAAGGCACAGGTTGAGATCAAAGTAGAAGATGTCAAATTGACCAAAAAAAGCGAAACGTTTGAATACCCTCCTCCACCAACAGGATTAAAAGTATCCGCCTATTTAATATACGAAGACAGCACACGCTCAACTTTTGACGTATTGAATGATACAACTGTCGTTCTTTGGAATACGATCATCGGCGGAGGCGATGCAGAAAAACCATCCAGGCGCACCCAGGTAACTTTGTTTGGAAACCTTGATAGTCTTAAAGTAACGATCTATAACGGAAAAAAAAGAGTAGTAAATCAAAAGCTTTCCAACTTCGGTGGTTTCTATGATTTTATTATTGACAATACAGGCTGTGGGGAAGTTAAAGTGCTTGTTACAAAATTTAATAAAATAGTTTACCAGGGGCGCATCCCTTTTCATTGTGGGGAGTAAAATACTTACATTAATCCATTCTCCTATTTATGGAAACCTCAGCCTTTCGGCATCTCATCACTTAAAAAAAATTACATGAGATCATTTCTACTACTTCTTTTTATATCGTTTTAACAGCAGTAGTAATTGCACAACCTAATATTTACCCCGACAGTTTTCCAAACGTCGCAGGTTATAGCTCTGTTATTGTTAAGAGTGATTACCTCTGCTCTGCCCCTGCAACAAAAAATAAAATAACTGCAAAGTATCTTTTTGATAATTCGGGCAATACAACCACTTTCCTTTCTTTTTGTGATGATAAGGTTTGTGGCAAAAATATTTACACCTATGTAAACGGGCAATTGATGTCTCATAAAAATTTCGGTTCATGGACATCGAATGAAAACAATATTTCAGCATCCAAATGGGACAGCACTTCACTTTCGGATGAAATCACTTTTCAATACATTGGCAATAAACTTAGTTCTTACAAATATTATCAAGAAGAAGGGGTATGCTTTATTGAAAAAAGCTTTACATATAATGCCGCAGGTAAGATATTATCCGAAAACATAAAGACCTATTATGATTCATTTACAGTAAAATTAGAACCCGTACATTATGCAATAAATGATAAAAAAGAATACGCTTATACTGACACCGTCACCCATATAAAATATTACCGTAACAACGTTTTACAGGCAACGGAAGAATTGATATCGCTAAAAAATGGCAAGCTTGCCAGGCAAATACTGAAAGCGGCGAATGGCAAAATTCTTCAGAAGTACACTTATACTTACAACAATCAGCAACAATTAATTCAAATAACATCTTTTGAGACGGGCTATGATGGATTTGGGAATATCTACGACCTTATGGATTATAATAAAACAATTTTAAATTATGATGCGACAGGAAAATTAATAAGCAAAGAGTTATTTTCTCAAGGAAAGCTATGCGATAGAGAAAAATATGAATACTTAAAATAGATCACTGTCGCATGTGTCTCGTTTATATCATTGAACTACCTGTTCTTCACAATTTCAATCTCAGAACATGTAAGCGAGAGCTAATACACCTCATTGTGTAAGTTTAATATATTTGTTTCTCAATTATAATCGTCAGTTATGAAACATCTCCCTTTATTGGTAATCCTCTTTTTTCTAAACGTTACTATTTCTTACAGCCAGCCAACTACTTTTTCATTTAAACGACCTATTATCAGCAAGCTGGATTCTATTGAATACGCTAATCATGGCAAGACGTTTTATTACAATGGCATCACGTTTAGTGTATCAAAAAATTATTTTCCTCATGCCGATAGCTTTAAACTGGGACAACCAATTAACTCAAGCAGGCAAAAAGGACCAACCAACATAAATATATGTTATTACTATTCCCTTCCTGACAGCGTGATAAGACTGAGCGAATATTCCTGGGACCAATCAAAAGGAGCTACACCTTCTCTTAATGAAATATTTACCACCAATGCAACTCTTATTTCAAAATATTTTGGCAACAATGGAAAAACAAAATTAGAAGATCACGAAGACTGGACTCAAAAAACTACCATTTGGGAAAACAAGGAAGTTCATGTTGAGCAGTTCATGGTTAGTAGTGAATATACAAATCGTGTCAGGGTTCTTATTAGCTGGAAGTAATCCTGCTTATACGAATGTTTAACTTACATAATAACAATTTGACCACCATGCTATCAGAAGAAGAAATAATAATTAATAAAATTGCACAAGGCAAATTAAGTCTTGATGACGGCTTAAAATGGTTTAAGAATATTGACTCTACTGAACAGAGAAATATTCTTGCTTGCCTGCGATTATATTTAGAACAATCTCACCCTGAGCAACAATTGATTGATGATAGTTTAGAAATGGTGTCGCTTAAATTTTCCGTAAAACCTATTTTGTTATTCAAGACACATCCATACAAGATTGCAGCCATTTATGTTTGCGACCTTTCTGATAATGAATTAGAGGAATCATTTATAACATTGCTGACTCTGTTTAAATATGCCGACACCAGGCGACGAGAGTTGTTTTGCAAAAGTAGTTGTACCCACGAATGGCATAATTTAAGCTAGAAACATTTCTTCCCGACAACATCTCCCTTAGGGGCGTTGCGTTAATAACTTTATTCCCAGCAACGTCTCCTGCGAGAGACGTTGCTTAAAAGTGAATATTATGATGCCTAATACATCCCGAAATAGTACCTCATACATCCCGAAGTAATGTCGATTCTCTAACCAACCAAACACGCATACGTTAGTAAGTAAATACGATTGTATGTTTAACCTATGCACCACCTCTTAACAACCTATACCCCATCACTTGTTTAAACAGGTATCCATACATAATTTGGAAATGGTGATTCCATAAACAACACAATCGCCATCTATATTTAACGTATACACCACCACTTCGCTATGTGTATACGACTACTTCAATACATTGTCGCCATACGTTGCACACCTATTCCGGTTACATGCAGTACCTATGTTCCATAAGCCTAACTTGCTGGTAATAATTCAATTAAATAAAAATGCCCGTTCTTCAACGGGCATTCACTTAAACCTTACTTACGAACAAGTCAACTATTATTAGCAGGTGCATCAGGCGTATCGCTGTCTCCACCATTGTTATTTGTTTTAAAAAACGGCAACAGGTCATTGTATTTAGTTTCCCAGCCGGCACCGGCATCGCCTGCTTCCATACGGTATTTTACGTAATTGTAATCTGTACGGGCGGCATTGTAAGCATCATAATCATGCGTAATGCGGATATTATCAAAAATCAAACTGGCTTCTGCCATGCCGCTTATTAAGCCTGCAACAAAAGTTCTGTCATCCCAATCGGCGATTGTTTCTACATAATCAACTTCAGGACAATTTAGGTGCGGCTGATTTTTATTGTATTCCAATACCTTCATTACAACCAGCTTGTTTTGCTCGGCAACACTGCCATATTTCTTACGCTCTTCCGGCGTAAGGTTTTTCTTTTTAGTCTCAATTAATTGGCGAATGGCAGTCCAGTGTTGATTGATTTCATCTTTTTCTGCCTGGGTAAAGTGTACGTTGTTCAGATTCGTGATCATGGTACCTATAGTTTTTAAAATTAGAAAATACGATAGAAGAGATTGATAGATCAAATGTAAAGGCTTGCACCGGCTATAGAAAGAAGGCTATGTAAAATATCTATCAAACATCAAGTAGTTTTTTTAATTGTTATACGTTCTTAAGCGTAAACATCTTTAACATTCCTTATCTGCCAGAACGTCAGCAATCAATCTGTTTTAGTTATATTTGCAGACTAAATTTCTACATGGAAGGCTTATTAATTGATAGTAAAGTGCACGACGAATCCCGCCAGGGAGAGGCATACGCCATAGATAATACCGCTCAATACAAAAAGTATTTTTATATTGAAAGCTATGGCTGCGCCATGAATTTTGCAGATACGGAAGTGGTGGCATCTATCCTTCAAACCAATGGTTTTGGTGCTACAAAAAATGCCGAAGAGGCGGAACTGATCTTCATTAATACCTGCTCTATCCGTGAAAAAGCAGAGCAAACCGTTCGTAAGCGTTTAACAGAATTTAAAAGCCTGAAAAAACAAAGACCGGGTTTGGTTATTGGTGTATTGGGCTGCATGGCGGAACGCTTGAAAGATAAATTTTTAGAAGAAGAAAAGCTGGTGGATATAGTGGTAGGACCGGATGCTTACAGAACATTACCTGCTTTAATTGAAGAAGCAGAAGGCGGACAAAAAGCAGTGAATGTTTTATTAAGCCGCGAAGAAACCTATGCGGATATTTCACCCGTTCGTTTGAACAGCAATGGCATTAATGCGTTTGTAAGCATTATGCGTGGCTGTAACAATATGTGTGCTTTTTGTGTTGTTCCGTTTACCCGTGGCCGTGAGCGTAGCCGCGATGCCAATAGTATTGTTAAAGAATGTGAAGAGTTATTTAATACTGATTATAAAGAAGTAACCTTGCTGGGGCAAAATGTAGACAGCTATTATTGGGCAGATGAGCAAAAAGGTGAAACAGTAACATTTGCCATGCTGATGGAAAGAGTAGCACTGATATCTCCCTTATTACGTGTGCGCTTTTCTACTTCTCATCCGAAAGATATTACAGATGAAGTATTATTCACGATGGCTAAGTACGAGAATATTTGCAACTACATCCATTTGCCTGTACAAAGCGGCAGCAGCAGGGTGTTGCAGATGATGAACAGAACGTATACAAGAGAATGGTACATCGCTAAGGTAAATCGTATTAAAGAATTATTGCCCGATTGCGGATTATCTACCGATATGATCACCGGTTTTTGTACCGAAACAGAAGAAGAGCACCGGGAATCATTAAGCCTGATGGAATATTGCAAATACGACCTGGCATATATGTATTTTTATTCCGAACGTCCCGGTACATTGGCGGCAAGAAGATACAAAGATGATATACCTGAAGAAGTGAAGAAAAGAAGATTGCAGGAAATGGTAGCATTGCATCGCACTCATTCTTTATTAAGCATGCAAAAAGAAGTAGGCAAAACATTTAAAGTATTAGTAGAAGGGATTTCTAAAAAAAGTGAAGAGCATTTATATGGCAGAAACGATCAGAATAAAGTAATTGTTTTTCCGAAAGAAAATTACCAGCCCGGTGAATATGTATATGTAAAAGTGAATAGCTGTACGGCAGGAACATTAATTGGAGAAGCGATCGTTAATTAATAATCTATAATTAACAATTAGTAATTATTTACTTTTTGTTGGAGCTAAGAAATATGGCAGACATACAAAGTATTAAAAACCGTTTTGGAATCATAGGCAACTCCCCTGCTTTAAATCATGCATTGGATATTGCAGCACAGGTTGCCAATACAGATTTAAGCGTATTGATAAATGGTGAAAGCGGTGTAGGTAAAGAAGTAATATCGCAGATCATACATTCTTTATCTGCAAGAAAACACAATCCTTTTATTGCGGTTAACTGCGGCGCTATTCCCGAAGGCACCATCGATTCCGAATTATTCGGACACGAAAAAGGTTCTTTCACCGGCGCTGTTGATAGTCGTAAAGGTTATTTTGAAACAGTGAACGGCGGTACAATTTTTTTAGATGAAATTGGTGAAATGCCGTTGGGTACGCAAGCCCGTTTGTTGCGTGTACTGGAAACCGGTGAATACATTCGTGTAGGAAGCAGCAAAGTACAAAAAACCGATGTGCGTGTAATTGCAGCTACCAATAAGGACCTGTTGGATTTTACACAGATAGGCAAATTCCGAGAAGACCTGTACTATCGTTTAAATACAGTGCCCATCCGCATTCCGGCATTGAGAGACAGAAAGGAAGACATCCCTTTATTGTTCAGAAAATTTGCTGCTGATTTTGCAGACCGTTATAAAGGCGCTCCCATACAGTTAAATGAAGAGGCAAAAACAGAGTTGGCTAATTACAGTTGGCCCGGTAACGTAAGAGAGTTAAAAAATATGGCAGAGCAAATATCTGTTTTGGCAAAAGAAAAAACTGTTACCGCAAAAGATCTGCAGGCATTTTTGCCCGATCATAGCCAGAATCGTTTACCCGTTCTGGTTAGTGGCAAAGGCGCTGTTAGCCAGCAGGAGTTTGCCAATGAAAGAGAGATATTATACAAATTGTTCTTCGACATGAAGAAGGATGTTACCGAACTGAAGAAGATATTGTTTGATATGTTGCAGAATCCTAATGGTGCAAGGCATATCCCTGTTTATAACGATAATCTTATTTCAGAAATTCCCTCGGCTCCTCCCGTTACATCATATAGTCAGCAGCCGTCACAACCTGTAATTATTAATCAGAATGGTTCCGGAAATATAGATCATCATGAAGATGTTGAAGAATCATTAAGCATAATGGATAAGGAAAAAGAGCTTATCATCAAGGCATTAAAAAAACACAAAGGCAAACGTAAAGATGCTTCTGCCGACCTGGGTATAAGTGAAAGAACACTTTACAGAAAATTAAAAGAGTATGATATTGAAGAGTAATGTAGAGGCAAAAAGCAAAAAGTTTAATAGATACATTGCCTCATTAAAGTTGTTGGTAGGGTTAAGCCTAGTGCTTTACGCTTTCAGCTTTTCCACCTGCAAGTATTCTTTTAAAGATACCTCTCCTATTCCCGTAGATGTAAAAACATTCAGGGTAAATTATTTGGAGAACAAAGCCCGGTATATTAATACACAATTAAGTCCGCAACTCACCGAAAAACTAAAACAAAAAATTATCGGCAATACCCGCTTACGTCAAACCAACGATGACAGCGCTCATTATGATATCAGCGGTTTTGTATCGCAATACGATGTAAGCACCAGCGGCATCAGTGGCGCTTCCGTTGCTACCAACCGGTTAACGGTCAGCTTTCATCTGATCTTTAAAAACAATATCGACCCTACTAAAAACTTTGAAGCGGATATTTCCAATAACTTCGATTTCCCCGCATCTCAAACCCTAACGCAAGCAGAAGGTTCTTTAAGCGACCAGATCATTTCGAATACGGTTGATGGTATCTTTAATAAGATATTCTCTAACTGGTAATCGAATAAAATATCCTTGGAATTGCGATTTTGAATTTGTTTTTTGGTATTTGTTATTTGTAAGTTAGTTTTGAATTATGCGTTCTTCTATTGATCTTTTTGAAGCCTTATTTAAAAGAAATATAACTGCTGCCGGCAATGTTGAATACCTGCAACAGCTGGCAGAGAAATATGCGTTCTTTGCTCCTGTGCAATTTTATTTATTGCAACAGAAACCGGAGAGCGATGCTGATTACAACCAGGTAGCAGCAAAACTAAATTTGCTGTTGAACAATTCTTATTGGGTGAATTTTCAGCTAATGCATACCAATGAAGAAATTGCTAATATTACTTCTACAGTAACTGAAACCCCGGCTATTGAAGATACTGTTCCGGCGAATGAGCCTGAAAGCACTATTATACCGGTTAACGAGCCTACTCACGAAGAGGTAGAAAACATAGAACAACCGCAGGAATTTGCAAGCAAAGAAAGCGTCGCATCGGCAACTGAAGAACCAGAAATTATACCCGCAGAAACACCGAATGAGCCGCCGCTCCCAATTTTGAATTTTAAACAGGAAACTATTTCCGGCACCGAGCTGCTTTTTGAGCCTTTGCATACAACTGATTACTTTGCCAGCCAGGGAATCAAATTAAGTACGGATGTTCAACCGGCAGATAAATTAGGCAACCAGTTAAAGAGCTTTACACAATGGTTAAAGGAAATGAAAAAGATCAATGTGAACAAGCCTACCATCGATCTAAACACAGCTACAGACAATTCAATAGAAAAACTTGCCGAAAAGTCGAATGTAGAGAATGAAATAGTTACCGAAACAATGGCTGAGGTTTTGATACAACAGGGCAAAATAGAAAAAGCCATTGAAGTATGGCAAAAATTAAGTTTGCTCAATCCTTCTAAAAGTGCTTACTTTGCAGCCAAAATTGAGCAATTAAAAGCGCATTAGCATGTTAATCATCTTTATTATTTTGATCATTTTATCAGCAGTTATCTTAGGAGCGATCGTATTGATCCAAAACCCTAAAGGAGGCGGTCTATCAGGCAGTTTCGGCGGAATCGGCAACCAATTAATGGGGGTAAAACAAACTACCGATATATTGGAAAAAGGAACCTGGATCTTTGCCGGTCTTTTGGCTATTTTATGCATCCTGTCTCCTATGTTCATTCCAAAAGAGGCTGGCAGTTCGTCTAAAAGTGGAGAACTGATCCAAAAAACGTCTGCAACACCTCCGGCAGCTCCTTCCGGCAATACAGGAACTTTGCCCGGCAATCAACCATCAAAATAAATATTTATAAAATATTCACAACCCTGTCGCATAACGACAGGGTTTTTTATTTTACTTGCGTATAATTCGTGTTTTAAAACTCGTGTAAAAAATGAAAAAACTTTTCCGCTTCCTCTTTTTAATAATCCTGGCAATAACAATTGGTGTGGTATGGCTTTTATTTGGCAGCAGCACCCATTTCAACGAAAGCAAAAAAAACTTTTACATACATACCGGCAGCAGCTTTAATGATGTGGTTCATGGATTGGAAGAACAAAACATTCTTTCCGGTACAGCTTTATTCACAAAACTGGCTGCCGTTACAGGATATAATGACAATACGGTAAAACCCGGAAGATATGTGATAAGTAATGGCGCAAGCTTATTCAGCATTTTACGCAAATTAAAATCCGGCGGTCAAACAACTGTTGATCTTGTAATTACCAAACTCCGTACAAAAGAAGACCTGGCAAAAAAGATCGCTGCCAATTTTGAATGTGACTCTGCAAATGTTATGAAATTCCTGAACAGCAATGATTCTCTTACAACATATGACCTGGATAGTAATACCGTGATGACGGCTGTCTTTCCAAACACTTATAATTTATTCTGGAATACGTCTTTCTCCCGCATCTTTAAAAAGTTATTTACAGAACATGAACGTTTCTGGACGGATGAAAGAAAAAAGCAGGCAGCAGCAAAAGGCTTAACGATGGTTCAGGCATATACACTGGCAAGTATCATTGAAGAAGAAACAAGGTTTGATGAAGAGAAAAGTAAGATCGCAGGCGTGTATTTAAACCGCATAAAAACCAATATGAAGCTACAGGCTGATCCCACAATAAAATTTGCATTAAAAGATTTTACCTTAAAAAGGATTTATGATGGGCATATCAATCGCAGCGCCGAATCACCTTACAATACCTATACACATTTAGGATTGCCGCCCGGTCCCATTTGTACTCCCTCTATTAAAACGATCGATATTGTTTTGAACGCACCTGCAACCGATTACCTGTATTTTGTAGCGCAACCTAATAATTCAGGACTTTCCAATTTTGCAAGCACGTACCAGCAACACAGTATTTATGCAAAAATGTATCAACGCTACTTAGATAGTATTAATATTAAATAGCTTCTTATATTGTGTTTGTAAATGCTGAAGATCGAACGCATTATATTAACAACTCCTCCTATTTCTTTTGTAGTACGCAAAAGCAAACACTGGATATTACCCGGCTTTGAAGGCGTGCCGTTATTTGATGTACTGAAATTCTTCCGAAAGCAATTAAAAACAGCCAGTCTTACAGAAAGAGCTTCCGCCATTTCCTACAATTTTATTATGGCGATACCTCCTTCTTTATTATTCCTGTTTACGTTATTACCAAGTCTTCCTTTTATAAAAAAGTTAGATCTTAAAAAGCAGCTCACTTTCTTGATACGGGATATTATTCCCGCTAAAGGCTACAATGATTCTATCATTAATTTCATCAACAGCACTTTCTTCCAATCCCCCCGCATCGAATTGATCTCTACCAGTTTGATACTGGCACTATTCTTTGCTTCCAACGGAATGATCGGGCTAATGCGTTCCTTCAATAAAAATTATTTAGGTTTTGAAAAACGCCATTGGCTGCGCAGTCGCTGGATCGCTATTCGGCTTACTATGTTGATATTTGGATTAGTATTAAGCTGCCTTATCTTATTGGTAACGCAACGTACTGCTTTAAAATGGATCGGTATTCAAAGCGCCGCTATAAGAGAGACGATTATTTACCTGCGATGGATATTGATCGTTACACTAATGTATTACTCGATTGCATTTATTTACAAGTTAGCGCCGGCGGTAAAAAAAAGATGGAGCTTAAAATCGCCGGGAACTATACTGGCAGCTTCTTTAAGCTTATTGGCTACTTATGGCTTTTCTACTTTCGTAAATAATTTCGGGCGTTATAATGCGTTGTATGGTTCTATCAGTGCCATCATCGTTTTAATGGCGCTTATTTATATCAACTCCTTAATGTTGTTGATAGGCTTTGAATTAAATGTTAGTATTAATTCTTTAAAAGCAATTGCAGAGCACAGGATGGAAGAAGAAAAGAAGAAAACTTCTACAACTACGAAATAATTATGGCTTCTAAAATAAAATTAAGATATACCCTTTTTATTGTTCTTTATTTGCATCCGGGTTTTTCTTTTTGCCAAAACTCTAAGCCGCTTACCAATTTCTCTGCAACAGAAAAATGCCTTTACAATTTTTTATCAGACAATAATTATATCCCTAAATCGCAAAGCCTTAATGATAGTTTTTATATTTTAAGTAAGGATAGTTTATTCATGTTTCAATGCCCGTTGAAAAAAACCGATACTACTTATATCTTGATCCATTTAATAAAAGACGGCAAAGAAAAATGCTCAACCATAAAATGGAAAATTGACAACATTGAATACATCATAAAAGGAATAACCCGCTATAATTCTGCATCTCACTACAAAAAATACTTTGATAGTTCAGATGTTTTCAGCAGCGATCTACTTGCGGTAAAAAGAAATAACAAATGGGGTGTTATAAATAGTTTTGGTGAAATTATTGTTCCTATAGAATTTGATGAACTTAAACCACATAGCTTGGGTATATGGGCTAAAAAAGATGTGCAGGTGAAAATTTTTGGAATAAGAAATACCGGCAGCACTATTAGAACAATTGCACAAAGCGATTATTTTGACGACATCGGAATAACTTCTCCCAAATTTAAGCCTTCCGGATTACGCCTTACAGGAGTTAAAAAAAATGGCAGGAATGGTATGGTGAATGCTGATCTAAACTTGATAGTTCCTATAGTCTACGATAAGTTGAACATTCTTGGGCAAAAATTTCTACTTGGATCCAGGTTGAAAAAAATTGTACTGATCGATCCTGTCAACGGTAAAGAAATATCTTCATTATATGATAAGGTCGCTTTATCAAATGATGGAACGTATTTATTAACTTCTATCGAAATAAACGGTAAAATAGTACAGGGAAAAATAGATATTAATGGCAAAGAAGTTGAGTAGACTCAGGTAACTCCGGGATACACTATCGATGCCTTTCAACCTGCACCTAAGATCAACGCAATCGATTGAGATACTCTCTGCCTCAACCTTTTGCTGTTTCCCTTGTTTAATATTAACTTCGCAACCGCAATAAAGCATTCAATATTAAATCTTAAATACACGATCAACATGGCATACGATGTAATTGTATTAGGCAGCGGACCCGGTGGTTATCCTGCAGCAATAAGAGCAAGTCAGTTAGGCAAAAAAGTAGCAATTGTAGAGAGAGAGAGCTTAGGGGGCATTTGTTTAAACTGGGGTTGTATTCCTACCAAAGCATTATTAAAAAGTTCGCAGGTATTTGAATATGCCAAACATTCGGTTGATTATGGAATTAACATCAGTAATCCAACGGCCGACTTCGGTGGGGTTATCAAACGCAGTCGTGGTGTAGCAGATAAAATGAGCAAAGGCGTTCAATTCTTAATGAAGAAGAATAAGATAGATGTGATAATGGGAACCGGCAAGTTCTTAGCTAAAGATAAATTGGAAATAACAGCCGCTGATGGAAGCAAACAAACTCTGGAAGCAAAGAACATTGTTATTGCAACCGGCGGCCGAGCCCGTCAATTGCCAAGTTTACCAATAGATGGTAAAAAAATTATTGGTTACCGTGAAGCAATGATATTACCTACACAACCTAAAAGCATGATCGTGGTAGGTAGCGGTGCTATTGGTGTTGAGTTTGCCTATTTTTATAACAGCATTGGAACCAAAGTAACCATTGTTGAATTCTTGCCAAGAATAGTTCCGGTTGAAGATGAAGACATTTCTAAAGAACTGGAAAAACAATTCAAAAAACAAGGTATCGACATTATGACCAACAGCGAAGTGTTGAGTGTTGATACAAGCGGTACCGGCGTAAAAGCAAAAGTAAAAACGCAAACGGGAGAAATTACGTTAGAAGCTGATATTGTTTTAAGTGCCGTAGGTGTTGTTGCTAACGTTGAAAACATTGGTTTAGAAACATTAGGTGTAAAAGTTGAAAAAGGAAAAATAATTGTAGATGCCAACCAGCAAACGAGTGTTCCGGGTTTATATGCCATTGGTGATTGTACTCCGGGACAGGCTTTAGCTCACGTCGCTACCAAAGAAGGTATCAATGCTGCAGAACATTTAGCTGGTCATCATCCTACTCCTATTGATTATAATAATATTCCGGGTTGTACATATTGTACGCCCGAAGTTGCCAGCGTTGGTTATACCGAAAAAGCAGCAAAAGATGCAGGCTATGAAATTAAAGTAGGTAAGTTCCCTTTCATAGCAAGTGGTAAAGCTACTGCTGCAGGCGCTACAGAAGGTTTTGTAAAAGTTATTTTTGATGCAAAATACGGTGAATTCTTAGGTTGTCATATGATCGGTTACGGCGTTACCGAAAACATTGCAGAAGCTGTGGCAGCACGCAAACTGGAAACAACCGGTCATGAATTATTGAATGCTATTCACCCGCACCCAACCATCAGCGAAGCTATAAAAGAAGCAACCGCTGTGGCTTATGGCGAAGCAACCGATATCTAACTCAGACAGTCTTTATAATATTTTAAAATGCAGGCTTTTCAGTCTGCATTTTTTTATTGTATCTTTCTAAAACTTAAAACTATCAACATGAATTTTCCTCTTTTGCAACAAGCCTTTTTAGACAAAGGCACCAGCATTGCTCACAAATTTGTAGCCACCGCTATTAGCTATGCACCTAAAGTTATTGGCGCCATTTTATTTTACCTCATTGGCAGTTGGATCATTGGCAGGCTTGCTATACTACTCCGCAAAACGCTTATTGCCCGTAAATTCGATGCTTCTTTACAATCCTTCTTAGTTTCTTTTTTTAAGATCATTTGTTTGGTGCTGCTCGTGATCACCATCTTTGGTATTTTAGGCGTTGACACCTCTTCCTTTGCGGCATTGATTGTTGGTGCAGGTGTTGCTATTGGCTCTGCCCTGAACGGCACATTGGGCAACTTTGCAGGTGGAGTAATGATGCTGATATTTAAACCGTTTAAAATAGGCGATATTATTGAAGCGCAAGGCTGTATTGGCACTGTAACTGAACAAGGCGTTTTCAATACTACTTTATTAACTCCAGATCATAAAACAGTAATACTTCCCAACGGGCCACTTTCTACCGGTGTTATTACAAACTTTAACACGCATGGCACCTTACGTGTTGATATAACCATGGCCGTTGCCCTGGATGTTCCTGTTGATAAAGCAAGAACAGTAGCTATACAAGCGATGCTGCAACATCCTAAAGTTTTAAAAGATCCTGCTCCGGAAGTGGCCGTTTCAAAGATCGGCGATGGCATGATAACATTGGCTGTTCGACCTTATACTACACAAACAGATTATTGGGATGTATTTTTTGGCGTGCAGGAATTGGTGAAAAATGCGTTTGATGCAAATGGTATAGCCGGGCCTATTCCGCATAGAGTGGTCATTCAAAAATAATTTTATTGAGACTGTAACCTGTTGAAGTTTTTCAATAATATAAGAGATACAAACTTTGATTGTTTTTTAAACTAATTAGTTCCCTATAGTCTTAGTTTCATGAAAGCATTTATCTCTATATTGTTGATTGTTTTTTTAATTGGTTGTGAAAAACCTATTTACCTACCAGACAATCCTGATGCAGGCTCTTTTGAAGATTGGCATCATTCAATACTCGGTTATGCAGATTATGATGGAACCATAAGAGATTGGCATCATTCAATAACAGGATATATTGATCCCAATGGCACAGTAAGCGATTGGCATTATTCTGTAATGGGATATATTGATGCGGATGGAACTGTTCGAGACTGGCATCATTCGACTATAGGATATGTAGATCCTGATGGCACGATAAGAGATTGGAATTATTCAATTATTGGATATATCGATGCGGATGGAACTGTTCGAGACTGGCATCATTCAATAATAGGATATGCAAACAACGTACCCCTTACATGGGCTGCGGCAGTATTTTTCTTTTTTGAATTTAAATAATAACCCTGATAAATGTTCAAAACAAATATCTCATTCAATCGTTTCCAATAAGAGAAATAAAATATCCCGTCATTCATCTTTATTACAACAAAAATCAACCTTACTAAAATACATTTTTGCGTATTCTACTTATCTGATTGTGTTATTGAACACTCACCAATAATTAAATACGATAAAATTAAATATTCAACAATTATCTTTATCTTGAATCAAGTTTTTCAATTTCGAAAAACAAACAAATTAAATATCAAAACTTAAAAAACGTTTTATGAAATCAAAAGGAACTGCTTATTTATTATGGCTGGTTAGCATTTTTGGAGTGTTAGGTATCCAGCATTTTTATTTAGGTAAAACAGGGAAAGGAATCCTATGGTTTTTTACCGGAGGACTTTTCGGCATAGGTGCTTTTATTGACCTGTTTACTCTTGGTGGAGCTGTAGACAATTATAACACCAAAGAAGAACTTAAAACGATCAGGTCTGCTACAATGGCTAATGCAGTAAAAAGCTAATCAAAAATTATTACTATTATTTGCGCACTTCCGATTGCTTTGTTCCTTCAACAACCGGAAGTGCTTGATCTTAGCTGTTTCGCTGTTTCATCGCTTCATATAAAATAACTCCCGCAGCTACAGAAACATTCAATGATTCAAAATCTCCCGGCATTGGTATTTGAAATTGTTCGTCACATATTTTCATCAATGCAGGAAAAACACCATGCTCCTCTCCTCCCATAACAATAGCACATGGTTCCGTAAGATCAATATCAAAAACTTTTTTAGCCGCTTTCATTTCGCTGGCAAATACTTTTATGCCATTTAAATGCAATTCATCTACCGCTTTCATTAAACTGTTTACCCTACATACCGGCAATTTTTCCAACGCACCGGCAGACGTCGTTATAGCATCTTCATTCAATGCGCCTACACCTTTATCAGGGATAATAATGGCATTTACGCCAAAGCAAAAAGCACTGCGGGCAATACCGCCAATATTACGTATATCGGTAACACCATCTAATATCAGGAACAAAGGCACTTCCCCTTTTTCTACAATAAATGAAATTACCTGCTGTAGATCCTGGTATTGAATTTTGGAAATAACAGCTACACAGCCATCATGATTGGAAATATTGAACCCATTTAATTTCTCAACCGGCACTTTATTTATAGGAACATTAAATGTTGCTGCCAATTTTTTAATATCATCTACAGCAGCACCGTGCCGGGTACTTTGCAAATAGATGCGCTCCAGCTGTTTACCGCTTTGCAGCGCTTCGGAAATAGCTTTAAAACCTATTACTAATGTATTTTTTTTGGGGCGTTGTTGTGGTCTGAAATTTTTCACATGGCAAAGAAAGTTATTTTCTTACAGAATATGTAAACACACCGCAAAATGAATGTTATAACAAGAAATAGCTGTTGACACAACGGATTAATTTGCTTAAATTTATAGTAGCTCTTTATTTCTTCACTTAAATCTTGCTATATGAACCTCATTCATCGTTTAGAGCATTGGGGGGATCTGCATCATCCTAAATGGCTCGACATAATACGAATGGTATTAGGAATCTTTCTTTGTTTTAAGGGATATCAGTATTTGCAAAACTCCGGCACTTTAACCAGCTTAATGACCCTAAGATCTCCTTTCAGCGGGTTAATGATCATTTTATTGGCACACTATGTTGCTTTTGCTCACTTGATAGGTGGTATTTTAATGACGGTTGGAGTATTTACCCGTTTTGCCTGTGCTATTCAAATACCTATACTCGTTGGCGCTATTATTTTCGTGAATTCAGCAGAAGGAATTTTCAGACCTTATTCAGAATTATTTCTTTCTGTTATAGTATTGTTGTTGCTCATTTATTTTATGATCATTGGTAACGGACCCTGGGCGTTAAATATAGATACTGAAGAAAAAAAGCCTTAGTTTGAAGGTTTTCGCCGATTGAGCAACCCGACTATAGAAACCAGCGTCCAGGCAGTTTCTAAAATAATAAAAGGAATATAGTGTAGCAATATAGAAGCTATACAGGCAATAGAACCTCCTGCTATATTCAACACAATATAAATAGTGCTATCGTTGCTTATTTTACCAGCAAGATTCAAAAAATAAGCGGTTAATAGTATAGTTACACCTGCAAAACCGATCCAGTCGATTATTGACATACAAAAAATTTGCTGCAAGATAATTATTGAAGAACAAAAGACTGTAATTTGCTTACCCCCTTCGCTGTAATTTTTAACCAATATGCCCCACGCTGAAGTTTTGAAAGATTCATGGAAGTTACCGGTTCAACAGTTGCATCTGTTTTTTTAGAAGCTACCTCTTGCCCCATTCCATTTAATACGGATATATACACTTCTCCGGAATATTTTTTTAATGGAATATTTATAAGGCTAAAAGCAGGGTTTGGATAAATATGCTCATCGCTGTTACCGATCTTATCTAAAGTAACGGTATTGGTATATGAATAACATTTATCATTATTATTAGAAACAACTGCTACACGATAATTATAAATTCCTATAGAAGGAATATCACTATCTACAAAAGAATAGTTTGGGAAAGGACCTGCAGGGACAGAACCGATATTGGAGAAAGCCATTGTTGGAAACAATGCTCTCTCTATTTCGTAATGATCGATGTTGGTTTGTTCATCATTCGTCCATTGTAACTGTAAAGTTCCGTTTGGCAAAGGTTGAGAATATAAATAAGACCCTCCTCTTATTGTTCCTTCCACACAAGGTTGGGTACAGGAATTAACGGTAAGTACCTGACCGGAACGTATCATATCTGCGGCTTCTTCATAAGTTGGTTTTTTAGGAAAACAAGTTAACGGGTTGGTCATACCAGCACGGATCGCTCTTATTTTATCCGCTTCGGGGGTATTGGCTAATTCAAAATCTCCATTATCAGGATCAACAAAAATTGCTTTTAATCCACGAGGATCTTTTCGAAGATCAAAATACAAACCGTTCTTATCAAAGCCTGTTTTTTGCTGCCATTGTTGAAAGGTGGTATAAGTATTAAGATCCAATTTCCATACTAAGCCATGCGATGCCAAATTGATATATACATTGTTATTCCATTTATTTTGCGCAGTTCCCTGAACAACATAAGCCATCGTTGCATTGCCTTCTGCAATAAAAATATTTCCATTAGCTGTAATTGAGTTTGTTGGCTCTATTGCTCCTATTACAAATGTCCCACCCAGTGACCCGTTAAGACTAATGATCGAATTACTAAGATTAAGTGTAGTATTCATGTTACATTGTACTCCTCTAACAAGAACACCTGAATTTGCTTTTATTAAAACATTATTAACAGCTATAGTACCCCCTGAATTTGATATAATTCCGTTACATACATTTCTGAAATAGCAATCTTTAAGTGATACGTATGATGAGCCGTTAATATACCCTGAATTAAAATTTTCTGCGTATGAGTTTGTAATAATAGTAGAATCTGTGTTAGCAGCAGAAACAAAAAGAGAACTTGGATATGAAGGTCCAAATGCTGCTATTTTATCTACTAATAGTTTATTGTATGTAGTTCCATAGCTTGTATGGGAATAAATTGGTGTAGGAATATCTAGAAAAATTGTATTGGATACCGAATTTACAGCATGAAAACCTTCTACGTTATAAAAAACAATTGAATAAGCATTTGCATTCAAGGGAGCAGGTAAAAAGAGAGAATTAGTTACAGTCCCACTAGAGATCACTGAATGATGAATAGCTGCGCCTGGTCCAAAAATGACCTTATTGTAATAAGAATTTTCTCCACCAGGTAATAACCCCTGCCCGGCACCAAAACCATATACCCATAAATTCTCGAATCGATTGCCGGAATAAAGTGCATCATCTACGGCTCTTGCTCTTACAGTTACTTCATACCGATATTTAGAATTATTATTTGGGCTGCTTCCATTGCTTGTGTGTATATATACCGTTACAGCACTATCCTTTGGGTCAGTAATAGGTTCATAAAAAGAACCTGGAGTTTTGTCAACATCATCTTGGTTAGTCAGGAAAATCAAGGGCTTACGTGCTGTAAATGGAGCAGATTTCTCTAATTGCTTATCGATTTCGAGTACGTAAATATAGCTGTATTGTCCTATAGCATTAATTTGACGACCTGTAAAACCCGTAAATTTTATTGTTTGTTTATAAGTATTACTGGTTCCGGGTGCTTTTACCCAACCTGCGTCAAATGATTCCGACCCTTTGAAAATTGCAAAATCATTTCCACCATAAGTGTTTATTTGCACAGGGTTTTGCAACGTAAGTGTTTCATTAAATACATTTCCACTTTTCAAGCCTAATGATAAACTTCCATTGTCACTAAATATTTTTTTAAGCAATGGCTGCACAGCTGCAATTGTTTGTTTAGGGCTGTTTACAGAAGTCCCTGCATTCAAATCATTACCTGTATTGCTTAGATAAAAATCAAAATTGGTCTGAGAAATAGCTATGCAGGGAATTAGAATACAAAACGAAATAAAATACAATAATTTCATGCGATATATAACAATTGATAAAATCTTACTTGGGAGATAAGAATCGATGGCACCTTGTGGCTTGGCAGAGGGTATTGATATAAGGAACAAATATAAGGTTTCTTAACGATGTTGTGCATTATATTAACTTTAAAATAAAAAGCCCCGCAAGAAGTGCTTGCAGGGCCTTATCAAAAATTGAATTGAATTATTTTAATCCAAAAGCTTTCTTCACTTTTGAAACATGATCTAATTTTTCCCAGGTAAATAATTCTACTTTCTTCTTAACTACTTTACCATCAGGTGATTTGAACGACTTTTCAACTACCTCATTTTTGCGGCCCATATGACCATAAGCAGCAGTTTCGCTATAAATTGGGTTACGCAATTTTAAACGTTGCTCGATAAAATAAGGACGCATATCAAAGATACCTTCCACTATTTTAGAGATTTGTCCATCGTTCAATGCAACCTTTGCAGTGCCGTAAGTATTTACATTAATGCTGGTAGGTTGTGCTACGCCAATAGCATAAGAAACCTGCACTAATATTTCATCGCATAAGCCTGCAGCTACTAAATTTTTAGCGATATGGCGTGTCGCATACGCAGCACTTCTGTCTACTTTACTTGGGTCTTTACCGCTAAAAGCTCCTCCGCCATGTGCACCTTTACCGCCGTAAGTATCTACAATGATTTTACGACCGGTTAAACCTGTATCACCATGAGGACCGCCAATTACAAATTTGCCGGTTGGGTTAATGTGGTACTTAATGTCTTTATTAAAAAGATGCGCATATTTTTTATACTTGGCTTTCACCCTTGGTATTAAAATATCAATGATATCTTTTTTAATTTTTGCCAACATTTTTTCTTCTGAATCAAAATCATCATGCTGTGTAGAAACAACAATAGCATCTATACGAACAGGTTTGTTATGATCATCATACTCCAATGTCACCTGGCTTTTCGCATCAGGACGCAAATATTTAATTTGCTTATTCTCTCTTCTTAATGCAGCCAACTCAATTAATAATTTATGGGCAAGATCCAAAGCCAATGGCATGTAATCTTCTGTTTCATTGGTAGCGTAGCCAAACATCATTCCCTGGTCGCCGGCACCTTGTTCTTCTTTTTTCTTTCTATCAACCCCTTGGTTGATATCAGCACTTTGTTCATGTATAGCAGATAATATACCACAACTGTTTGCTTCAAACATGTACTCACTTTTGGTATATCCTATTTTTTTAATTACATCACGTGCAATATCCTGCACATCTAAGTAAGCTTTACTTTTAACTTCACCCGCTAATACAACCTGGCCGGTAGTTACCAATGTTTCGCAAGCAACTTTACTGTTTGCATCAAATGCTAAAAAATTATCTATCAAGGCATCGCTGATCTGATCAGCTACTTTGTCCGGGTGGCCTTCACTAACGGACTCTGAAGTAAATAAATAAGGCATGTTGTTTTATTTGAGATTGCAAATATATGATTGTAATGTGTAATGAAAAGCAGTTCTTTAAATATCTTTTCACCAACAATTAATTACTATACCAATTTACTATAGTTTAGAATAAATGATATGAAACCTCATAGGATGTGCCGTATTACCCGGACCTCCGATTTTTACCCTTCCATATGCCAAACTGTTTCCAAATGCATTTAGTATGTTATAATATTTCAATTCAAATGGTGCATATAAACGTATGTTATAGGAATGAAGTTTATTGGTTACGATATGTTGTACATATCTCGACAGGTTGAAATTATAATAAGCAATATTATTACCTGAACCATCTGTCTTAAATTTACTTACCCCTCCAAAATAATTATAATTTATACCACTGGAAGGTAAAAATACAGTGCTATTATCGGGATCATAAGCATCATAAGGGTTTAGATCGTAATAAACGGGTTTGAATTTATTGTTGGATGATGGCGTATCAACCAGATCAAAGTATAAATAGGTTGGCGGTTTTAGCGCATTATCTAAAGCTTGGTTGCCGGGAATTTCTTCAAAACTTAATTCTGCACGATGTACAATGCAGTTGGCAAAATTTTGTAGATCCGGGATAGCAATAGTGGCATAAGAGCCGGGCGTAGCCTGTATATAAAGTGCATCAGGTTGTGGCGAGTTGATCTCGGCACCTGCATAATCTCTTTTCAAATAATTAGCATGCGCACATGCGGTCATTGACGCTGTACTGGTAGTATCTGTTGTAAAAACAAGGGATGAATAGGCTGTATCGATCACATTATTTCTTTGTTTACGATAATGAACTTCTAATCTTGTAGTAGCATCAGTAAAGTTGGTATAAAATAATCCATTGCCTCCTGATGAAGGATCTGCTACAATTGCAAAACCATTAAAGAAGGTTTTAAACAAAGAGTCGGAAACAAATGCATTATGCAGTGGATTGTTGGACGAGTCCATGTTCCATAGCTTATTGGCAAAATCGCTGCTTAGTTTGATGCGGATCTGGTTATTTACAGAATCAGTGCCTCCTGCGAGAAATATATAATTTTTAAGGCTGCGAACATCAATGGTAACACTACCAATAGCAGTATTGCTTACCTGAGAAGGTTGATAGTTTAAAAAATAAGCCGAATCTTTGTTCACATTGCCAAAATTCCCAAAATCAGCAGTGGTTGGAATTTCATACACCGAAAAATGCTGCGGTAACGTAGTATCTCCATAATATCCCCTGAAGGAAAGACAAAGCACGACAGAATCTAATCCAATTAAAGTATCTCCACTGTTGCCAAAATAGTAAGGAAAGAACGGAGGTTTTAATTGCAGATATGCGTTAGCGGTAGTTTTTCCAAAAACCGGATCATTGCTGATGCTCCCAAACACCACATTGTCATATGCTCCCGAAACGGTAGAATCATTGGTGAACATACCCTGTGTGGCATTCACCGTAAATGCGGTATCAAAAGTATGTACGTTATCTACTGCCGGAATAAGATCACCTCCAACATCTGTGGTAGTTATCTTGGTACAACCGGCATTAATCAGTAAAAGAAAAACTATTGTTATTGAAAAAAAACTGAAGACTTTTTTTTGCACGAATACTTTGTTTAATAGGTGTTAATCAGTTACTTCGCAAGGTCTGCATATAATTGTAAATACTCTGTTAAATCACTATCCTCTTTAAATGGCAAGGTTTTCTTTCCTTTCACTTTACTAAACTCTTCCGTTAACTTTTTATCTACCTTTTCAGCGCCAAAAGTAATGGCGTCTGCATAAGAAGCGCCGGCTCGGAATAACGCTACGTTATTGGCATCTTTTAAAATATCCAATTCCTTTTTTCCAACATTGTCATTGATAGTTGCCAGCTTGGCAAAGTCAGTTCCCAGCTTTTCTTTAAAAGTAGTTTGCCCAATGGTATAAACAACTTTACAATTGCTGAAAACAGGTTCTTTTTTATAAGCTGTTTTAATAAACAAAGGAATCAAGCCTGTCATCCAACCACTGCAATGGATCAGATCAGGAGGCCAGCCGAATTTTTTTACGGTTTCTAAAGCACCTTTACAGAACAATACTGTTCTTAATCCATTATCATCAAACCATTTTTCATTTTCGTCATGAAAAATAGATTTACGTTTAAAGAAATCTTCATTATCCAAAAAATACACCTGTAAGCGTGCATTGGGTAAAGATGCCACTTTAATTACCAACGGGTAGTCATCTCCTCCAATGGATACATTGATCCCGGAAAGCCTTACCACTTCATGCAGCCGATGCCTTCTTTCATTAATAACGCCAAATCTTGGCATAATGCAACGCACTTCCATGTTGTTGTCATTTGCCTTTACAGCCAGTTTATTAATGGTTTCTGCAAATTCTGTCAGCTCCAAATAAGGCGACATTTCGTTGGCAATAAATAAAATTCGTTTTTTTGTTGACATTTGTGCTTAATTGTATAGTCTGTCTTCAGGCTTAAAGAGGGCTGCAAAAGTACAGATTTTTTTCGGCAATTCAGTATTTGCCATTATTTACCGATTTTTTAGCAACAGAAAAATGATATTATTTAAAACAGTTGAACAGATAACGTCCTTTCTTAAAAACAAAAAAAATGAAGGCTGCAACATTGGTTTTGTACCTACCATGGGGGCGTTGCACCAAGGGCATATTTCGCTGGTAGCAGCAAGCAGGCTTGATAATGATCTGACCATTTGCAGCATTTTTGTAAACCCTTCTCAGTTCAACGATCCGAAGGACCTGGAAAAATATCCTGTTACTACCGAAAAAGATATTTACATGCTGGAAAAAGCAGGTTGTGATGTGCTCTTTCTTCCACCTGTACAAGAAATATATCCTGTCTATCCTCCTGAAAAGAAACAATACGACCTGGGATACCTTGAAACTATTCTGGAAGGTAAATTCAGACCTGGACATTTTCAGGGGGTTTGTATGGTAATGGATAGATTGCTCCACATTATTGTTACTGATAATTTATACATGGGACAAAAAGATTACCAGCAATGTATGGTCATTAAAAGATTGATCGGTTTATTAAATTTGGATACGACACTTATCATTTGCCCTACACTCAGAGAAAATGACAAACTGGCTATGAGTAGCAGAAACATGCGATTAACTGCTGAAGAAAGAAAACAGGCAACTGCTATATCTGAAGATCTTTTACTTATTAAAAAAAATCTTCAACCTGGCTCATTAAGCAATCTAAAAACAAAAGCTGCCACTTTTTTAGCAGATAAAAATTTCAAAATAGATTATGTAGAAATTTGCGATGCCAATGATCTATCCATTGTAGAAAATTGGGACGGCAAAACCCCTCTTGTTGCCCTTTGCGCCGCCTTTTTAAACGAAGTGCGTTTAATTGACAATATGCCGTTAAACTAATTCTACCTGCAAATTGTTATTAGTTATTAATTTTGCAGCGAAATGATAATAGAAATCCTGAAATCGAAAATACACCGGGCTGTTGTTACAGAGGCAAACCTGAATTATGTAGGCAGTTGCACCATTGATGAAGACTTAATGGAGGCTGCTAACTTAATTGAATTTGAAAAAATACAAGTGGTAAGCATTAATACAGGCGCCCGGCTGGAAACCTACGTTATTAAAGGCAAACGTGGATCGGGTGTTATTTGCATGAATGGCCCGGCTGCCCGACAAATTATTGCAGGCGATATTGTAGTAATTATGAGCTATGCCTCCATGAGCTTTGAAGAAGCAAAAAAATTCAAACCTACTTTAGTGTTTCCCAAAGAAAATAATAAGTTATAGTTAAGAATAAAGTAAGAATAATTAACCAGGAGAATTTGTAATTTGACATTTATAATTTGTTATTTGTAATTTGTAGCCTGATATGAACAAACGGTTACGCACAATCCTTAATTACACTTTATTTTTAGGCATAGGTGTTTTTTTAGTTTGGTGGCAGTTTCATAAAATGACGAATGCTGAACTTGAAAAATTCAAGTTTGCCTTAAGCAATGCCAACTACTGGCTCATCATTCCCGTAATTATCATGGCTATCTCAGCTCATATCAGCCGGGCCATGCGCTGGAAAATCCTTATACACCCACTCGGTTATAATCCCTCTTTGTTCAATACTTTCAGCTGTGTAATGTCAGGATACCTGGCCAATTCATTTTTACCAAGATTTGGAGAAATATTGCGATGCACATTATTAGCCCGCTATGAAAAAATCCCTGCTGAAAAATTATTAGGCACCATCGTTTTTGAAAGAATATTTGATCTGTTATGTTACCTGATCTTTATTGGATTAACCATACTGATTCAATTTAAGCTGGTAGGAAGCTTTATTGAAGAAAGCCTAGAGAATTTTATACACAGCAGCAGTGCAGAAATAGCATTGATAAAAATTATTATTGCAATTGTTGTGTTAATACTGGTAATAATTTTTATCCGCCGGTTCTTTAAAAAAAACAGTACCTCTCCTATTGCTGTACGTTTACGCAATTTCTTTACCGGCTTATCCGAAGGTATTACCACCGTAAAAAAAATGAAACAACGGCGCTGGTTCCTGGCACATACTTTTTTTATTTGGACAATGTATCTTTTGCAGATATATGTAGGTTTCAATGCAATCAAAGAAGTTTCTCACCTGGGGTTAGATGCTGCTTGTTCCGTACTTACATTGGCAACCATCGCTATGATCGTAATGCCGGGTGGCTTAGGCGCTTTTCCCAAAGCTGTAGCCTGGGTGTTATTGTTATATTCAATCGAGGAACCAATTGGTGAAGCATTTGGATTTTTAATGTGGGGCGTGACCACTTTCATAGTGTTATTGTTTGGCATCATCTTTTCCGTATTAATGTATTACGTCAACAAAAAAAAGCAGGATGCAATCAGCTAAATATATTGGCGATAAGATCTTTACGATTGAATCTATTCAGCACCAAATAAACCGCTGGCGCTTACTTAATAAAAAGATCGTTTTTACAAATGGGGTGTTTGATATCTTACACGAAGGACATATTGCATCGTTAACAGAAGCGGCCACTTACGGTGATGTATTAATTGTAGGCTTAAATGCCGATGCTTCCGTCAAACGACTAAAAGGAGAAACAAGACCTGTAAACAATCAACATTCAAGAGCGATCTTATTATCCTCTTTAATAATGACAGATGCTATTGTTGTATTTGAAGAAGACACCCCTCTTGATCTTATTAAATCTATTCTACCTGATATATTGGTAAAAGGTGGTGATTATACCGTTGAACAAATTGCCGGCGCAAAAGAAGTGATTGCCAATGGCGGAGAAGTAAAGATAGTACCCATAGTAGAAGGATTTTCTACAACCGGAATTATAGAGAGGATGAAGAAATAATTTATTTCATTTATTGGGCAAAGAAGAAGAACATCTCGAAAAACGAAAGAGATAGTTGGATTTTTTAAATGTGCAATAGCATAACATCACTTAATTCTAATTTTGTAGTTTTGATCTTAAAAGAAAGAATATCCTATTTTGAATGAAACAGCTGAAATTTTTCCTTTTTTCTGTTATTATATCTTCTACAGGTTTAGGCCAAACTCCAATTGATCTTATACGAAAGAATGTTGATAGCTTACCTAATTTATCGCCCATTTTCGATGCTTTACAAAAGGCAGACAATAGCTCGGATCTTCGCATTAAAAACTTAAGCCCTTATTTTACCATTCAAGTAGATTCATCTTTAAAATATCAGTTAGAGATCAATAAAGATCCTTCTCAGTATTTTTTCTTTTTAAGAAACCAACCTGTCGGACTAAAAATAAACAAGGATAATGGGCTTATAACTGCCAGGATAGACAAATCCTATTTTTTATCCGGTCGCTTAAAATATAATTATGAATACAAAGTCGGAGTATGTGTACAAAACCTGAATGACCCTACAGACAAAATAGATACGTCTTTTACGATATTATTTTACAGTACAGAGATAATACCTTCTACTCTAAAGCCAACAGTAACTAAAAGCCTTATGGTAGATGAGGGTGATACAGTACGTTTTAAAATACAATGCGATAATGGAAGCTTCCCAATTGCTGCTATCACCTATATAAGCAATTATCCCATCAGGTCGCTAACACCTATAACAACTTGTGGCAGTGATTTTACATGGTATGCACCATATGATTTTGTAAAAGAAAATGATAAAGACAAACAACGTAAAGTTGATCTGTATTTTATTGGCACCAACGAATTTCATGCTTCCGATACAGCTCATATAGAAATGACCGTAAAACAAAGTATCAATTATCCCCAACAGGTATTAGAGTTTCAAACACTACAAGAGGATATAAAAACATATGTAGTTCAGTTAAAAGCAAGCTTTCGATTAGTTGATAAGAAAATAAAAAAGGTAAAGAAAACAAGAATATGTTTCGATCTTGCTTCTGCATCAACCGCATTAGGAGGAACTGTTTTTTCATCCATGCCCGGCTCTAATCAAAAAACGGTAGGCGCCATTTTGCCAAGTGTTGGTGTGGCGTTGGTACCTGTAAAAGAAGCGGTGGCTCCGGGTAATTCTTATGATCAAAATGTTGCAACACTTATCCGCAGCAGTATTAAACGACTGGAATATCTTTTAACGCAAAATACGTTGGTAGGTCCTCACGATCCAGACATTATCAATAAATGCGGAAAACTTAAAGAGGAATTAAAACAAACACAAATTCAACTCATCGATATCCCTATTGCCGAAGAAACACCGGATGAAAAAGAGGTGGATGACTACTTCAACAATCCTGAAGTAAATAAAAAATATAGGGTCAAGAAAAAATAAATGCTTAAAATTTATTTCTTAGCCATTGCTACCTTAGGAGCAAACCCGGTTTTTCGTATGCTCCACAACTCTTTTCCTATACCTGTTATAGAAACCATGTTCAATGGAAACTCTAACAATACATGGCAAAAACTTAAAAAGAACAACCAGTTTAGTCCTAATGAATAATTTATGCCATAAAGTATTAAAGAGGCTACCCACAAAATGATCACACCAACAAATCTTGCTTTAGGAACTTTATGCCAGCGAATAATTTCTGTTTTGCTGAACCAGTTCAGATAGTGATACGTATAAGCAAACGCTATAAAACGCATTAGTAAGATGCCCGTAGAGGAATGAAAAACAAGATTAGCTGCATTGCCGTAATCCATTGCAACGTTGCCGTTTTCATAATATAACAAATTTCCATGGGCATCTTTCAATTGATGAAAGGCTCCAAAGAAATGATCCAATACTTCTACGTTTAAACTAAAGAAGCCATCAGAGTCTGTTGTTTTACCGTACGCATTCATTCCGTATTCAGTTACCGGAACAAACGTTTTATCTCTAAATAAAAAGAAAAGTACAAAGGGGCAAAGCACAAAAACTATAAATGACCAAACACCCGAAGAACTACGAGCCTTCAATGCTCCATACAAAATAAAAAAGCCGGTAAACACATACACATGTACCAAAGTTGGCAATAACGCTCCTATAAAAAACGTAAAGCCGTCCCTGGCATCAGGTTGAAAAATGGCGTTTGAAATAAGCAAAACAAACAACAGCCCGAATATTTTAAAGAAAACATTTTGTACAAACACCATCAATAAAGAGCCTGCCAATGCAACAAAAATTATTTTATTTCCAAACTCACTGCTAAGCGGCAGATTAATACCCAATTTATGTGCTATTGCTTCTAACGCAATAAGTGCTCCTATGATCCAGAGAATAACATGATCGTGTTTACCTTTTGTAAAATATTGCCTGTCGTGCAGCCAGCTTATTTCAGTAAGATAATGTAAGGGTCCCATGAAGGCGTAGGCAAATAAAAAAACTTCAAATGGCATGATGAATGCAGCTACACAGCTTAGCAACATCAAACCAATATTTAAAACATTTATACGGGTATCTTTTGTCATGGCAAAATTTTTCGATAGGCAAGTTACTTAATTATTATGGTGTATAAAAAGCATACACATTCAAACAGCATTTATTTTAAGTAAAAATTAATATTGCTTTCTTTAGTAAAAATTGCATATTGCGTTTCAGCAAGGATAAAAATGCACAAAAGAAAAACAATCGCCAGAGATATAAGCTGGCTTTCCTTTAATGGGCGGGTATTACAAGAAGCTGCCGACACCAACGTACCATTACGTGAACGTATCAAGTTCATGGGTATTTTCTCCAATAATTTGGATGAATTCTTTCGTGTTCGTGTTGCCACATTAAAACGGCTTACTGAAGTAGGTAATAAAAAGAATATGTACCTCGATATTCCACCGGAATTGATACTGGAGGAAATACAGGAAAAAGTAATTGAACAGCAGCAGGTATTTGAAAATACATGGAATGATATTTTTCGTGAGTTGAAAAAACAAAAGATATTTCTCATTACTGAAAAGCAATTAACTAAAGAACAGCAAAAGTTTGTTACCAATTATTTTAATGAAGAGGTGCGCACAAACATTGTTCCGTTGATGATCGAAAGCATACAATCCTTCCCTACACTGAACGATAAGTCTATTTATCTTGCCTGCAAACTTTCTAAAGCGGATAAAAGTATTCCGCAAAAATTTGCGTTGGTAGCGGTTCCATCGAGAAGATTATCTCGTTTTTTGATACTGCCATCCAAACCCGGCGAACATCATATTATCTTATTGGAAGATGTAGTACGCTTTTGTTTGCCTTATCTTTTTTCATTTTTTGGGTACGATGTTTTTTCATCTTATATCATTAAAGTAACCCGTGATGCGGAGATAGATATTGATAATGACATCTCCACCTCTCTTATCCAAAAAATAGAAAAAGGAATTAAAAGTCGCAGAAAAGGCAAACCCGTACGTTTTGTTTTTGATAAAGAGATCGATGCCTCCTTACTAACGTACCTGGTTAAACGCTTAGGGCTATCGCAAAAAGACAATTTGATCGCCGGTGGCCGTATTCATAATTTTAAAGATTTTATTGACTTTCCGGAGGCTGTTTTTGAACAAAAGAATCCTCGGAAAAGACCGTTCATACATCCTGCACTAAGAAGCGCTCAACGTATTACGGATATAGTTTTGGAGAAAGATATTTTGCTGAACTTTCCTTATCATTCCTTTGACAGCGTTACCGATCTTTTGCGTGAAGCCGCCATTGACCCTGAAGTGACGAGCATTAAAATAACCTGTTATCGTTTAGCACCCCGTTCTAAAGTTATTAATGCGCTAACCAATGCTGTTCGTAACGGAAAAGAAGTAACTGTAGTATTGGAATTAAGAGCCCGTTTTGACGAAGAAGCAAACCTACAATGGAAAGAGGAACTGGAAGAAGAAGGCGTAAAAGTATTGCTGGGAGTGCATGACCTGAAAGTACATGCCAAGCTTTGTTTAATTAAAAAGAGAGTTAACAATCGCACCGTTCATTATGGCTTTGTAAGCACAGGCAATTTAAATGAACGAACTTCTAAAATATATGCCGACCATTGTTTGCTTACATCCGACAGAAATATAATGGCAGATGTGAACCGCATCTTTAATTACCTGGAGCAGCCTAAAGAAAGAATGGACCTGTTAAGATCCTGTAAAACATTATTGGTCTGCCCTACTTCCATGCGCAGGCAGTTAACCGATCTTTTAGATAAAGAAATAAAAGCAGCGAAAGCCAAAAAGCCTGCTGCCATTACGCTTAAGCTAAATTCTTTAAGTGATCTAAGCCTTATTGAGAAATTGTACGAAGCTGCAAAAGCAGGTGTAGAAATAAAAATGATCATACGTGGCATTTGCTGCATGTTTACGTCAAATAAACGTTTTAAAATTCCTGTGCAGGCCCTTAGCATTATTGATGAATACCTGGAGCATGCACGCATCCTTATCTTTCATAATAACGGGAAAGAAAAAGTATTTATTTCATCTGCAGATTGGATGGTTCGCAATCTCGACCACCGCGTAGAAGCTGCCTGTCCCATTTTTGAGAAAGAGATCAGGGATGAATTAAAGGATATTCTACAAATTCAGCTTTCCGACAATATAAAGGCCCGCATACTGGACAATGATCTTAACAATCAATATGTAAATCCGCGTAACAAAAAGAAGGTTCGCAGCCAGGTAGAAACCTACAATTATCTTCATCGAAAATTATCCACATCAACTTCGATTGATAGTCGTTAGCCTCTAGTCATTAGTTCATAGTATTATATTTGTGCTGTTGATTTTTTTGGGAACAAGCATTGATACCGCTACCAGCATTGTTGTGTCACTCACTTGTACTTTTTTGTTCTTTATTCATCACCTTTAGAACACATCAACAAATAAAATCACAAGGTTATTAAACAACTAAACTACTAAACCCATTTGTGAAGCTCGCAGCTATAGATATAGGAAGTAATGCCGCTAGATTATTAATTACTGAAGTAAAGCCTGATGAAAAAGGAAACACTTCGTTTAATAAGGTAAACTTAGTGCGTGTGCCACTGCGATTAGGCTTTGATGTATTTGAAACAGGCGCTATCTCCAAGCAAAGGATCGGAATGCTATTGCAAACCATGAAAGCATACAAACACTTATTGAATGCTTATGAAGTAAAACATTTAAAAGCCTGTGCCACCAGCGCCATGCGTGATGCAAAAAATGCTGCAGACATTATCCGTAAAGTAAGATTGGAAACGGAAATAGAAATTGAAGTTATCAGCGGTGATTATGAAGCCGGCATTATTTATGAAAATCATGTGGCTGAAAATTTAGACAAAGAACACAGCTACATGTATATTGATGTAGGCGGCGGCAGTACAGAGATCTCTTTTTTTAGCAATGGCATACTCACCTTTAAAGAATCTTTCAACATAGGTACCATACGTTTATTAAAAGGTATTGTAGATGAAAAGCAATGGGATTTTATGAAAGAAGTTGTACGTTCTATTACCAAAGGACAAAAAGAAGTAATAGCGATCGGTAGTGGCGGGAATATCAACAAAGTATTTTCATTAAGTAAAAAGAAAGACGGAAAACCTCTTACATTAGAGCTCCTGAAAGATTATTATAAAGAGCTTGGCAACTTTAGTTTAGAAGAAAGAATAAACATATACAACCTCCGCGAAGACAGAGCCGATGTGATCTTGCCGGCATTACAGATATTCATTAATATTATGCGCTGGGCAAATGCCAATGAAATTTATGTTCCTAAAATCGGATTAGTAGATGGATTGGTGAAACATTTGTGGGATGAGGTAAAGTAAGGTATTAATAAATCTTCAATACACTTTTCATCACAGAATCTTTCTGCTGTTGGGTAAGCTTATAATTATATTTATACAAAGCCCCTTCCCAATCACCATAATTAGCATTGGGAAAAACAATAAACTTTTTTCCAAACTCAGTAACCGAAGCATCCACATTTTGTTTACGTTCTTCTTCCGTTTTTCTATCAAATAAAGCACTAAAGTCTGACAGGTTATCTCCCATTAACAGCACAACTTCATAATCTTTCATCACCTGCAACCTTCTTGTTTCCTTACTGGATGATGATTGTTTTAATAATAAATGTGCACTGTCTGCGTCAGGCAAACCAAATTGTTGCAGGTTTTTTAAAGTGCCGCTACGTTCTTTCTCATCCCGGTTAGTAATGTAAAAAATGTTGATCCCTTTTGAATGGATATAGTTCAGCAAATTAGCAGCTCCCGGCATTGTATCAGCGGAAGATCTGCTTGTCCAATCGTACCAATCACTTTGAGTATATTCCTTACCGCTATATGCCTGGTGTACTGCAAAAGGACTATTATTTAAAATTGTTTCATCGATATCGGTAATAATGGCTTTAGGCTTTGTACTTTGGGCTACAAATTCATCTGCACGTAAACGGGCGATATTATACGATTGCAGGCAAAGCGCCCTATATTCAGCCGCACGTTGCTGAAAAAGAGAAGTAAATACCTTCCCGTTCAAACTAGTATTTTCAGGAGCTAATTGCCGGGTAGTTTTACAGGAACAAAACAGCACAGTAAATACTATACTAAGAAATAAGTAGCGTGTCATAAATGTTTAAAAGATAAATGTATGCAAAGTTGGTATTCTTCTTTACATAAACCTTATACAAAGTATTATCAATTTGTTTTCTCTTCTCAATGCTAAATGAAAGCAGCTTATACATTGTTTATTGGCAATTCAAAATAAAACACTGAACCCTCTCCTTCTTTACTTTCAGCCCAGATTTTACCGTTATGCAATTTTATTATTTGTGAACATATATAAAGTCCTAATCCAAAACCGGAAATACCGACACTTTTACCCGGAGCCCTATAAAAACGGTCGAATATTTTCCCCAATTCTTCGGCAGATATTCCTAAACCAAAATCCTTAACGCTTACAATTATAGAAGGATCAGTTTTTTTGATCCCAACTAAAATCTCTTTTCCATCAGCAGAATATTTAATAGCGTTCGATACAAAGTTCACAATTACCTGTTCAATACGATGCCTGTCTGCCAAAACAAACTGATCAACAGGCAAGGTATTTTTTACGATCATGTGCTTGTGCGTACTGATCTGCATATTATTAATACACTCGTCTACCAATTCATCAATATTAAATTGCTTGATATTAAGCTGTAATTGCCCGGATTGAATTTTTGATACATCCAGCAGGTCAACGATCAGATCCTGTAATTTTCTTGTTCCGCTTAACGCTTTCTGAACAAATATGCGCTTTGTTTCTTCCGTTTCAATTTCATCCAGTAATTCCAAAAATCCTTTAATGGTAGTTAAAGGTGTTTTCAATTCATGACTGGCTACACCAATAAATTCATCTTTCTTTTGATGGCTGCTGACAATCTCTTTTAATAGACTATTGAATTCAGCCGAAAGTGTAGAGATCTCATCTTTTCCCGCAACCGGCACTTGTTGTCCGTAATCCCCATTGTTGCGTATTTCTTCCATAACATTCACCAATGATAATATAGGTTTTGAAATAGAACGTTGATTGATGTAAGCGACTATAAAAGAGAAAAGCATTCCAATTATCAGCAATAAAGCTGTCATCGTATAGTTGAGCTGTTTTATCTGCTGTAGTTCTGTAAGCTGTATTTGCAGGCATACTGTACCAAAAAGCTCTTTGTCTTTACTGATATTTCGATAGACGTATAATAAACTGTCGCCTTCAAACTGGTATGAATTAACGTATGGGGCGGGAAAATGATATGTGCTATAATCTTTTTTGGTATAGGTTGCAAATACATTTCCACTCTTATCCAATATACTTGCATTAACCACATCTGTTTGTACTTGCTGAAAGTTTTCGAGGATCTTTGTTGCCGCTTCATTATCTAAAAACTGGATAGCAGATACACTATTACTACCAATAACCTGCGCAATAGATTCAGCGCTTCTTACCTTTCTTTCTTTATAGCCTTTTATACTACTGATCAAAAAAGCGACAAAACATAAGCCTAGCACCAAAAGACAGGTAAACATCTGTATCCCGATCAATTTACTTTTTATAGATAATCCTCTTATGCTAAACATATATTCGATCTGCTCTTATCTAATTATTAATTACAAAAGCGGCATGCTGCAATAATTGCGAGCTTATTTTAATACCTGCCTGTGACGCTGCTTTTAAATTTATTTCAAACTTCAATTTATTATCTCCGATAAAAAAGTTGATGTGCGCACCTTTTGTACAAGCGTCTTTTTGTTCCGTTACAATAAGCACCGGTCTATTGCCAAGCTTTGAAGTAACTGCACTAATATCTGTCCCAAAACCTTTTGAAATAAACAAAATCTGGCAATCACTTATATCATTAATATTCTGGGCTACTTTGATAGATACAATTTTGTTTTTTATTTTTTTAGCCTTTGCTATTTCATTTAAGGACGGTGTAATTGCCGATTCGCCCAATACTGTTATTACGAAATTGTCGGAAGATGTTATTTCCGGCCAATCGATATAATCTGCAAAGCGATACAAAAAAGCGGCCTTCAATGCATATTCCTGTTCGGGATCCGGCACAAAAGATGAAAAAGAAGATGCCATAAGCATTACCATGCTCATAGTAAAAACGGTTATAATTCTCTTCGCTATCATCTATATCTTAATTATTTAAGTCAATGCTTATTTTAAATAAAGCTGTTCTTCCCGGCTGCTCCAATACTGTTGAATACACCAGCCCATCGGCAGTTCTAAAACCCGGATCTAACCAATGAGCGTCAAATATATTTTTGATATTTAAACTTGCTGTTACCCTGTTATCAAACATTTTTTTTGTGGTGATCTCACAATTGGTAAGTGCATAACCTGCAACGGGTCCGTAAGGATCAGTAAACGGAGTTGGTCTTTCACCGACCATGTTCTCTGTAATACAAAATGTAAACAGATCATTTACATGGACAGTTACCCCTGCATTTCCTTTTATTTTTGGAATGGCAGAAACATTACGCACCAATCCCGTTATCAAATTTTCGCCACGTGTATCACTGTAAGTAAAATTGGCAAAGGCAGATGCATTTTTAGATATCACCCAATCAACAACTCCTTCTATTCCATTTACCCGTAGCTTGCCCGGATTTTTATTGGCATTAAAGCCTGATAAATTGCTTAACACAATTACATCCGTTAATTCGTTGCGGTAAAAATTTAATTGAGCTCTTACATTTTTAGAGAAGGAATAAATGATATTCACTTCATGCGTTTTTATTTTTTCTGTTTTTAAAGAAAAATCAGGAGGAGCCTGGTGTATCTCAAGGTTGGTAGGCGCCCTGAACGCCATTCCAAATTGATACTTTAATGTAAGCTTATCATTCGGCTGATTCACAACGACAGCTCTTGGACTTGTCATGCTTCCAAAATAGCTGTTATAATCATATCGAACTCCCCAGGTAAAATTTGTTTTGCCCAGGAGGTTTGTATTTAAGATATATTGAAGATAGCTTCCGATATTATTACGTATATCATATTGTCTTGGCAGGTAGGTTGTATGCAGATTAGTCAAAGTATCTTTTCCATCTAAAAAATAAATAGTAGAATCAAAGGTTGATTGCCTGCTGCCTTGCTCTACATTATCTTGTCTTGCTTCAACGCCTGCAGAAAATTTATGCATTTCAGACAACATATAATTTGCAGACAATTCTCCGGATACACTATTAGAATACGTTGCAATGTTGGCACGTATAAGTTTATTTCCGTCTGCTGTTACATAAACATACGAATCATCTGCTGTACCTGTTTCTCTATACGAAACACGACTTAAGATATCCCATTTTTCGTTCGGCTTATATTCATTTTGCAGAAAGATCGTTTGCAGATAAGACTCATCCAATCCCGGTTTTTCCCCACGTATTGAACTAGTCAAAAGCCCTACTACCCCTGAGTTTCCATATCCCTGTGAAGGCAGCCTTAAATAGACAGTAGGACTATTGGAATAAGTGCCCCAACCCATTGGCGTATTATACGTACGATAACCCAATGTTGTTACAGACTTTTCCGCATTGTAACTGATAGTACCATTAAATGAATAGCCGTTGTCAACAAAAGAGGCGGCATAATTCGGATCCCTGTTTGTAAATTTTGGGCCATCTGTATTATACAACGTTCCGGCAAAAGCAAATTCAAACTTCTTTTCTTTTAGTCCAACGCTTAGTTTCTCAAAAGAAGTATTAAACGTTCCATATCCTTTTTCCGCATGCAATCCATTTATATCCTGTCCTTTTTTACTGATCATATTAATTACACCGCCAAAGGCATTGGCCCCATACAAGGCAGATGCCGGCCCCCATATGATCTCAATATGATCAATATTGTGTAAACTATATACCGGACCGGCCATATCATTCGTTCCTAAAATATTATTTTCAACTATTCCATCGATCATCAGTAAAGCACGCAGGTTTTCAGCTCCGTACATTCCTCTAAAATAAAAAAGCGTGGGTGCATAACCGTTAACATGTATCATGTCTATGCCGGGCACATCACGTAATGCATCTTCCAATTGCTCATATCCTCTTTCAGCAATTTGTTGTGCAGTTATTACAGTTATCGTTGATGGCGCTTCTGCTACTGTTTGCAGATAACCTGAAGCAGTCACCACTTGCGTATTCAGTAATTCATCCAGAGAAAGATCAGACAAAGACGAAGCATCTTTACCAGTATCTTTTTGCGCCCGAACAACAAAAAAGAAAAAGAGAAATAGTACAAGCAAAAAAGATCTCATTTTCATATTGTATAATTTGATAGTGTGTAAAAAAGCAATACTGTAAGCTATATAAAAAATTGAAGTATTTATTTTTTTAACGTACTTAAATACGCTTTGATCAAAAATTGTGGAAATAATTCTACACCCTTTAAGTGCATAATAATTATGCCATACTTTTATTCTATTGCATATTTATTAGCTTGTTATTACTCACAATTATTTCGTTATTTTTAATTAGCAATACCAAGTTGAATGTCAATAGCAGAAAAAATTAAAATACCGGATGAAGAGTTGCAAACCATATTAAACTCAGCAGGCATTGCTACATTTAATTGCCATTTTCCTACTGACACTTTCATTGTTTCCGAAAGATATATGGAGATGTTCGACTTTGATAAAGGCAGCAAACCCTCTATCCACGATATTCCTGCCAGGATACACCCCGATGACCTGGATTACAGGAATGAGATAATCAAAGTAGCTTTTATTACCGGTACTATCAATTATGAAGTTCGAATTGTTCATCGCGACAGATCTATCCATTGGGTGCGTGTAAACGGCTCTATCACATTTGATGAAAACAAGCAACCAATATCATCTATCGGAATCGTTACAGATGTTACCAAAGAAAAAAACATTCTGCAGTCGCTCGAAGAAAAAGAACTACGACTTCGTTTAGCTATGGACGTTAGTAAGCTCGGCATCTGGGATCTTGACTTTACAACAGACGACATCATTTATTCAGAAAAAGTAGCAGAAATATTGGGACACCCTCCTTCTGCGATCTTAACACATCAGCAAATGGTAGATCAGATCTATCCTGATGATAAAAAAATTGTGGAAGATGCATTAGCAGCTGCAAAGCAAAATGGCATCTACGTGTACAACGCCCGCTTTATTCGTCCTGACAATTCAGTAATATGGGCACATATGAAAGGAAAGGTTATTTTTAACGAAGGCGTGCCCATCCGTGTATATGGAACAATGACAGACATAACCGAAAACAGGATCATTGATGAAATGAAAACAACACTGGCTGCTATAGTTGCTTCATCGGAAGATGCGATCGTAAGCAAGCGATTAGACGGCATTGTTACCAGTTGGAATAATTCTGCAGAAAGAATTTTTGGTTATACGCCGGAAGAAATGATAGGACAACATATTTCCAAGATCATCCCCCCCGACCGCCTGAATGAAGAAACAACAATAATTGAAACATTAAAGAAAGGATTAAGAGTAGAACATTTTGAAACAAAACGATTGACAAAAGATGGCAGGCTGCTGGATGTTTCCTTAGCAATATCTCCTCTTAAAAATTCCAATGGCATGATCATAGGTGCTTCTAAAGTAGCCAGGGATATTACTGAACAGAAAAAAATCATAAGAGACCTGCAGGAAAGTGAAGCAAAATTTCGTTTGTTGGCAGACTCGATGCCACAAAAAATATGGACAAGCGATATTAAAGGAAACCTGAATTATTTTAATAAAGCTGTGTATGATGAGTCGGGATTACAATATGAAGACATCTATAATTACGGGTGGATGGATGTTGTACACCCGGATGACAAAGAAGAGAATATCAGGCGATGGAAACACTCCATTGATACAGGTGAAGATTTTATCCTGGAACATCGATTACGTGGTTATACCGGTGAATATCGCTGGCAATTAAGCAGAGCCATTCCGCAAAAAGATTGCAATGGCAATATACAAATGTGGGTAGGTACCAGTACAGACATACACCAGATAAAAGAATCTGAAGAACAGAAAGATTTTTTTATCAGCATTGCAAGTCATGAATTAAAAACGCCTGTTACATCTATAAAAGGTTATGTGCAGATATTATTAAGCATTTATGCAAAAAAGGAAGATACCTTTCTTAATAATGCTTTGCTTACCATTGACAAGCAGATCATAACACTTACCACTCTTATCGGCGATCTGTTGGATATGTCTAAAATAAAAACAGGCGCTCTTGAATTAGAAAAACAACAATTTGATATAAATACATTGGTGGAAGAAACAGTTAAAGAAATAAGGTATGCTACACCGGCTCATTCTATCAACATTACAAAACCGGGCAACAACATAGAAGTGTTTGCTGATAAAAGAAGAATTTCGCAAGCACTCATTAATTTTCTTACCAATGCTGTAAAATATTCGCCGAACAACCACCAGGTGGATGTAACGGTTACGGCGAATAACAAGGAAGTGCATGTTTCTGTACGTGATTATGGTATTGGGATAGATAGGCAGGAACACGAAAAGATCTTTGAGCGTTTTTATCGTGTGGAAGGAAAAGATGAAAAAACATACCCTGGTTTTGGCATCGGCTTATTCATTGCATCAGAAATCATAAAAAAACACAGCGGGAAAATAATGGTTACAAGTGAAAAAGGAAAAGGTTCTACTTTTAGCTTTATTATTCCAACACACAATTAAACTATGAGCGCTAAAAAAGAAAGGCTATTGATCCTGGACGACAATGAAGATATTTTAACGATGTTGAAAACCATGTTGGATTATAACGGGTACGAAGTATTTATTAAAAAGAGTGCAGACAACATCAAAAACCATATAAAAGAAATAGCGCCCAAAACTATTTTAATGGATAAGCTTTTGTCTGGTATTGATGGTTGCGATATTTGTAAGAATATTAAAGAAGATACACAAATAGCATCTATTCCCATCATCATGATCTCTGCATTGCCGAATGCAAAAGAAGTTTGCATGGTAGCCGGTGCTGAGTACTTTATTAGCAAACCATTTGAGATGAAACATCTTTTACAAATTGTAGCAGATGCAATTTCCAGGAATTAATTTCTGTGTAACAAAATCTACAGGTTTTTATAATTTCAAACTTTTTTCTTCTACAAATTCGTTGGCGCAGTTTTAGTTTATACCCAGTTATATTCTAAACTATTTTTATGGAAGCGCAAACACGAACAATGCCGCCGCAAAAGCAACAACTACCCGGTTCTGAAAAGAAAATGGATCCGAAGCCCGTAACAGATGATCCTGATTATAAACCAACCGGAATGTTGAAAGGAAAAATTGCATTGATCACCGGCGGAGACAGCGGCATTGGTAAAGCGGTTGCTGTTTTATTTGCAAAAGAAGGTGCAAAGATCATCATCTCCTATTTAAATGAACACGAAGATGCAGATGATACAAAGAAACTAATTGAACATTATGGCGGCGATGCAATATTGGTACCAGGCGATATAGCAGAACCTGCATTTTGTAAAAGGTTGGTAGAAGCGGCAGTGAAAGAATTTGGAAGGATAGATATCTTAATTAATAATGCAGCGGAACAGCATGACGCTAAAACATTGGAAGAAATAAAACCCGATCATTTGGAAAGAACGTTTCGGGTAAATATTCTTGCTATGTTTTACATAACAAAAGCAGCGCTACCCTATATGCAAAAAGGAAGCTTAATAATAAATACTGCTTCTGTAACAGCCTACAAAGGAAGTCCTGAACTATTGGATTATTCTGCTACTAAAGGCGCTGTAGTAGCTTTCACAAGAAGTCTTTCCATAAACCTGGAGAAAAAAGATATACGTGTAAATGCTGTTGCGCCGGGCCCGATCTGGACACCGTTGATACCGGCATCTTTCGATGCGGAAAAAACAGCAAAGCATGGTGCCGATGTTCCTAAAAAGCGCCTGGGGCAACCAATTGAAGTAGCACCTTCTTATCTTTTTTTAGCAAGCGAAGCAGCTACTTATATGAGCGGGCAAGTGTTGCATCCTAATGGCGGAACTGTTGTAAACGGATAAACATAATTTAAACATACATCATGAAACAACTTATTTCTTTACTGACTATAATTTTACTTTTTTCATCCTGCATCGCAACCGGTAATTATGGCTATATGCATCCTGCATATATTGCGCCGGGTGTAGGCTTGGGAACCATTGTCGCCGTTGTTATTTCCTGGAGCCGTAATAAGTCTATTTTGTGGGCGATCATTCACGGCATATTGGGATGGCTGTATGTTATTTATGCACTATTGACAAGCAATGGTAAAAAATTATAACTTCTTATTTAAACTGTTAAATGAGAATTTAAATATAAATAAATCTACAAGCTATTAATACCAATAAGATCAAGGCGATCACTAAAATATATTTGTCAAAAAAATAAAGAATAAGTGCGGGTATGCTTGTTATTGCACAAACAAAACTTTGAAAAATAAATTGCTTATTTATTTCCCAAATTGTATGTTCCGTTATTAATGGGCTTACTAATTGATACCCTGTTTGATAAGCCCTTGCTAATTGTTCAACGATAGTAAATAACAAAACAATCAAAGCTATTTTAGACGTCATTTTTAAAACACCTTGTTTTTTATTTTGCATTCTATGTTGAATTTATCTTATTGTTATTCATGGATGAAGTGCTCTGCTGTCAGTTTCAATATTTTTTACTTATTCTTGTCTTTACAAATTCACCGTTTTCTTTTTGCTGATATTGTGAAATGCATCTAAAATTATTACCCATATATTCATAATCATTCAATCTCCCTGAATATGATTTCGGCAAAGTAGCATCTGATCTGTAAATTATTGTTAAGCAGTATAGATCGGAATCCAATTTTTTAATTAAATATTTCTGTTCCCCAATTTGCCGCCATTGCTTTGATGAAGTAAAAGCCGTATCACCCTGTATCCAATACGTTCCTGTATCACTCATGATCTTACCATGCGAACAACCGCCGGTAACTGTCCAATTATAATTGTTATCAGGCTTTATATCCAATTTACCAAACGTATCACTGTAATACTCTCCATAAATTTTTGTTTGAACATCTGCATTATCAATACGTACCAATCCCTTCTTCTTTTCATCATACTCCCATTGTTGAAGCGGCTTATCTTCTTTCTCAGAATAACTTATAACTTCTCCTACAGCATTATAAGAAGTATGCATAAACCCGACAGTAGCTAAAAAAGGATTGGAGAATATGTCTATTAAAATAGACTTTACCGGTTCCTTAGGATAAGTTGCATCCGGACCAATTGATCGTACCACAACAAAACTTATATGCTTTTCATTTACAAACTTCTCTATGCTCTTATTTTGGTAAACATCTCCCGAAATGATCAATAATTTAAAGCTGGTATCAATCTCTGAACCAAGCGTATCTAATAATTTGCTTAACAGCAACGTGTTTTTCTTAAACGTATTGCCAGATTGGGAAAAGCTTTTTATTGAAATTGTAAAAAAAATTATTAACAACAGTGCTCGCATAAAATGAGGGTTGGCCGGTTACACTTATCCGGTTAAGAGTTATGCAGCTAATTTAAACACAATAACGCACAAAATCACTTTCCTTCCAAAATCTCCATCACTACTTTCTCTTCTACTGTCAATTCATTATTGTTAGAGGCATTTGTTGCGCCGTTTAAGCGAGTAATATATTTATCCAGCTTATTGTTTTCATAAAGGTCCAACAGCACGGGATGTACATAATATTTTTTACAAACCGTTCTTGTATTTCCTAAATGTTTTGCTACTATATCCAATGCTTCAACTATTTTCTTTTTTGCTTCACCGGCAGTTTCAAAATTGCCCAGTTCTTTAAATGCCATAAACGTCTGCACCGTGCCTGCCCATGTACGGAAATCCTTTGCTGTAAAATCTGCCCCTGATAGTCTTCTTATATATTCATTCACCATTCCGGAATCGATGGAGTGATGTGTTCCGTCTTCATTATAATATTGAAACAATTCTTTGCCGGGTATATCTCTGCATTTTTTAACTATTGCCGAAAGCTTTTTGTTTTGTATGCTGATATCATGCTCTACTCCTTTCTTTCCTCTAAAGGAAAATTTCACCGTATTGCCGGAGATGCTTACATGTTTATCTTTTAAAGTAGTCAGCCCAAATGAGCCATATAATTTTTCATAAAAATTATTACCGATACGAATACCTGTGCGTTCCATCAGGCTAACAATAGCAGCCAATACTTTTTCCACAGGCAAACCGGGCAAAGCAAGGTCTTTATCTAATTGTTTTCTTATATCAGGCAATGTTTTTCCAAAATGATGCAGGCGAAAGAATTTGGTATAGTTGCGCAATACACTCCACAACGGATGATACTTGTATTGTTTACGTTTCATTGCATCTAAACCCGTAGCCTGCAAATGCCCCTTAGCCAACGTACATATCCACACATTTTCCCAGGCAGGCGGAATTACCAATGAAGCAATACGCTTTAATACTTCTTTATCTTTTACCTCTTTATCATCCAGCAGGTATTTAAATGATGTACCACTTTTAACTCTTGTGATTCCTTTTTGTTTATCATCCACATATACCAGCTTAATTGCTTCGGCTGTTTTTTCAGGATCATTTACAATAGCGTTCATAGTACGCTTGGGTAGTGAGACCACATTCTCTTCCATGTTATTTTGCATGCTTAGTATATAGAAACTTTCATGCCTTTCTACATATACTCACAATTCAATAACAAATGAGCAATAACATACACAATATGTTTATCATTCATGCCAAAAATATACGCTGATAAAGATTTCAACATTCAAGCAACCTTGGCATCAATGTTGATTTCATACATTCATTATTTACTTTTAAAAATATAATTGTTATGCCAACTAAAAATCAACAGGGGCCTAAACAACGTCAAAGTTCCCCAAAAAGTTCTCAAGGAACTCATCCTACAAGGACTGAAAAGAGCAATCAAAGCAAATCCACTCAATCATCAAAAGTTGGAGGAAGAAGTACAAAACATTCTTCTGATATGAGAGATGACAACATGGACAACAACATGGATAACGAATAGTTATTCAAAAAGGAATTGATAATTTAGGAAGCAGGGAATTAAACGTTCCCTGTTTTCTTTTGCGCCTGGTCATACAATAAAAAAGCCGGATCAAATATCCGGCTGTTGAAACGATAGGTGCTGTATTATTTTTTCATCTTATCATGCAATGCTGTAGCCATTTCCAGGTGATGTTGCAACTCAGGCAATGCATCTGAAAAAAGCGCCTTTATATCAGGATCTGTACAATTTTGTGCACTTTTCTGAAACAGGTCTATTGCATCTTTATGCGCCGATACAAGATCGCTTACATAGCCTTTATCTCTTTCCGCTTTATCTTTTTGTTCTTTCCATTTCATGATCTTGTCTGCCTGTTCTGGCGTAATATCGGCAGGCAATGAAACACCTTTCTTATCTGCCAGTCCCTTGATCTTCATATTTAATTTGCTATGCGCATCGGCCATTGTTCCGGCAATGGATTGTACATCTGCATTGGACGAATACATTTTAACAGTGTCAGAAACGCGTTGTTCAAACGTACTGGCAGCATAAGCATCCACCAATGCCTGTGCATCTTTTTCTCCAACCTTGTCAAACTTTGCATCATTCTTTGCTTCTGCTGTGTCTTTTGTGTTTACAGTATTCTCATTGTTATTTCCACCGTTACCACAGGCATTTAAACCAATAACGATCGCTAATAAAAAACAGCTCTTTAAAAATTTTAAACTACTCATACATTTTGTTTTAGTTGTGAATGAAATTGTTTTGGGCACAGATCATAAATTGTTTTTCTACTTATTTATAATAATATAATTATTGTTTGCTAACCCGCCATAGTCTGTTTCCACCGTCATCAGCTACCAATAATGAGCCATCCTTTAAAACAGCAACGCCAACCGGCCTGCCGTACACTTCATCTTTACTTTCATCTGCAATGAACCCGGTTAGAAACGGTTCGGGTGCGGCAATTGGCTTACCATTTTTAAATGGTACAAAAGCTACCTGGTATCCTGCAAACTTTGAACGGTTCCAGGAACCATGCTCTCCGATAAAAGCTCCTCCGCGATATTTTTCAGGGAAACCGGTTGCTTTGTAAAATGTCAATCCTAATGCTGCCGTATGTGCATTCATGGAAACATCCGGCACTATTGCTTTTGCTACCAGGTCAGGGTTTTGCTGGTCTTTCATTCTTGGATCAAGATGCTGACCAAAATAGCTGTAAGGCCAACCATAAAATCCTCCTTCTTTCACACTTGTTAAATAATCCGGCACTAACTCATCTCCTAATTCATCCCGTTCATTTACAACCACCCACAAGTTTTTTGTACCCGGAGCCCAATCCATCCCAATTGGATTTCGCAAACCGCTGGCATATATCTTTTCTCCGCTGCCATCTGTATTTACTTCTAAGATATTGGCACGTCTTACTTCTTTATCTATTCCATCTTCTGCTACATTACTGGAGGAACCAACAGAAATATAGATCTTATCCTTTGTATCGTTGGTAACTATGTTACGTGTCCAGTGTCTTTTATTTCCCGGCAGAGAAACAATTTTTTTACCTGCCGCAGTTATAGCATTACTTCCCGCCGTGTAAGGAAATGCCATTACCGCATCGGTATTTGCTACATAAAAAGTATTTCCAATTATCAACATTCCAAATGGCTTATTTAATCCTTTTAAAAAAACTGTTTTAAGATCAGGTATTCCATCTCCATTTGTATCTCTGAATAAGAGGATGTCGTCTGCACTTCCATTCATTACTGATTTGAGTGGGTTATGCTCAACCTTTGCTTCTGCAACAAAAATATCCCCGTTGTCTGCAACATATATCCAACGTGGATTATTTAAACTATCTGCAAAAAGATTAACTACAAAACCCGCCGGCGCCGTGGGTGTTTTATTTGCCGGCCAACCGATAACCTTACTGATTTTTTTTGCAGATGGAGTAGCATATGGCTCAGGAAGATTGACTTCCTGTGTTTTAGTTGCTACCGTATCTGCTTTTACAGAAGTCGGTGATGCATCTTCCTTTTGTTTTTTTTGTCCGCATCCGATCGATGTAATTAATAAGATGAAAGAAGCGATGACAAGACTTTGTTTCATACAATAATTTTTTCTTATTGTTTTTGCAACAAATATGCCTGTAAGAATAAACCGTATTTATCTTTCTTTACGCCGATTATTTTCCCCTGCTTGAGGATTTTATTTCCGTGGATTGTAATTGTATAAGATCACGCTGCTAAAATGTATGAAATAAAAAGGCTCCGTAAACGGAGCCTTGCTTGATTACCTCTCAAAGTAATTGCCCTACGAAAAACACCGGGTCAAAGATAAGTGCATGATTGCAATAGACCTGTTACATAATTGTTTGAAAAAATTGTATAATTTTTTCAACTGCATTTGATCACAAATCAAGACTGGATCGATGTTTCGCTCCTGGTGAAATCAGTTGCACCTGCAATTGCTTCTTCAGCCTCTTTGTACTCTCTCATCAATGCTTCACGAATGGTTGTTACACTCCATTTCAAAGCTTTGGTGATGTCTTCACTTTTCTGAAGTATTTTCTTCCTGACCTTTGTTCCTTCATCAGGAGCACATAATAAACCGGCAATTGCGCCTATTGCAATTCCCGATAAAAAGCTTGCTGCAATTTTTCTATTACTCATAATAAATAGCATTTAAATAGTGATGAATGAATAACAGGTAAAAATAATTGTGCCTGATTTTATAATACAATCATTTACACAATTATATGAATGTGTTGTAGCAGAATATCCCCGATAAAAACAAAATCGTTGCTATATTCTCTCACAAATCTTTGCCCGGTTAAAATATATCTGGCATGGTTATTTATCTATATATCCCAGATTCATTTGAGGGGTGCTTCACAATTTAAAGAGCTGAGAAATACCCATAGAACCTGACACGGATAATACCGGCGAAGGAAAGCAAAAGAATCAAGGGGCTTCTTCTTTAAGGAAGCCCTGTTTTTATTTAAAATGGCTTGAGTTTTGTTGCATTAAATTCTAATCACTTACTATTTAAAAAACTTACTAAACCATTGAGTTATGAAAAATTATGACATCATAATCGAGACCCCTAAGGAGGGACATTTCAAGTACAAGTTCGAACCCTCTGCCGGCATGTTCAAATTAAACAAGATTCTTCCTCAAGGTCTTGTGTTTCCTTATGACTTTGGCTTTGTTCCTTATACCGTTGGAGAAGATGGTGATCCCCTGGATGTATTGGTATTTTCTGAACATGCTCTTTTTACGGGTTGTGTGGTAGAATGCAGAATAATCGGTGGTATACAGGCATCCGAGATGGATGAAAACAAAATATCTATTAGAAATGACAGACTTATCGGAATACCTGTTTTGTCTAAAGTATATGCACACATTAATTCTATTGATCAGATAGAAGAAGAAAAGATCAATGAGATAAAAAACTTTTTCATATCCTATAATTCTTATTACGATAAAACGTTTATCACAGAAGGCGTGCTGAGTGCGGCTGACGTAGAAAAATTAATAAAGCAGAGTAATAACAGTTATCATCATTTTAAAAATAAGCCCACTTTGTCAAGGCTATAAAAAAGAAGGGAACTAAATAGAAATTCAGTTCCGTTCGAAAAATCCCTTATTGAAAAACCTATAGTTTCTATTAAATAAATATTGTGCCGAACAGCTAGAAAGATAAATTACACTGTCCTTTATTCTTTGCAATTACTTATCTGTACTGGCTTTTAAACAAAATGATGTAACTATTATAAAAAGTTGCTTAGTAATATTACGATGTTGTTATTTTTCCCCAATGTGTAGAATTTTTTAGCATCAATGTGTAAGTGAAATGTGGCAGAAGAAACGGCTTAGTTTTTGTCCAAATAGTTTTATACAATTTTTTCTCTCTCATAATCGACATATATAGCAATTAGCAAAATCCCCTCCTTTCGGAGGGGATTTAGTTTTATATATAATCTTAAGTATCTACTTAAATAAAAGTTGAAACATCTTCCACTTCGCTTGCATTATTTATTGCAACCTTTGGATAAATGAACGCTTTAAAATCTCCATGCGAAGCATTGTCCGAAATGATCATCAAATAACGTTCATCAATATAATAGACATTATCCTTTGTATTTTTAAATGTATTGGGAAACAAATCGGATGCTATGTCTTTATTGAACAAGTAGATAGCATCTGTACGCTTAGATTCTATAGTAACTACCTGTACAGTGGTTTTATATTGCGTGGTCTTTTCTTTTACCTTAAACTGCACAATAGCATCAAAAGACACAGACCCATCCGAACTGATCAGATCGAAATCTGTAATAAACTCCTGCACTGCTGTTGAATACGCTCTCATAAAAAATAAACTAGTGTTGTACAAATTAAAAAAATCAAGCCATATCTCATAGTAATTCATTAATTATTTGTAAAAAATTATTCACGTAATTATTGGTATGCCATTTGATGCTAATTAATAACAAAAATCACTCGAATGACTTCCAATGAATTTAATATGCTGAATAAGGAAATGCAGACAAGCATTTTGTGGAACCAGGGAATAGTAATTTCCGAAAGACAAGATCGCGGCACTGCCTATATTCTTTACAGCATTGGTTCTTTTTATGTAGAATTGAAATATGTGAACAACTCCCTGGTTGCTATTAAAGGATTTACCTGCACCGATATGTTGGATCCTTACATTGATAATATTCCTATTTACACTTCACTTCCTTTTTTGCTGGAGTAAAAAATTTCATTGAACACATCATTTATCACTCACAAGGCTGTGTGATTATCTCTATATATTTGCATCTCTTTTTAAATACTAAAACTTAAATTCATGAAAAAAATTCTGCTTACAGTCTTATTGGCAACAACATGCATGGTTGTAAAAACATCTGCACAAACAACTACTTCTACCGGAGAGATAACACCTAAAAACTCATGGTTAAAAGCCGGGCTTACTGTTGGATTGCCGGTTGGCGATGCCTCCAATGTAAGCTCTTTTACCGCCGGCATTGAACTTCGTGGACAGGTAATGAGCACCAACCATTGGGGATTTGGCTTGGCAAGTGGCTATGACCATTTCTTTCCTAAAAGCGGGTTTAGCTCTTTCGGCGAAATTCCTTTAGGCGTAATGATCCGTTATTATCCGGAGGCGAAAGGTTTTTTTGCCGGCATTGATGGTGGTTATACTTTCTTAACCAACTTTGGAAATACTTCCGGAGGCGCTTACATTAAACCACAAATAGGTTATCATGATTATAACTGGAATTTTTATGCATTGTATAATCATGTATTTGTTGACGGCAGCGCTGTACAAAACGTTGGCATAGGCGCTACTTACAATCTTCGATTTAAATAAAGCGTTCACCAATAAACACATTTAAAAAGAGCGTAGCAATAATTGCTACGCTCTTTATTTAATAAGATGTTGCTGAATTGAAAAGTTATGCAGCTGCCATGCCGTAACATTCATCTGCACAACGGCGACAGGCTATTGCACATTTTTTACAATGTTCCATATCATGTCGTTCACATTCCTTTGCACAGCGTGTACGTATATCGGCGCATATCCTGCATAATTCATCCGCCGTTTCGCCCCGTATGCTCATTACCTGCACCGCAGCATTACAAACTATTGAACATTCTATATTTAACTCAATACATGCTTTCATCATTTTAACAGTAGCCTCTTGCAGGCAGGCAGAAGTGCAATTATTACATGCCACCATACAATCCAGGCAAGCATCAATACACCATTGATAATTTCCTTCTTTCATAATTAAAGTTTAAATAAAGAGTGAAAAAACAATGCCACCTACTATGGCAGGAATATTGAGCCTTTTTTTTATAAAATTATTAGCATGAGCCTACAAAAAAAACCTGGTGATAAAGCCACTCACAAAACAGTTACCCATACAGATAAAGCGATCGCTATTGCAGGTGTTAAAAAGCCTGCAAAAAAAGACAGATCAGAACACCATCCCGTTTCAACCGGTTCAGCAAATGCATTTGAAGGTACCGAAGATGTAAGAGAATAATTATTGATTGTGTGGAACTTGTAGAAATTACTTCCCGTTAATGGAAAAAATAAAGATGCTTTTATCAATGAATCATAATGGTATATATTTTGTTTTTTTAATGACAGAGGAGAATGTACGTATGAAAGACAAAATTATTATAGTAGATGATGATCCCGGTATCCAGGAAATAATAAAAGTTATTTTTGATAAGGCAGGTTATGAAACCACCGTTTTTTCAAACGGGAATAATATTTTCACCGGTCAATATCAATTACCCGATATTTTTCTGTTAGACAAAGAGCTGGTGGGCAAAAGCGGTTCAGATATCTGCAAGTTTTTAAAATCGCAAAGGAAAACAAAAGATATCCCGGTAATTTTATTTTCTGCTATATCCGATCTGGATAAAGTTGCTAAAGAAGCAGGTGCAGATAATTATATTGAAAAACCATTCTTAAAAACTGAATTATTGGACAAAGTAGCAGCAGCATTAAGACATGACAATAATTTAAGAGCATCTGCCTGAGAAATGATAAAACAACTTTCAATAGCATTTTTATCGCTGTTGCTGCTAACCGATTGCAGCAAAAAACACACTCCTGAAAAAAACACTACAACAAAAATTGTAGTTCCCAAAGGTCCTTGGCCAAAAACACTTTCATTAAATGATAAGGTAGCTAAAAGAGCTGTTGACGGCAGGTTATATTTTGACCTGGATGGAAAACGTTATTGGAAAAATTACAATGATGGTAAATACTATTTATTCAATAAGAAAATGTATGATGATCCTGCCTTTAAGCCGCATTAAATGAGTTTCAAAATCCCAAAAACAAATTCCACCGGAAACTCGCACAAGCAATTAAAGACTCAATTCTTTATGTATTTTTACCAAAACTATTTAGATGGATGTACAAATAGAAGCCTCCTGGAAGAAGGTTTTAAAAGATGAGTTTACCAAACCTTATTTTCTAGAGATAGTAACTTTTTTAAAAACAGAAAAAGCAGCAGGCAAAACGATCTATCCTCCCGGTCCGCTTATTTTCAACGCATTCAATCAAACTACTTTTGATAAAGTAAAAGTAGTGATATTAGGACAAGACCCTTATCACGGCCCGGGGCAGGCACATGGTCTAAGCTTTTCTGTGCCGAATGGCATAAAGCCTCCTCCATCTTTAGTTAATATTTATAAAGAAATAGAAAAAGATATTGGTGTGGCAATGCCACTACAGTATGGCAATCTTACACATTGGGCCGAACAAGGCGTTTTATTGTTAAATGCTGTACTAACGGTAAGGGCTAATGAGCCTGCCAGTCATGCAAAGATCGGATGGATGAATTTTACAGATGCAGTTATCCGGAAATTATCTGAAGAAAAAGAAGGTGTGGTATTTTTATTATGGGGGCGTTTTGCACAGGACAAACAAACCTTAATAGATGAAACCAAACATCATGTATTAAAAGCAGCACACCCCTCTCCTTTTTCTGCGGATAAAGGTTTTTTTGGTTGCAAGCATTTTTCCAAAACAAATGAATTTTTGACCAGGCAAGGTTCTGAACCTATTGACTGGAAATTATTAACTCCTTAATATGAGAAGTATTCTTGCTCGTTTATGGGCTATATGGGCTTTACTATGGTTTGTTATTACCATGTTGCTGTTCTTCATTCCTTTTTGCTGTTGTTTTTTTTGGAAAGAACCAAAGAGAAGTCATGTATCTTATCCATTATTTCGTTTATGGATGGATTTTTATCTTCCGGCAGTAGGCGTGTTTGTAAAAGTTGTTGGACTGGAAAATTTTAAAGAAGGTAAAAATTATATTGTCGTTTGCAATCACAGAACATTAATGGACATTCCTATTTCCTCCACAAGAATTCCCGGAGCCAATAAAACCATTGCCAAAATTGAATTTGCAAGAGTCCCTATTTTTGGAACTTTGTATAAGTTAGGCTCCGTATTGGTGGATAGAAAAGATAAAAATAGCCGTCGCAACAGCTTATTACAAATGAAATGGGTGCTACAAAATGGTTTGCACATGTGCATTTATCCGGAAGGCACCCGCAATAAAACCAATAATCCTTTAAATGAGTTTCACAGCGGCGCTTTTAAATTGTCGGTAGATACAAGAAAAGAAATACTACCTGCGATCCTGTTTAATACCAACAAGGTACTCCCTAATAATAAATTCTTTTATTTTCTACCGGGCAAAATAGAATTTCATTTTTTAAACCCGATACCACCAGGTAATGATGTTGAAGACTTAAAAGAAGAGGTTTTTAATGCCATGCAAAATTATTACGAATGTAATACCTGAAGCGGAAAACGTCAGTCGTGAGTTATAAGCTACGTTCAAATCTTTTACACCTTTCACGCATCACGTCTAACGTTACTTATATCCTTCCAAAGCAAATACCGAGAAAGAGGATAACCAATGATCAATATCGTAATTACCTTTTCCAATGCTTTCCTGTGCATAATCCCACATTTCTTTTTCGGCGTTAATCCAGGCTTTTCTCACATCTTCACTTAAGGCATTTGCAGGTAATGATTTTAAAATACCATTTAAACACCAAATACGGTTCAAATGAAAACCATCAAAGTGCGAGGAGTAACTAGTATGTTTTTTAAGGTGCTGTACTTTTAAAACTTCTGCAACACCATCTGTTGTAAATAAGTCCGGAGCAAAATTATGTAACCATTTTACATATTCATCTGCCGGCAATACTTTCCGCATCAGATCGGCTATCAATAATCCCGCACTCATAAAATCATAATCAAAAGGCTCTTTTGCCAAAGGAAACTCTTGTTCAAAAGATCCATAAAATTTTTTCGAAACAGTCAATATCACTTTTTCCAATGAAGCTTTATTAGCAGCACGTGCATAATCCAACGCAAATGATAATCCAAAGGCTGTACTAAAATGATTACCGGTAAAATTAGCCTCAGATATAAATGGAAACTCAAGCATGTACTTGGAAACAATATAATCAGTCAATGGCTGCAAATTCTTATTCCATTTTTTTGCTAAAGGATTATCCCATGTTAATAATTCTTCTGATACCTTTAAGAGCCAGGAGGTCCCATACGGAAATTCAAAATCATCGTCCTGGTGCGTTTTTACATATTGCAGTTCTACCAAAATATTTTCGGCTTTAAAGCTTTGCTCTAACTTTTCTTTTATAGCTGCTGCTTCCGGAATGTTCGGATAAGTTTTCAATAATTTCAATAAGGCCCAATGATTGTGTACGCTGGAATGCCAGTCGTAACAACCATAAAATGAAGGCCATAATTTTTCCGGCGGCTTTAAATCCTCTGCTTTTGTTAAACGTTCCCAATAATAATGCGGATAGATACTGTCTGTACAAGCCAAAGATAGATTTGCAAAATAAGATGCACCATCAGTGCTTAATGTTAATCTGCCATCAGTTAATGTAGTTGTAAGCGTTTTTGTTGCAGCCGTTTCAACCAATGGCTGCGTAAAACCTTGGAGACTAACTAATAATAGTGTAATAACGGATAACTTTCTCATAGTAAGTTTTGTTAAGTAAATATAAGAAAAAGATCGTGGCTGTAACCGATCGTATCGATTAGCGGCATTGGTCCGGGCTTTACGCTTGTAGTGCCTGCTACGCTACATTCCCGGCGCACAGCGGCAGCTACCGCTTCAATCCCGCAGCTTCCCAGCTATGCAATTTATTTCAGCATCATCTTTTCAATAATTTTATTTTACATTCGGCAATCTAAAAAAAGCTCGCAACTATGGATACTAATAAAACGAAATTGCTGCAGGCAATACTTATATTGATCATCATTCAGGTAATCACGAATTGGTATTTTGATTTCTCTTACTTAAAATATTTTTTTTTAAATCCTAGCATGGCTGATTGGGAGTTTGGTATTTTGCAAAACTTCTTATTTCTTTTTGTTTTGCCTTATGCAACCTACCTTTTGTATCAAAAGAAAAGCGCCGGTTATGTTTTGCTGCTTTATTATTTTAGCTTTACACCCTCTTCCACATTATTTGCTTATCTAAAATATCCTTGGCGGTTTCCATATAATAGTATAACACCCTTCCTATTTATTATTATCAGGATCATTACGCTTATACTTCTTGTTCCTTTAAAATTTTTCAGTAAAAGTTCAAAATGGCTGGCGATTATAACAGGCGTTTTGGCTTCCACTCTAACACTCACCATTTATATGCCGTTTATATTAGTCTTCGTTTCTTTACCCTTACTTATTATAATCATAGTTTGGGATGTAAAATTATTTTTAAAAAATAAGTTAGGTTTAGAAGACAAGAAAGCTTTATCCAATCTATTCAAAACAAAACTTAAAATGTGCTTAATTCCTTTTTTGATTTCTATTCCGCTTTATTTTATTATTCCATTTTCTTCCAGCCTCACAGTAGAATTATATTTTATAACGCCGGCAGTTGTTGCATTCATATGGTTTCAGCTGGCTTTAGCCAAAAAGACCAACTTAAGCCTGATTACTCAAAATTATTATTGGACGATGTTTATGTTGTATTGTCTGTTATTTGGAAGCCTGGCAATCTATTCGCTTGCGGCGTCTTTTTCTTCGATGCATTTTTAAAGAAAATATATAGCTATTGCTGATCCGGCTGCAGGTCGTAAAATATTCTTACTAAATTATTTTCACCAACGGTAGTTTCAATATTAAATGACTTACGTTTTTTACCATCAATGATCTCCATCATTGATGTATTGGGAGGAATACTTCCTAAATTTTCAGCTCTGAAGATAATTGTATTAGGTCCCGGTTTTAATAATACTGTGAAGAATTGTGTTTTTTTAGTAACTCTCATATTTTGCACCAGCCATTTACCGTTAATTTCTATTGACACACTATCTCCATCCTCTACAGCATCATCCCAAATAGCAAACGTTAATTCCCTGGATGTAGAAACTATACTCGTTATTAGCTTGTCGTCCTTTTTTAAGCTATCGTAGGTACCCAGGTTCTTTTTTTCAGGTGTAGGAATGTATTCCTGGAAGCTCAGTTGCCGCATGGTGTCCGGTGAAGAATACAATTGTGCCACAATGAAATTGGCGGCACTGTCTGCCGAACTATTAAAATCGAGTGATAGTTTTTTATAATAAAATTGAATATCTAATTTCCCCTTATTAGGAACAGCATCTCCAAAATTTTCGGCAAACAATGCCAGCAGGTTTAAACCTGTATCCAGCAAGCACTCGTTGCTATATTTTTTCTTGCCAACATAAGCCTGGTCAATTATGGTTCTTCCATTCAATGCAACTGAAACAATATCATTATCTGTTTTCTTGCTGCTGGTTAATTCCAATAATCCATCCCTGTTTCTAAAAATAATAGTATCTAACAACCCAAAATATGCAGGTGATATAGTCGGACTTAAGATACGTTGGCAATCATCACTTACCCATCCACGATCATTAATCTTTCTAAGCTTAACGTCATCAGTTTCAAAAAACTCTTTTAAGCACAATGCCGTAGAAATATATTTTTTACTAAGCTTGTTTAATCCCGGAAAAACAGTTGGATTTTTTTTTGCTTCCATCCGGATAGCAGTTAAAATTGGTGAACCTTTCAGATCTCTGCTATAATCAAAAACTCCATTCAAACATATCGGTAAATTATCAAGACTAAAAGGTTTTTCATATAAAGGGTATTTGTTTTTACTAATAGCTAATTGGCGAATATTTTTCTTCACCAACAAAAACTCATACTCTGCAACAAAGCTGTCGCAGCTTAATTTTATATGTGCAGGAAACAGAATACTATTTTGAGGAGTTGCAATATTTAATTCTAATTTTATTACAGAACCGGTAGAAGAAGGATATTCCATACGCCATGTTCCCGTAAAATCATTTATTTGAGCGAATGCAGAATGCGCAAAGAAACAATTACAAAAAGAGAACAGAAAAATCAACCAATACTTCATTTTTGCAATAAGAGTTTACTGAAAAATAGTTTAAATTTGAGTAAACAGCAAATTACTGTCATAATCTTCAATAAATAAACCCCTTGAGAACAAGGGGTCGTTAGTTTGACATAGGATTTGATAAACGACTTAGTCTAACGATCGCACACATCAACAATATTTCGATAAGACAGCCCAAATGAATTAAGGAAGCAAGTTGATTGATGCGTTCTGTTGTTTACTCAGACATAAAGTAGCTTTATCAACGTAAAATTAATTCTCTCTTTATATACTATTAATACCCTATTTGTGTACTACAACAAATAGCTCTATCCATCAAAACCATTGGGTTAATGATACTTTTGCTGAAATATCTTATTAAAAAGGAAGCTTGATATTAAACCCGTTTCAATTGTTTTTCATAAACCAGGTAACTCCAGGGAGGCATTTCAAAATAGCGTTCTTTTTCAAATGAATATTCTTCGGAAGTAAAAATATTTTTAAAATTGCCAACGATAGTGTCGTTATAAATACGCGGCCAAATGTATTCGTTACTTAAATTCAATAAAACCAAAACTGCATCATTTTCTTTTTTACGTATATACGATATGACTTGCATTGGTTTATCGTTACTTAAAATCTCTATAGCTGCATCTATATCTGCAGCGCTCATGGCTGCATTATTTGAATGCAGGTTCAATAATGTTTTATAAAAAACATGTAGCTTCATTTTATCTGTCCATTCAATAATATCTTTTTCAAAAAAGGCTAATTTTTTCCTGTTCGGCGCTTCTTGCCCGCTATATATCAAAGGAATTCCATTATACGTACAACTGAACACAGCTAAAGCTTTTGCTGCATCACCAAACTTATCATACTCTGTTCCCGTGTGGCTGTTTTCATCATGATTACTGGTATAGTACAACCGAAAAGCTGTTGCCGGAAAATCTTTTTTATACTTATCTAAAACAGAATACAATCCGTTCATATCTGTATAGCCTTTGCAATAATCTTCTGTTTTATGCATCCATTCCCAGGTGTAGCTTGCATCAAATACTTCATGATATGAAATATCTTCTGTCTCTGCCAGCCAAAATAAACCGGGTTTTATCGTATCAATTTCCGTTCTTGCTGCTTCCCAAAAATCAAGCGGTACTAAATGCGCCATATCGCAGCGATAACCATCTATATTACATTCCGTCAACCAAAATTTCATAGCATCGATCATTGCTTTACGCAGATCCGGGTTATCATAATTCAATTTGCTTACATCATCCCAATCATAAGGATGCATGATATTCCCTTTATCGTCCTGTACAAAATAATCCCGATGTTCGCCGATCCATACATTATCATTACTGGAATGGTTAGCCACCCAGTCTATAATTACTTTTAATTCCAGGGTATGCGCCTGCTGTACCAATTCTTTAAAATCGGCAATAGATCCAAATTCCGGGTTTGTATCCAGGTAATTTTCGATGGAATAGTAACTACCTAAAACCCCTTTTCTATCCAGCTTTCCTATTGGATGAATTGGCATAAACCATAGCACTTCCACTCCCATATCTTTTAATCTGGGCATTTCTTTTGCAAAAGCAGAAAAAGTTCCTTCCTGCGTATATTGGCGAAGATTCACTTCATAAATATTGGTATGATGAACCCATTTTGCAACGGGATGCTTTGATATGATCATAAATTATTTTGTACTGATGATAAATATTCCGGCAGGCTGTTAAATTCGTTATACCAAATTTAAGTAAAATGGATATACGAGCAAGATTGTAACTTTGCAGAATATTACAATGAAACAATTTAATGTTCCCATCATATATCGCAGTCCGTTGATTGCGGCAGTTAAAAACAAGCGTCGCCAACAGGATAAGATGAAAAAAGATTTCAGCCCTACCCTGCTGGATTTTGGGCCGCTGCAAATCTATCTTGCCCGTCATTTTGGCTTTTGTTATGGAGTGGAAAATGCGATCGACATTGCATTCAGAACGGTTGATGAGAATCCCGGTAAACGTATTTTTTTATTAAGTGAGATGATCCACAACCCACAGGTAAATGCAGATCTTCAGCAACGCGGTGTTCAATTTTTGCAGGACACTTATGGAAAACAATTAGTACCGTTTGATGCATTAACAAAAGATGATGTAGTCATCATTCCTGCATTTGGAACGACATTAGCGATAGAAAAAAAATTAAATAATATCGGCATCCCGACCGAAAAATATAATACTACCTGTCCTTTTGTAGAAAAAGTATGGAATAGAAGCGAACAGATCGCTGCAAAAAAATATTCAGTGATCGTGCATGGCAAGCCGTCGCACGAGGAAACAAGAGCAACGTTTTCTCATGCTGCATCGCATACACCAACAGTAGTAGTCAATGACATGAAAGATGCTGTTGAATTAAGCAAATACATTACCGGTGAAAAAGACACTTCCTTATTCAACGAAGAATTTAAAGGAAAATATTCCGATGGGTTTAATGCCGATAAAGATCTGCAACGAATCGGCGTGGTAAATCAAACCACTATGCTGGCAAGCGACACACAGGCTATTGCTGATTTTTTAAAACAGGCGATGACACAAAAATATCAGCTTACTGAAAATAATATTTCGGAACGTTTTGCAGACACAAGAGATACTTTATGCTATGCCACCAACGATAATCAAACTGCGGTGTATGGCTTATTGGAAACGGCTGCTGACCTGGCAATTGTTGTAGGCGGTTATAACAGTAGCAATACTTCCCATCTTGTAGAGCTTTGCGAAGAAAAGCTGCCGACTTATTTTATCAATTCAGAAGAAAAAATAATTTCTGAAAAAGAAATTCTGCATTGCGATTTTCATAATAAACTGGAATTAAGAACTTTTGATTTCTTACCCAAAAAAGAGCCTTTAAAAATTTTGATGACAAGTGGCGCCAGTTGCCCGGATGCACTGGTGGAAGGGGTTATTAATAAACTGGTTTCTTTTTTCCCTGCTGCAAAAAATGTAGAGGAAATAGCAAAGACCTTTACAGAACTATAACCCTTCTATTTTTATTTTTTTTAATTTATAAGAATCATAGCCTGGCTTTGGTCTGAAACAATTTTTATTAGTATCTATAAATTCTATTAAAGTCTGTTTATTCATATCTCCAAGCAATACAAAAGGCTTTTGTCTTTCAGGATTTTCATTATCGGTACAAGCTAATATGAATTTTGTTTTACTGATCCAGGAAACATCATCAACCCACTGCCCCGGCGAGCCAAAATAAATTCTGTTCCAGTATTTTGTCTGAGCATTACAAAGCAGGATCGCTTGATCGATGTCCGGCATTGCGTAATACACATTCACTTTCTTTTCAAGATTCAATTGATAACTGTAGATATCAATAAAGGAAATGCTGTCGGGAGAATATGTTATGATAGGCTTATAAACAGAAAGAAAGTCTTGATATGTGCTAAAATCCTGTTTCGAATTATTATCAAAATGAAGAGTATCCTTTACTTTAAATTCAATGAGATCAAAATCATTAAATCCATTCTTCCATTCTTTCAATTCCTTATTAAAACATGATTTATTCTGTAAAAGAATGTCATTATGTTGTAGTGATTTACACCCTGCAAAAATAAAAAACAGACATACAATATATTTCATTTTATGCCCCTCTCTAAAATAAAAGAGCCCTCCGTATTACCGAAGGGACATCTCTTGTTTGTGCTTGGTTATCTAACTTCTTTATATAATAGTTTACAAAATTAAACTGGTAAATAGCTTTTTGGCTATCAATAAAGAATAGTGGAAATGTCTCTTTTCGGAGGAATTGGAATACTACTTTTTGGAAAGTAAAATCGTAATTGGGTTAAAATAAGATATCTAGAAGGATTATCAATAGAGATTGGGCTCGTAGTAACAGGCTGTAAAAATATAATGCAAAGTTTGGAAATGCAAATATTTTAAACTTTTTCTTTCAAAAAATTTAGTGCAAAATTCAACTGTTCTTCCATGGTAAGATGGGTATTATCTAATTCTATGGCATCCTCTGCTTTGCGTAATGGGCTCACTTCTCTGTGAGAATCAATATAATCACGCATTTCAAGGTTATTCTTTACTTCTTCAATAGTTACATTAGGATTTTTTTCGTACATCTCTTTAAATCTTCGTTCAACCCTAACCGATATATCCGCTGTCATAAAAAATTTCAGTTCGGCTTTGGGAAAAACAGTCGTTCCTATATCTCTTCCATCCATTACAATTCCTTTCTTTTTCCCCATCTGCTGCTGGCGGCGTACAGCAAACTGCCGCACTTCTTTAATGGCGGCTACCTCACTTACTTTTTCGGCAACGATCAGATCCCGGATCAGATACTCAACATCTTCAGCATTTAAAAATATATCTGATTGTTTGGTGTTCTTGTTATAATGAAATTCGATAGTAATATCCTGTAATGCTGCATGCACTTCATCTTCATCTCTCCAATCTACGTGATTACGTAAAAAATATAAAGTGATGGCACGATACATAGCGCCGCTGTCAATATAAACATATCCTAAGCGCTTTGCTAATTGCTTAGCCAACGTACTTTTCCCACAGGACGACCAGCCATCTATCGTAATGATAATTTTTTCCATCACCACAAAAGTCCATCAAAAAAAGCAAACAAAAAAGCCATCCGAAAACTCCGGATGGCTTTTACAAAATTTATAAGAATTTATTATGCTTCTGCAGATTTAGATCCTTTCTTCTTTTCCACTTCTTTAATAGTGAATTTTATTTTTTGATCATCTTTGTTCAAGTCTGCTATCAAAATATCTCCTGCCTTAATGCTCATATTCAATATTTCTTCAGCTAAAGGATCTTCCAGGTATTTTTGAATTGCCCTATGTAAAGGCCTTGCACCAAATTGAGAGTCGTATCCTTTGTCTGCAATGAAGTTCTTTGCATCTTCGGTTAACTCTAATGTAAAGCCAAGATTTACCAGGCGGTTCATCACCCCCTTCATTAATATATCAATGATCTCGAAGATATTTTCTTTGGTCAAAGAGTTGAAAATGATCACGTCATCTATCCTGTTCAAAAATTCCGGACTGAAGGTACGTTTTAACGCTTTTTCAATAACTGCTTTGTTATTTTCTTCGCTGTTCTGCTGGCGAGCTGCCGTTGCAAAACCAACTCCTTCTCCAAAATCTTTTAATTGACGAACACCAATATTTGATGTCATGATAATCAGGGTATTTTTGAAATCTACTTTTCTACCTAATCCATCAGTCAATTGTCCATCGTCTAACACCTGTAATAAAATATTATAAATATCAGGATGCGCTTTTTCAATTTCATCTAACAGAATAACACTGTACGGTTTACGTCTAACCCTTTCTGTTAGTTGACCGCCTTCTTCATAACCAACATAACCGGGAGGTGCACCAATCAAACGGCTAACTGTAAATTTTTCCATGTATTCGCTCATGTCGATACGTATCAATGCATCTTCATTATCGAACATTTGTTTTGCCAACGATCTTGCCAATTCTGTTTTACCAACTCCTGTTGGACCTAAGAAGATGAATGTACCGATTGGCTTTTTAGGATCTTTCAACCCAACACGATTACGTTGAATAGCTTTTACCACCTTGCCAATAGCATCTTCCTGACCAATGACAGCACCTTTTAGATCTGTACCCATGCGGCGTAACTTTTCAGTTTCAGCCTGTACCATCCGTTTAACAGGGATACCGGTCATCATACTCACTACTTCTGCAATATCTTCTTCTTCTATCGGATAGCGTTTGTGTTTGCTTTCTTCTTCCCAATCATGTTTGGCTTTTTCCAATTGTTCCTGCAAACGTTTCTCAGAATCTCTCAATGAAGCAGCTTCTTCAAAACGCTGGCTTTTTACTACTTTATTTTTTTCAAGCTTAATATCTTCTATCTTTTTTTCCAGATCGATTACTTCCGCAGGAACATTAATATTTTTGATATGTTTTCTTGCACCTACTTCATCCATTACATCGATGGCCTTGTCCGGCAATAACCTATCAGTCATATAACGTTCACTCAACTTCACACATGCTTCAATGGCATCTTTGCTGTAAGTAACATTGTGATAATCTTCGTACTTGCTCTTAATATTCGAAAGTATCTGAACAGTTTCTTCAACCGAAGGCTGATCAACAATCACTTTTTGAAAACGCCTATCCAATGCACCATCTTTTTCAATATGCATTCTATATTCATCTAAAGTAGAAGCACCGATACATTGTAACTCACCTCTCGCTAAAGCAGGTTTGAATATGTTGGAAGCATCCAATGAACCGCTTGCCCCACCTGCACCTACAATAGTATGTATCTCATCAATGAACAAAATAACATCCCTGTTTTTTTCCAGCTCATTCATGATAGCTTTCATTCTTTCTTCAAACTGTCCACGATATTTTGTACCGGCAACTAAAGCAGCCAGATCCAAACTAACCACACGCTTATCAAATAATACACGACTTACTTTTCTTTGTACGATACGCAATGCCAAACCTTCCACTATCGCTGTTTTACCAACGCCGGGCTCACCAATTAAGATCGGGTTATTCTTTTTACGGCGACTTAATATTTGCGAAACTCTTTCTATTTCATTTTCTCTACCAACGATCGGATCTAATGAAGCTGTTTCTGCCAGGCGGGTTATATCCCTACCAAAGTTATCGAGTACGGGTGTTTTTGTTTTAGGTTGATTAGCTCCGCCACGTTGAGATTTTTGCTGCTGACCATATTGCTTTTTCTCATCGTCAAAATCATCTTCATTTTCTTCAGAAAATTCTGCTGTAGGAGGATTGCTCGTTACAAATCCCAATTCATTTTTGAAAATATCATAATCAACATCGAACTGGTTCAATATCTGCGTAGCAATATTTTCTTTATTTTTTAAGATCGATAACATTAAGTGTTCGCTTTCAACCATTGTACTTTTATTGGCTTTTGCCTCCAGTACAGTGATGCGAATAACTTTTTCTGCCTGCTTGGTCAATGGCAGTGAATTGATGTTTGCAATATTTTTCCCGGTCTTATCTTTTACTGCTACTTCAATCTCTTTACGCAATTCATATAAATCTACATTAAGCGATTTTAATATTTTGATAGCAGTATTCTCTCCATCCCTTATCAGTCCTAACACTAAGTGTTCAGTACCGATAAAATCATTCCCCAAACGCAAAGCTTCTTCGCGGCTGTAGGAAATTATCTCTTTTACTTGTGCTGAAAAATTATTATCCATTTAATTGAGGTTTAACTTTACAATAATAACGATTATTTCTACGATATAGTTTGCTGCGATTCTAAAATGTTAATATGTTCAAAACTCGAAAAATGCTCTGATCAAATTAGGAAAACTCTCCGACAAATCATATTGAATCAATCAAATATTTATCAAAAAGCCTTTACTTTACATCAACACAAACTGTAGCTACCGAATGAATGTCAAAATAGATACCAAAGAGAGATTTACTGTTATTACGCCGGAAGAAGAACAACTTACTGCTAATATGACAGCAGAATTAAAAGATCTGCTGCTTTCTTACCTCCAAAAAGACATACCACATATCATTCTAAACTTACTTAAAGTTACAACATTAGATGAAAAAACAGGAGAAGAATTGGCAATGTTGCAACAACAATTTTATGAGAACAGCGCATCTTTTGTAATTTGCGAATTGCAGGAAAAGGTTGAAAAACTGCTGGATGAAAAGGAGTTGTTGGAAGTAATGAATGTAACCCCAACTGAAAGCGAAGCCTGGGATGTTTTACAAATGGAAGAAATTGAACGGGAATTATTGGATAGCGGAGAAGAATAATTTTTTTATACGCAGCCTTTTATACTATGTTTTTGTCTTAGGTAAAAATTAATAACGCACACAATCTAAGCCTTTGTTAGCATTAACTATACTAGGAAACAATTCTGCAGTTCCTGCTTTTGGCAGAAACCCTACCGCACAGGTTTTACAAACCCTGGAAGAAACTTATTTGATAGATTGTGGAGAAGGCACTCAAATGCAAATGGCGAAATATAAGATCAGGAGAAGTAAGATAAGCCGCATTTTTATTTCGCATTTACACGGCGATCATTATTTTGGATTAATTGGTTTGCTTACCAGTATGAGTTTGTTGGGCAGAACGCAAGACCTGCACTTACATGCTCCCAGGGAACTGGAAGAAATAATCAACTGGCAGTTTAAAGTAGGTGCTGCCAAACTCTCTTATAATTTAATCTTTCATGCAATAACAGAAGATGGTTTAATTGCAGATGATAAAAATCTTACTGTACATGCTTTTAAAGTGAAGCACCGCATTGAATGTTTTGGTTTTTTGTTTAAACAAAAAACCAAACTCAGAAATATTAATGTAGAAAGAACAAAGGCTTATGAAATACCTACTTCTTTTTATCAAAAATTACAGCAAGGGGAAGATTATATCAATAAAAAAGGAACAGTTATTCCCAATGAAGAAGTAACCTTTGCTCCCATCCCTCCTAAAAGTTATGCTTATAGTGCCGATACTTTGTATTGCGAAGACATCATCGACAAAGTAAAAAATGTGGATTTGCTTTATCATGAAGCAACCTATTTAAAACTGCATGAAGAAAGAGCATTGCTACATTTTCATAGCACTACCATACAAGCAGCAACGATCGCTCAAAAAGCAGAAGTAAAAAGATTACTCATAGGACATTTTTCTTCTAAATATGAAGTGTTGGATGAATTCAGAAATGAAGCTCGTGAAGTTTTCCCCAATACCGACCTGGCTTTGGAAGGTATATGTTATAAGATCTAAAAAATTGAATTATTATGATAAAGATCATTTTGTCAATTTTCTTTTTTCTATTTACTATAAAAGGTTTTAGTCAGACTTTAACAAAAGACACTGTCATCAATGATCCTCCTATTGGGTGTGTAGATAATGACACCAGTAGGGTTTTTACAAAACTGGAAATAGAACCGGAATTTCCCGGCGGGGAAGAAGCGTGGATAGCTTATATAAAAACAAATCAGCATAAAGATCTTGCTGCATTAAATGGAGCGCCGGAGGGCGATTACACTGTTATGTTGATTTTTATTGTAAGCATTCACGGTGTTGTAGAAAATGTGCGGGCTGAAACACACAATGGCTTTGGAATGGAAGAAGAAGCAATAAGACTGCTTCAAAGCGGTCCTTTCTGGAAACCGGGAAGGCAGAACGGATGTATTGTAACAGCCTACAAAAGAATTCCTGTTAAGTTTGTTGTGCGGCAGCAATAACTACTCTAGTGCATAATCTATTTTAATAGTTATAGAAGCTGTTTTATTTATGGAGCTTCTATAAAAAGATCGGCTACAACTTGAAAAGTGATTACTTTTCTTTTTACAACTGCCTATTCCTTTATAACCTTAGTGGTGTACACATCTTTTCCGCTGCCAACACGCACAATATAAACTCCGCCAGCAAGATTGCTAACATTAAGTGTTGTAGTTGTTTGCGATAAAGTAGTGCTTAGTACTTCTGTGCCTACTGTATTGTATATACGAAGCGTTTGCGTATTTACTTTAGAGATTGTGCTACTGGTAATAAATAATTGAGAATGTACCGGGTTTGGATACACTTTAATTATTTGCGCAATAACGGTATCTACCGTAGTTTCTGCCGGAACTGTTGGTAAAGCGCCGCCTTGCGGTGAAGCCAGGCTGCTATCGCATTGGAAAGAAGTTAAGAATGAATTACGAACGCCATTTTTAGAGAATAATGCTCTCATTACTTTGACCTGCCCGATAGTAAACATATTCATGCAGGCATCGTCAGAAAAATCCATAAAATTCATGAACATATCTCCATTTGCATTAGGAGAGCAACTTGACATGTGAGGAAAGCTCGGACATCCGTAGTTATATGTTTCCTGCTGAGGAGTATCAGGAATGCTGTCATTACCACACTCATCATCGCCCCATATATGACGTAAACCCAACCAATGACCAATTTCATGCGTTGCTGTACGACCTTTATTGAAAGGAACACGTAACACGCCGGTTGTTCCAAATACATTATACGCTATCACTACGCCATCTCTATCCGCGGGTCCGCCCGGAGGGGTTGCATAACCTAAGCTACGGCTTACCAAATTACACACCCAAATGTTCAAATATTTTGTGCAATCCCATGCATCGTCACCACCCTGAGCAGCATATTTTACTGCATCATCTGTAGTAAACAATTGTGTAGAAGTGAATTTGCGAATGATACCGCTTGTTTTTCTTCCTTTAGGATCTACCTGTGCTAAACAGAAATTTATTTTAGCATCTGCAGCCACTGCTCTAAATGCCGCAGGTGTTAAAGCCGCATCTGCATTTTGGCGACGATAGTCTTTATTTAACACAGTCATTTGAGAAAGCACCTGTGCGTCGCTGATATTTTGTTGATCGGTATTATATAACACATGTATAACTACCGGTATGTTTATTATTTGATTAGGAATAGTATCATTTACAGCGGTTCCGGTTGGACGAAATGCCAACGTTGTAGCCTGTTGCTGAATTTTATTAATAGAAGATTGTAAGGAAGGATCTGCAGCGATCAATTGTTGAATATATTCAACAGTTCCGCAAACACGTTGCGCTTGTGCAGTTAGCAAACATCCAAGAAGAGCAATAGTCCCAAAAAACGATTTCATATAAAATTTCAAAAAGTCTTAAAAAATCCGAGTGCGTTGCAAACGGTTTATAAGGCTCCGCATAGGGTGGGAATATGCACAGGATACGAGGAATCGCTTAGGAGGATGAAGGACGATAAATTTATTGAGGATAATTGGTAATGAAGACTACTTCATTGCTCTGAAAAATAGGGTAACTTGTAGAAGAATGAGAAATACTACATTCAGAGGAGTAACAAAGATAAAAACATTTGCGGCATATGCAAACATTTAAGCCACAAATGTTTAAACAATAACATTTTACTTACCAAACAGTTATTATTTTTGTCCAACATATTGAAATTCACAGGAATGAATAAATATCTATTTTTAATAGGTTTAATTGCCTTAACTGCTTGCCATAACAATTCGTCAAATTCTGATGAATCTGCTCAAAATCAGCAAATTACGACTGTCAATAATATCCCTGTTCCTCCGGATATTAATCTAAATATTGTAAATGTATACCCGCACGATACCAGTTGTTTTACCGAAGGATTACAGGTGTACAACGGAAAGATGTATGAAGGAGCTGGAGACAATGAGAATTCTGCCCTGCAGATCTCTGATATAAAAACAGGCAAAGTGCTGCAACAGCATAAAATGGGCGCTGCCGATGTATTTGGAGAAGGCATTAATGTATTTAAAGGAAAGATATTTCAACTTACCTGGACCAGCCATTTTGTAAATGTGTACGATGTAAATGACATTACTAAAACCATTAAAACGTTTACCTGGCCGTATGAAGGTTGGGGAATGACAAACAATGGCACCGATCTGATCATCAGTGATGGATCCGCCAATCTCTATTTTGTAAATGCCGATGATTTTAAAATTAAAAGCACCATACAGGTAAATGATAACTTAGGACCCGTAGTTAAGTTAAATGAGTTGGAATATATTAATGGATATATCTACGCTAATGTTTGGCTTACTGATAATATTGTAAAAATTGATCCTGCTAACGGGCATGTTGTTGGTAAAATTAATTTAACCAGCTTGTTGGATAAATATGCTCCGGGACAAACGATCCCTGACAGAACGGATGTGCTAAATGGAATTGCGTATGACAGTACTTCTAAAAAAGTATATGTTACCGGTAAACGTTGGCCAAAGTTGTTTGAAGCTACGTTAAATTAAAATTCACCCTAGTAAAAACTTTACAACACCTTATTGTGTAACAGAATCGTAAGTTCCGACAGGGCTTTTGCTTGGTATACTAATTATATTCCCACTTGTTGATCCATTTTGAGAAATGTTAAATAACAATGCTCCTAACCCGATCACTCCAATTATTACTGCCGCAATCCACCAACGCTCCTTTTTGGGCAAAGGATTATCATTAATCAATAATGTGCTGTCGTGTTGTACAACAGTTTCAGGAAGGACATCTCTTTGTACTACAGATTTTGTTTCGGTATATGCAGCAGGTTGGTGTGATATAGTTTCTACTCTTACCGGTTGGTTAAAAATCTCTGCAACTTTTACACCCACAAAATTTATTTCTCCATTATTGCTTTTAGAGAATGTGCCAACACCTTCCAACGTTATATTGTTCTCTGTATCCAACAACATTTTTAAGTGCTGGCTTTCGGCGCTTAGTTCATTGAACACAGCAACTTTTTCATCATAGGGAGTAAATTCAATAACTTCAACCGGTGCTTTTATTTGATGTGTAAAGAAATCGGTATTGGCAGGAGTACGTACGATCTTTAGTTCACCAATACCAGGTAAAAAACAGTTTTTATTTCTAAAAAGATATGAAGCAATTGAATGTTGCATGGCGCTGACAAGGTGGCAAAGATAAGCGGGATAACTGATAATGGATACTTGCAAAATTGATAATTAAAAAATAAAGAAATTATCAATTTCCCATTCACTAATTATCTATTAAAAACTATACTTCGCCCCTATCAAAAAATTCAAGCCATACACAGGATAATTATGCCAGCGTTCATATTTATTATTGAGCAGATTATTGATATCGAGCCATCCACTCCACTGTTTAGTAATAGAATATTCTACTCCTGCACCCAGATCAGCTCCGCCGCTAAGTGATTTGTTTATATTACCGGGCAATAAGTAAGGAGCGCCGCCAAAAGCATAGAGGTCTGCTTTTAACAGTATTTTTTTATCCGCCCACCAACGTACGGAAGATTCCACTTCAATGGGCGATTGATGCCAGGCTTTAGTATTGTCAGTTAAACCGGTAAAGCCATTAATGGTTAAGCCTCCATTAAACGTAAACCGCTCTTTATTGATATAACTAAAGTCAACGTGTATGCGAAGATTATCTGCTTTACTTTCATTACGGATGTAAAAACTATTACCAATTATGGAATCGTTTACAAACAACGGAAGATTATGGTAAGTAACTAATCCTATCTTGGCATTAAAATTAAAGTGATTACCTACCGTTGCTTTAATGCCTCCATAAAATTCCGTTTCTCTTGTGTTAGTTTGCGATAATGGTGTTTGCAAATAAGGATTAACGCCTGATAAATATTGATAGGTATTCTTAATGATTTCCCCTACCCAACCTGCCTGTACCAAGAATATTTTATCCTTTACCGGAAATTCAACATTAATATCAGGTAATACATTCAATTGCGAGTTATCCCATGTTGGAGTAACGCCGGCTTGCACCGTAAACTTCTGTGCATCGTACACTACAGCAGGTGCTAATTGAAATACATTATTATGAATGGATACATTAGCCGGTAAATTCTTGGTGTCGTATGTAGTGGCGTCTGCGTTCAATGCCACTTTAACAGTAAACTTATCATTAATGGTTTTATCAACCGGTGCTTTAACAACTACCGTATTTTCTGTTACCTTATCTGCATTGCTGACAAAGCTAAATTGTATGTTAGGATTATAATTGATACCTGCAGCATTTACATCTTTATTGCGCAAGCCTGCATTTAAAATAAGCGTACTGTAACGTTGTTTAACCTCGTCTTTGCTAAAAGTATCTATTGAATGATCATATCCATATAAATAATAATTGCTTTGGTTGATAGCTGCTTTACCATAAAACTCATTATTGGCAGTAAAATAGCTGCCTGCTGCTTTTACATTGAATTGGGAATAATCCTGGTTGGCAATATTTCCCTTTGATGAAATATAATCAGCGTAAATATTTACTAATGATGTTTTACCATCTCCTAAACTAAACCCTGCTCTTGCATACGGAGTTGAATAATTACCGAATCCTACTTTAATAAAATTGCGGGTACCTAATTCCATTATCGTATCTGTCTGCAATGCCAAAGGTTTTAATGGTAAAGGCTGATAAGTATAAAATAAGTTTTGAGCTGGGATATTATATTGCAATCTTACTTTAGAAGTATCGGCACTTAAGTTAGATGCCTGGAAATTTATTTTCACCGCATTACGCAATACAGGTTTATACGATGACGTGATCTCTATCACCTGCTTGCGTGTTGTATCCTGTGCAACTGCATTGATCGTACTAACTGTACACAGTACACTAAATAAATATAAGGTTAGTCTTTTCATTAATTATCTAGTTTTGAACCGGACTTTTCTTCTGCAACTGCTTTGTCGTACTTCTGTTGCGCTTCCTGTTTTATTTCTGCAATAGTTGAATTTTGTGCTACACTTTGGTACGTTGCCTTTGCATTGAAATAATCTTTCTTCTGCATGAACACATCACCTATTAAGATATAAGCTTTGGTTAACCAATAATCATAAGATGGCGTTTCTTTAATAACCGTCTGCGCTGATTTTTCAGCAGCATTATAATTGCCCAAACTGAACTGACAATTTGCTAATTCATACCTTGCTTCTGCTCCCCAGGCGGATTTATTTATTGCTGCGCAGGATTTGAACGATGCCATTGCCCCATTACAGTCGTTTGCGGACTGTTGAGATTTACCCAATACTAAAAACGCCACCGATTTATCATCTGTGCTAATTCCTTTTTTGGTTAATAACTCTTTTGCTGCATCATTTGCCTGTGTATAATCTTTCAATTGATAATAACAACGAACTACTCCTCTCAAGGCTTCCAGTTTATTATCTTCATTTACCGCATTTGCTCTTAACAGGTCAAAATCCTTTTTAGCATTCTTATAATCCGTTAATTCAAAATAATTAATACGGGCTGCAGATAAGGTTGCCTTTTCGAAATACTTGCTGATACCTTGTGCACTTACAACCTCGTAATTTTTCAAAGCATTTTGCCAATCTTTATTTTGATTATAACATTCTGCTGAAAAATAATTTGCATCTAATACATAAGAACCGTTTGGATATTTGTTTAGATAATTATTGAACCCGGCAATAGAACCCTTACAATCTCCATTACTGTATTTTAATTCAGCCGCCGCATAGGTCAAAGAGTCCGCTTCTGACACAGAAATACTTTTGCCCATACTATTTACCAGCGTAACATATTCATCGGGTTTTCCTTCCTCTACATAAATGCTTTTAATATTGTCCAGCGCTTCATCGGCTTCGGTTGATTGCGGATATTGCTGTAGTAATGTTTTGTAATTAGTTAATGCTGAATTATTATCATTCAGGTTATAATAGCACAATCCTAATTTCAAATAAGCCGCTGGCTTATATCCGGTGTTATTGGTTGTAAGCAAATTATTCAAAGCAGGAATGGCGCTTTTAAAATCCTCGTTTGCCATATAAGTGTTTGCTATTTCCAGGTCTGCATCCGGCACCAAACTGCTTTGTGAATATTGACGCGTAAGGTTATTCAATATTTTTATTTTATCAGGAGAACTTTTTATTCCGGCTATCATTGCTTTCTGGAATAAAGCATAATCGCTTTGAGGCAATGCATTGTCCACAACATAACTATACATGGTATTGGCTGTAGAAAAATCTTTTATCATGTAATAGCAATCAGCGGTGCGTACATATGCATCTTGCTGTAATGTGGTAGAAGTGATCAATGGCTTGCCCAATGGCTCAAAATAAGTTAACGCCTGGCGATAATTTTCTTTCTTAAGCCAGCTATAACCTATATTATATTTTGCAGCGGTTGGCGTTGCTTCTCCTTGTGAAGGAACATTACTTTGTAAATACAACCCCGAAAAGCGAATGGCATCATCATATTTTCCGGTACGATAATCAATTTCTCCTTTCCAGAAATTCGCATACGGAGTAACGTTAGAGGCAGGCAATGCTACCAACTCATTAAACAGATCGTCTGCTGCATTTATTTGCTGATCGTTCAAATATTCTACCGCTCTTCCATATAAAATGCGTGGATACACTTTTTGCATAGAAGCGGTTGGCTTGGTAAAGGAACGATATAATGTGAGCGCATCATTAAAGTTGTTGGTATTTGCCAGCAATGCCACCAGCAGTTCTTTTGCTTCTGTTACATAGTCAGAATTAGGATAATCATTCAAAAATTTCTTCGTTTCATTTAGCGCAATATCCTGGTAGCCTAATTCATAAGAAAGTTTGGCATAATTAAATCGGGATATCTCCTGTTGTGCTTTATTACTGCTGTTCAATGCACAATATTGAAATGCATTCCTTGCATTTTCCTTTTGATTTGTTTTTAAATAGCAATCACCCAACAAATACATAGAGCTTTGTCCTAATGAATCTTTTTCATTGCTCAATTGTTTAAACCCATCAATTGCTTTATTCAACTGTCCATCTTTATAATAGCAATAACTTATTTCATATAGATTTTCCTTGCTTACTTTATTACTATTGTTCACATAATATTCCAAGTAGGGCAATGCTGTTTTAAAATCTCCTTTTTCAAAATATATCTGCCCCAACAATTGTTTCATTTCCTTATCGTAATACAAGCCGCCTTTTTGCAAAGCAGCTTCACCGTATTGTCTTGCTTTTTCTTTATCCCCTTGCAAATAATATATTTCAGCTACATAATAAGGAACTATGCCTTTATATTCATTTTCATTTTCTACTACCTGGAAAGCCTGTAAAGCTTCACTGTATTGATGTTTGTAAAAACAAATAAACCCATAATAATAATTAGCCGCCTTGTAATATTTATTATCAGGTAATTGATGAATTTCATTGAACAGCGGAAAAGCTTCATCAAAGCGTTTTAGATTAAAATAGCAATAGGCTTTTTCAAATTTTGCATCTGCAATTTCATCATTGGTCAGGTTATCTAATCCTGCCCGTTCATAATTAAATAATGCGTCCGTAAAATTTTCCTTTGCAAAATAATAATGTGCCAAATGAAAGCTCATTAATTGGTTACGAGGATCATTGTTTGTCCAATCAATGTAATGCTTTGCATCTTCAGCAGCGATCGGCAGTTGCAATTTCAATCCGCATACAATGTAGTAGTAATCGAAGTCTTCATTTAAATAAAGATGATTGCTTTTTTGGTTATCAAGATATTGTTGTTTGATCTCTTTAAACAACGGATAAGCCAACGCATATTGCTGTTGGATAAATAATTCCTTTGCTTCTTTGAATGCTTTTTGCGGATCGGTCACAGGAAAGGTTGCCTGTGAAAAAGCCGTACTGAAGACAATGGCAAAAAATATAAATAGAGAACTGAACTTTTTTATCATGTTCGTGTTAAGCCGGTTATTGATAAGTGTAAAAGTAAATATTAGTGCATACACTCAAACATTGTTCCAATTGAATTGTGAATAAGTGGATAATTGTTATTAAAGAAACACAAATTAATTTTATACCTCTGTTAAAAAATCGACAAATTACTTTTTATGAAGAAATTACTTTCTATTAATTATTCTGATGGGGCTTTTAATGTTGCTATGTTATTTTTAAGAGTTACCGTTAGTGTTTTAATGATGAGTCACGGGTATCAAAAATTAGTTGGATTTGGTGACATAAAAGATCATTTCATTTCCTTCTTAGGATTGGGCGCAACGCTTTCTTTGATCCTTTGCATTTTTGCAGAATTCTTTTGTTCCATATTATTAATATTAGGATTGTTTACGCGGCTTGCTGCTATTCCTTTAATAATAAACATGTGTGTAATAGTGTTTAAAGTAAATCATGCCGATTTTTTTGGCAAAGGTGTAGACGGACCTTGCCTTTACCTGATCTGCTATGTTGTGTTGCTGTTAATTGGCCCTGGTAAAGCTAGTGTAGATAATATGATCGGAAAATAAACAGATCCAATTTATAAGTTAAAGCAGATATTTAAAAATGTCTGCTTTTTTATTTTATATATACAATCTTTCCAACTTCACCACCACCCCACTCCACTGCACTAAAGCCAGATCGTTTAAATGAAGCTAATTCCTGTTCCGGCATGCTTATTTTTTCTTTTAAAGATTTATACTCCATGTATACGGTAAATACTGTTGTTGGCTGAGGGGTTATTACAAGTTTTGTAGAATTATCTATATTATCATTGATCCAGAAGTGAATAAAATTATATTTATTTTTTTCAAGATAAGGCAGCCAATAAATTAAAAAATCATTTATCTCCTTTTGGTTTAAACCGATCATAGAAAGCTTTTCATATAAAAAATCTCTACTATTCTCTCCACCAACTACAAATCCGTTTTTATACTGAAAGTGGTTGGAAGGAAACGCATAAGATCCTTCCCAAAATAAATATTCATATTTACGGTTGCCAGGAGAATCTATCAAGCTTCCATCCGGCAAAGCAGTGAATTGCCATCCTTTTGCATAGTCGGGATAGGTTGTTTGCAGTCTACCTTTAAAATCCAACTTAACAGAAACGGTGCAGCTTTTCTCCGGATAAAGATAAATAGCAGGTTTTGCTACGGTAACAATTTCTGTCTTTGGGGAAAGGTATAAGATCGTGTCACTTACTACGCTATTAAGATTAATATATTGTTCATCAATTGCATCATTTTCTTTAAAGTATAAGTATTGAAATAAGGCACGCAAACTATCTATGTTGCGCAACGGCAACTCTCCATTTTTAGCTGATCTTCCTATATATACCTTTCTTCTGCTTATAGTATCTGTTGTACAATACACTTTAATCTTTGATGCCGCAATGGTATTTTCTTTATTAGTTAACCCATTACAGATCTTTAGCTGTATAGTAATTTGATTTTGCGAAAACAATGAAGAATAAGCTACAAGTAATGGCATTAAGAAAAATCTCTTATACATTTTATTCATTTAACTATCCAATGCTATTCCTTTATAAATTACATAAAGGATTCAATACCCCAGGTATTTTCTTACTACAACAAAACAAATTAACAACAACAATAAAATAATGGCTATAGCAAGATAAACCCAAGGCTGATCCTTCCAGCGGCGTTTGTCTTTACGCTTCTTCTTTTTGGCGAGTTGTTTTTGTAGATTATCATGCAATTCATTTACATACGACTGAACATTCTTTTTTGCGTCAAAACTTTGCAAGCCTTCTACTGCATCGTTCACAAAAGGATCATCTGCCATCGATCTTTCAACGTCATGCTGCTGCTCACTGCTTAATTGGTTTTGCAGGTATTGCATCAACTGTTGATTATCGATGTCTTTATTGCTGTTAGATAATATGTCTTTTAGATCCTCACTCATTTTTTTGTAATTGCTGCAGCATTATTTTCAAGTTTCGTTTGCCGTTTTGTATGTAGCTTTTTACCTGCAATAAACTATATCCTGTTATACCTGTTATTTCCTGGTAACTTTTCTTTTGAAGATAGAACAAAGTTACGCATTCCCGCTGCTCTGCATTAAGTTGTTCCAAGGCAGACTCCATATTGTTAAGCGTAGTATCCTTTTCCAGAACAGCATTTTTTATTTCCTCATCAGGAGCATTTAACAGGTTTTCTTTTATTTCTTTGAACTGTTTGTCTTTATTCCTCAATTGCATCAGGCAATAATTCTTTGCCACCATGTACAGCCAGCTTTTGAAATAGTCCACTTTGTATTTATGTAATTCGGAGATCACCTTTAGAAAGATCTGCTGTACCGCATCTTTCGCTTCTTCTTCATTTTTTAAATATTTCATGCACACCCCCAGCAGTAACAATGTATAGCGCTGCAATAAAATACCCAACCACTCATTATTTTTATCAGTGTAAAATAATTGAAGCAGTTGGTTATCGTCAATATGTTTATACTTATCGGAGCTCAAAACGAACGTTTTCTATTGTGTAGATGTAAACTTAGTCGAAATTCCATAATTTAGTTTCACACAACGAAACTTATTGAAACATGTTTACCAGCGAAACAACCATTCGTATACATTATGCACTTACCGATCAAATGGGGATGGTGTATTATGGAAATTATGCCCAGTTTTATGAAATAGGCAGAGTAGAAGCTTTCAGGCAATTGGGCTATTCCTATAAAGACATTGAAGCATTTGGCATTATTATGCCTGTAACAGATTTTCATTGCCGCTATCTTCGTCCTGCAAAGTATGATGATATTATAACGGTAAAGACCACTCTAAAAGAATTACCACATCGACATAAGATCCTTTTTTATTCAGAAATATATAATGAACAAAAAGAATTATTAAGTACTGCCGAAATTACCTTGTACATACTGGAAAAAACTTTTATGAAACGCACCGAATTACCCGAAGCATTAAAGGAAACGTTGTTGCCTTATTTTTCAAATTAATTGCAGAATGTCGTAATAGCACTATCAATTGTCGCTTTTTGCATCTCTACTATTTTTTCTGTAGATTACATTTGCAGTACTAAAACTTTAAACATGAAAAAGATAAAGATCTGGTATTGGGTATTTACCATTTTATTTGCAGGCTTAATGTTTTTTTCAGCCATTCCTGATGTTATGGTTTCAAAAGACGCCATTAATATTGTGACAGATATGTTAGGTTACCCGAAATATTTTATTGCATTTATTGGAGTAGCAAAAGTGTTAGGTGTCATTGCTATTTTGATCCCGGGTTTTCCACGCATTAAAGAATGGGCTTATGCAGGATTATTTTTCGATTTGATCGGCGCTACTTATTCCGGTTTGGCAAAAGGAGGTTTTCAATTGCCGATGTTGGGTATGCTGGTGTTTTTTATACCGGGAATATTATCGTATGTTTTTTATCATAAAAAAATAAGTACTGTTGATTAAATTAATAAGTAAAAAGGTCGGTATTAATACCGACCTTTTACTTATATAAAATGATACATCCTTATTGTACTACAAATGTGATCGGTTGTCTGCGATAAGCATTTACAACACGTCCATTTTGCCTGGCAGCAATCCATTTGGGGCCCATTTTAATTACACGAATTGCTTCAGCCTCCATTCCATAACCTTTATTTGTTTCTGCTTCAACATCTGAAATACTGCCATCTTTTGAAACTATAAACCTTATAATAACAGTATAAGTACCATTCGGTGCTTTATTGGCTATTGGAACATAGGCATCCAGGTTTTTCATTAAAAAGTCGCGCCAACCTGCAAGCCCTCCCGGAAAAGATGCTTCCTTTTCTACTCTTGCAAATACAACATTTTCCTGTGCGGTATTCGCTTTTTTCCCCGACATAACAGGACTTGTAGAATCAACTTTTGCCGTGATTTGTGCTGAACTAAAATTCATCAAGCCAAATAAAATAATAGCAGTTAAAAATATTTTTTGCATATAAGGTATTTGTCAACAAGATACAAATTGTAATGAATCGGCAAATTATCTGTTGCAAACGATTGCGCTTAAAAAATTCCATTTAACGTGAGTTCTGTGCTGTTTATAGTATTTTAGCTTTACTCACCGCTAATTCTATATGAAAAAGATACTTTCTTTTTGTGCTATTTATTTATTTGCTCTTTCAACCTTTGCACAATCAACTATACCTGTTGATACCAACTGGAATCAATTATCCAATGTATTAACAAGAATAAAAGCACCAACATTTCCTAACGTAGCTATTAATATTGTAAATCTTGGCGCACCCACTAATGGCACTACCATCGCAACTTCTTACATCCAAAAAGCAATTGATTCCTGTACTAAAATCGGAGGAGGAAGAGTTGTTATTCCTGCCGGAACATTTTTAACGGGAGCGCTTACACTAAAAAACAATGTCAATCTCTATATTTCAAAAAATGCTACCTTAAAATTCAGTACTAATACTAATAATTATTTGCCGGTGGTATTAACCCGTTTTGAAAGTGTGGAGTGTTATAACTTCTCTCCATTTATTTATTCTTATGGTGCAAGCAACATTGCAGTAACCGGTTCGGGCACTTTAGATGGACAAGCGTCTAACAGCAATTGGTGGGCATGGAAAACTTCTGCCCAGGCAACTACTGATAATAACTTATTGAATCAACAAGGGCAGGATGGCGTTCCTGTAGAACAACGGGTATATGGCAGTGGTCATCAGCTGCGCCCGGCATTCATCCAGTTTTATAATAGCAAAAATATTTTGATAGATAGTGTTACTATTATTAATTCTCCCATGTGGGAAGTAAATCCTGTGTTAAGCGAAAATGTAACTGTCTCTAACATTACTATCAATTCTCACGGACCTAATAATGATGGCTGCGATCCTGAATGTTGCAAAGACGTATTAATATATAATTGTTCTTTCAGTACAGGCGATGACTGTATTGCTGTTAAATCAGGCAGAAACAATGATGGCAGAAGAGTAAATGTTCCTTGTCAATATGTAGTGATACAAAAATGCACCATGGCTGATGGGCATGGCGCTGTAACATTGGGCAGCGAATGCTCCGGTGGCATCAATAATGTATTTGCGGAAGATTGCAATATGAGTAGTACGAACCTGGGTACTATTCTTCGTTTTAAAACCAACTCTTTACGTGGCGGTATTATTGAAAATATTTTTATGCGTAATTGTACTGTTGGGCAAATCACTACCGGAGATATTTTAGATGTGGACATGAATTACCAGGAAGGTGATGTAGGAACATTCACTCCCGTTATCCGCAACATAGAATTAAATAACGTCACTTGTGCTAAGAGCGCTTCGGTATGGAATGTAGATGCTTATGCCCGTTCCCCATTAACGGACATAAAAATTATTAATTGCAATTTTAGTAACGCCTTTACAACGGGCACATTAACCAACGTAAGCAGGCTACAGGTGTACAATAGTTTTATCAACAATAAAATTCCATTGATACCAACCAATGCTACCGGTTTTACAGAAGCTGAAACCTATAGCAATAAATCCTCCTGGGGATGGAGCAATGTATTAACAGGATATAGCGGAAACGCATACATGGAATTTGCAGACAGCAGCAATTATATTGAATGGACCACTACACGAACATCAGATGAAATCGACACATTGAATATTCGATATGCCAATACAGATACTGTTACCAAGCCTTGTACTGTTTTGGTGAATGGTACCAATGCGGGACAATTCACCTTTTCTTCTACACAATCCAATTGGGCAAACGAAAAGAAAAATATCTTTTTATATAAAGGAACCAATACGATTCGGTTGGTTGCTTTCAACAATAAACCCGGCGCTTATATTGATCGGTTTAGTACAATGGTACGTCCTGCAATGATAACACTTAGCGATACGTTTGCTTTATGTCCTAATGATGACCTGCAATTAAATTCGGGCATGCATGGCAACAGAAGTTGGCAGTGGCAGATCAATACGGATACCGGCTTTGCAAATATTTATGATAATGCTTTATATACCGGCACTACAAACGATACATTACATCTAACCAACTTACCTGATTCTTTATATGGCAATCAATATCGTTGCGTGATCACTGCACCGGGTTCGCAAAACCTTAGTCACACGTTTGTTATAAAATTTGCTGTTAACTGGACAGGTGCTGTCAGCACTTTATGGGAAGATCCTGCTAATTGGGCATGCGGTATAATCCCTGACACTAATACTGATGTGATCATAAAAGCTCCTGTACTTAATTATCCTGTTGTAAACGATCCTTCTTTTGCAAGAAGCGTAAGTGTTTATTCATCAGCAACATTAATTATTCATGATAATTCGTTATTAAATATTGGGAGAAAACAATAAAACAGGGCGAATTCATAAATAGCAAAGTGGGAAAATCATATCGAAATCGTCGAAATTATTCTTCAGGATCGCATCCGGAAAGGTGATTTTGCCGAATTTATCTTTACGTATGGCACATTTATGCACCAAGTAGGCGAATTTATCATTGAAGACAGGATTACTAAGTATAAATTCAGCAAACTGCTCTTTCCGGCAGGCCATGCATTTATTCTGACACTCATTTTTATTGATTTTCCTCCTTGCCGATGGTTTTGTAGATATTAAAATCTCAAAATTTCGGCAACGTTTGCATTTCACCTATATTTGCGACCAAAATTTAGACGAACATTTATATGAACCAATTGATTTACGCTATCCCCGCCGTAGGACTTATTGGCTTGCTTTACACATTTATTAAGTTCTCGTGGGTATCGAAACAAGACGCCGGAACTGACCGGATGAAAGAAATCAGTAACTATATAGCCGAAGGTGCTATGGCTTTTCTTAAAGCAGAATACAAGATCCTTACCTATTTCGTAATTATCGCCGCTTTATTATTAGGTGTTATGGGCAGTACCAATGCCAACAGTCATTGGAGCATTTCGCTTGCCTTTGTGTTGGGAGCGGTTTTCAGCGCTACTGCCGGTTATATCGGTATGCGCATTGCTACCAAAGCTAACGTACGCACTGCAGAAGCTGCACGTACCAGCCTAAGTAAAGCCTTAAAGGTGTCCTTTACCGGGGGCAGTGTAATGGGCTTAGGCGTTGCCGGTTTGGCGGTTTTGGGCTTAGGCGGATTGTTCATTATTTTAAAAGCAATTTTTGCTCCTGATGCTCCTGTTGGCAGCATTGAAATGGAGCGTACAATAGAAATATTAACAGGCTTTAGCTTAGGTGCTGAAAGCATTGCTTTGTTTGCCCGTGTAGGCGGCGGTATTTATACCAAAGCTGCTGATGTGGGTGCCGATCTGGTTGGTAAAGTAGAAGCCGGCATTCCGGAAGATGATCCACGCAACCCGGCTACTATTGCCGATAATGTGGGTGATAATGTGGGGGATGTTGCCGGTATGGGCGCTGACTTATTCGGAAGCTATGTGGCAACTGTTTTGGCAACAATGGTATTAGGTAGAGAAACCGTTAGCGCAGGTGATAAATTTGGTGGACTGGCTCCTATTCTTTTACCAATGCTGATAGCTGCTATGGGTATTTTATTTTCTATTGTCGGAACTTTCTTTGTAAAAATCTCTGATAAAGCAGGCCTTAGCACAGAAGCTGTTCAAAAAGCATTGAACATGGGTAACTGGGGCTCGATCGTATTAACTGCAATCGCTTCTTACTTCTTGGTATATTTTGTTTTACCGGATCATCTTTCTTTAAGAGGATATGATTTTACACCGAGTGGTGTATTTGGAGCGATCCTAGTTGGATTGGGTGTAGGTACCTTAATGAGCATTATTACCGAGTACTTTACGGCAATGGGTAAACGCCCTGTATTAAGCATTGTTCGTCAGTCAGGCACCGGTCATGCTACCAATATTATTGGCGGATTAGCAGTAGGTATGGAAAGTACTTTATTGCCTATCCTGGTATTGGCTGCAGGTATTTATGGCTCTTATCATTGCGCAGGATTATATGGTGTGGCTATTGCTGCTGCAGGCATGATGGCTACTACTGCTATGCAATTAGCAATTGATGCTTTTGGTCCGATCGCTGATAATGCCGGTGGGATTGCCGAAATGAGTGAACTACCAAAAGAAGTGCGTGAAAAAACAGACATATTGGATGCAGTGGGTAATACTACTGCCGCAACCGGTAAAGGTTTTGCGATCGCTTCTGCTGCTTTAACAGCATTGGCTTTATTTGCTGCATTTGTGGGCATTGCAGGTATTGATGGTATTGATATTTATCATGCGGATGTATTAGCCGGTTTATTTGTCGGCGGTATGATCCCTTTTATATTTTCATCTTTAGCCATTAAAGCAGTTGGTCAGGCTGCTATGGCAATGGTGGAGGAAGTGCGTCGCCAGTTCCGTACTATTCCGGGTATTATGGAAGGAACGGGAAAGCCGGAATACGATAAATGCGTGGCTATTTCAACAGATGCTTCTATTAAAAAAATGTTATTGCCGGGCGCTATTGCTATTTTATCTCCTTTAGTGATTGGTTTTATTTTTGGACCGGAAGTATTGGGTGGTTTCCTGGCAGGCGCTACCGTTAGTGGTGTGTTAATGGGAATGTTCCAGAACAATGCCGGCGGTGCATGGGATAATGCTAAGAAATCTTTTGAAAAAGGTGTTGAAATAAATGGTGAAACACATTACAAAAAGTCAGAACCACACAAGGCTTCTGTAACAGGTGATACCGTGGGCGATCCTTTTAAAGATACCAGCGGACCATCCATGAATATCTTAATTAAACTGATGAGTATAGTATCATTGGTGATCGCTCCTACGTTAGCTAAAATTCATCATAACAAGATAGAAGAAAACCGTAAAGCTAAAATTGAAACACTTATGCGGGTGGGAAGGGATAACAAGTAAAAATTTTGAAAGAAAGTAGTTTTTCTTTTACTTTTTTGCAACTATTTTCGTGCTCTATTCAAAAACGTCTAATCAGAACCATTATAACCATGACCTTGATGTATCTACATCGAGGTCTTTTATTTTAGGGTTAGCATTTTTTTAACTGGTCTCCTTTTATATTTGAGTTAAAGAATAACAGCTATCTTGAAAGTAAAATTCCTACTCATATCATTTTTTATATCCTGTATCATTACTGCTCAACCACTACACCCATTCCCTCAACATTCTACATATTTTGATGGAGTAATTGTTCCTGATCATATTTCACAAAAAGAACTGGATGATTCTGTTACTTCATTTTATGATCAGTGGAAAGAAAAATATTTAAAACAGAGCGCATGTTCCAATAGCTATTATATCTGGGCAGAGAATAGTGCTAAGAACTACGCAAGCGTTTCTGAAGGACAAGGCTATGGAATGATGATAATGGTATTGATGGCAGGATATGATACAGCAGCACGATCAATATTTGATGGATTGTTCAGGTATTACAAAGAACACCCCAGCAAAAGAAATCAATATTTAATGTCGTGGGCACAAATCAATAACTGTAAAGAATTTGAGGAAAGCGCTGCAACAGATGGAGATATTGATATTGCTTATTCCCTTTTGTTGGCAAATGCGCAATGGACAAGCAATAGCGGTATAAATTACTTCCAGGAAGCAAAAAATATCGTTAATGCAATTGAAATGCAGGACATCAATAAAACATCTTTTACCATTTTAGAAAGCAATTCTATTGAAGAAGATAGTAGGGATTATTTTGATATGCGTTCTTCTGATTTTATTCCGTCTGAGATAAGATCATTTTCTGTTACCGATAGCAATACATGGGCAAAAGTGTTGAACAATAATTATACGTTGTTTAATTTTCTGCAAAATGAATACAGTGATGGAACTGGACTGGTACCAGATTTCATTCAGAGCATAAACATCAAACCCAAACCTGCCAGAAGACTTTATTTAGAAAGTATTTACGATGGCATGTATTATTACAATGCCTGCCGGGTGCCCTGGCGTATTGCTACTGATTATATTGTGAATGGAGATGTTCGTGCAAAAAAATTTATAGCTCCTATCAACAAATGGATACAGGAAACTACACAAGGCAATCCTGATAATATTTCTGCCGGCTATTCTTTACAGGGCGATGATATCAAAACAAAAAACTTTGAAGCTCTAAGCTTTATTACTTCGTTTGCTGTTGCAGCTATGATCGATAATAAAAATCAACAATGGCTAAACAGCTTATGGGATTATACCATTCATTTTAAATTGAATGATTTTGATTATTATGATAATACTATAAAGATGATCAACCTGGTTATTTTATCTCATAATTACTGGGCTCCTTAAGGCAGTTTCACTAACTTACTGGCACAAATGAACATTCTTTTTATTTTCACTTATCTAACCTGGCTACTCTCAGAGATCTATTTAAACAGGTTTTTGCGTTCTAATAATACCGATAAACAAAATGCAGATAAAAATTCTTTATTGTTGATATGGATAGTAATTATTGTAACAATCATTACTGCTTTATTTATTACAAATTCTATTTACTGTCCTATATCTTCTCATACTGCGATTCGTTTTATCGGTCTCTGCATAATTATAATTGGTGTACTCTTGCGCCTTTATATTGTTGCCTCGTTGGGAAATTTTTTCACAGTTACTGTTACCATCCGGCAAGATCATCAACTAAAAAAAGACGGATTTTATAAATACCTCAGGCATCCTTCCTATGCCGCTTCTCTCCTTTCCTTTATTGGTTATGGCGTTACACTCAACAACTGGATGTCCTTATTAGTCATAGTATTCGCCATTTTAAGCGTATTTATTATTCGAATCAGAATAGAGGAAAGAGTATTGATCGGGCATTTTGGCTCAGCATATCTTGATTATAAGAAAACAACAAAGGCAATCATTCCATTCATTTATTAACGTTTCGGTATAGATGTTGTATTTAACGTAATACATCATATTACTATACCATGAAAAAGAAATATTTAATAGCAGGGGGTGTAATAGCTTTTATAACCGCTGCACTATTTTTAAAATACAGGCGTTCTATTCCTAAAGGTGCTTCTCCTGTAAAAGATTTTGACAAAGAAAAATATCTAGGCAAGTGGTTCGAAATTGCCCGCCTGGATTATCATTATGAACATAACCTGAACCACACCACAGCAGAATATTTTGTAAATAAAGATGGCAGCATTAAAGTGGTAAATACCGGGTACGATTACACTAAAAATGAAACCAAGACCGCTACAGGCAAAGCTGTATTTGCGGGGTCTGACAAAGAAGGCAAATTAAAGGTTTCGTTCTTCGGCCCATTTTATGCAGGTTACAATGTTATTGCCATTGATGAAGATTACAAATACGCATTGGTTGCCGGAAGAAATTTAGATTACCTGTGGTTGCTTTCCCGGGAAAGAACAATGCCGGAAGATGTAAAGAATGAATACTTGTCTATAGCAGCGTCCATTGGTTATAAAACAAATGATCTAACCTGGGTTAATCAATATTAAATTATATAGAAGTAGCGTAAATTAGTGTGTTGATATAATGATGACACACAAGAAAAATATTTTTATAATAATAGGCAGCGCAAGTAAACATTCTTCCGGTGAAAAATTGATTGATAATTTTATTTCGCTAACCAAAGACGTTTTTGACGTTATTGTTTTTAATGATCTAAGATCGTTGCCTCATTTTGACCCAGAACTTTCTATTGATGAGCCACCTCAAACAATTAAAGCATTCAGAGCATCAGTTGATAAAGCAGATGGGATCATTATTGCAACACCTGAATATATTTTCAGTATCCCCAGCGGGTTAAAGAATGCTATTGAATGGTGTGTATCTACTACCCTTTTCACCGATAAGCCAACAGGTTTAATAACGGCATCAGCTCAAGGAAAAAAAGGCCATGAAGAGTTGCAGTTGGTCATGAAAACAGTAATGGCAAAGTTTACAAATGAAACTACCTTATTGATCCAAGGTGTGAAAGGGAAAATAAATAATGACGGCAAGATCATTGACGAACAAACCTTATCTGCCTTCCTTACATTTATTGAAGCTTATAAAAAGCTGCTGACTTAATTATTTATCGGGCTATATCTACGATATTACTATGAAATTTTTTAAACCCGTTATCCAGCCATTTAGCATGCACCCCATCATTGTAATATTCATCCGTGCCGTTGTCACTTATCAACTGAACCTTGCCTGTAAAGATTCCGTTATTGTAAACCGGGATAATAGCTTCCGATTTTAAATTCTTAACATCAATATTAATTAAAACCGGTGCGTCTGTTGCTGATCCTGTCCAACTATATAATGCTTCATTTAATTCTTCATCGCTGTTACCGGCAACAATTATGTATTTATTACCCAAGCGAATCATATCCCGAATCCCTCTGCCACCCAAGTCCAATTCAATTGGTGCTCCTATCGAAATATTTTCTTTTGGATGTCCTTCATTGAACCATGTTTCAAAATTTTGTATTGGTGCAATTAATGCTTTAGCCCGTTTTGATACAGGGACCATCGGTGCACGAAAACCAATGTACAATGTAGTACTATCAGGAGCAAATACCATTCCTTCTGCATTAAAGCCATCGGTACTTTTTGGAGTATTTCCGTATCCGGCAGCTTTGGAAAGCTTGTAGCCATTATCATCTCCCCACTTTAAAATATCTCTACGCAATTGCATGTAATATCCTTTAAAAGAGAATTTTACATTATTCCCTGTACCATCTATATCCGTTGCAAAAATGCAGCTGCGGTTAGGTTCTTCCTTAAAATTCTTTCCGCCATTACTCATCGAACCTGTCCAGTAAAAACGTTTAGGTTTTTTTAAGCTTGAAGCAACAGCTTCACAATCCACTTCCTTAGCGCCATCAGGCAATTGCATTTCACTGCCATAATTATATGCAGTTAATGGAAGTCCGGATTGATATCGATGATAAATAAATAAAAGATTGTGCTCATCATCTGCCACCAGCATATAATTACTATCTAATGCAATTGCTGCAGAAGCATCTGCCATAGCTGTATGCCAATATGTATCTTTTGAATCCGAAGCAGATGCTGCAAAATTTATCACCAGCGTTGTGCTTTTTTTATTCTGTGTAAGCGTTAGCGTTATATTACTATAGCCAACGCCTGCAGGGTTCATTTTGATAATTGCATGCCCGTCTTCTTTTGTAATAGTGATTTTATCATCTCCGATAACAGATATATTATCGCTATTGGAGGTAAGCATATAATCTGTTTTTGCAAGAGGCATATTATTTTCCTTTACATCTACCACAATTCCCTGGTCAGAAGCCGGGTCTGTTGGATCACCAATGACGCTACTGATGTATGGCGGATTTAACAAAGGAGTTGTAGCTGTATGATCAAAGGTCAACTCCAATCCGCCATCCTGCTTATATTGAAAAGCAAATAAAAAAATGCCTGCGAAACAAAATACTATTATCTGTATTCTTTTTACAAGCATTGCAATATTATTATTCATCTAAAAAATTAATCTATTACTAATTGCCAACCTATTCTAAATTCATTGTGCCATTTATTGGTGTTAATAGATTCTCCACCATATTTGAGGTTAGATTGAGGTTGAAGATTCTGGTCAAAAGAGGCTTTGAGCATTGAATTATAGCCCTTCAGCATATACGAAACGCCGCAAGCCCAATGGTTACTTACGCCATCTACCAAATCATTGGCATTCATTTGATCATAACGGGCTGATAAAATCAGTTTAGCAGGCTTTACATAATAGTTGCCTTGTACATACCAGCCACCTGCATTAAAGTTGCCGCCGGTAAAGCTTTTTGGCAATCCATTTAAGTGTGCATCCGCCGAGTCGTGTGGCGTTGCGTGCAACAAAATAGTTTCTGCCTGTAAAGAGAAGTTACGATATTCAAACGATGCGTCTACGCCCCAGATCATTTTTTGCCCGTTAATAACTTTTAATTCCATTGCTGAAGCGCTGCTGTTTAACATAGCGCCTGTTTCGCCCGGTAAAAAAGTAGCACCTGAAGGTAAAATACGATTGGAGTAACGAATATTGGCACCTACTGAAATATTGGGTGTAGTCAATCCTTGTACATCAATCATCTCTTCATTATGATTTTCAGGATATGACGCTTCTACTCTTCCTATGAATTCAAAGCCGCCGCTTGGATCGTTGGTGCCACCTAATATTGTTTCTCCAACACCTGAGTAAACACCAATAGCACTTCTTAAACGTCCGCTCCAGTCAGAACGGCTCAATTTAATTCCTACATCACGGCGAGACATAAAATCTCCTTTTGTTATTTGTGGACGTTCCCAATATGGCGACTCGAAATGTTCAACTAAAGAGTTTAATGAAAAAGGAACTTTAGAATACCCAAACTTAATGTTGAATAATTTCTTTAGTCCTTTATAAGTAATATTGGCATCTAACAACGGACCTCCATCAGGTTGATAAGCAGTTCCCCATTGCGCAAAATCCAGTTGTACATTATATTCGTAGTCTTTTCCTACTTGCCCTTTAACATCCAGGCGGGCATCTTTTAGCTTGAACAGATTTTTTGTAAGATCAGGCGTTGCACCGGCAGGATATTGTCTTAGATCGATATAAGAAGAAAAAATAGTACCAATCTGAATGGTGTTATTTCCACTGTTTATTTTAAAAGGTTGAATACCGTTGATATTATAATCGGTATACCCCATTTGCTGTTGTGCAGATAACTTACTAAAAGAAAGAACAAGTATTAGTAAGGATGCTATTTTAGCAGTTGTTAGTTTCATTTTTATGATTGATGAGCTTGGTAAATAAATTTATTATTGATTATATCCTTGTACAGTTAAGTTATCAAAACGGTCGTTACCTGATGTATTGGTATTACCATTTGAAAAAGTGATCTTGATCTTAAAGTTTGGATTATTATTCGCAGCAGGAATAGAAGAGAAATCAAATGTATGCAACTCATATGCAGGATCTATTGCACCGATCGTATATGTTGAATTAGCAAGATTAGCCGAAGTATAAGTTGTTCCGTCTGTTGTATAGGAAATAGTATTGACCAATGCAGCATTAGCCGCACTGCTGGCTTCAACTGCATAGCTTACTGTAATAGTTTTATAACCTGTTGTTGGTGCGGTAATAATCAGATCATTGACAGGATTTCTTACACGAAGTGATTTACCATCTACATCACTGTTTTGAGCATTAAGACCTCCCGCTGTGCTTGATTGTGAATCATAATATCCTGTAGTGCTTGATACTGTAGCAAAATCCATAGACAAAGTACCTCCACCAACAGTTGAGGTTGGAACTAGCAAATTGGTCGTAGGATTATCATTATTAAAGTTCCAGTAATGTAATAATGTTAAAACAGAGGCATTACTAACGGTTATGGTTAGTATCTGTGTTCCCGTACCGCTTCCATTAATAGCTTTTAATGTTACCGGGTATGTACCTGCAGTGGTAGGAGTACCACTGATAACACCGGTAGAAGTATTAATAGTTAACCCTGCCGGTAAACCTGTTGCATCATAACTTGTAGGATTATTAGATGCAGTAATAGCATAACTAAAAGATGAACCAACGGTACCGCTTGCAGTGGTAGTGCCAGAGATAACAGGAGTATTCCCTACAGGTTGATCACTAACACCAATGGTCAATGTTTGAGTTCCTGTACCGCTTGCATTAGTAGCTTTTACTGTAACATTAAAAGAACCTGCAACAGTAGGCGATCCGCTGATAACACCTGTTGAAGCATTTACCGTTAACCCAGAAGGTAAACCTACCGCAGCAAATGTTGTTGGATTATTAGAAGCAGTAATGGTATAATTAAAAGGACTGCCAACAGTAGCGCTTGCCGTAGCACCACTTGAAATAACCGGCGCATTTCCTGAAGGAGTAGAACTATTGAGGTCGTCTCCTGTAACTGTTAAATTATCAAAACGATCATTACCTGATGCACCTGTATTACCATTTGAGAAGGTAATTTTTATTTTAAATTTTGAATTATTGTTCGCTGCAGTAATGCCAGAAAAATCAAATGTGACCAACTGGTAATCCGGATCCAATGCGGTTATTGTATAAGTAGCATTATCAAGATTAGCTGAAGAATAATTTGTTCCGTCTGTTGTATAAGAAACTGTATTTGTCAGTGCTGCGCTGCCGCTGCTGGCTTCTATTGCATAAGCGATCTTGATATTTTTATATCCTGTTGTAGGGGCAGTAATAACTATATAGCTGCTTGGGTTTCTTACACGAAGCGACTTGCCATCCACGTCATTGTTTTGGGCGTTTATTCCTCCCGCTGTACTGGATTGTGAATCGAATAAAACAGTTGTACGTGATACTGCAGGAGAATCAATGTATATAGCACCTCCGCCAATTGTGTAATTGGGGATCAGCATTTCGGCGGTGGTATTATCATTATTAAAATTCCAATAATGTAACACAGTTCCTGTTGCACCACCTGATGGAGGTGGAGTATTAGTAGAAGGAAGCCTGTCTTTTACGCATGAGGTAAATGCCAAAATAGTAATGGCAAAAGCAAGTAAATTTTTCATGTAGCTGTTTTAATTGGCGGCGAAGGTATTTTTGTGCTGTTAAGAAAAGGTTACGTAATTGTAAACAAACTATTACTGTAAGCCTGCAAACGTTGCCAGTTGGTGATTGGATTGTTAACGTGGAAAAGACGTGTAAATAAAAGGAAAATTCGGGTGTCGATTTATAACAAGCAAGTTATAGTCAAAAAAAAATCCCGGGTGTTTCTAAAAGAAACATACCGGGATAAAATTTTCATTGTGTAGTGATTACCGCTACTAAACTAAAGCTAAGCTTCAGCTTTTAATATCACTACAAGTATATAATTGATTATTATCAATATAATAATTTACTCAACTTCGGAAAATACGTATGGCAAAACGTATTTTTACGATATAAACAGTATTTTTACGGCGCAGCCTAAATGATTTATTGTAGGATTACCAGCTTACCTCTTAACCACACTATCTTAATAAGCCCGGGCAAACAACACTCGTTGTTTACTGGGCTTTCCACTTAATATACACGACCCTTCTTCTTCAGGGTTATTTAAAGGGATACAGCGAATGGTAGCTTTAGTGAGATCTTTTATTTTTTCTTCTGTTTCCGGCGTGCCATCCCAATGAGCTGAAATAAAACCACCTTTATCATCTAATAGTTGTACAAACTCATCCATATTTTCAGCCTTGGTTATATGCTTTTCCCGGTAACTTCTGGCTTTATCATAAATAGCTGTTTGAATAGTATCTAACAATTGAATGATATTTTCGCCCAACCCATCTATACTCATACTCATTTTTTCTTTAGTATCACGACGGGCTACTTCTACTACATTATTGGCAATATCCCTCGCACCAATTGCAATACGAACAGGAACTCCCTTCATTTCATATTCAGCAAACTTCCAACCGGGACGTGCATTATCATTATCATCATACTTCACTGAAACACCTGCGGCTTTTAATGTTCTCACCAGGTCGTTTACTTTTTCATCGATCTGCTTTTTTTGTTCTTCACCTTTAAAAATTGGAACGATCACCACCTGTATTGGTGCTAACTTGGGAGGCAATATCAAACCGTCATCATCACTATGCGCCATTACCAAGGCACCAATTAAACGTGTACTAACACCCCAACTCGTAGCCCATACATAATCCAATTGATTATTCTTATCAGAGAATTTCACATCGAAAGCTTTTGCAAAATTTTGCCCAAGGAAATGTGATGTACCTGCCTGTAATGCTTTCCCATCCTGCATCAAAGCCTCAATACAATAGGTATCAACAGCACCGGCAAATCGTTCGTTAGCTGTTTTAACTCCTTTAATTACAGGAACAGCCATATAGCGTTCTGCAAAATCAGCATATACATCTAACATCTGCACGGTTTCGTCTACAGCTTCCTGTGAGGTAGCATGTGCAGTGTGTCCTTCCTGCCACAGAAATTCGGCAGTGCGCAAAAACAAGCGTGTGCGCATTTCCCAACGGACTACATTAGCCCATTGGTTTACCAAGATCGGAAGGTCACGATAAGATTGAATCCAACCTTTATATGTATTCCAGATAATTGCCTCACTGGTAGGACGAATTATTAATTCTTCTTCCAGTTTTGCTTCAGGATCAACCATTAGCTTGCCTTTATTTTCCGGATCTGTTTTTAAACGATAATGTGTAACGATGGCACATTCTTTTGCAAACCCTTCTGCATTTTTTTCTTCTGCTTCAAATAAACTTTTAGGAACAAACAAAGGGAAGTAAGCGTTTTGATGACCGGTTTCCTTGAACATTTTATCCAGCACATCCCGCATATTTTCCCAAAGTGCATATCCGTAGGGTTTGATAACCATGCAGCCTCTAACTGCACTATAGTCTGCCAAACCTCCTTTTATAATAAGATCGTTATACCATTGCGAATAATCCTGTTCTCTGCTTGTAATTTCTTTGCTCATTTTTTATTTTTTATTACGCTGTTTTAATTGATTATCGTTGAGAACAATTGAACAGTGGCCGTTAAACTATACGCTTAAATAAAAGTTTAATAGCAGTAATGCCGATGAACGAAATGTGACACAACGATGCTTATTTAAGAAACAAATGCCTGTATCAAAAAAAAATATAAAGATTTAACACTTTAAAGCACCTAAAAACTTCCTAAATAACATCTAAATAACCGGCGCAAAAATAGTAACTTTAATAGGTAATTAAACAGGTTAGTAATGAAGAAGATTTTTTTATATACAATGATCATTGCAGCTTTTGTAAGTAGTTGCTCTACTGTCTATAAAAGCGGGCAAACAGTGGATGATGTTTATTATTCACCTATGACAGGTGGCGGTTATGTTGCAGCAAAGCCGGCACAACAATACCAGGAGCCTTATAGAGACCCGGAAATCGTAATGAGTATACGGGACCCGAGATGGAGGGATATGTATGATGATTACGCCTATTCATCCTATTACTCTCCTTATTACTACGGGTATACTTCTGATTATTATTACAACCCCTATTATTGTCCTTTTCCCGTTTACAGTTATGGTTACGTAAGTCCTTACAATTACGGATATGGTTTTCCATATGGCGGCTACAATTACAATATTGTTTCCTATCAGCCTATAAACACTACGCCCAGGAAGACCAACCTGGATGCTTATAAAAGCGGTTATAATAATGATAACAGTACTATAAACAGGTATCAACCGGCTCCGCAAAAAAATTACAACAACTCTAATTATCAATACAGAACTACAGCACCATCTGATAATTACCAGGCCCCTACTTATAATAATACCGAGTATAATAATAGCAATATTAACCGCAACTATACGCCTTCTCCTTCCTACAATAGCGGAGGTTCATCATCTGGCGGCGGAAGCGGCGGCGGTGTGTCCCGGCCAAGCAACGGCAGACAATAATTAAACTCATAAGAAAGATCATACATGAATCATAAGAAAAAATACTTACTCTCTGCCTTACTGTTTATTACTATTGGAGCTTATTCACAAATACCTGAAGATGCATTGCGTTATTCTTTTTACCCGCAAAATGCATCGGCACGTATAATGGCAGTAGGTGGCGCAATGGGTTCTTTAGGAGGGGATATCAGTGCCAACTATGTAAACCCTGCCGGGTTAGGCATGTACAGAACATCGGAATTGGTTTTTACTCCGGGGTATTTTTTAAACAACAATTCAATCGATTTCAGAGGAACAAGTACACAAAACAATAAGAACAGTCTGGGTTTAGGTCCAACCGGTTTTGTATTTGGGTTTGATGATCAGGGGAAACCAAATACTAGTCATGCTTTCAGCATCGCAATATCACAAACTGCTAATTTTAATAATACTTTGCGTTATTCAGGCTATAACAATTACAGTTCCTATGCGGAACAATGGGCTGAAGAATTTTCAAAAAGCAATCTTTCGATCAACGATGCGATAAACAATCCCGGTTTTGCATTTGGAACAGCGCCTGCTTTATATACTTACCTGGTAGATACGATCACCGTAAATGATACCGTGCGCATAAAAGCGTTGCCTGAATTTACGTTGGCGCAGGGCAATGCATTGTATCAACAAAACACAGTAGAAACAAAAGGCGGCATTTATGAGCTTGCCATCAGCTTTGCGACCAATAAGAATGATAAGTTTTTATTTGGGGGCAGCCTGGGAATACCGATACTGAATTACGACAACACCACTACTTTTTCAGAAACAGATACTTCCTCTAATCACAATAACTATTTTAATCATTTTACATATACAGATGCTTACAGTGTTTCAGGTGTAGGTTTTAATGTAAAGCTTGGCGCTATTTATAAGCCTAAAGAATATATTCGACTTGGATTAGCGTTACACACTCCAACTTATTTTACTTCCTTACAGGAATCGAGAAGAACTTCCCTGGCAACTTATAAAGAAGGATATGCCAACAATAATGATTCTGTAAGTTCTGATCTTTTTACATCTGGACAGCCCGGGTTGAATAAATACAACCTGCTAACGCCTTTCAAACTTATTGCAAGTGGAAGTTACGTATTCAGGGAAACGGCGGACATCACCAAACAAAAGGCATTTATTACTGCAGATATTGAATATGTGGATTATAACATCGCCTCTTTTTCTACAGATAATGAAGCCGCCTTACAGGATGAGCTGGATTATTTTCACCAGTTGAACAGCGTGATAAGAAACCAATATAAAGGCACTTTTAATTTCCGTGCAGGAGGTGAGTTAAAGTTTAATACGATCATGGGCAGATTGGGATTTGCTTATTATGGCAATCCTTATAAAGATGCTGCACTAAAAGCTACCAGAACGTTATTGAGTGGTGGAATTGGTTACAGGAATAATGGCTTTTTTATTGATCTTACATATGTTTATTCTATCAACAAGGATGTGAACTTTCCATACAGATTGGAAGATAAAGCCAATACATTTTCTACCGTTGATACGAAGAGAGGAAATATTGTAGCAACGTTAGGAATTAAGTTATAACTGCTTGCTGAATTGCGTTAAAATCAGGGGCATTCCATTTTACTTCTTCATCTTTTTTAAACCAGGTCATTTGCCGTTTGGCATAATGCCGGGTATTCAGCTTTATGTTGTCTATTGCTTTTTCTAATGAAAGCTTGTTATCAAAATATTCAAATAACTCTTTGTATCCTACCGTCTGCAATGCGTTGATGTGGCGATAAGGCAATAAAGCCTTCACCTCTTCCACCAATCCATCATTTATCATTATGTCTACACGCTGATTGATCCTTTCATACAATTCTTCTTTCTGTAATTGCAATCCTATCTTTATAATATTAAAATCTCTTTGTTTTTTATTTTTTGCTTGAAAGTCAAGTATGGATCTTCCTGTTGATAATTTAACTTCCAATGCACGCATTAATCGTTGAGGATTTTTTATTTCACCTTTTGAGTAATAATGCGGATCATTGTCTTCCGCCTGTTTTTGTAACCATGCTAAGCCTTTGGTTTCATAATCAGTTATGATCTTATTTCTTATTTCAGGATCAATAGAAGGCATTGCATCCATGCCTTCACAAAAAGCTTTTATATACAATCCGGTTCCCCCAACCATAACAGCATGATCATTATTTTCAAAGATCGTGCGCACTTCCTGTAAAGCGTATTTTTCAAATACAGCAGCGTTCATTTCATCGTTAATTGAATGAGAATTGATGAAATAATGTTTTACTGATTGAAGTTCTTCTGTTGAAGGTTTTGCCACACCAATATTCAATTCTTTGTAACATTGGCGACTATCGGCAGAAATGATTTGTGTGGAAAGGAACTGGGCCAGTTGTACAGCAATAGCCGTTTTGCCAACAGCCGTAGGACCAACTATTATAATGCAGGTTTTATTCTTCATCAATTTGTGTGCATGTGAAGTACACTTTCAAATTGTTATCAATAAAATTCAATTAAAATCCATCGTTGCTTTCATCTGCAGCAGATTCTTCTTCACCAAAGGCGGATTCATCTTCCTCTCCTTCTTCTCCAAAGCCATCTTTTAATGCATCCGGTTGCAGATCGTATTTTTCTTCTACTTCAGCCAGGCGACTATCCACCAAACCTTTGGTTCCGTATTGCGAAGGAGCAATACCTTCTGTACGAATACAGCTTGGATAGGTCAGCTTTTTATTCTCTTCTTTATCAACGTTAATTAATTCAACCAGGAATGTCCAGAGCTTATTAAAATCGTACACATAAATAAAGCGTTGATTAGGATCTTTAACTTCTGTACCGATCACTGTTTCGGACATAATTAAAGGCTCTACTTTATACACATGGTCATCGTATTTTTCTGCTGAAATCTCTCTGCCACGTTGCCAATTATCGTTACTGCGATAGAAAGTTGCCTTGTGTTTACTATCGAATTCATATGCTTTTAAAATAGCTGAATGCAGGTCTGCAAATGTTTGTGTATGACGAATAGCAATATCTCTGTAAATACTGTCATCATCTTCCCAATATGTTCTGAATCGTAAGATAGCCATGTAGTAAAATTACAAATATCAGATTATAAATAACAAAATTAAAATTTGAAATTATTCATTAACAACCACTCCTATTTCCTTTGCTTTTTTAAGCATAAATGCATACGCTGCATCATAATCATTGGGTATAATCCCATCCAAAATAGCTTCACGAATTGCATTTTTAATATCACCAACCTGTCGCCCCGGCGAAAGATCAAATCTTTGCATGATAAGCTCTCCTGTTATCGGTGGTTGCCAGTTGCGAATATTATCTTTTTCTTCTACCTCTTTGCAACGTTCCCGCACATGTTCAAAATTATCTAAGTAACGTTTTACTTTTTGTTTGTTTTTAGAAGTAATGTCCGCTTCACACAAGGTCATCAATGCCTCAAAGTCTTCCCCGGCATCAAACAATAATCTTCGAATAGCGGAATCCGTTATATTTTCTTTGGTTAAGCCGATAGGGCGCAAGTGCATTTCTACCATTTTACGAACGAACTTCATTTTTTCGTTTTGCGGCAGCTTCAATTTGGAAAATATTTTCGGCACCATTCGGCCACCCACTACTTCATGTCCATGGAATGTCCAGCCATGCCCTTCTTCAAATTTCTTGGTAGCAGGCTTTGCTATATCATGTAATACAGCTGCCCAGCGCAACCACAGATCATTCGTATTTTGAGAGATATTGTCTATTACCTGTAATGTGTGATAGAAATTATCTTTATGCCCCTTGCCATCAATATATTCTGCTCCCGCCAACTCCACCATTTGCGGAAAAATAATTTTCAATAAGCCGCTTTTATACAACAGATCAAAACCAACAGATGGCTTATTGCTTAATAATATCTTATTCAATTCATCAGCAATACGCTCTCCGCTTACAATTTTTATCCGTTCTGCATTTTGCTTGATTGCTTCAAACGTTTTTTCATTAATAGTAAAATGAAGTTGCGATGCAAATCGAATAGCCCGCATCATACGCAAAGGATCATCACTGAATGTTCGGGAAGGCTCCAGCGGTGTTTCTATATTTTTTAGTTCGATATCTTTTATACCATTGAAAGGGTCGAGCAGTTTTCCAAAATCATTTTTATTTAAGCTGATAGCAAGCGCATTGATCGTAAAATCGCGGCGATTTTGATCATCTTCTAATGTGCCGGTTTCAACTTGTGGTTTTCGGCTGTCATAATTATAACTTTCTTTGCGAGCTCCAACAAACTCAATTTCTATGCTATCTGTTTTTATTTGTGCGGTGCCAAAATTTTTAAAATAATGCACTTCGGGTTTGGGGCGAAATTCCTTTGCTACTTCATGTGCCAATGCAATAGCATCGCCAATGCAAACTACATCCATATCCTTCGTCTGTCTGCCAAGTATCTTATCTCTTACAAAACCGCCGATCAAATAGCAAGGCAGCTCCAGTTTTTGAGCTGAGCTTGCAATTTTGTTTAAAATAGATATTTCTTTATCGGAACATTTAATATACATCAATGCAAAAATAAGAAGATAGAACGCTGATTTTATGATATCAGGATAATCGCTGTAAATCACAGAAACAATGCTTGCGTAATCATATCAGACCTGCAATTGGGTATTTGGAATTTATAATTCAAACATGGCATCAATATTGACCATATACACCCTCGCTAAAAACTACGCAATTAACTGCGTACTTTTGCCAACTTGACTTATATATAAAAAATTATGGATAAACAATTTTACGTGCAGGGTACTGAGGAAGAAATGGAGTTTCTTCCCATGATACCTCTGAATGAAGACGATGCAGAAAATATCGATGAACAGACGATCTCGAGCGAATTACCCTTATTACCTTTAAGAAATACGGTGCTTTTTCCGGGTGTGGTTTTGCCTATTACTGTAGGCAGAGATAAAAGTATAAAAGCAGTAAATGATGCTTATAAGGCTGACAAATTGATAGGGGTTATAGCGCAAAAAGACAGTACTGTGGAAGAACCTACTGTCAGCGATCTGCAGGAAATCGGTACTATCGCCAAAATTGCCAAGCTTATAAAAATGCCCGATGGCGGTACTACTATCATTATCCAGGGAAGAAAACGTTTTAAGGTAGAAGAAATAACAACTGATGATCCTTATTTTAAAGCCAAGACAAAACTTTTAACAGAAGAGTTGATTAAAGATGATAAGGATTTTAATGCCATGGTGGGTAGCATTAAAGACCTGGCTGCTCAGATCATCAACCTCTCCCCTAACCTTCCGAATGAAGCTGCTATTATCTTAAAGAATATTGAGAACCCTTCTTTTTTAATTCACTTTGTAAGCAGCAATTTAAGCAGCGAAATAAAAGACAAACAACGCCTGCTGGAAATAAACGATGTAAAAGCACGAGCGGAATTGCTGATGAACCTGATGCAAACCGAATTGCAATACACCGAATTAAAAAATAAAGTAACCAATAAAACCCGGGCTGAATTAGATAAGCAACAACGTGAATATTTTCTGCAACAGCAAATGAAAGCTATCAAAGAAGAGTTGGGAGGCGATAATGTAGCTGAATTAAAAGAAATGCAGAAAAAAGCGGAAGCAAAAAAATGGACACCAGCTGCAAAAGAAATGTTTGCTAAAGGAATTGAGAAGCTCGAAAGAATGCATCCCAGCACGCCCGATTATTCTGTTGTTTATAATCATTTGGATCTAATGTTGGATCTACCATGGGCAGAATACACCGCTGATCAATACGATCTAAAGCGTGCTAAGAAGATATTGGATCACGATCATTACGGAATGAACAAAATAAAAGAACGGATATTGGAATATCTCGCTGTATTAAAATTAAAAGGTGATATGAAAAGCCCGATACTTTGTTTTGTAGGCCCTCCCGGTATTGGTAAAACAAGCCTTGGTAAAAGTATTGCCAATGCCATTGAAAGAAAATATGTAAGAGTAAGTTTAGGCGGCTTGCATGATGAAAGCGAGATACGTGGTCATCGTAAAACCTATATTGGCGCCATGCCAGGAAGAATTGTTCAATCTATCCGTAAAATAAAATCCAGTAATCCTGTAATGATATTGGATGAAATAGATAAGATCGGCGCTGATCATCGTGGTGATCCGTCTTCTGCCTTGTTAGAAGTATTAGATCCTGAACAAAACAATAATTTCTACGATAATTATTTAGAGCTGGAGTATGATCTAAGTAAAGTATTATTTATTGCAACCGCTAACAATCTTGCTAATATTCAACCGGCATTAAGAGATCGGTTAGAGATCATTGATCTAAGTGGTTATGCAGTGGAAGAAAAAATTGAGATCGCCAAGCAACATCTTATTCCAAAACAGCAGGATGCGCATGGCTTAAAAGATGTGCGTATTAAAATAAGTGACGCTGTTTTAGAAAAAACTATTGAAGATTATACAAGAGAAAGTGGCGTGCGTGATTTGGATAGACAATTAGCTTCCATCATGCGCAATCTTGCTAAACAATACGCCATTAAAGGAAAAATAAAACCAACGCTCTCCAAAGAGGATGTTGAAAAAATATTAGGCAAGCCCCGTTTTAGCAATGAAATTTATAAAACAGCCAACATGCCCGGCGTTGCTGTTGGTTTAGCCTGGACTTACGTAGGCGGAGATATTCTATTTATCGAAACGCAATTAAGCGATGGTAAAGGAGAATTAAAATTAACAGGCAACCTTGGCAACGTAATGAAGGAGAGCGCCACTACTGCTTATACCTGGCTGCAGGCAAACGCTAAAAAGCTATCCATCGATACTGAAGATTTTAATAAAAAGAATGTTCACATACATATTCCGGAAGGTGCTGTTCCTAAAGATGGTCCAAGCGCCGGCATTACTATGATGACCGCATTGGCAAGCGCTTTTACAGGCAGAAAAATAAAACCTTACTTAGCCATGACGGGTGAAATTACCTTACGCGGGCAAGTATTACCAGTTGGTGGCATTAAGGAAAAAGTACTGGCTGCCAAGCGTGCAGGCTTAAAAGAAATTATTATGTGCTGGCAGAATGAAAAAGATGTACATGAAATAAACAGCGAGTTCATTAAAGGCATTAAATTCTATTATGTAAAGACCATGCAGCAGGTTTTAGACATAGCCTTAACATAAATTTTTATTTGACCAAACAACCAATTAGTTGTAAATTTCGTTATATAAGAATCAACAGATCTTCTATGTTGGTTGTTTTAAGGGTTAAAAGAATCTCCCGGTTGTTCCGGGAGATTTTTTATTCCACCTAGCTGCTGTTTATGTGAATAAGTTAGTTGATCTACTTTCAACTGTAATTCATTAAATTTGAAATAGATGGCAGTAAGTAACCAATAACCCATTTCCTCACATTTAAACCCAGCGCACTTTGACAGAAGCTATCATTAACCTCGAAACCGTTAATCCCATAGAATTCTTTGGTGTAAACAACGGTAAACTGGACATTCTTAAAAAGAAATTTCCATTATTAAAGATCTTAAGTCGCGGCACACAGGTAAAGCTTAGCGGCTCTCCCGAACAAATCGTAGATGCAAAAGAAAAGATCGAGCTTATTGTGCAATACATTGAACGTAACGGGCACATGAGTGAGAATTATTTTGAGCAAATACTTGGCGGCGATGATCAACAGGTGGTTGACAATTTTGTTGACCGTAATCCGAACGAAGTATTGGTATTTGGTCCTAATGGTAAAACAGTAAGAGCACGTACCGCCAATCAAAAGAAAATGGTAGCAGCTGTAGACAAAAACGATATTGTTTTTGCTATTGGTCCTGCCGGTACCGGTAAAACCTATACAGCCGTTGCATTAGCTGTAAGAGCATTAAAAAATAAAACAGTTAAAAAGATCATTCTTACCCGCCCTGCGGTAGAAGCGGGTGAAAGCCTTGGTTTTTTACCCGGCGACTTAAAAGAAAAGATCGACCCGTATTTACGCCCGTTATACGATGCATTGGATGACATGATACCTGCAGATAAATTAGGCTATTACATGACCACGAGAACAATTGAAGTGGCTCCTTTAGCTTACATGCGTGGACGTACATTGGATAATGCTTTTATTATTTTGGATGAAGCACAGAATACAAACGATGGACAATTAAAAATGTTCCTCACCCGTATTGGTGCGAATGCAAAAGCTATTATCACCGGCGATCCTACACAGGTTGACTTACCTAAAAATCAACGCAGCGGTATTGAAAAAGCCTTGCGTATTTTAAAAAATGTAGACGGCATTTCTCATATCGAGCTGGATGAAGAAGACGTAGTACGTCATAAATTGGTTAAAGCGATTATTAAAGCGTACGATAAAGAAAAAGAGCGGGAAGATAATATTCAGCCTCATCGTTGATAATAATTTGTAATTAATTTTAAAAGCAGCCTTACAAGCTGCTTTTTTATTTTTATGAGCCGAATAGTTGTTCTTTATTCAACTTCGTTGTGTCACTCACTTGTACTTTTTATTCTTTATTAAGCTATTAACCAGCATTTATTTATTGCAAGTGATTTCTCTATATTTGATAAAAATGCGATTAATGAAAATCACTTTTTTCCTTGTCTTAATTCTTATGTCTTCAAGCATAAAATCCCAGGTGATTTTGATAAAAAACCATGTATATGTAGAAGAAAAACAAGCCGATTCAATTAATATTAAGTTAGATAGCATTTTAATTTTAAGCGTTGGACCTTCTACCACAAGGATTGTTCTAAACGATTTAAATGATTATTTATCTAAAAAATTGAGTAAGAAAAAAATCTTCACCTCTTATGCTTATTTGGGAAGAAATATTACGGATGCGAAAAAGGAATTTAAATTATTAAATACAGACGGATACAAAGCCATCTTACTTTTTTTACCTAAAGATTCTGCTTTTTTCGAAGTAACACATTCTTATTCTAACAGAGATAGAGAACCGGTTGTTTGGACCAGAACCGAAAATTTATATTATGAGCAGGCATTTGATTTTAGGTTTTATAAAGCTGGGCAAAATCCTGAAAAATTCTGGAATGCCCTTGTGGAAATTGATGGCGACCCAAGTGATAACTTTGCCACAAAGAAAATAGGCAATAAATTGATCTCTCTTTTTACAAAACATAAATACATACAATAGTATTATTCAAATTGTAATTATGAACACCGTTAGCTATTTCGAAATTCAATCATCAAACCCGACAAGAGAAATTGAATTTTATACAACAGTCTTTGATTGGAAGTTTATTAAAGAAGAATTTGTGCCAATAGAATATTATCGCATTGAAACAAACGGCATGAACGGCGGTCTTTTAAAGCGACCTGCCCCACTACCACCAACTCAATGTGGCACCAACGCCTTTACCTGCTCTATAATGGTCAATAGCTTTGATAAAACGGCAGCAAAGATCATAGCGAATGGCGGCAAAGTAGCCTTACCGAAATTTGCTATCCCTAAAAGATGCTGGCAGGGATATTTTTTAGACGCTGATAATAACGTGTTTGGGATCTTTGAAGTGAATGAAAATGCAGAATAATTATACACTATAAAACTTATAAAAGACATTAAGCGAATAATAAAATATGCAAGTATTTAAAACCAAAGCTTTACTTATTCTCCTTTTGTTCGTTTTTCTTTTTTCTGCATGCAGGAAAAAGAAAAGGAGCGATAGAACAAAATTCTTTCCTGAAGCTGAATTAAAGCCTACAATTATTCCTAAAAAAGAAAATCTCTGGGTTTTTATTATGGCAGGTCAATCAAATATGGCAGGACGTGGTTTTGTTGAACCTCAAGACACACTGCCTGATAACAGGATCTTTACAATAAATAAAAATGGCGATTTGATCATTGCCAAGGAACCACTTCATTTTTATGAGCCATCTCAAACAGGATTAGACTGCGGCTTATCTTTCGGAAAAGAGTTGAAAAAACACATTTCCGATAGTATTTCAATATTGCTTATTCCAACAGCAGTAGGCAGAAGTTCAATCACACAATGGATCAACGATTCAACGTTCAGGAATGTTACGCTGTTGTCAAACTTTAAACAAAAAGTAAAGATTGCTCAAAATTATGGACTCATCAAAGGTATTCTTTGGGATCAAGGAGAAACAGATGCTGAATCATTAAGTGATATTGATTTATATAAAGACAGGCTTAAGACACTGTTTATTAAATTCAGAAATGAAATTGGTAATAACTCTACTCCTGTACTTATTGGTCAATTAGGATCTTTTTCAACCAACATCACCAACTATCAAAAACTTAATGAGCAGATCGATAAATATGTATCTTCAGATAGTAATGCATCGATCATCACTACAAAAGACTTAATAGATAGAGGGGATAAAATTCATTTTAATTCCTCATCGCAAAGAATATTGGGGCAAAGATTTGCCGATAAGTTTATGGATAAATATATTGGGCGTTAAATTAGTAGAATGTATTTGTGTTAATGCATTGATAACATTACAAGTATAACGCAATATTGAGTAATTTAGCAATCCAAATAACTACAGTGAAAAAATATATAATACCATTCTTTGCTGCATTGTTCATTCTTTCGTGCAGCAGCAAAAAAGAAAGACCCACTACCGCATTAGACACGGGACGTGCTTTTATAAGAGCAACTTTAGACGGCGATTTTGATGAAGCAAAAACTTTATTGTATTCTGCTGATACAGGCAATGTACAATTGTTTGATCTATACAAAATGCAATACGAGCGTTCATCGGGTGCTGATAAAAACAGTTACAAGAGTGCAGATATTATCGTAAATACATATAATGATCTGAACGATTCTACTGCCATTATTAACTACGCTAACTCATACAAAAAAACTCCGCTTGAGATCAAAGTAATAAAAAAGAGTGGTTTGTGGCAAGTGGATTTTAAACACACGATCGGCGAATAATTTTATAACAAAAACAAAATTTAGAAATGTACGTTCTTCATCCATGGCACGGCGCATCTTACGGTAAAAAAGTGCCTGAAGTTGTAAATGGTTTAATTGAAATTCCGCAAGGTTCCCGGGCGAAATACGAAATTGATAAAACAACCGGCTTATTAAAATTAGACCGTGTGGTGTATTCTTCTTTCCACTATCCTATTAATTATGGATTTATTCCGCAAACTTTGGGTTTGGATGGAGATCCATTGGACATTTTGGTCATGTGCTCTGAAAGTATTCAGCCCTTATGTATGGTAGAAGCCACAGTTATTGGAAACATGCAGATGATCGATAATGGCGAAGAAGATGATAAAATAATTGCGGTAGCCACCAAAGATCCAACTGTAAATCATATCACAGATATCGATGAGTTACCGAAGCACTTCATTGCCGTTTTGAAAAATTATTTTGAGCAATACAAAGTGCTGGAAAATAAAGTAGTGGAGATTGATGATTTTCAAAATAAGCAATATGCCTATAATATTATTGAAGATGCGATCAAACTGTATCAAAAAACTTTTCCGGCTAAATAATGGCTGTTAAAAAAGTAAATATGGATATACAAACTGTACTGACAATAATTCTTGTTGGCTTAGCTGCGGGAATGTTAAGCGGCTTTGTAGGTGTGGGAGGAGGATTGATCATTGTGCCTGCATTAGTTTTATTCTTAGGCTTTTCTCAACACAATGCGCAGGGAACATCCCTGGGGCTACTTTTATTACCTGCCGGCATTTTAGCTGTACTGCAATATTACCGGCATGGCGATATTGACTTTAAGGTTGTTGGCTTATTAGCAATAGGTTTTGTAGCTGGTGGTTATTATGGAAGTAAGCTGGCATTGAGCCTTCCCCAGGATACGATAAAAAAAATATTTGCCGTGTTCATGATCCTGGTAGCTATTAAAATGTTATTCATCGATAAAAAGATATCAGAAAAGGCAAATCAAAAAAATGAACAACAACTGAAAAAATAAATTGCGTTATGAAAAATCGATTGGCAATATTGGTCGTTTTATTTGTTGCATTGCTTTCGCAATCAGTAGCAGCTGAAAATACAATCGATACAGTTTATACGGGGATTTATGTTACCAGCATTCATGACATAGATTTTAAACAACAGGAATATGCAATGGATCTGTGGTTGTGGCTACAGTATAAAAACAAAGATTTTGATTTTGAAAAAAACCTGGAGATACCACAAGCAAAAAGCTTTACCAAATCTTATTCTACAACTGACACCTCCGGCGGGCAGGTATTTCTTTTAATGAAGATACAGTGTGTGATGAAAGACTCATGGAAGATCAATAACTTTCCTTTTGATCAGCAAAACCTTCGTTTTTTTATCGAAAATGCAGAGTTTGACTCAAGGCAACTTGTATTTGCTGCCGATACTGCCGGACAGCATTTTGATCCTAAGTTTACACTAAAAGACTGGGATATTGACAGCTTTAAAATAAACATTGGCACAAAAGCTTATGAAACTGATTTTGGTGATGCTACCTTATCAACTCCTCATTCGGAATATAGTAGCTTTAAAGTCAAGATCGAATTAAAACGTGATGCGATGGGATTATTCTGGAAAATATTTCTAGGCATGTACGTAGCATTCCTCATCTCTTACATCTGCTTTTATATTCATGCTGATCATATCGACTCCCGTTTTGGACTAAGCGTAGGTGCCTTATTTGCAGTTATTGGTAATAAATATATTATTGATTCATCTCTACCAGATACTACTACATTTACACTGGTGGATACTTTACATGGCTTGACCTTGTTCTTTATTTTTGCTACAGTTACCTGCTCCGTATTTTCATTACAAATGGCAAAGAAGAATAAGATCAAAGAGGCAAATCGATTTGATAAGGTAATGGCAATCGTATTTCTAGTCACTTATATTGCGCTGAATGCTTACTTTATTTACAATGCGCATTTGTCAGCATAATAATTATTGAGCATCGTCAATAAAGCCCCAATCTGTTTGTAAGCTTTTTAATCTTTCAGGAGACAATTGTAGCTCATTATAATGTCCTGCATTTTGCTTTTGTCGAAAAGCTTCATAAACAGTAACAGCGCATGCCACAGAAATATTCAACGATTTTATTATACCAACCTGAGGAATGATAAAATTACCATCGCACATAGCTAATAATTCATCGCTTACTCCACTATGTTCATTACCAAATATTAAGGCAACAGGTTCCGTCAAATTCAATTCATGTAAAGAAACAGCGTCACTGCTTAAATGCGTTGCATAAATTTTTTTATAGTTTTTACGCAATTGTACAAAGCATTCATTGGCATCCGTAAACTGGTGAATGGTTAACCATTTGGCTGCACTGGAAGAACTTTTTGCTCCCCATTTTTTATGCGGTGGTATTTTATTGTTGAGTATATAAATATCCTGTATTCCTACTGCATCACAGGTACGCATAACCGCAGAAATATTATGCGGATCGAAAACATTTTCCAGCACAACGGTTAAACCGGGTTGGCGCTTGTTTAATACTGAGGTAAGGCGATCGTTACGTTCAGGAGTCATTATTTATGGCGTTCTTTTAATATAGCAATAATATCTTCCAGCTTAAATCCTTTTGCCTGCAACAATATTAAATAATGAAACAATAAGTCTGCTGCCTCATTCTTAAATAATTCATCGTTATTATCCTTTGCTTCAATTACTAACTCTACTGCTTCTTCTCCTACTTTTTGCGCCAACTTATTAATTCCTTTTGCAAATAATGATGCAGTGTATGATTTTTCTGTCGGATTATTTTTTCTATCGCTGATAATATTTTCTAATTGAGATAAGAAATCATTGGAAACATTTTTTTCATCCCAGCAGGTATCAGCGCCGGTATGACAAACAGGTCCAACAGGTTCAGCTTTTATTAATAAGGTATCATTATCACAATCCACTTTAATGTCTTTCAACAATAAAAAATTCCCACTCTCTTCACCTTTTGTCCACAAACGGTTTTTACTGCGACTAAAGAAAGTTACCTTGTTCAATTCTTTGGTCTTTGTCAAAGCTTCTTCATTCATGAAGCCCAGCATTAATACTTTATTAGTAACGGCATCCTGCACAATTGCAGGAACCAAACCATCGGTATATTTTGCAAAATCTATTTTCATTATTATAATTATTTTGTAACGATCATTTGTACTCTATTCATCCTTAGTTGTGTCACTCATTTCATCTATTTGATCATTATTCGTCTTATTTTTTAATAGTTGAATCAACTCTTCCTGTTTATTTAGCATTTGCTCATGCCGGTTTTCTCTACGAGCTCTGCTTTTATCATTAACAGATTTAAAAATATAAATAGCAATTGCAAGCCCCAATAAAATTAAAATCATACCCGAACATTTACATCATTTACCGATAAATATTCTTTCAATTCAGGAATACCAATTTCTTTATAATGAAAGATGCTTGCTGCTAAAGCCGCATCAGCATTGGCATTTTCAAACACTTCTTTAAAATGCTCCATTTTCCCGGCTCCTCCGCTTGCTATTACCGGAACAGAAAGCATATTCGATAAGATACCTGTTATATCCAATGCAAAGCCACCTTTTGTTCCATCATTATTCATTGATGTAAGCAATATTTCTCCTGCGCCTAATTCAACTGCTTGCTTTGCCCAGTCAATAGCTTTGGTTTCTGTTTTTGTTCTTCCACCATTTAAGTAAACATACCATTCGCCGTCCTCTTCTTTTTTTGTATCAATTGCCAAAACCACACATTGACTACCAAATGCTTTGCTCAGATCGTTTATTAACTGTGGATTTTTATAGGCTGATGTATTTACTGAAACCTTGTCTGCTCCATTTTTCAATAACACTGAAACGTCTTCTACTGTTGATATTCCACCACCCACTGTAAACGGAATATTTATGGCAGCAGCTACCCGTTTAACTAATTCAACTAACGTTTTACGTTTTTCAACAGTAGCAGTAATATCTAAAAACACTAATTCATCTGCACCTTGCTGCGAGTATAGCATTGCCAGTTCAACAGGATCTCCTGCATCACGAATATCAACAAAGTTTACACCCTTAACGGTTCTTCCTTCTTTAATATCCAAACATGGTATGATTCTCTTTGTTAACACCTTTGTTTAATTAATAATTAAGAATTTTTTCAAGCCGTTGAGCTGTTACAATTATGGACAAACTTTCCACCTTAAACAATTATCAATTTTTAATTGTTAATTGTTCCAACGTAATTCTCCCTTCATAAATAGCTTTCCCGATAATCGCTCCGCTACAACCAATTTCTTTTAATTGAATAACGTCTTCCATTTTACTAACTCCACCACTTGCGATCAAACTCACTTCAGGATGTTGTTCCATTATTTTTTCATAAAGCTCAATCGATGGACCTTGCAATACGCCATCTTTAGAAATATCCGTACAAAAAATATTGTTTACTCCTAACGCGATCATCTTCCCGATAAAACTGAAAATATCAATCCCTCCATCTTCCAACCAACCGCTGATCTTTATTTTTTCATCCAATACATCGGCACCAATTAAAAATTTATCCGCACCAAACTCCAGCAACCACTCTTCCAATACTTGTGGTTGCTTTACTGCTAAGCTACCAATTGTAACGATCGCCGCTCCTGCATTAATAATATTTCCTACATCAGTAATGGTCTTTACACCTCCGCCAAAATCGATGATCAATTTTGTTTGTTTAACAATTGCTTCCAGCACGTTTAGGTTTACGATCTTTCCGGCTTTTGCTCCATCTAAGTCCACTACATGCAGTCGCTTTATTCCTGCATCTTCAAATTGTTTTGCTACTTCAACAGGATTATCATTATACACTTTCTGTTGTGCGTAATCGCCTTTTGTAAGACGAACACATTTACCATTGATTATATCTATTGCCGGAATGATTTCCATTATTTATTTTTTTGCCGGGAAGGCGGGAAGATGAAAAACGACTTACCGTCTTTCCGGCTATTTAATATTTATAAAATTCTTTAAAATTGTTTCGCCAATCGTTCCTGATTTTTCAGGATGGAATTGTACCGCATAGAAATTATCTTTCTGCAATGCAGAACTGTAGGGCAAAACATAATTAGTTGTCGCTACAGTTTCCTTACACAGTGCTGCATAATAGCTATGAACAAAATAAACATACGCATCATTGGGCAAGTTTGCAAACAATGGCGATTTGTAATCATAGATATTATTCCATCCGATCTGTGGCACTTTAACGTCCTTTGAAGGAAACAATTTTACGACAGTGTCAAATATTCCTAAACATCTCGTATCTCCTTCTTCGGAATGATTGCATAATAATTGTAATCCGAGGCAAATACCCAACACCGGCTGCTTTAACGAAACAATGAGTCTATCTAACTCACGCTCTTTTAAATATTGCATAGCCGCATTCGCATGTCCAACACCGGGAAAGATAACTTTATCTGCTTTTATTATTTCATCAGCATTGTCTGTCACAATTGCGTTTACACCTAACCGTTGCAAAGCGTATAACACGCTTTGCACATTGCCTGCATTGTATTTTATAATTGCGATACTCACAGCACTCCTTTTGTTGAGGGTAATGAATTATTATTAATATCTCTTTTAACTGCCATTTTAATTGCCTTTGCAAACGCTTTGAAAATAGCTTCTATTTTATGATGCTCATTATCACCTTCGGCTTTGATATTGAGATTTGCTTTTGCTGCATCACTGAATGATTTAAAGAAATGGAAGAACATCTCTGTCGGCATTTCTCCAATCTTTTCTCTTTTAAATTCAGCTTCCCAAACGATCCAGTTTCTTCCACCGAAATCAATAGCAACTTGTGCCAAGCAATCATCCATTGGCAATAAAAAGCCATATCGTTCTATGCCTTTCTTATTACCTAATGCTTTTAAAAATGCTTCGCCTAAAGCAATCCCTATGTCTTCTATCGTGTGGTGTTCATCAATATGCAGATCTCCTTTACATTCAACATTCAAATCAATACTTCCATGACGGGCAATTTGATCCAGCATGTGATCAAAAAATGCTAACCCCGTTTTTATATCAGCTTTTCCTGTTCCATCTAAATTTAGCTCAATATCGATCTTTGTTTCATTGGTATTTCTTGTATGCTTTACTATTCGCGGGGGTAATTTTAAAAATTCATAGATATCCTTCCAGTTGGGTGTTTCCAACGCTACAGTATCTTTTCGAAGTGTTTCTATAGCATCTTTAATTTCTTTTGCTCCCAATGAAACATCATTACTTAACCAAATGGCTTTACAACCTAAATTCTTTGCCAATTGAACATCGGTTATTCTATCGCCAATAACAAAAGAATTCGCAAGATCGTATTCAGGATTGTTGATGAATTTAGTTAACATTGCTGTACCCGGCTTACGCGTAGGTGCATTATCTTTTGCAAAAGTTCTATCAATAAATACATCATCAAACTGTATCCCTTCGTTTGATAAGCTATTGAGAATAAAATTTTGAACCGGCAAAAAGGTTTCTTCCGGAAAAGATGCAGTTCCTAATCCATCCTGGTTGCTTACCATCACCAGCTTAAAATCCAGTTCTACAGCTATTCTTGATAAATAACTGAATACACCCGGATAAAAAACAAGTTTATCAAATGAATCTATTTGATAAGTTGGCGGTGCTTCTTTTATTAAAACACCATCTCTGTCTATAAACAATATCTTCTTACTCATATTTATTCAATAAGTTTAGTAATTGTTTGTTTTCTTCCGGCGTGCCGATGGTGATGCGCAAACAATTTTCACACATTATTTCTTTACTTCTGTTACGAACGATAACACCATTGCCTGCCAGGTAATCATATAACTTATCGGCATCATCTACTTTCATTAAAAAGAAATTAGCATCGCTTGGATAAATAGTTTGTACAAAAGAGAAGTTTAATAATTCTTTTGCAAGATCTTCTCTCTCTGCTACAACTTCTTTGATCCAATCGTTCACCACTCCAGTATTTACTAAAGCATCCAATGCCAGCATCTGCGAAGCTTTGTTCACATTATACGGCGGCTTTACTTTATTAAACACATCTATTATATCCAACGATGCGTAAGCAAGTCCCAATCGTAAAGCCGCTAATCCCCAGGCTTTCGATAAAGTTTGCATTACAATTAAATTAGAGTATTCTGTCAGCTCCTGTATAAAAGATTTTTGCGACGAATAGTTAATGTATGCTTCATCAATGATAATGATACCCGGAAAATTATTTAACAGTAGTTCTACATCACTTCTATTCATATTATTTCCTGTGGGATTATTAGGAGAACACACAAAAAGAAGTTTTGTATTTTCATCTACTGCATTTAAAATACCTTCTACATCTAACTGAAAATTGGGCAATAGATTTACTTTTTTAATGGCTACATCATTAATATTAGCGCTTACTTCATACATTCCATATGTAGGCGGACAAACGATCACATTATCCTTTGCAGGGTTGCAAAAAATACGATATGCAAGGTCAATTACTTCATCACTCCCGTTACCAATAAAAATATTTTCAGCAGGAACACCCTTTATCTTAGCCAACTGAAATTTCAACTGCCATTGCAATGGATCAGGATAACGATTAAATGCATCTACTAGCGGTGAGCCGTAAGCATTTTCATTCGCATCCAAAAAAACAGAAGCCTCACCGGTAAACTCGTGTCTTGCCGATGAATAAGGCTTCAGCTTTTTTATATTATCTCTTATTAAATTTTCCAATTCAAATTTCATCTTACAAATTTTTTAACCTGATACTTACTGCGTTCTTATGAGCATCTAATCCTTCTGCAGCAGCCATTGCTTCTACAGCGCTTCCGATATTTTTAATTCCTTCTTTATTTAATTGTTGAAAGGTTATCTTCTTTACAAAACTATCTAACGATACGCCGCTGTATGCCTTTGCATAGCCATTAGTCGGCAATGTGTGATTGGTGCCAGATGCATAATCCCCCACACTCTCAGGAGAATAATGTCCCAAGAAAACACTTCCTGCATTTACCACGAGTTCTGATAATTTCTTAGCATTATCACTGGCAATTATTAAATGCTCTGCTGCATATTCATTCAAAAGATCAAAAGCTGTATCCGCATTTTCCATCACAACAAAACGACTATTTGCCAACGATTTTTCTGCAATCTCTTTTCGGGATAATAACGATAACTGTATTTTGATCTCTTTTTTTACTTTATCAATTATTGTTTGTGAATTAGCCACCAACAAAACCTGGCTATCTACACCATGTTCTGCCTGGCTTAACAGATCGGCCGCCACAAAAGCTGCTTCAGAAGTTTCATCAGCATATACTGCTACTTCACTTGGGCCCGCCGGCATGTCGATCGCAATACCATCTTTATTTATTAATTGCTTAGCGCAGGTTACATATTGATTACCCGGGCCAAAAATTTTGTATACCTGCGATACAGTTTTCGTTCCGTAAGCCATTGCCGCAATTGCCTGCACGCCACCGACCTTATAAATATTTTTTAATCCTATCAATTGCGCTACATATAATATTACAGGATTTACTTTGCCTTTTTTATCTGAAGGAGTACAAACTACGATCTCGCTACAACCCGCTATAGTAGCAGGTATTCCTAGCATCAACAATGTAGAAAATAAAGGCGCTGTGCCTCCCGGAATATACAATCCAACTTTTTGAATAGCAACCGGTTTACGCCAACATAAAACATGCTTAGTAGTTTGAATTTGCCTTACTGCCTCCTTTTGACTTTCGTGAAAAACCGTAATATTCTTCTTGGCTAATTCGATTGCTTCTTTTAATTCGTCACTAACTAAACCAATTGCTTCATTAATTTCTGCTTCAGTTACTTTTAAATCACTCAATTCAACGCCATCAAATTTTGTTGTGTACTTTTTTATTGCAGCATCGCCATGCTGCTTCACATCTTCCAATATAGCAGCAACAGTTGCTTCCAACGATTTATTATCGATCGTTGGTCGCTTTAAAATTTCGTTCCATTGCGCTTGAGATGGATTTATAAAAACATTATTCATTAGACTATCATTTTTTCAATCGGCATTACAATAATACCTTCCGCATCAAATTGTTTTAGTTTTTCAATTACTTCCCAAAAATCATTTTCATTCACTACGCTTTGCACACTGCTCCAGCCTTCTTCTGCCAAAGGCACTACAGTCGGGCTTTTCATGCCGGGCAACAACGAAAAAATATTTTTCAATTGTTTGTTCGGCGCGTTCAACATAATGTACTTATTATTCTTTGCCGTTTTAACAGAGTTAATACGTAACAATAATTTTTCCAGTATTGCTTTCTTTTCTGCAGATAAATTTTTATTAGCAGTTAATACGGCTTCTGATTTTAAAATAACTTCTACTTCTTTCAACCCATTGGTGAAAAGAGTGCTGCCGCTACTAACTAAATCACAAATGGCATCTGCCAAACCAATGCTTGGCGCTATTTCTACAGATCCACTGATCTCATGCACTTCCGCATTTACTTTATTATCGGCTAAATATTTTTGCAACAACACGGAATAACTTGTAGCGATCTTCAATCCATCCAGGTCTTTTACAGAATTATACTCAATAGATTTTGGAACAGCAATACTTAAGCGACACTTTCCAAATCCTAAGCGATAAACCAAATCAATATCCTTCGCTTTTTCAAGTAAAACATTTTCACCAACAATTCCTATATCTGCCACATTATCATAAACGTATTGCGGAATATCATCATCACGCAAAAAATAAACTTCTATAGGAAAATTAAAGGCAACCGCTTTTAATTGTTTGTTGCCATTGTTCAACTCAATTCCACATTCTTTTAAAAGCTTGATGGAATCTTCGTACAGTCTTCCTGATTTTTGAATTGCAATTTTCAGCATTTTATAATTATTATGTTATCGACTTTTATAATCCTGTTAAACATTCTTGTGTCACTCACTTATGCTTTTTCAGCCTTTATTCAGCTAAAAAACAAAGGGCTCACCTTAGTAAGCCCTTTGCAAGTTATGTTCAGCACATACAAATCAAAATAGCTTACCCGTTGGCAAGTGTATGATGATGGTGTGTATGTGTATTTTGTATCATTTGCGATGCAAAGAAAATACGAAGATTTTATTTTTCCAAATAAAATTTAATGCTCCTGTCCATTAAAGTGAAATATCCTGAAGACCTAAGCCTGGTAAGGAATTGTATAAAATACTGCCATTATCAAAATTTATACCTTCTCCCATATTTTCTGACAATAGTAAAGTTCCATCCATATCAACATAATCTAATAAAGGTGCTAATTGTGCAATAGCTGCAGTCCCAACAGCCGTTTCATTCATACAGCCGACCATTACTTTTAAACCTAATTCTCGTGCTTTTGTGATCATTCTTCGTGCAGGTGTTATGCCGCTACATTTTGTAAGCTTAATATTAATACCATGAAAATGATTTACACATTTCTCCACATCAGCTTCTATAACACAAGATTCATCTGCAATAACCGGCAATGCAGACTCTTTGAATAAAATCTTCATCCCTTGCCAATCATCTTTTGCCAAGGGTTGTTCTACAAACTCAACTCCCAACGCTTTTAATTGAGGTATTTTATTCAATGCCTGTTCCAATGTCCATGCTGCATTGGCATCAACCCTAAAAATCGCATTAGTGTGTTTTCTTAATTCAGCTACTGTTTCAATATCATTTTCAAAACCTACTTTTATTTTATAGATCGGCCAAGGTTTTTCTTTTATCTTTTCAACCATCTTTTCTATTGTATCAATGCCAATCGTATAATCTGTAAGTGGTGCTTTTGAGATATCTAAATTCCACAACTCATGCAATTGCTTTCTTTTCAGTTTCCCATATAGATCCCATCCTGCCATATCCAACGCACACACCAAAAAATTATTAGCAGGATATAAATGATGCAGGTAATGCCAATAACGTTCAGGGTCAGTAAAGGAAAATTTTTCTACAAATTGTTTTTTTCGTTCCAGGTCTTCTATCATCTTTTCTACAGTGATATTATAATAGTTGATCGCCGGCGCTTCGCCATACCCCTTGACACCAAAGTGTTTCAGCGCTACTATTAAGGTAGGTTGATGAGTTTTAGTGCCTTTTGAGATAGTAAAAGGATATTTAAATGGAAGATTAAATTGTTGGTATGAAACTTTCATATACTAAAGGGATAAAATTAGTTCTTTCTTTTCACGCAAAAACGCAAAGTAAATAAGCCGCTAAGAAAGTTTATTTTGCATGCCCATATTTACTGACGCAACCTGTAATCCTCGTGTTGTGTCTTTGATATGATTTCGTATCACATAAATTAATTATTATGGCAAAGAAAATATTCAAATGGGTCGGTATTGTTCTATTGGTATTGATCGGTACTGCATTTGCAGCTCCTTTCCTGTTTAAAGGAAAAATTATTGAGATCGTTAAAAAACAGATCAACGAAAACGTAAATGCAAAAGTTGATTTTAAAGATGTGGACATTTCGTTTTTCAGGCATTTCCCAAAAGTGGCTGTTGGCTTGGATGAATTAAGTGTTGTGGGCAATGATGTATTTGCAAAAGACACTTTATTTGCTGCTCAACGAATTGATGCTGCTTTAAATATCATGAGCGTTATCAGCGGAAAAGACATGACCATTTATTCCATTGATGTTGAATCTCCAAGAGTACATGCCATTGTTGATAAGAGCGGCGCAGTTAATTGGGATATTTCTAAGAAAGATACCACAAAAACGACAGACACGTCCAACTCAAAGCCTTTTAAAATGGCGTTACAACATTATGCTATCAAAAATGCTTACATCAGTTATGTGGATTCAGAATCAAATATGAGTACTGAAATTTTTGGATTGAATCATGAAGGCAAAGGAGATTTTACTTCCGATCTTTTTACACTACAAACAACCACCACTGCAGATGTCGTAAATTATTCTTATCATGGAATACCGTTTGTTTCCAATGCAAAAGCTACTGCAGATGCGGATATACAAGTGGATAACAAAACAAATACTTATTCCTTCAAGACAGATAAGATTTCGTTCAACGATTTAAATCTTAGCAGTGAAGGATATGTAAAATCTTTGACTGATACAGGTTATGCAATGGACATAAAATTTAAAACGCCTACTACTTCTTTTAAACAATTATTATCCTTAATTCCATCTATTTATAAAAATGATTTTGATAAAATAAAAACAGATGGCTCTGCTGTTTTTGATGGATATGTAAAAGGCACTTACAGCGCAACAAGCTTACCGGGATATTTTGTAGATATGCAGGTAAACAATGGATTTTTTCAATATCCTGATCTGCCGATGCCTGTGAAAAACATTACTGTAAAAGCACAATTAAGCAATCCTGACGGACAAACAGATAATACCGTTGTGGATATTCAACAAGGGCATATTGAAATGGCAAATGATCCGTTTGATTTTCGATTATTACTGAAAAAGCCCATCAGCAATATGTTTGTAGATGCTGCAGCAAAAGGCAAGCTCGATCTATCAAAAGTAACTCAGTTTGTAAAATTGGAACAAGGCACAAAATTGAGCGGCTTGATCAATGCGGATGTAAATGTAAAAGGAAACGTGAATGATATTGAACAACAGCATTACGACAAGTTTAGCGCCGGAGGATCTGTTAACATCAATAATCTGTTTTATGCTTCAAAAGATTATCCGCAAGGTGTAAGGGTTAATAACCTGCAAAGCAGCTTTACTCCTGCTAAGGTTGATATTGCCAACTTAAGTATGCAATTTTTAAAATCGAATATTACGGGTAGCGGACAGATCAACAACCTGTTACCATACATGCTCAAAAGCAAACCATTAAATGCTGCGTTATCTGTAAGCGCTGACTATATTAATTTAAATGACTGGATGGGATTGGCTGCTGATACCAGTTCTGCTAAAACTGCTACTACTCCTGTTACGGTATTCCCCGTACCGGGAAACCTGGATATCTTGTTAGATGCAAAAGCAGGTAAAGTTCATTATGACAACCTGGATATTCAAAACTTGTCAGGCAATGTAAAGATCAAAGATGAAACGGTAAGTATCAACAATGTAAAAGGCGATGCATTGGATGGAACAATTGGCATCACAGGTTCTTATTCAACCAAAGAAAGTAAAACAAAACCTGCTATTTCTTTCAGCTATAATGTTACAGATGTTGATATTCAGAAAACGTTTTATGCATTTAATACAGTGCAAAAGCTAATGCCGATAGGAAAATTTTTGGCAGGTAAATTCAATTCACAGCTTGCGATCAATGGAAGCTTAGGTGATAATATGATGCCTGATCTGTCTTCCTTAACAGGTAACGGCAACGTATTATTGTTACAAGGTGTACTAAGCAAGTTTGCCCCACTGGATAAAATTGCAAGCACACTAAATGTTCCATCGCTGCAACAGGTTTCTTTAAAAGATATTAAAACGTATTTTGAATTTGCCAATGGTAAAATATTAGTAAAGCCTTTTACTGTTAAAATTGGCGATGTAAGCATGGATATCGGCGGAACACAAGGTATTGACCAGTCTTTGGATTATATTATCAATATGAAGCTGCCACGTACATTATTAGGTACGCAGGGAAATCAATTGATCAATAATTTAACAAGCCAATTGAATAACAAAGGAGTTCCCGTCAGTGTAGGCGAAACCGTTAATCTTGCATTAAACTTAGGGGGCTTTATGAATGCTCCTTCAGTAAAAACCAATTTAAAACAAGGTGCAGAAAGCATGGCGGATCAGCTAAAGCAACAAGCTACTGATTTTGCAAAGGCAAAAGTGGACAGTGTAAAAACATCTGTAAAGAACGCAGTGAAAGATACTGTTGCTTCTATAAAAAACCAGGCAATTAATTCAGCAAAAGATGAACTGGCTAAAAAAGTATTGGGAAAATCTGATACTACTAATACTTCCAAACCAACAGATATAAAAGAATCGGCAAAAGGTTTATTGAATAATATTTTTAAGAAGAAGAATTAAATCGGGCTAATCTCATAGATATAAAAAGGTTATAGCAAATGCTATAACCTTTTTTATAATTAAATATCTTATTCAATGGACCCACTGATTAAGAGTCAATTGCCTCTTCCACTTGCTGCTACCAACCCTTTCAACTCCTCATTAAAATCCTTTTGCTGTAACAAATCTTCTAAAGTAAGATGCATGCGATATCTCCAGTAATGCTCTGGATTTGCCGGATTATTAATTCTTTCATCATTCGGGTTTTCTCTTCTCAGCTTTTCACTGATACCCAAAAAATCCTGCAGCTGAAATACGCACCACATAGCAGGAGAATATAAATGTTGCTGTAATATTTCTTTACAAATAGAGGCATCGCAGAATTGAGGTGCTTTGCCATAATGCCCTAAAATATTATTATAGAATAATTGCGTGGTGTTCTTGTCTTCTTCCCACCAGCCACGTACCGTACTCATATCATGCGTAGCAGGAGTAACCAGGCTCATATACGGAGCATTGTTTGGATGGAAGAATTGTGTCTTTGGGTCTTTGGGCATACGCTGAATTTCCAGGCTTAATAATCCCAATCGTTTCATTACATCCGGAACGCAATTTGGAACCATTCCCAAATCCTCGCCAAACACCAGCATATCTGTATTGCGCTTTAATGCCGGCAGCTTTTGCATCGCTTCCTTCATCCACAAATTATCCTGGCGATAATAGAAATAATCAACGTATAATTTTTTCAATTCTTCTTTTGAATGCCAATCCAGTTGTTGAAATGAGGTCACACTGTCCATATTGATACGGAAGTGAAACTGCTGCATATCAGAGCCTTCTTCTTCTATTAAAATGATATTGCTGATCACATCAAACAAACCATATTTAATAAAATGATGAAACTCATCTTTTGGTTGGTCACAGAAATATCTCTCTACTTTACGTTGTGTATTAAAATGAGGTTTTAATTTATAAGAACCTCCGTTTCTATCCAGGAAATGTTCCCGTACATAATTGGCATGTACATTAAATATTTTGTCCAACGTAAAATCATCAATAAAAGGTTCGCAGTAACGGCTTGGGCTAAACGAAATCCCTCTTCCATACAATTCATCTACATGCACCGGGATAGCCGGAACAAAACGTCCTAAAATTCCTTCCACAGCATCTAAAGGAATTGCCCAAATACGAAAGAAACCGAGAATATGATCAATACGAAATGCATCAAAATAATTTCCCATCTGCTCAAAACGCTGGCGCCACCAGGCATAATCATCCTGTTGCATTTTTTTCCAGTTATAGGTAGGAAACCCCCAGTTCTGTCCTTTAATAGCAAAATCATCCGGTGGAGCACCTGCTTGCTTATCCATAGAATACAAGTCAGGATTAACCCACGCATCAGCGCTTTTGCGGGCAATGCCAATCGGCAGATCTCCTTTTACGATAATGCCATTTCTATGTGCATAAGCCGTAGCTTCTTTCAGCTGCAAATTCAAATGATATTGTGTGAAATAATGCAGCGCAATTTCATCGTAATGCGGTTGCGAAATATCTACTAATTTCTCTATCGCATCTTCATCGTATTTAGCATGTGCTTGCCATAAAGAGACATCCGCTGTTCCGTATTTATCACGCAGGTAACAAAAAGCTGCATATGGCACTAACCAATAACGATTCAGATCAAAGAATTGAAAATAGTTTTTATCGTTCTTAAAATCGTCTTTATGTAATTGGTATAATTCTTTAATGATCTCCAGCTTGATCTTCAGCACTGCTTCATAATCCACTACCGGCAAGGCATTCAGCTCTTCTTGCTTTTTCTTTAACGCTGTTAATGAAGGCAGATTTTCCTCACCTGCTACTTTTTTTAAATTAAGATATAAAGGATGTAATGCAAATGCAGAAATAGCAGCATACGGATAAGAATCTTTCCATGTATGCGTTGCCGTTGTGTCGTTAATTGGTAAGAGCTGGATCATCTTTAATCCGCAAGTCTTTGCCCAATCCACCAATAATTTTATATCTGTAAATTCTCCTGTACCAAAACTGTTCCTTGAACGTAAGCTAAACACCGGAACTGCCGTGCCGGCTCCTTTCCAAACATCCAGCGGCATCCGTACAAACCCATCATGAACCACCGTCAATCGGTTTTTACTGATATGATCTGTTAGCGAACGATTGTTGCCAGTTTCATACCGGACAAACTTTTTATCTTTTACATTATAAACTCCGTACTTATAGGTTACCGGAAAACTTTGTCCTGAAAAATCAATAGTCGTTTTCCACCAGTTTCCATCTTGAGATAATAAAACAGGCGTTTTTGTATCCCAATCACACAAAGGCTCATTGCCGCCTACCATGCAAACCACTTCATCTTTTTGCAAAACAGCCGCCTTTACTTTAAACTCATGCGTATATTTTTTAGCCTGCTTTTGTTTTTCCGGTTGCGATTGAAAAAACACATTGGCAAAAGGCTTTGAATAAAAAACATTGTCGACAGCACCGGCATCATTCCATGTATCGTACAAAACAATTTCATTTGCTTTGTATGCATTAATATCAATCACCCGATCACTCTCCCACTCTATTATTTGATTACCGTTATCTTCCCTGAAAATATATTTGTACCGAAACTCCCCTTCCTGCATATCCTTTTCGCTCAGTTCAATTCTTGCATGCCAGAAATTATGGTTTAGATAATTCATCGGCACAGCTTTTACAATATTTTCATTTCCCAAGGCATTGCTGTTGCCCAAAACAAAGAGGGACTCGCCCAATTTGGTATAAAAACGGATATGAAAATGTATTATCATTTGATTTCTCGAATTAAAATTTCAACAATAAAAATTATTTGTTTTGCCCTATTTTTGCGAAAACTTTTACAATGGCAGAAACAACTAAAAAATCAACCGGTTTATATTGGGTTTTATTTTTTCTTTCAATTGCAGCTTTTTTTATTACTTACCATTTTGGCGGTGGCTATTGTTCAATGATACTCCCTTTCAACTGCACTTTCTTTGCTAAAGCAATGGATTTAATGTAATTTTTTGTAGTCTGCGTTTGTACTGCTATTAAGCACCGTTGTGTCATCTTGATTCCAATTATCGGAATTCCCTTGTGCGGCATATCATTATTCAACTTAGCAAGCGAGCAGTTATCGTTTTAATAATCGTTGCAAGCTACAATTTTATTGTGTATTTTTTACACATTTAAAATAAAATATACCATTTCTTTCCCTTTTGTTATAAACTACAAGCCTCAAGCTGCAAGAAAAGAGCCTTAAAATGTATCTCTTCTCCCTTGCAGCTTGAGGCTCGCAATTTTTTAAGCTTATTTAAGACTGTTGATAATAACTGTAAACTCAGCAGGGATCAGCGATGCGCCGCCTACCAAGCCGCCATCAACATCCGGCTGACCGAAAATCTCTTTTGCATTAGCCGCTTTTACACTGCCCCCGTATAAAATGGAAATAGTGTCTGCCACACCGTTACCGTATTTGGCAGCCAATACTTTACGTATGTGAGCATGCATTTCCTGCGCTTGTTCACTGGTAGCAGTTTTGCCGGTGCCAATTGCCCAAATAGGCTCATAAGCAATTACAAAACCGGTAATTTGTTCTGTAGTTAAATGAAACAAGCTTTCTTTTAATTGCTCTTCTACAAAACTGTTTTGCGTACCTGCTTCACGAATAGATAATGATTCGCCGCAGCAAAAGATCGGCTTCAATCCATATTCAAAACATATATCTACTTTTTGAGCCAGTTGAACATTGCTTTCATTAAAATATTCTCTGCGTTCACTATGTCCTAATATCACGTAAGGAATAGCAATACTTTTCAGCATTTCTACACTTGTTTCGCCGGTATAAGCACCTGATTTTTTATCAGAGCAATTTTGTGCGGCTACAGATACATTTGCTTTGCCCGCAATCTTTGCATTAATGGCAGTTAAATATGGAAATGGGGTTCCAAAAACTACCTGGCGATTTTCGTTTAAAGAATAAGATGTTTTAAATAATTCATCGATCAGTTGCTCTCCCTGTTGAAGGGTCAAATTCATTTTCCAGTTAGCTGCTGCTATTTGTTTTCTCATTTTGGTTGTTTATATATTTTTTCTAATAAAACTTTTTCTTCTTCCGTGATGCGCTTGCCTTTTAATTTCTTCCAATTGTCAATATCATTCATCGCTTTGGGCAATTCATAACGTTCATTGCCCCAGGTAAAATCAGGAATAAATTTTGGTGGAAAGCCTTCGTTGAAAATATTACAGCAAACACCAACAACGGTGCCTGTGTTAAAGGAAGTATTAATAGCTGCACGACTGTAATCTCCCATTATCAATCCACATTTTAAACCGACAGATTCGTACGCCTGTATGGCGTGATTCCACAGCTTAACATCGCCTGCTGTATTTTTTATATTGGAGTTGGACGTTCCTGCTCCCAGGTTGCACCACTCTCCTAATACGCTATCGCCTAAATAACCGTCGTGCGCCTTATTACTATAGCCGAAGATAATGGAATTTTTTATTTCGCCGCCTGCCATGCTATGAGGACCAATAGTTGTGGATGCATAAATTTTAGTCCCCATTTTTACAATGGCATTTTCGCCGATTGAAACAGGTCCACGCAACACCGAACCTTCCATCACTTCTGCATTCTTACCAATATAAACCGGACCATTAGATGCATTAATGATACAATGCTCCATCTTCACTGCCTCTTCTAAAAACACATTTTCCGGTGCAATTATTTTGTTGGTTGATGAAACTGGTTGAGAGGTTCTGTTCTTTGTCAATAATGCAAAATCCTGGCAGATAGCCCAATCATTCAAATGAATGATATCTGTTAGTTTTTCTATTGTTTTTGTTTCATTGGATGTAATGCCGGGAAGACGTAAAGATGTTATTTCTTCATTGGCATTTAATAGTTGCCATTTTTCTTTAATGGTTAATATACCTATGCGAATATCCTCTGCCTTTCTTGTTTGAGTGAAAGGATAGAAATTATCGGAGATTTCCTTTGAAATGGAGAAACTAAGCGACATGGCGGCAAAGATAAATATTGTTACTTGTAGGAAGACGTATAATGAAATAAAGTTGAGCAATGGCACAGCTTGATGAATACACCCTTTATCTTTTTATACCTACTTATTTTATAGGTTGACCTACTAAATCAGTACCACGACCTACTAAATTAGTAAGTGAACCTACTAAAATTGTAGGATGACCTACTCGTTAAGTAGCATTACCTACTTATTTGGTAGGTCAACTTACTGAAATGGTAGGTTCACCTACTAACTTAGTAAGTGAACCTATCGGAACTATAGGACGACCTACTCTATTAGTAGCATGAGCTACTTATTTAGTAGGTGCACTTATTGAAATAGTGAAAAGAGTTATTGATCCAGCAAATGAATCTTAATCTATAACCGATCATGCTATAAAAAACAAAGCCCTTCGCAATGCGAAGGGCTTAAATATTGTATAAGAAAGCAATTAGCTTTTCTTTCCGTAACGTTTTTTGAATTTGTCGATACGTCCTGCAGTATCCACCAACACATTCTTACCGGTATAGAACGGGTGAGATGTGTTTGAAATTTCCAGTTTAATTACAGGGTATTCTTTACCATCTTCAAAAGTTACTGTTTCTTTAGAAGGAGCAGTAGAACGGCTCAAAAACTGGTAACCGTTACTCATATCTTTAAACACTACAAAACGGTAGCTTGATGGATGCAAATCTTTTTTCATGTTTTCTATTTTTGTGCATGGATTTTGCCATGCGATTTTTTAAGAGGTGCAAAGGTAAGGGTAAAATGTCAATTTTCAATTGAAAACGGTATTTACTTAGCTTTTCATATTGATCGTCTGCAGGGCAATGCCTAGTCCCCAGCTTTTTGATGCCTGAATCACATCCTGCAAATCATCGATTTTTTTGGCTGTTACCCGTACAATATCGTCCATAATGGCTGCCTGTACCTTTAAGCCGCTGTCTTTTATATGCTTTACTATTTTCTTGGCATCTTCCTGCTTGATACCGTTGCGAACGATCACTTCTTTTTTAACTACTTTGCCGCTTTGAAACGGCTCTTTGCTTAGATCATAGATCTCTGCCGCCAATCCTTGCTTCATACTCCTGCTGATCATTACATCGGTGATCTGATTCAGCTTCATTTCACTGTCAGCTTCCAGATTTACTTTATAATCTTTTTTATTAAGATCGATCACCACATGCGAATCTTTAAAATCGAAACGATTGGTAATTTCTTTTTTTACGGTGTTGATGGCGTTATCCAATGTTTGCAGATCAACTTTACTTGAAAAATCGAAAGAAGGCATGGTTTAATTAATAATTGATAATTAAAAATCAGTAATTCAACTGCAAAAGTAAAAAACGCAATTCATAAGAACTGCGTTTTTATTTTTATTGGTTCCATGGGAATTAATCCACTTTTTTAACCCTGTTCTGCTCCTCATCAGCACCACCGGTTTTACGTTTTTGAACACCTTTTATCGGTTTACCAAAACGATATACAAAACCTAATGTTACCGATTGAAAATCGCCATATTGCCTGAATGTTGCATCCGTATTATGGAAATTAATACCGCCATGTTCAACATACAACTTAAAAGGATCTTTTAAATTAAGCTTTATACTGGCTTTATCCTTTAATAATTTTTTCTGCACTCCCATATCTATTTGACCTAAAGGATCTACTATAACCTGTGCGTCAATTCCTCTTGTTCTGTAAAAGCCTGATAATTCTGCGCTCCAACCTTTGCCAAAAGTGAACTGGTTATTTACATTGATCAAAAAAGTACCGGCACTTACATTCAAATAATCTCCGTCCACCGTTCCTTTAAAATTCACAAAATCTCCTTCAGTATATAAAATGCTTGTCCACCATTTGGTAACCGGTATTTGAGCTGTTACAGAAAGCGATGCCTGGTCTGAACTGGCATAATTCCCCTGGCTTATCACACTTGAAAATTCATTCAACGTGCCCGGACGAAACACCTGCGTGAAAATATCGCTGGTATGCGAATAATTCAGTGTGGTAGTTAAAAACTGTTTGTAGGTATGTGACACCTCTACTACATTAGCATAAGAAGGACGTAAAAACGGATTACCGATTGCATAGGTGTATTTATCCAGGAAGAATAAGAAAGGGTTCAGATCTTCATAATTAGGACGGTTGATACGGCGACCTATTGAAAAGGTGAACTGGTTCTTTTCGCTGGCATTATAGCCTGCATATAATGTAGGGAAAACATCTACATAACTTTTTTGAAAGCTGCTATCCAATTCAGGATGTTGGGCATTGCCAAACTGGTGCCCGTTATAATTGGTATTCTCCATCCGAAGCCCTGCCTGGAAACTCCATTTTTTGATCTCTTTACTGAAGTTAATATAAGCCGCATTGATGTTCTCTTTATAAGTAAAACGGTTCGTTTTATCGTAATCTATCTCTTTTTGATCATTGATGATATTAAAATAAGAGGCATTGTTATCTGTTTCTACGTAACTGGATTTTACCCCCGCTTCTAATTTTAAACCGCTTTTAAAAGGGTGTGTATAGTCTGCTTTAGCAGAATAAATATTGATGTTAGATGGTAATTCGCCGGTGATCATGTCTGTATCTTTCGGTGTCCAGTCGGGTAAATAAGTGTAATTATTAAAATACTGGCTACGGTTTGAATGGTAATTCAAATAATCAATATCAGCCGTTAATTCAGTACCGGTTGAGTCAAACTGGTGACGAAAATTAAGATTCACTGCACCGTTCTTCCATTTCATATCTTCATTGCTTTCCGCTACTACAATTGAATCGGTGATTCCTGTACTTCCTTTCAGGTAATTGGTATTGATGGTAGGTGTTTGCTCCGGGGTAGTATAACCTGTCAGTACAATACCGAACGTGGTATTTTTAGATGCATAATAGTCCAATCCAACTTTCGCATTATAGTTCTGGTTCTTATGTTTTATGTAAGATGTCTGTTCAAAAATAGCGCTGGTGCTTCCATCAGGATTTTTGAAATGTCTTGTTATATATAAATCCTGGCTGGTAGTGCGGGCATTGGCACTAATGGTGGTAAACAAGTTGAATTTGTTTTTACGATAATTCAACAGCAAACTATTATTGGTTCTGGAATAAATACCCTGACCATAAGCTAAATTCAGGCTGCCGTTAAAACCGGCTGCTTTGGTCTTCTTTGTTTTTAAATTGATGATACCTGAATTACCGGCTGCATCATATTTGGCAGAGGGATTGGTCATTAATTCTATTTGATCAAGATTGGAAGAAGGCATGCTTTTTAAAAAGTTCGCTAGGTCCTGACCGCTCATATAAGAAGGCTTCCCATCGATCATTACAATTACCCCTTGCTTTCCCTTAAGGCTGATGTTACCGTCTTTGTCAACTGTAACACCCGGGCTTTTTTCCAGTACCTCCAAAACCGTAGAGCCGGTATTTGTAACCGAGGCATCTACATTTATAATAGTCCGGTCAGCTTTTCTTTCGATCAATGGCTTTTTTGAATTTACCACCACTTCCTTTAGGTCTTTATTAAGAGGGAGAAGTTGTAAAACACCTACATCTGAAATTGGATTTTCATTAGAAATAGTAATAATATTACTGTAAGCAATATTATGCCCGATGGAAGTTGCTTTAACAAAGTAGCTTCCTTCCTGTACATTTTCGAAAACAAAATTGCCGGCACTATCGGCTACCACAATTTTTATTAAAGAAGAATCTTTTTTTATTAAAGAAGAATCTTTGCTTTTAAGAAGAGAAACAGATGCAGCGTTGATTACTTTTTGATCGCCACCGTCTCTAATAATACCACTTATCTTTCCGGATGTCTGTGCTAAGCTTGTTAAGCCAAAACTCATAACAGTTAGCAGTTGTAATAAATATTTCATGTTCGTTGTTTGAATAGTATGACACAAAATTAAGTACTATGCAATGCAAAGAACATTAGTTTACATAAACGGTAAAATAGAAAGGATAAATGGTGAGGGGTATTTAACTAATTGAAAAACAGGCAAATATTAATCTAGTTGAGGGGTTTTATTTTTTATTTTTAAGTAGATAAACATTATTATACCAATGATAATCAATGAAAAAGAAATTATTTCTGCTTGACTTACGTGAAATCCAAATTTTTGATAATGATAGTTTACTCTTATTTTTTCTACAACAAATCTCTCTAATCCATTTACAATGAGATAAATAGAAAATAAAATACCAGGCGTACTTATACTTTTCCGAATTGCCCAAAGAAACAGAAACAGTAATACACAGGCAATTGTTTCATAAAAAGGCGTGGGGAATACAGGAGTCGGAAGCACCCTGCAATGCTCTTCTTCACAACCGTAGATCTTAATTCCGTCCTTGTTTACATTATTAGGATAATTATAGGCAACCATCCAAACAGGCAAAAAAGAAGGCGCCTTAAAAGAACGATGAGGCACTTTATCTAAGTTCTCGTAAACACGATCGGTAACCCTTACAGGAATAGCAGCACCGGAATCCAATACACTTCCATTTAAAAAGTAAGTATTGTATTTAACTAATTGATTTTTAAATTCATTTTGCGTAGAAGGAACAGACTTATACGTAACCGGATCGGTGACATAAGCACTGTTGTAAATACCCCAGTCGCCATCACCGGCAACCTGGCAACCGATGCGACCAATACCATAAGCTAATATCAAGGCAGGTGCAACAGCATCCATTAAATGAATAAGCGTAATTCCGTTTTTACGGGCATACCATATTATAGCAATCGCAGCTACTATTAATCCGCCATAAAAGGTAAGTCCGGCTGGCGAGAAAATTATGCCGATAGGATCTTTTACAAATTCATCCCAGTTTTCCAATCCGTCAAACAACTTTGCTCCTAATATTCCGAATATTAATCCTAGAACAATAATATCCCCTATCCTGTCGTGTGGCCAAATACGAACAGTACGCTGTTGAGGCTCTTTTAATTTCTGCTTGTTCTTTTCATTCCATTTTAGAAAAGCCAAGACACCTCCAAGTGCCAGTCCGGCTAACAAATTCCCCTCTCTTGAAAAAATATATTCCTGCGCATTTACATCCTCTGGCTTATTAAAAAACAAGCCCACTATCTTATAGGCAAATAAAAATCCGCCAATAAAATTTAAGAATAAGTCCATTATAGAAGCTGGCTTTCCAACTATAATCGATTCTTCCTTAGGCAATAACAAGCCTTGTTTCTCTTTTCTCTTTAGCTCAGAAGACAACACAAAAGCAGCAGCCATAAAAGCAATTGCCACCATTAAGCCGAAAGTATTTAAAAAGCTAAGTCCTTTCCAGTTTACGCCAAACCAGTCTTTAAATACGTAGTATAAATTGGGATACATTCTTAATTAGTAGATTGAAAATGGAGGTTAGAAATTATTTGTGCTGCAAGTTATCGTAATTTTTCACGCAAAGAAGCAAAGAAAGAAAAGTCACAAAGGGTAACAAAGAAATAAAAAATCCCGAAACTATAAAGCTTCGGGACGGTACTATAAACCCAATATTATTAATTACAATATTCGTCAAAAGCAGCCACCAGGTTTTGTGCGATCATGTGGGCGCTTCTTCCTTCAATATTGTGACGTTCGATAAAATGAACCAATTTACCATCTTTAAACAAGGCTATTGCAGGAGATGATGGAGGATAAGGCAATAAATGCTCTCTTAATTTTTGAACAGCCGCCATATCAAAACCAGCAAAGCTGGTAGTTAAATGATCCGGCTTTTTAGCGCCATTACGAATTGCTAAAACAGCTCCCGGACGAGCAGTACCTGCGCTACAACCGCAAACGGAGTTAATAACAACCAAGGTAGTGCCTTTTTCTGCAAGCGCTTTATCTACATCGGCAGGAGTTAATAATTCTGAAAAACCATTTTCAGTTAACTCTTCTTTCATCGGAATCACTATTTCTGCTGGATACATATTGCTTTAAAATTTTTTAGACTGCAAATTTATAATCTTATCCATAACAAACATAGAAATAAGAGAATTGTTCAAAAAGATGACAAAAAGCAAACTTACAAGAGCATGTTTATTAACCTGGTAAGCAATTACCTACACTCATAACAAGCTTTACCTAATTCTCTATTAACCGAACCTATCTTTTAATTAAGTACTGCTTAATTCCCAAATAGGTAATACCTAGCAATTTTAATAGGTATGACCTAATGATTTTATAGCTACTACTTAATATTTCAATAGGATATACCTAATAAATAATTAGGTATATCCTATTTTTTTATTAGCTAAGCCCTAATAATTTAAGAAGTAGTACCTAACAATTCAATAGCAAAAACGACATTTTTACCGATTTTAAGCTCATAAAAAGACTTTTTGTCTTAAAAAATTGACAAACACAGACAATTCGTTTCACTTTTTACAGATGGAATAGCATTTGTTCCATCTACTACGTAAACAAAAATTCTAAAATTTAAAAGTATAATAGCTATGACACTCGTGAAAGTAAACAACCCGCTTAGCAGAACATTTGATGGTTTTGTAAATGATTTCTTTAATGACTTACCCGGCAGACAATTACATAATGGACATTTTGGTTTCCCCCCGGTGAACATTACTGAAAAAGAAAACGCTTATAATTTGGAAGTAGCAGCACCAGGTTGGCAAAAAGAAAACTTTAATGTGAAACTGGATGGTAATTTGTTAACCATCAGCGCAGAAAAGAAAGAAGAAACTAAAGATGAAACTGCTAAAGTGATTCGTAAAGAATTTAAAAGCAAATCGTTCAAACGCAGCTTTACTGTTGATGAAAACATTAATGCTGAAAACATAAGCGCTAAATATGAAAACGGTGTTTTACAGGTAGAGCTTCCTAAAAAAGAAGTAGTAAAACCAAGCGCTAAAGAAATTTCAATTCAATAAGCAAGCAGTTTTTAAGTTTAAGCATACAGTTAGTTTTGGGAAAAATGAAGCCCCGCTTTTTTAAGCGGGGCTTAGTATTTGTATAATTTTAAATGTTCAATATTCAATTCTCAACATTCAATGTTCAATTTTAATATCCCAATATCTTCAACATGCTCTGTGCTGTTTGTTCTTTTGCATACACCCAATCTACCAATTTGCCGTTTTTATCATGCCCAACAATTATGTGCTTGGGCGATGGTATCAAACAGTGTTTAATTCCACCATATCCACTGATCTGGTCCTGGTAAGCACCGGTATGGAAGAATCCTAACACTAAAGGTTCACCATTTGTCAGCTTAGGAAGAAACACTTCATTGATATGTTCTTCAGAATCGTAGTAATCATGACTATCACAGGTAATACCGCCTAACGTTACCCGCTGGTATTCTTCATTCCATTTATTAATAGGAAGCAGTAAGAATTTTTCACCAATACCCCAGGTATCAGGCAATGTAGTAATGAAAGAAGAATCGATCATGTACCAAATCTCACGGTCGTTTTGCATCTTCTGCCCTATCACGCTGTAAATATGCGCCATGCTTTCTCCAACCGTATAGCTACCAAATTCGGTAAAGATGTGCGGCATTGGAACATTACTTTTCTTGCACGCTACTTTAATGTTGCGTACAATCTCATTGATCATGAATTGATAATTATAATCAAATCCCAATGAATGCTTAATAGGGAAACCGCCACCGATATTAATAGAATCCAATTCAGGACAGATCTTTTTCAGCTGGCAATAAAGGTTGATCACTTTATTCAATTCACTCCAATAATAAATATCATCCTTGATACCTTTATTTAAAAAGATGTGCAACATCTTTAATTGAAACCGATCTTCATATCCTTCGATCTCATCTACATAAAATTCCAATACATCTTTTGCACGCATGCCTAACCGTGAGGTATAGAAAGGAAAGGTTGGCTCTTCTTCCGCTGCTACACGAATACCTAACTTGAAAGGAACTTTTACCGTTTTTTTATAATTACGTAATTCCTCTTTATTATCTAAAATGGGAATAACATTTTTAAAGCCTGTGTTCAACAACCGTGCAATGCGGCTGGTATAAGGCTTTTGCTTATAGCCATTACAAATGATGTACGTGTCTTTGCTTATTTTTTTCTTGGCGTATAGCTTATTGATGATTTCAATATCATAAGCGTAAGAAGTTTCTAAATGTATATTATGCTTTAAGGCTTCTTCTACTACAAAAGAAAAATGCGAGCTCTTTGTACAGTAACAATAATTATATTCTCCTTCGTACTTGTGCTTTTTAATTGCAGCTTCAAACATCTTCTTCGCCTTATTGATCTGCATTCCTATTTTAGGCAAATAGGTAAGCTTCATCGGAGTGCCGTATTTATCAATCAACGCTTTTAGGTCTAAGCCATTAAACTGCAGGTATTCGTTTTTAACTTTAAAGTCTTCTTGCGGAAAATTAAAGGTTTGATTTACCAGGTCAGTGTAAGTATTGTTCATTGACGTTAAAATGGGTTTTTTAATTCGGGTACAAATGTAGTTGAATGGAACATTCTAAAAACAAAACCGGATGTGATTTTTTCACATCCGGCTGATAGTATCTTTTACAGTAAATAATTATTTAACTGAATCAACTAATTTTTTGAATGTTTCTGGTTCATTCATAGCTAAGTCAGCTAACACTTTACGATTCAGATCGATCTTTTTAACTGCTAATTTGTGAATGAATTCGCTGTATGTAATACCTTCTGCTCTTACAGCAGCGTTGATACGTGCAATCCATAAAGCACGGTAGTCGCGTTTTTTAACTTTACGACCAACGTATGCATAAGTTTGTCCTTTTTCAAGAACGTTTTTAGCAACGGTATATACATTTTTACGTTTACCGTAAAATCCTTTAGCGGCTTTTAATATTCTTTTACGACGGGCTCTGCTGGCAACGGCGTTTACTGAACGTGGCATATCTTAATGTTTTTAAATTTTAATGAATAAAGTTTAACTGAATTATTTCAGTCTCAACAAACGTTTTACAAAATGTAAGTTAGGATCGCTAACCACACCATCTTTACGCATATTGCGTTTACGCTTGGTTGATTTTTTAGTAAGAATGTGACGTTTGAAAGCCTTTTGAAAGGTAATTTTACCGGTACCGGTAACTTTAAAGCGCTTTTTTGCGCTTGAGTTGGTTTTAACTTTTGGCATTATATAACTTGTTATAGTTACTCCCTGCTGGCGGATTTCACCGGAAATCGCTTTTTGAGCCATGTGGGAAATGTGTAAAAAGAGAACTTCTTTTCGGGCGGCAAAGGTAATGAGTTTAATTGATAATTAGTAATTAATACTGGAAAAATTTGGGGCTGTGAGCTTTAGGCGCTTATCAACAGCTGTTCGGTCTGTCCGCTGCAAGTCCGACACAGCCCAACGCACAGGTCTTCAGCGGGCTTTCCGCTTCCATCCCGCAGCCTGTCGACAGATATAATAAATCGGCTTTTTTAAATTAAGTCAGTCTTTTCCACGCTCAGACTGACAGGCATATTATTGTTAAAATAGGCGGAAATACAAAAATAGCTTTGCTACTACTTTTATTTTCAATGCTTATACTCTTGTCAGGCGAGCTTGAGTAAGCCATTATAATACTATTTAAACCGCTCAACCAATTCTTTTACTCCATAATTATTTACTCCATAAATTTGAAAAAACTACCATCTTATGCATAAAGTCTTACTAACACTTTTGCTTGTATCTCTTTTATCTACAGCAAGCTTTTCTCAAAGTACTAAACCAATTGATTTAAAAGACCTCAGCCCAACTATAAAACCAAGTGACAATTTTTTTGATTACGTAAACAAAAAGTGGATGGACAGCACCGCCATTCCGCCATCAAAATTATTCTGGGGCAGCTTTGCTGTTATTGATGAAGAAAAAACCAAAATTGTAAAAACCATATTACAGGATGCAGCCAAAAACAGCATGGTATCAAGAAATAATCAATTGCTGGGAGATTTTTATACAAGTGGTATGGATAGTGCAGGAATAGAAAAGTTAGGATTTACTCCAATTAAAAAAGATCTGGAGGAGATTGCTGCAACAAAAACGTTGGATGATATTATAAACCTTATTGCAACAGAACGTACTAAAGGCATTGCCAATCCGCTATTTGATTTTTCCATTGAAATAGACAATAAAGAAACCACACAATATGTCCCCTTTCTGCGCCAGGGCGGACTTACATTACCCGATAAAGATTATTATCTGAAATCAGACGAAAGAACGGTAGCCATCCGCAAAGCATACCTGTCTTATGTAATCGACATGTTTAAATTAATTGGCGATGATTCAACAACTGCAATCAACAAAGCCAACGCCATTCTTGAATTAGAAACAAAACTGGCAACACATCATTTCAGTAAAGTAGAATTAAGAGACCCTCATAAAATTTACAATAAATTTTATGAGGGTGATCTCAGCAAAACAACTCCTCATCTTGATTGGAAAATATTGTTTGCTAAAATGCTGATAACAGCTAAACAGGATAGTTTGGTGGTAAACAATCCCGGGTTCTTTCAATTTGCAGACAGTGTGTTAGCAGTAACTCCTGTCAGCACATTACAAACTTATCTTCAATGGAATATTATTAAAAACGCAGCACCTTATTTAAGCGCTGATTTTGTAAATCGTCGTTTTATTTTTAATAAAGCAGTAACCGGGCAAAAAGAGTTATCGCCCCGCTGGCAACGCACCAGTAATTTAGTAGATGGCAGCTTAGGCGATATTATAGGCCAGGTATATGTTACCAATTATTTTAAGCCCGAAGCAAAACAGCGCATGATAGCTTTGGTAAATAACTTACAGGAAACATTTGCAGAAAGGATACAACAGTTAGACTGGATGAGCGATGCTACAAAACAAAAAGCATTGGCAAAGCTGGAAGCAATGGGTAAAAAAATAGCCTATCCGGATAAATGGAAGACATATGATGGTGTTGTCATTAATAAATTTGATCTTTTAGGAAACGTGCGCCGTTGCAGCGAATGGAATTATCAATACCGTGCAAAAAAATTAGGAACAAAGGTTGATAAAACCGAATGGGGAACCACGCCGCAAACCGTAAATGCTTTTTATGCTCCGTCATCAAACGACATTATTTTTCCGGCAATTATTTTACAACCTCCTTTCTTCAATTTCACGGCAGATGATGCTGTTAACTATGGGGCAATCGGCAGTGTGATCGGACATGAAATGACGCACGGCTTTGATGATGAAGGAAGACAATTTGATCTGAACGGGAACTTAAACGATTGGTGGACGGAAGAAGATGCTACAAAATTTAAATCGTATGCTGATAAAGTAGCGGATGAATACGATGCGTTTACAGTAATGGACAGCTTGCATGTAAATGGCAAACTGACCTTAGGCGAAAATATTGCCGATCTTGGCGGTTTGAATATTGCCTATGCAGCTTTTAAAAAAACACCACAGGGAAAATCAACACAAAAAATTGATGGTTTAACCCCCGACCAACGTTTCTTTATGGGCTTTGCACAAGTATGGAGAATAAAAGTTGTACAGCAAATGATGGCGCAATTAATTGTTATCGATCCGCACTCTCCTTCTAAGTATAGAGTAAACGGCGTTGTAAATAATTTGGATGCATTTTACAAAGCATTCGATGTTAAACCGGGCGATAAAATGTATAAGCCGGAAAAGGAAAGAATAAAGATCTGGTAATAATTTTTCCAAATAAAAAAGAGAGAAGCCACGCTTCTCTCTTAAAGTGTTTTTGACTTTCAGAACCTTGTTTTCATTTGGGCTCAGGACTTCAGTCAAATCTTTTCTTGTAATAACATGTGTTTTTCAATCATTGGTTTAGCAAGGCCAAATACTTTAAGAGGCATCTTACTTCATAGGTTACGTTTATCCTACTCACGGGCACGGACTAAAAACCGGTTTTTTCAAAATTGGATTTTCAAAATTTTTCATTGGTCTGGATTCAATTTCAATGGATACGTTTTCAATTGCTTTCGGATTTGGTTTTTTCAACGGATACCGGCTAAAAACGGGCTTTCTAATTTGGATCGTCCTGGTTTTTCATAAGAACATGGATCCTGGATCTTGAATTTTAAGTTTTTAGTTTTCATCGGTTTGGATTGGGCTTTCAGTTTGAACATTGGTTTTTGGTTTTTCAATATTGGATCTTTAAAGTGAAATAGCCGATTACAGTTTTTTTAGGTACGTTTTAAAAAGGTTCTTTACGGATGTTGGATTTTGATCATGGATTTTAAAGTTCTAAACATCGTAACCGGCTATTTCAACTTTCATTTGGACTGTAGTTCATGTGTTGTTCTTATCATCAATATTGTAACACAAAGATAGAGTGAGGGAAAAGCCTTTTTTGTAGTAAACGACATTGATATTTGTCTTATTTAAACTACACGCTCTTGATCTACATCAAGACGATTTTTATGTAGGATTAATTCTATAAATAAAAAAAGAGAAGCAGTTTGCTTCTCTTTCAATTGAATATCAATACAATTATTTATTTTTTCTTTTGACTTTTAGGAGCCAGCATCACCTGCATACGCTTACCTTCCATCTTAGGCATTCCTTCTAATGCACCAATATCTTTTAAGCGATCTGCAAATTTTAATAATAATAATTCTCCTCTTTCCTTGAACATGATAGCGCGCCCTTTAAACTGTACATGTGCTTTTACTTTATTACCATCCTGCAGGAATTTCTCTGCATGCTTGGTTTTAAATTCAAAGTCGTGATCGTCTGTATTGGGAGTAAAGCGAACTTCTTTTACCTCACTGGTTTTGGAATTTGCTTTTACTTCCTTTTCCTTCTTCTTTTTATCGTATAAGAATTTGTTATAGTCGATGATCTTACAAACAGGGGGATCTGCGGTGGGAGATATTTCTACAAGATCGAGCGCTTGATCCTGTGCCATCTTTAAAGCTTCCTGCGTAGGATAAACACCTACTGTTACATTATCGCCAACCAAACGTACCTGCGGTACTCTGATCATGTGGTTGGTACGGTGTTCCTGTTGTTGTTCTTTTCTGAATCGAGGGTTAAAGCCACCTCTGTTTTGATTCGGTATAAATGCCATTAATAGATTTTAGTTAAAAATTTTGTTTTAAAGTTATACAAATTTATTCAAACGCCTTTCGGCTTGCTACTTCTTCCCTGATCATTTCAATAAATTCAGCAATAGTTTGTACTCCGATATCACCTTTCCCCTGCCTTCTTACTGCTGCTTTGTTTTCATTTACTTCTTTTTCTCCGATCACTAACATATAAGGGATCTTGGCCAGTTCAGTATCACGTATCTTTTTTCCTATCTTCTCATTTCTGTCATCAATCTCTGCACGAATATCTGCATTTTTTAGTTGCTGCAAAACATTTTCGGCATAAGGCAAAAATTTATCGCTGATAGGCAAAAGCTTTACCTGGGTTGGTGTTAACCATAATGGGAATTTACCGGCGCAGTGCTCTGTCAATACAGCAATAAAACGCTCCATGCTTCCAAAAGGCGCACGGTGTATCATTACAGGACGGTGCTTGGCATTGTCTTCTCCAATATAAGTAAGATCAAAACGTTCCGGCAAATTATAATCAACCTGTATCGTTCCTAATTGCCATTTACGACCAATGGCATCACGCACCATAAAATCTAATTTAGGACCGTAGAAAGCAGCTTCGCCATATTCAATCACCGTATTCAATCCTTTCTCTGCAGCGGCTTCTATAATTGATTGCTCTGCAATAGTCCAGTTTTCTTCACTGCCAATGTATTTGCTTCTGTCATCTTTATCACGCAAAGAAATCTGCGCAGTGTAATCTGTAAAGCTTAATGATTTAAAAACATATAACACCAGGTCGATCACTTTTTTAAATTCCTCTTTCACCTGTGATGGCATGCAAAATAAATGCGCATCATCCTGGGTAAATCCTCTTACCCTTGTTAAACCGTGTAACTCGCCATGTTGCTCATAACGATACACAGTTCCAAACTCCGCCAAACGTAAAGGCAGGTCTTTATAACTACGTGGCGATGTTTTATAAATTTCGCAATGATGCGGACAGTTCATCGGTTTTAAAAAGAATTCCTCCCCTTCCTGTGGTGTATGAATCGGTTGAAAACTATCCTTGCCATATTTTTCATAATGCCCGGATGTTACATATAAATTTTTATGCCCGATGTGTGGAGTAATTACCGGAAGATACCCCGATTCAATTTGTGCTTTTTGTAAGAACTGCTGTAAACGTTCACGCAACATAGCGCCTTTGGGCAACCATAAAGGCAAACCCATTCCTACTTTCTCAGAAAAAGCAAATAATTCCAACTCTTTTCCCAGTTTACGGTGATCACGTTTCTTTGCTTCTTCCAATAAAACCAAATATTCATCCAATTCTTTTTGCGATGGGAATGTTACACCATAGATACGTGTCAACATTTTATTTTTTTCATCACCCTTCCAGTAAGCACCGGCAATATTGGTTAGTTTGATCCCTTTTATAAACCCGGTATTAGGAATATGCGGACCACGACATAAATCGGTAAAATTGCCTTGAGTATATAAAGTGATGTTGCCATCTTCCAGGTTACTTAACAGGTCTAATTTATACTCATCGCCTTTTTCAGTAAAATAATTTATTGCATCTGTTTTAGAGATCTCTTTTCGTTGAAACACCTCATTTTGTTTTGCCAATTCAGCCATTTTCACTTCCAGCTTGCGCAGATCTTCTTCTTCGATTTTATTATCGCCCAGGTCAATATCATAATAAAAACCCGTTTCCAATGGCGGACCAACCCAAAACTTAACGCCCGGGAACATTGATTCAATAGCTTCTGCCATTAAATGCGCAGAAGAATGCCAAAAGGTTGATTTCCCTGCAATATCATTCCAGGTTAATAATTGTACCGATGAATCTGTATTAATTGGTCTGCTCAGATCCCATATCTGCCCGTTTACATTCGCAGCCAACACTTTTCTTGCCAAACCTTCGCTAATAGATTTTGCAATATCATAAGAAGTTGTTCCTTGCTGATATTCTCTTATCGAACCGTCCGGCAGTGTGATCTTTATCATATTTATATCTCCGTATTAGAGGCGCAAATTTAACGAACTATTAGCGAAGGAAAAATATATCTAAAATAACTTTGTTATTGCTCTGTAACCTCGTATTATTGATGATCAAGAAGATGACAAAGACAATGATGAAAAGAATACTTTCCTTTTTTTTACTACTATTATTATTACACTGTGCAGATGGGCAAACTAAAAATTCGCCTGCATCAAAAAATAAAACAGCTACAGGAGCCAAACTGTTCAATGGACAATGGAGAGGTTTTTTTAATTCAAACGGTGACATAGTGACTACTGGCGAAGGAAGTACAGAATACGTACTGGAATTAGAAGTAACCGGTGCTTTAGTATCGGGCTTTTCATACAGTTATTTTGAAAACAGGTCTTACTATACTATTTGTTCCGTTGATGGCAGGTATGATAAAAAAACGAAAACAGTAACTGTAACAGAAACTGCACGTATCAAAGGTTTAACGCCTCCTGGCTGGCAAGACTGTTTGCAAACTCATATTCTCACTTACCAAAAAGATGCAAAAGGAGAAACACTTAATGGACGATGGAAAATGGCACCCGGACAAATAGGTGATTGTGGTTTTGGAAGAACCACCCTGGTAAGAAGAATGCTGAAAAAACAAATTACGGCTTACAATAAACCTAAAACCAACAGCACTGTTTTTACAGCTCCTAAAAAAGTTACTCCAAAAGCCCCTGCCCCTACTGATATTGCTATTAATAAACCAAAAACACCCACACCTAAGATCGCACCCAAACAGGATCCTGTTATAACGGCACCGTCAACAGATATTGTAGTTACTCCACAGGATAAAAAACCATACGATAATACCTCTGATGGTATAAAGAAAGATCCTACTCCCGATATACCGGATGATGGTTTTGAAAAAAGATATACAGATATTTTAAAAACAGTAGAGATACATAATGAAACCATCCGCATTGACCTGTATGATAATGGAGTGATCGATGGTGACAGCATCTCACTTTTTTATAACGACCGTTTATTGCTGGCGCATCAACGCCTGAGCGAAAAACCTATTACGATCACATTAAACGTAAACACTAAAACAACCAACGAACTGACCATGTATGCAGAGAATTTGGGAGAGATTCCTCCGAATACTGCATTAATGATCGTAACAGATGGAACGAACCGATACGAAGTACCTATTAAATCGGACCTAAAAAGCAGTGGTGTAATTCGTTTTGTATACGCTCCAAAATCGCAGTAGCTATCTTGCCGTTTTAATAACAATTGATTAGCTGTTTTATAATATAAGCACTGTAGCTTTACGTTAATGAAATATTTTTTACTGCTTAGTTTAATTATTACCAATGCTTGTTTTGCGCAGCAAATTGAAACGAGTGTTTCTCAATTAAAATTTGTTGGCGAATATGATCTGCCGAATGCTTTACAATATAAAGGAACCACAGTCGGCGGCTTATCAGGAATAGATTACGATGTAAAGCAGAATGTTTATTATTTGATCTCTGATGATAAAAGCGAAAAAAATCCAGCAAGGTTCTATACTGCAAAAATTCACTTTACGGATAAAACATTTGACAGCGTTCAATTAACGGCTGTTAAATCATTATTAGATAAAGAAGGAAGAGTTTATCCTAATGCAAAACAAGATGCTTTTCATACGCCTGATCCGGAAGCCATACGATACAACCCTTTAAAAGATGATCTTACCTGGACAAGCGAAGGTGAACGAAAAGTAAAAACAGGAGATACTGTTTTAGAAAACCCAGCCATCACTATTATTAATAAGCAAGGTTTGTATAAAGATATCTTTACATTACCTGCTAACATGCTGATGAATAGTGATGATAAAGGTCCAAGAGATAACGGTGTTTTTGAAGGATTATCATTTGCTGATAATTTTAAAAATGTTTTTGTCAGCGTAGAAGAGCCGATATACGAAGATGGGAAACGTGCTGATAATACAGATTCGGCATGGATACGGGTTTTAAAGTTTGATAACACCACGCATCAGCCTATTGCTCAATATGCATATCAAATAGATCCTGTGCCTTATCCTGCCACTCCTGCAGATGCATTTAAGATCAATGGCGTATCCGATATACTTTATATAGGCAATGATAAGCTATTGGTTTTAGAAAGAGCTTACTCAACGGGAAGATTTACCTGTAATGTAAGATTGTATTCAGCAGATCTAAAAAATGCAAGCAACGTATCCAATATTATTTCTTTAGATAAACAAAAGCCGTTTATCCCTTTACAGAAACAATTGTTATTAAACTTTGATTCTTTACATCGTTTTATCGATAATATAGAAGGTGTAACAGTAGGTCCGAAATTATCTAACGGACATCATACTTTATTATTTGTTAGTGATGATAATTTCTCTAAGTTGGAAAGAACTCAATTTTTATTATTTGAAATAATCCCATGATCTTATAAAGTAATTCGATAAGAATAGAATTCGTCATCGGGTTTTTGTTTTTCAAATCCTATTTTTTTATACAAGCTTTGAGCAGTGTAATTATCTGTTGCTGTTGATAGCTCTACAAATTTTGCTCCGCCTGCTTTAGCAAAATCCATGGCCGTTTTTATCAGCAACTCTCCTACTCCTTGTTTCCTGTAAGCCGATTTTACATAGAGATCATTCAATATCCAGTTTTTGCTCGTACGTACAGAAGAATAAGTTGGATATAATTGAGTGAATCCTGCAGGAATTGTTTTGTTATTCTCTATTACCAATGCAAGAAAGATCACAGATTCATTATTATTCAATCGCTCCTCAATAAATTGCTTTGCCAATTCTATATTAGATGCCTGCTTATAAAATATCCTGTATTGATTGAACAACTCAATTACCAGATTACTTTCTGCGATACTTATTCTTCTTATTTCCATTACCGAACTATATTAATTACAAAAATCCCACAAATCTCCGTTCAGACAAAAACAAAAAGCCGGAGAATGAACTCCGGCTTTGTAAATAATACACTCATGGTTGAGGTATAGGTACGGTAAATTATTAACGGAGAAACTGTATTTTTTATTTTAAAAATGCACGAATAAATATGATTTTAATATGAAAGTAGAGGAAGAAAAATTTTGATATTTCAATTTTAGAGTAATATTGCATCAAATTCATTAAAGAAGGATTGCATGGAAAATGCACTCTTATGTGAGAATAATTTAATTTTTCGCACTATTGAAAACGCAACCACAGAGCCGGTTATAACGATAAATTGTAAACTGATTATGGCAAAAAACCTCTTAATAGTAGAGTCTCCTGCAAAAGCAAAAACCATTGAAAAAATTCTTGGTGACGACTTTGAAGTGAAAAGTTGTTACGGTCATATTCGTGACCTGGAAAAGAATGAAATGGGGATCGATATTAAAAATAATTTTGAGCCCCGATATATTGTTCCTGAAGAAAAAGAAAAAGTAGTTAAAGAATTAAAAAGCCTGGCAAAAAAATCTTCGGAAGTTTGGTTAGCATCGGATGAGGACCGTGAAGGAGAAAGCATCAGCTGGCATTTGGCTGAAGTGCTGGGATTGGATCCTAAAACCACCAAGCGCATTGTTTTTCACGAGATCACTAAACCTGCTATTCAAAAAGCAGTACAAAATCCACGTATCATTAATATGAATTTAGTGGATGCACAGCAAGCTCGTCGTGTGTTGGATAGAATTGTAGGATTTGAATTAAGTCCTGTATTATGGAGGAAGATCGGCATGAAAGGTGGCTTGAGTGCCGGGAGAGTGCAAAGTGTAGCGGTGAAATTAATTGCTGAAAAAGAAAGACAGATCAACCAGTTTGTTCCGGAAAGTTCTTTTAAACTGGAAGCAATTTTTGCAGCCAATGATATTAATAATAAAGCAGTAAATTTTAAAGCAGAAGGCGGTAAATATAATTCTTCAGAAGATGCAGAAAAATTTTTACAAAGCTGTATCAATGCAAAATATACCGTAAGAGATATCCAGGTAAAACCCGGCAAACGCACACCGGCGGCACCTTTTACAACTTCTACCTTACAACAGGAAGCCAGCAGGAAATTAGGGTATGGCGTTAGCAAAACCATGTTGCTGGCACAAAAATTATACGAAAGCGGTAAGATTACTTATATGCGTACCGACAGCGTTGCATTGAGTGAAACAGCTGTTGATAATATTAAAAGTGAGATTGTATCGAGCTTTGGCGATAAATATTTACAATTGCGCCAATACAAAAACAAAAATGAAAGTGCGCAGGAAGCGCATGAGGCCATTCGTCCTACATACATGGAGAACAGAACTTCTGACGATGCAGATACGAATAGATTATATGAGCTGATTTGGAAAAGAACCATTGCATCCCAGATGAGTGATGCTGAGTTGGAGAAAACAATTGCGAAGGTCAATATCAGTACTAATAATCAAGACTTAACAGCAACCGGAGAAGTATTGAAATTTGATGGCTTTCTGAAAGTTTATATGGAAAGTAAAGATGACGACGATGAAACCGAAGAAAATGAAGAAGGTCGTTTACCTAATTTAACGGTTGGACAGGTATTGGATTTTAAAGAAATGCTGGCAACAGAAAGATTCACGAAACATTCAGCCCGCTATACAGAAGCTTCGTTGGTAAAGAAACTGGAAGAATTGGGAATTGGTCGCCCGAGCACATACGCCCCTACTATTTCTACTATTATTAAAAGAAGCTATGTTGAAAAGAGAGATAAAGAAGGTATAAAAAGAGAATACCGTGTGCTGAAATTGAAGAATAATAATATTGAAAAGAAAACTGAACAGGAAAATACCGGCGCTGAAAAATCTAAATTGTTTCCTACGGATCTGGGATTAGTGGTTACTGATTTTTTAAACCAGCATTTTGATAAAGTGATGGATTATTCTTTCACTGCTAATATTGAAGAAGAGTTTGATGAAATCGCCGTTGGCAAAATGAAATGGCATGATATGGTGGAAGAATTTTACACGCCTTTTCATAGCGGTGTAGAACACACGCTGGAAAATGCTGAGCGTGCCAAAGGTGAGCGTGCCTTAGGTACTGATGAATCAAGCGGCAAACCAATTATTGCAAGAATGGGGCGCTATGGACCAATGGTACAAATTGGTTCTGCAGAAGATGAAGAGAAGCCACGCTTTGCAAAATTAAAAGCCACGCAGAGCATTGAAACCATTTCGCTGGAAGAAGCGTTGGACCTTTTTAAACTGCCACGTAACCTTGGTCAATTTGAAGATAAAGATGTAACAGTAAATATTGGTCGCTTTGGGCCTTATGCTGCACATGACGGCAAATTTTATTCCTTGAATAAAGAAATGGATCCTTATACGATTGAGTTGGAAGAAGTAGGTCCGATGATTGCAGAGAAGCGCCAGGCAAAGGAAGAACGTACCATCAAAATATTTGAAAAAGAAAAAATACAAATTCTTCGTGGGCCTTATGGACCTTATATCAAACAAGGTTTACGCAACTATAAATTAAATAAAGAGCAACAGGAGAAAGCTGCCGACCTAACCATTGAAGAAGTAAAAGCTATCATTGAAGAGCTGAAAGCTAATCCACCTAAAAAAGTAGCGAGAAAGAAAAAAGCATAAGGTCTATTTAAACCACCTGCTGATATACATTTTATAGAATTTCTGGCTTAGCCATTGAAACCTGCGCCATGTTGTTCTTTTATTGGATGAGATGGTTGCAGACATTAAACCATTATGCGATCCTTGTTCTGTAAAAGGCGGATGCGCCCAATACATGGTGATGACTTTATCCGTTATCAAGGTATTCATCCAAAGATCTATAACAGTAAAACATTTATTCGTCTTCAAATATTCCAATATATTTTTAGCACCCTGAAGATCTATTAAATAAGCGCCGGCACAACGGGAAATAGAAGCTTCGTATATGCGTTTATCCTTTTTTAATTTCCAAACAGATGGAAACCTGAGATTGGTATTTTCCAAAGAGATAATAAATCCGGGCGGCAAATGATCTGCTTCGTTTGCAATTTCTGTTACTTTTTTAGAAAAATCTCCCAGGAAAAATACATCATCTTCAAATATCAAAGCATATTTGTTCTTATTCTTTACAACGTTCTCATAACAAAATATCTGGTTGAGCGTAAGTGAAACAACACCTTGCCGCAACACACTTTTGATCTCCGGAATAAAATACTTGCTTAATAATTCCTCTGTGAATAATGAGGGATCTCCATCGCTTACAAATTCAAACTCAAGCTTGTTTTGAGCAAACAATTTTTTTATATGCGCTTCCTGCATTTCATATCCTTTCTTTGCATGAACCACATACACACCTTCGATGCCTGCTTCTTTTAACATAGTACCCTATTCAGAATTTTATAAGTGAACAAAATTAAGTGAAGTAATGCGTAGCTCAAAAATCTATAACTAAGCGGCTTCCTTACGCTCTTTGTTCTTCAATATCGGATTTTAATGTTTTACTATCATCGTACCTGTTGCTCATTCAAAAGTTAATAACGCTTGTGGAAAATTTTAACATCGTTATATAAATATGAATAACGAAATTCAATTTAAAATCCCACTTTTGGTAGAGAACAAAGAGATAACAGCCCTTTTTCATTTAATAGATGACCCCGATGAGGAGGTCTATAATACCATCAGCGATAAAATAATATCGTTTGGAAAAGGTATCATTCCTAATCTCGAACATCTTTGGGAAAATACCACCAGCGAAGATATCCAGGAACGTATTGAAACGATCATTCATAAGCTTCACTTTCGTGATCTTACGGATGATTTTATGAATTGGAAAGTAGGCAGCAATGAATTATTGCAAGGCGCTTTGCTTACTGCCCAATATCATTATCCTGATATGAACGGCACGCAACCGTTACAGGAATTAGAAAAACTGCGTCGCAATATCTGGCTGGAATTAAACAGCTATCTAACCCCACTTGAACAAATAAATGTTGTAACAAGTATTTTGTACAATTATTACAAGCTACGTGGAGTTGAAATTGCTTATACACAACCCGAAGATTTTCTAATCAATAAAACACTGGAGACTAAAAAAGGAAATGCTATCTCCAATGGTATTATTTACCTGATACTTTCCGAATTATTGGACATTCCAGTAAAAGCGATCAACATTCCCCGCCAATTTATATTAGCTTATTTCGATCCACATTACGAGATCATGAACCCGGGCGGTCACGCATCCGAAAAAATAAATTTTTATATCGATCCTTTGAATGGACAGATCTATTCTCATAAAGACGTAGAGAATTACTTCAAGCGCATTTCTGTGCCTCCTACTACTTCTTACTTTAAGCCGATGAATAATCGCCGCATTATCCAGTTCTTATTAGAAGAGCTGGCAAAATGTTTTGATAACGACCGTAACCGTTACAAAATGAATGAACTCATTTCCTTATCTAATTTACTGGATCCATGATCTATCATGTAGTTAGCGAACCTACTTGGAAAGCAGCGTTGGATAAAGGTTTTTACGAAGCACCTTCGTTAGCAACGGAAGGCTTTATTCATACCAGCAAACAAGAACAGGTAGCAGGCGTATTACAACGCTATTATAAAGACCAACCTGATTTATTGCTGCTTCATATCGATGAAAGCAAATTAACAGCGCCGCTCAAGTACGAATTGGCTCCTTCGGTTAACCAGGAATTTCCTCACATTTATGGTCCCTTGAATTTAGATGCAGTGATAAACATTACAACTATTTAAAGTGTTGATATAAGTGTAAATTTGATAACTCGAATGAACACAGAAATCATATACTATAAATCTCCCGTTGGCATTCTTGAAATAAAAAGTGAGAACGAGTTTATTTCTGCTATTCTTTTTGTGAACTCCTGGAAAGGAAAAAAAATGGAAGAAAGCAGCATTACGTTTGCAACTCCTTCTTCTAGTGTTATTAAAACTGCTATAAAGGAACTCGATGAATATTTTGCAGGAGAACGAAAAACGTTTTCTTTTACAATGCAACAAAACGGTACCGAATTTCAACAAAAAGTATGGAATGAATTATTGAACATCTCTTATGGCAAAACCATTAGCTACCTGGAATTAAGCAAGCGTATCGGAAATGTAAAAGCTATTCGTGCAGCAGGAACTGCCAATGGAAACAATAATATCTGCATTGCTGTTCCATGTCACAGAGTAATTGGCAGCGACGGAAGCCTGGTAGGCTATGGCGGCGATCTGTGGCGAAAAAAATGGTTGCTGGAGCACGAAGCAAAGTTTGGAAACGGAGTACTTAATTTATTTGATAATGGATAGTTCTAAATCTTAATTATTCATCAGGATCTCAGATCATTACCGCCAAAAGCCAAAGGCAATAACTGACTTGCTTTTTCCAACACAATCACTTCTCCTGTTAGTCCGGATAATATTAAACGAATAGGATGCTTTGTTCTTTCTTCATACTCCAATAAGCTTTGCCTGCAGATACCACAAGGAGATACAGGCTCATTACTTTTCCCGTTTTTATTATCATAGCTTATAGCAATGGTATCAACTGATTGCCCCGGATAACGGGAAGCAATAGACGATAATAAAACTCTTTCCGCACAAATTCCCACAGGATAAGATGCATTTTCCTGGTTGGTACCGACTACCGTTTCACCGTTAGATAATTTTGCCACTGCGCCAACATGAAAGTTTGAATAAGGTGCATAGGCATTTTTTGTAACCTTCCTGGCTTCATTTAATAATGCGTTGTCAGCTGCATTTAATTCTTTATCAGAAGAATGAACATCAAACGAAAAATGAAATTCTTTTTTACTCATAAATACCATTTTAGACAAAAAATCCTCCCGGCATTGCTGCCGGAAGGACTACCGATCCATATTTTGAAGTTACAAATTAAATAACAGAGTTTCCAAAAATTATTTTATCACGTTGAAAAGCCGTTTCCAACGGATACCATTCTCAACGCTGAACCATATTAAAGAAGCTTTTCCTACCACATGATCTTCCGGCACAAACCCCCAATAACGGCTGTCCAATGAATTATGGCGATTATCTCCCATCATCCAATAATAGTCCATTTTAAAAGTGTAGGTGGAAGCTTCCTGCCCATTTATAAATACTTTGCCCTCTCTGTTTCCCAGCTTATTGCCTTCGTACACTTCAATACAGCGTTGGTAGCGTATTAAATTATCAGCCGTAAGCTGAATGGTAGTGCCTTTTTTAGGTATCCATAATGGACCATAATTATCAGCGCTCCAGTGTTTAGCAGTGTCATAATAAGGAAAAAGATCATTGGCCACCGGCATTATAAAATTCTGGATCGTATAGCCTTCCGGTAATTTCAGGTTTGCCTTTTCCTGGTTTGTTACGTTGGTGAGTTGTGCCCCATCGTCTGTAAATCGTATATCACCAATGCTTTCATCATCTCTTACATTAATTCCAAATTCGCTTAATTTATCCTTGTCCAGCCCCACTCCTTTTGGACCGGTTATTTTATAATACCTTTCTGATTGAGGAAATACTTCCTGCGGTTTGCCATTAATATAAACGATTCCGTTAATTACCTGCAAGCTATCGCCTGCTACAGCTACACAACGTTTAATAAAGTTTTCTCTTTTATCAACGGGTCTTGTAATAATAATATCGCCGAACTCTTGCCATACTTTATCCCTCCCCATTTGTCGCACTGCTTCATAATACGTTCTTTTAGAACCATAATTCTCTTCGTCATTGATCAACGTATCATTAACAGGAAAATTAAACACTACTACATCATTTCGTTTTACAGGTGTTGCAAACCATCTTGTATAAGGCAGATGGATCCATTCTACATAAGATCTTATATTGATACCGGGAATGGTATGATGCACAAAAGGCATAGCTATTGGCGTATTAGGGATACGTGGACCATAAGACATTTTGCTTACAAACAAAAAGTCGTTTACCAATAACGTTTTCTCCATTGAAGGAGTTGGAATGGTATAAGCTTCAAAAACAAATATGCGTATCAAAGTAGCAGCAACAACAGCAAATACACCCGCGTCCACCCATTCTCTTACAGCAGATTTTTTATACAACTTAACTCCGTCCGGTCCAATGTACCTGTCTTTCTTATTCGTTCCTATATATATCAAATAAGCAAATCCAAAAAAAACTGTAGCTGCATGCTGATAAAACTTATACTTACCAAAGCATTTTACAAATTCTATCAAGATCAACAGGCTAAAAAACCAGCCTGCAACAGGAACAAATTGCGCAAAGAACCACCATTTAGGTTTTTTGGCTGTTTCAAGAAGTACCCATGTATTGTAAAAGGGAATAAACGCTTTCCATGTAGGAATACCTGCTTTTTGAAACATTTTGGATAATCCAAATGCAGGAAGCAATACAATAACTAAAGCAATAATAATTAACACAAAAAGTTGATGTGAACTCATCAGCAGGGTATTTTTAAGTGGTCAAAAGTACCATAATAAAATTTATATGTACTATTTACTTCGTAAATGTTTTAAAATGTTTAACAGATAATAAACGTTTTATTGATTCAGTATTTTTTGAGCAAAAACGCCGGTAGAACCGGATATTTTAACTGTATAAACACCTTGCGAGAATCTGTTGAGATTATCTAAAGAAATGCTTTGTCCTGCTGTAACAGATTGCGGCGATGTTTGTTTTACCAACCTTCCGATCACATCGTATAATTGTATTACAACGTTCGTAACAGTGCTGTTACTTCTTAGCGTAATGCTTCCTGCAGTAACATATGTTGGAATTGACCAGGCTGAGGTAATATTCGTAAAAGTAAGCGCTCTTATTTCTGAATAAACAACATTTCCATTTTTTCCAATCTCTTTAATAATATAGGTATTCGCTCCTTCTACAGGATTCGGATCTATGAATGAATAAGATTGATCAATGCCATTACCGGTAACCGAAGCTTTTTGCCCGATCACGAAAAAGCTATCCGAAACAGCCGTTTTACGTTCTACTTCATAATGATCCACATTTACTTCATTCACCATCCAGCTTAACAATACCTGGTTATTGGCAGCAGTAGCGGTAAAGCTAAGCCACATAATAGGAACAGAGGTATCCTGGATAGTGAAGTTATTATCTGAAATATCATAAAAAATATTTCCCACTGCCATCACCCGTAAACGGGCGGTGTTGCTAGTAATACCCAATGGCATTTGTACCTGCGCAGTACCGGAGTTAGATGTACTGGATACTAACGTTACAGGATAGCTGTTTCCGCCATCTGTAGATAATTGTATGGTTACGTTGGAACAATTGACCGGTGCTGCCTGGGTATTCATGGTATTCCATGTAACTGTTTTGGTAGCGCCGCCCAGCCAGGTAATACCCGTTGCATTTGGATAGGTAACGGTGAACGGACCTGAATTACCGTCAACGGTTACACTATTTTTAGTATTGCAAACACCTCCGCCGCCGGCTTTATTATCTCTTGCTGTTAACCGGAAATGTAAGACTCTTGTGTACGACGGCATTATCTCCCCGATGGTAGTAGTATTATTTATTACATCAGACAGTTTGGGGAAATAGCGTGTAGGCGTTGTATCGGGAAGAAACGAACGGAATATAGGAGCATCTCCTGATGGGTGGTTCCAGGTACCTTCCGGTCCACCCACATCCATTTGTTCCCAGCAATAAGTAAGCGCATCACCATCCACATCGGTAGCGCTTCCTGTTAATACAAATGGGGTTGAACGTGGGATGGTATAATTCGCTACTGCATTTACAACAGGCGGCGTATTGCCCGTAGCTGTAGAAGTATAACAGGAAGAACCAAACATGCTGTACGCTTCTATTTCATCAAAATTAACGGCATTAAAATAAGGATCAGTTGTCGTTTGTAAATTATCTGTTGAACAAATAATATTTGTGGATGAATTGCCCGAAGCATAACACATGATAGTGCTTCCACTACCCGGTTCAGAATTAGTCGTTGCTGAAAACTGTCCGGGTTGACTGCATCCGCCCAAGCTTGAATTAAAGGTATGATGTGCATAGAACTCATGTCCTATTTCATGCGCTACATAATCAATCGCAAACCGATCTCCTACAGGATTGGCAAGCCCGGTCGTGCTGTAGGCTTTAGTATTGTCAACACAAACGATTCCTTCTGCGCTTGCCCCTCCATGAATTTCGGTGCTGAAGGTCTGTCCTACATCGTAATTACCGTTTCCGATATTATTTGTAATAGCAGTCTGCCCGTTATCTACAATAGTTTGTTGGCTTGCACCGGTAGGAAAAGGATCTGTATTAGGATTGGTGTATATGATCGAGTTCTCATTTGCAGCAAATACAAAGCGTATAGACAGCTCTTTTTCATAGATACCATTTACCGTATTGATAACTGATGTGATTACCGAAAGAACATCACTGACCGATGGCGTTGAATTATTGGTTACTTTTTGCGCATACTCACCCGTACATGCAATAGCAATCCTATAAGTATGTAATTGCGAGCCTATGCAGGGAATTGAGGTTACCCATTCATCTGCAGGCCGGCTTTGTAATAAGGAAGGAGCTTTAAGTATGGCATCGCTGTAAATACTGCCTTCCGATCTTAGATCAGAAGCATAACAGGAAAGATAAGCTGTTTTATTTCCAAAAGCATATGGACTGATAAAAACCGTATGCGTTATAACCGATGCTATTACAGCATGTAAGCCCTGATTTGTCCAGTCGATTTTTACAGTAGCATAACGGTCATCAATACCCTGACCGGTATATGTTTTTATTTGAGGAAATTTTGCTGCTAATTCAGGAGCCATTATGGGTGTTTCCCAAATGCGAAACCGGCTGATGGTACCATTAGGAAGCGGCAATGCAATAATGGGAGCCGTCTTTCTTGCAGCAAGTTCGTTTTCCTGCGGAGCCTTTTTAAGTAGTTGCATTACTGAAACCGTATCCAGGGAAAGAGTTCTGTATTTATCTGGGATAATAATGCGCCGGGTAACGTTCTTAAGCTTTGATTCTTTAATATCTGTAAAAAAATTGTTTTGTGCCTGCAGGTTGGTTACCAGCATAAGCAGCAAGACAAAAGCAGAGGTTTTTTTCATCGGACTTATTTAGTGGAATAAAGGTAAAATAAATACTATATATATTAAACCAACAGGTTGTTAACAGGTGTTTACTTCTTTGGCGCTACATATGTTTCTACATCACTTAATGCAATTGTTTTTCCGGAAAGTATCACTAAACGTTCAACCACATTTCTCAATTCACGTATATTACCTGTCCAGTTATATTCCCGCAATGCATCCATTGCATCTTTGTCTATATCTTTTTTAGATTGACCATATTCATCTGCAATAATATCGAGATAGTAGTCAACCAGCGAAGGCACATCTTCTCTTCTTTCATTTAAAGATGGAACATGAATGATGATAACTCCCAAACGGTGATACAGATCAAGACGAAAGTTCTTTGCCTCTACTTCTTTCAACAGGTCTTTATTGGTAGCGGCTATTACACGAACATCCACATTAATATCTTTATCTGCGCCCACCCGGGTGATCTTTCCTTCCTGCAAAGCACGCAATACTTTAGCTTGTGCACCGGCACTCATATCTCCCACTTCATCTAAAAACAACGTGCCACCGTTAGCTTGTTCAAATTTTCCGATGCGTTGTTTTATGGCTGATGTAAACGATCCTTTTTCATGCCCGAATAATTCACTTTCTATCAGCTCGCTTGGGATAGCAGCACAGTTCACTTCTACCATCGGTCCTGTATTACGACTGCTTTTTTCATGGATCCATTTTGCCACTAACTCTTTACCTACACCATTCTCACCGGTTATTAAAACACGGGCATCTGTCGGGGCTACTTTTTCAATCGTCTCTTTTATCTTTCTTATACCGGTACTGTCGCCCACCATTTCCTGTACCCTGCTTACTTTGCGTTTTAATACTTTGGCTTCGGTAACCAATGTTTGCTTATCCAATGCATTGCGAAGCGTGATCAGCAAACGATTGAGATCAGGTGGCTTGCTTACGTAATCAAATGCGCCTTTCTTTACCGCTTCTACTGCCGTTTCTATATTACCATGACCGCTGATTATAATAATGGGAACATCAGGGTTGGCGATTTTTGCTTTCTCTAAAAATTCCAAGCCATCCATTTTCGGCATTTTAATATCGCAAAGCACCACATCAAAATTGCCGGAAGAAAACTTTTTCAATCCGTCTTCTCCGTCTGTTGCTTCTTCTATTTTATACCCTTCATAGCTAAGAATTTCTCCTAATGTTTTCCGGATCGAACGCTCATCATCTATAATTAAAATATTCGGCATGCTGTCTTTTTAAATCTTTAACAATTTCTGCTTATGGAATATTATTGATTTCTCTTCTCAATCGTTTCCAAAAATAATCAATTATGTTTAGTAAAACATCTTTCTGTTGCATAGTTATGATATGCCTGGCCTGCAGAAATACTGGCAACACTTCCGCAGGATTGCTTCAAAAACCCGTTGCCGAAGATTCTGTTATCTACAAGCGGATAGAAGACATTCCTTTACCGGAAGGATATTTCAGAAATAATACTGATTCTGCTTCTTTTGCTTTTTGGTTACGGCACATTGAATTAAAAAAAAGCAATACCGTTTATTTGTACAATGGAACTCCAAAAGCTAACCAGGCTGCGCAATTTGCTGTTCTAAACATCAGCGTAGAAAATAAAGACCTGCAGCAATGTGCCGATGCGGTTATGCGGTTAAGAGCTGAATACCTGTTTGCCAATAAAAAATTCGACAGTATTGATTTTACAGATAATGAGAAAACAAATTACCGTTTTACATCTCCTTATACCCGAGAACATTTTATGAAATATCTCGACAATGTTTTTGGCATGTGCGGCTCTGCATCATTATCCAAACAATTAATTAAAAAGAAAATGGAAGATATTCAACCCGGAGATGTTTTAATAAGAGGCGGATTTCCCGGACATGCCGTAATGGTAATGGATGTTGCCATTAGCAGGTCAGGGAAAAAGCTCTATCTGCTGGCTCAAAGCTATATGCCGGCACAGGATATTCATGTACTTAAAAACCCGATGAATAAAGACCTAAGCCCCTGGTACGAGGTGAACAATGATGAGATTATTGAAACACCGGAATATGTTTTTAAGAGAGGTGAATTAAAGACCTGGTAAAATATTTTTCTCCAGACAACAACCCCATTTCAAATTGTATCTTAGTAAGTATAACACCTAAAAACTTACAATTATGAAAAAATTATTGATGGGAGCCGTTGTTTTATTTCTTTTTGCGGTTTCAATATCGATTATTGAAATAAGTTGCCAAAAGAGTGATGCACAACCAGCACCTACCACATCCACCAGAACGGTTTTATTTGCAAAACCTGCAATAAAAAGCATTATTGGAACAGACACAACTTATTTAGGCGCTAATTTATTCGTTTGCAATATTGACGGAAGTAATGCAAGACAAATACCCATATCTCTGCCTTCATCAAGATACATATTAGCCGCAAATTATCTCGGTTATACAGCTTGTTTAACGCCGAATGCAGATAGTGTCGTGTTCAATGCAAGTAGCAGTAATGGGGGTAATGCAGTTTCTATCTATACCTGCGCATTAGATGGAACAGGGCTAAGAGAAATTGTAGTAGGTGTTAATACAGGTTTGCATGATTTCCCTTATTTATGTGATGTTAAATAGAATGTATTCCTGATATTATAAGAAAGCCCGAAAATATTTTTCGGGCTTTCTTTATAACTAAATCTTTATAAATTATTTCTTCGCATACATCACTTCCTTCACCGCTTTCACCGTTTTCTCAACACTTGGAAGATATGCTGCCACTAAATTTGGTGCATAGTGCATTGGTGCATCGGCACTCACCACACGGCGGATTGGAGCATCTAAATAATCAAATCCTTTCATTTGAATTTGATAGGCAATTTCAGAAGATACAGAAGCAAATGGCCATTGTTCTTCCACGATCACCAAACGATTTGTTTTTTTAACGCTTTCCAAAATAGTGAACCAATCCAACGGACGAATAGTAGCCAAATCGATCACTTCCGCTTCAATACCTTCTTTCGCTAATTCTTCTGCTGCATTTAATGCGATCTTCATCATTTTATTGAAGGATACGATCGTTACATCTTTCCCTTCACGTTTTATAAATGCTTTACCGATGGGTAATAAATATTCTTCTTCAGGCACTTCCCCTTTATCGCCATACATCACTTCACTTTCCATGAAAATAACCGGATCGTCATCACGGATGGCGCTTTTCAATAAGCCTTTTGCATCGTATGGATTGCTAACAGAGATAACTTTTAATCCCGGGATATTTGCATACATCGATTCAAACGCTGTTGAGTGCTGTGCTCCTAATTGTCCGGCGCTTCCGTTTGGTCCGCGGAACACGATCGGGCAACCAACCTGTCCACCGCTCATTGCCAGCATTTTTGAGGCAACGTTCAATATCTGGTCTAATGGTAATACCGCAAAGTTCCATGTCATAAACTCAACGATCGGGCGTAAGCCATTTTGAGCCGCTCCTACTGCAATACCTGCAAAACCAAGCTCTGCGATCGGCGTATCAATGATCCTTCTTTCGCCAAACTCGGCCAACATTCCCTGGCTCACTTTATAGGCACCGTTGTATTCGGCAACTTCTTCTCCCATTAAAAACACCCTGTCATCACGTCTCATTTCCTCTTGCATCGCTTCACGAAGCGCTTCTCTAAAAGCAATTTGTCGCATGTATTAAGTTGATTTTAAATTGTAATCGGATGCAAATTTATTCCTTCACCATCAGATAATCAAATTGAGTTATGATGATTTGGCGGCAACGTTGCCATGAAGAAAATTCCAAATTCAAATTCCGGGCAACAAATTACAGTCTGAAAATTGTTGGATGCTGCCAAATCTGGAATTTGTAATTTGGCATTTGTAATATCAATAGATGCTAAAACAAGATAAAAGGATCGACATCGTAAATGAAGTATTGGAGCTGTGCATCATTGCCTATCCCGTATCATCGTTCATAATTAGTTTGTACAAACAATACAATCAAAGAGGCAGTCTTAGTAAAAAACAATTGCAGGGTTTGTTAGGAAAAGCCTCGGATATTAAAGATGCACCTGCCGGCAAGCTGGCAACGCTGGAGGCATTGATAAATAAAATGCCCAACCGCTATAAATCTGAACTACCGGAAACGAAACCTCTATTTGAAAAAGATACCGTCGGCGGCGAATTGATAAAAGAAATACTGGCTAAATATCCGCAACATAAAAGAGTGTTGTTTTTGCAGGCGAAGTATAATAACAATGAAGTGCTCTCCGCTGCTGATATTGCGGAATTGAAAAAGTTTACGCAATTGCTGAAATGATGTATATTATTTTAAAGAAAACAAATTAGAAATACTTTGATATTGTTTTTAATTTATTAGCTTAGATGTATTATACCCCAAACAATGCAAAAGCTTTTTATCTGTTGCCTGTTATTTTTTTTCTGTTCAACGGCAAATGCCAGTATCACTGTTAGCATTATCAGCCCCACGCAAAACCAGGCGCAATTTTACAACACCATACATCTTAGCGTAGATATTTATTCTGATTACGATCTTAAATCGGTTGTAGCAACATTGAATGGACAAAAGGATACTCTCTCCAGTGATATCAATTCTATAGGTTCTTATACATCTGACTGGGTACTCAATGGAATGCCTACCAATACTCCTTTAACCTTAACCATTACTGCAATAGATTATTTCAATAATCAACAATCCAGTTCAGTAGTAGTTGTGTTTGTTTCTCCTCCTCCTGTAGTAAATAAGCCAGAGTTGCCTGTAATGTATTCCAACATTTATCCTTCTGTTCACTTAAAAGGTTCTTATACCGGTGGCGACAGTGTAACTTTTACGGTATCGGCCGTAGCAGACTATTCTCAGATATTTAGTTTTGTTGCACATAATAATATTGATACAATCATTACTATAAACTTAAAAACTATCCCTCAAGGCACTGTATATATTACTTATACTGCAACAGATAAATGGGGGCAGCATAGCGACGAAACTGTTTATGCTTTTTATGATGATAACGTTTTACTGAAAAAGTTTTATGAGGGAAAAGGAGATATAACGGACTTTAACTATGACAAAGTACTGGAAGGTTATTCTTCCTATCAAATAACAGATCTTTCCACATCTGTCTCTACTCCACTTCCCTCAACATTTACCGGAACCAATGTAATTACTCCTTATGGAGTACTTTCTAACACCGGCAATCTTTTTGATTGGAATACCCGTAAGATCTATTCTTTTCCAAATGTTTCTATTAATAATCCTGATACTCCTGCCTATGCCGGTGGCAGTGCACGTTTTAATAATTCAGGTAAATATGCTACCAGTGCTATTGTTTTTGAAAACTATGACGATCCTTATTCTGCATACATAGATATCTACCTTAATAATTTAGAAACACATACTTCTACTTTTTACGCAAGAAGCCGGGGAAATAATTATTATTATATTCCAGGTGAAAATTTTAGTCAGTATGATGTTGATAATGCCGTGGATTCCAGTGGTTATGTTGAATATGTGGATAATCCTATTTTAATAGACGAGGGATATGAACTACCGCCTATTAGTATGCATCCGGCAACTGACAACTATAATCATGCTTATATGTGGGCAACGCCTGTTATGAATACAGACGGAGCTTTTACCGGCTTATATAATGATACACTTATTATTAATCATTCAACCGCAATAGGACTGGGAGTAGATTGCGATAATTATCGATTGGAAAATAAATTTATAGCGTATGAGAAGAAAGGCCCTTCAGGCGTTACACAAATTTGGTTAAGAGATAGCCTGGGAAATAATACACAGTTAACATATTCCGGAACAGTGGATAGTTATCTTCGATCTCTTAATCCACAGGGAGATATTATTTATACTACGGGCACCACAGGTTACCTCGCTAAAAAAGGAACAACATCACCCATACAATTAGGAAATTTGAGTGGAGTTATTTATTACCGCGATTCTGCCTGGTATGAATCAAAAGGAAATACCTTATATAAATTGCTGGTAGATGCCTACTTACCTGTTACCAATGGAGATTGGAATAATCCTGCTACCTGGCAAAATAATACAGTACCCCCTGCCAATGCCGATGTTATCATTAATAATTTTACTATTACTGTAACAGCAAATGCCAGTTGTAATTCTTTAAAAATGGTTAGTCCCGGAAACGTAACCGTTTTACCGGGAGTTAATTTAACAGTCCTACATTAAGGAATAGACTAATTATCATCACATTATACCTATACGAGTACGTCGGGGACGTATGGAGAATAGGTGGTATAACCTATTGCCATAGGTACTGAACTTATACCGATACTGTTCTGAAATGATGAGTTATACATTGCGAAGTAGTGGCGCATACATTATATAAAGATGACGAATAGGTTGGTATAATGGGTAGTAACAGGTTGTCTATAGATGCTGACCAGATTAGGGATAGATGCGGCATAGATAGTTTAACGATGGTGAATAGGTTAAAGAAATAATCGTATCCTCTTATATAACGTGGTAGCATTAGGTTACTTACAATATAGTCACCACTTGCGGATGTATACACCACTATTTCCAGACGTAGTAAGCAGTAATAATTTAGTAGTGAAGATTAAGTTGATTACCTAATTCGATTGAGTTTTATAGGTAATAGGTATTACTTGCGGATGTATAAGTCACCTGCTTTTCCTATAGATAGCAGCACTCTTTAATTTGTCGCAACGTCCTCTGCGAGAGACGTTGCTAGGAATAAATCAGAGTCCTAAGATGGGTTATCTCACTTTTGTTTTAATGGGCTTAAGACCATCATTTGCATAATCATAATAATAAATTCCATCTGCAAGTTTAAAAACCTGTTTTTGAATATAAGCAGCATCAAATGTTTCGCATGCTGTAGGAATTAAAAAAAGCGGAACGATCGTTTTCCAATTCCCATTTTTATACGAATAGGTTATCATATTATAGGTACATCCGTTTTCGGGTGATTGAAAAACAGATAATTCATCCATGCCATCATTGTCCAGGTCTCCTTCATTTACAAGGTAAGCCTCGCAACAGCCAATTATAATCGGTTGAATAGCAGAATCAGAAAAGAACACTGTGTATTCATTCGGCGTTCCGTTAGGATCGTCCCTATCTCCTTTTTGTATTTTCGTTTGTACGCTATAGGCATTTATAGCGTTGTTTCTTTGCTTAAAGTTCCCGAAAATATTTTCACCCACTTTTGCACGAACAACAGCTGTATCTTTCGTTAAATATTGCATGAGCAGCCAGCCAACACTTGTTTTCTCATTACTATTTATAAAACAGGTATAGCCGAAATCATTTTTTATTTTTTGGATAAAGACCCAATCGGGTTTATTAAAATAAGCTTTGCGTTTGGTAGAAGTATCAGGTGTGGTATAAAAATATACTTTGTTGGATGCTGTTGCATTTACTGTGTAGTAACCCGGTTTAGCTTGGCTATAAGTAAACAAAGGAAAACAAAATAGAATGGGAAGTATCTTTTTCATTTTATTAAAACTATAATAAATTTTACATTTATAATTAAAACCGGCACAGGACAGGCGACTGCGCCTAATTGAGGAAATAATGAGAGACAAAAAAAATTTCGATGAATATTTATATTCCTGGCAGGCAAAGCATATTGAAGATTTGCTTGCGCCTAAAACAGGAAAAAACATATTTCAAAGAATAACAAAATGGGGGAAGGGAATACTGGTTTCCTTTCTTTTTTTATTCTCTAAATGTTCCTATACACAAACATATTTCCCCGATTCATTATCTGCAAAAAACAATAAGACATCGAAACGGGTGATGGGCTCACGTTTATTTTTGGTTGTACCTGCTGATTATGAAATGCAATTGAAAAGTATAGGCTACTATAAATTTAAGAAAAATTCAAGCACGGGCTTTCACATTGATGAGCGCTTTGATGATAATTTTTATTCCGCCACTGATGGTTTTTTAAAAAGTTCTTTTATTTTAAAAACTACTACCGCCGGCATGTGCAAAAAAGTAAAGGTGGGCAACTTTGACGGCATTTACTATAAGGGAAGTTTGAATATGCCAGCAGACAAACAAAAAACAGCCTTTCTGATGTTTGGAGATAGTAGTTTTAAAGCTACCGTATCCGGTTATTTTTTACCTGGAGATAAAATAGCAGAAACAGAAATAAATAATATATTGACAACAGTTGGTTACGATACATCTATAATCCCTGATCGTCTTGAAGTGGAAGATTTTAAGTTTAATCAAAATATTACAGGGTTTAAATATGTTAGCGATGGTAGTGAAAACCCACTAGTTTATTCGATAGATGGAGTACAGCGATCAATACAAACAAGTAAAAATATATCCTCTTTTGAACTACGTAAATATAAATGCAACAGTATAGATAGTGCAAAAAAGATTATTAAACTTAAAGTGGAGGGGCTTACAAAATCCGGCTTGGTAAAATCAACCAGTGTTCAACAAAGAAACATACAAGCCAATGGCAATGCAGCTTATGAAATGATTATGGATGGACAAGGGAAATATTTGACAGGTATAAAATTTTATGCTGTTATAATTCAAAAAGAAAATATGGGGTTGCTTTTTTGGGGTGTTGATAGAAACAATGGAGAATGGATGGATAAATTCAAATCAACAGTTCAGTCAATAACGATTGATTAATTTTCCAGTATATAGAACAATATAGTTTTAGTGATTAAAAAAGCCCCGCAATTGCGGGGCTATATTTTTTCCGTTACTTTTATTTCACTTCTTCAAACTGTGCATCTTCCACATTATCGGAACCTCCACCCTGTTGTTGTGCGCCATCATGAGGCTGTTCACCACCGTTAGGTTGAGCGCCGGCCTGCTGTGTATTGTAAATATCCTGGCTGGCGGCTGTCCATGCATTGTTCAATTCTTCTAAAGTAGCATCAATGGTAGCCAGGTCTTGCGCTTTGTGAGCTTCTTTTAATTTGTTCAATGCGGTTTCAATAACGGCTTTTTTATCTGCAGGTATTTTATCGCCGTATTCTTTCAATTGTTTTTCTGTCTGGAAGATCAAGCTATCTGCCTGGTTCACTTTTTCGATCTTTTCTTTCGCTGCTTTATCTTCTGCTTCATGCGCTTTCGCTTCGGCTTTCATTTTTTCTACTTCATCCTTGCTTAAGCCGCTACCACCTTGTATGGTGATCTTTTGTTCCTTACCGGTGCCTTTATCTTTTGCAGTAACGTGTAAGATACCATTGGCATCCACATCAAACATTACTTCAATTTGCGGAACACCACGTGGAGCCGGTGGAATACCATCCAGGTTAAACATACCTAAGCTCTTGTTTTGATTTGCTAAAGGACGTTCCCCTTGCAACACATGTATCTGTACGCCGGGTTGATTATCCGCAGCGGTACTAAATGTTTCTGATTTTTTTGTAGGGATGGTTGTGTTGGCATCGATCAAACGTGTCATCACACCCCCCATTGTTTCAATACCTAAGCTTAACGGTGTTACATCTAATAGCAACACATCTTTTACTTCACCTGTTAATACAGCACCTTGTATGGCTGCACCTACGGCAACAACTTCATCAGGGTTAACACCTTTGTTTGGTTTTTTACCAAAGAAAGTTTCTACTATTTCCTGTACTTTAGGTATACGCGTGCTACCACCAACCAATATCACTTCATCAATATCCGATTTGCTTAAGCCTGCATCTTTCAAGGCTGCTTCGCATGGCTTTAAACAACGTTCAAATAATTTATCTGCTAATTGTTCAAACTTAGCACGACTTAATTTCTTCACTAAGTGCTTAGGCACTCCGTCAACCGCAGTGATATAAGGAAGATTGATCTCTGTTTCTGAAGATGATGATAACTCAACCTTTGATTTTTCTGCTGCTTCTTTTAAACGTTGCAAAGCCATCGGGTCTTTACGCAAGTCGATCGCTTCATCTTTTTTAAATTCATCAGCCAACCAATCCATGATCACTTTATCAAAATCATCACCACCTAAATGCGTATCACCATTGGTACTTTTTACTTCAAATACACCATCACCTAATTCCAGCACCGATACGTCGAATGTACCACCACCTAAGTCAAACACTACTATTTTCTGATCGTGCTTGCCTTTATCCAAACCATATGCTAAGGCTGCTGCAGTAGGTTCGTTTACAATTCTACGAACAGTTAACCCTGCAATTTCACCGGCTTCTTTAGTTGCCTGGCGTTGCGCATCGTTAAAGTAAGCAGGCACTGTAATAACCGCTTCGGTTACATCCTGTCCAAGGTAATCTTCAGCAGTTTTTTTCATTTTCTGCAGTACCATTGCACTGATTTCCTGTGGCGTATACTGTCTGCCATCTATATCAATACGAACGGTATTATTGTCACCTTTTACTATTTTATAGCTCCAATGTGAGCTTTCTTCTGTTACTTCATCGAAACGGCGACCCATAAAACGCTTAACACTGCTGATAGTATTGTGCGGATTGGTAATTGCCTGGCGTTTGGCAGGATCTCCTACTTTACGCTCTCCGTTTTTCAAAAAAGCCACTACCGACGGGGTTGTACGGCGCCCTTCGTCGTTGGCGATCACTACCGGTTCGTTTCCTTCCATTACGGCAACGCAACTATTGGTAGTTCCTAAGTCTATTCCTATTATTTTTCCCATGATTATTGTGTTTTAAGTTCCCTATTGTTTGACAAGCATTATGCCAAGGGAGGTAAGAGTGAAAAAATGGCAGGATGTTAAAAAGCAAGGTAACGAGGCAACAAGTGATCAGACGGTAACCTTTGTTCTAAAAGTAAAATGCCTTTGGGTTATATAGCTAACGGCGATAATAATAACAGTTGCGATAACCTGGGATAATACAGGCTTGATGTGAAAATATTCAACGAACATTTTCAACAGTACATAGTTGAGGCAGAAATTAAAGATAAAGGAGAGAAAATAACGAAACAGCTGCACCCGTCCTCTCAAATTAGAATCTACAAATACCACATATTTATTAAGAAAAAAGCCCATTGTAAAAGAAGTTAGCCCGTAAATTATCAACGCAAAACTGTATGGCTTAAAAGAATAAAACAAAATATCAATATCCTGCTTTTTTGCTATTAGATGATATACAATAATAAACATAGCAAAAGAAAATACCACATTAGAACCTCCGCAAACTGCATAACGGAATGTCTGCAAAGGCATTATCTTCCTTAAAGGAGGAAAATAAAAAAAATCAATAAAGCTCTTAATTTTCTCTTTCGGCATAATCGGCGGCGAAGATATATATTTTAAGGGTTTCACGCAAAGACGCAAAGGATACAAAGACGCAAAGAATATGTTATTTCATAAATCAATAAAACAAAAATGCCCCCGATCAACGAGAGCATTATAAAATATTGTAAGATGAACTAGAACGTGTAACGTATAGCTATACCACCCCATCCACCATAAAATCCGTTGCCGTAATTAGAACCAAATTCAAATGAAGGCTGCCAATCGACCGACAAATTAATAGGGGCTCCTTGTATCTTATAATCCAACCCTAACACACCATCCACACCTAAAGAACTTCCACCACCGTATTTAGTACCATAAAAACCTACGTGCGCACCACCACCAACATACCATTTTAAACCTTGTACGTCTTTTATGTCCTGGTGCCATTCGTATAAGCCGGTTATTCTAAATCCATAATCCCTGAAATAACCTAAGCCTTCAATAGCAGCATCATCCTTAATAAAATGTTTGATAGTGATCGCACCGGGATAGAATTTAAGACCCAATGCAGTAGTGTAATCGGATGAAAGATTTTGTGCTTTCAATCCTGTTATAGCCATACACGTTAGTAACGAAAAAAGGAAAAGTGTTTTTCTCATAAAAAATATAATTTGTAATCAGTTAGACAAAAAAATCATGCCAAAGGATGCATGTGTTTTATAATAACATTGTTTTAAGCATTTACCATATCGCCGTACATTTCTTCACGCAATGCTTTTACTCTCGTATCCTCCAGGTATTCATCGTAGGTCATTAACCGATCAATGATACCTTTAGGTGTTATTTCAATAATACGATTTGCCACTGTTTGCATGAACTGGTGATCGTGTGTGGTGAATAATACTACTCCCGGGAAACTGATCATACCATCGTTGAACGCTGTGATACTTTCCAGATCCAAGTGATTCGTTGGTTCATCCAATATTACCAGGTTAGGATTTTGCAACATCATCTTGCTAACCATGCAACGCACTTTTTCTCCACCACTTAATACATTGGTTTTCTTTAATATCTCATCGCCACTGAACAACATCTTACCTAAAAATCCGCGTAAAAAATCTTCATCCACATCTGTTACATGTGGCGGTACAAACTGGCGTAACCAATCCATCAAATTTAAGGAGCCCTGAAAAAATTCTGTGTTATCATTCGGTAAATAAGCTGAAGTAATAGTAGTACCCCATTCGTATTTGCCGCTATCGGCTTTGTCCTTTCCATTAATAATATCAAAGAAAGAAGTTAACGCTACATGGTCTTTGCTTAAGAAGGCAATTTTTTGCCCTTTAACTATGTCAAAATTTACGTTACTGAACAATGTTCTGCCATCAATGGACTTAGATAATTTCTCCACATTGAGGATTTGATTCCCCACTTCCCTATCCGGCTTAAAAATAATGCCCGGGTATTTACGGCTGCTCGGTGTGATATCTTCAAATACCAGCTTATCCAATGCTTTTTTACGAGATGTTGCTTGTTTTGATTTAGAAGCGTTCGCACTAAAACGGGCAATGAAATCCAACAGGTCTTTCTTCTTTTCTTCCATTTTCTTGTTCTTGTCCGAAGCTTGTCTGGCTGCTAATTGCGAGCTCTCGTACCAGAATGAATAGTTACCTGTATATATCTTGATCTTCAATTTGTCAACGTCTGCTACATGCGTACATACTGCATCTAAAAAGTGACGATCGTGACTTACTACTAATACAATGTTTTCGTAATCAGCCAAGAAGTTTTCTAACCAGCTGATGGTTTCAACATCCAGGTTATTCGTAGGTTCATCCAATAATAATATATCAGGATTACCGAATAATGCCTGCGCTAATAGCACCCGTACTTTTAAGTTACCGGCAATATCCTTCATCAGCATATTATGCAAATCTTCGCCTACTCCTAATTCGCTTAAAAAAGTAGCCGCATCGCTTTCTGCTGTGTAACCACCCATTTCACCAAATTCTGCTTCCAGTTCACCGGCTTTGATACCGTCTGCTTCACTAAAATCTTCCTTTAAATAGATGGCATCTTTTTCGGTCATCACGTCCCACATTTTTTTGTGGCCCATCATTACCGTATGCAATACCGTTACTTCATCAAATTCAAAATGGTTTTGTTTTAAGATAGCCATGCGTTCACCGGGCGTAATATCCACGGTTCCTTTATTAGGCTCAATCTCGCCACTTAATATTTTTAAAAAAGTAGACTTACCGGCACCGTTTGCACCAATAACACCATAACAATTACCCTTGGTAAAATTAATCTTTACCTCATCGAACAAAACACGCTTACCGTAGGCCAGCGTTACATTATTTACACTTATCATAATTTGAAAATGGCCGCAAAGATAATGAAAGGCAACGAGGCAAAAAGGCAACGAGGCAAAGAGTTGTAAAATAATTTCTTGTTGCCTCATTGCCTCGTTGCCTTTTTGCCTCCTTATCTTTGCTCTATGTCCATAGTCAGTACAATTCAACAAGCAGCCGTTAAGAGCCTTTCTGCATTATACAATCAATCCTTTACAGAAAAAGATTTTCAAATAAACCAAACCAAGCCCGAGTTTGAAGGTGATTATACCATTGTATTATTTGCATTGGTAAAACAATTGAAAAAATCTCCTGAAGGTTTGGGTAAAGAAATTGGAGAACATATCATTCAAAGTAATCCTGATCTGTTTTCATCTTTTAATGTAATTAAAGGATTTTTAAACTTAAGTGTTGCTGATAATTATTGGGCTGATTTCTTACAATCCAACTTCAACAATGAAGCATTTGGCAAAAAACAAAGCAATGGGAAAAAAGTAATGGTAGAGTATTCTTCTCCCAATACCAATAAACCTTTACATCTTGGACATTTAAGAAATAATTTTTTAGGTTGGAGCATTGCAGAAATTTTAAAAGCAAACGGTTTTGATGTTATCAAAAGCTGTATTGTAAACGACAGGGGCATTCATATCTGCAAAAGCATGATCGCATGGCAATTATTTGCAAACGGCGCTACGCCACAATCAACCAATACAAAAGGCGATCATTTTGTGGGTGAATATTATGTGAAATTCAATGACGAATATAAAAGACAAGTTGACGAACTAGCGGCAACAGGTATGTCAAAAGACGAAGCAGAAAAGGAAGCACCAATAATGAAAGCAACCCAACAAATGTTATTGGATTGGGAAGCGGGAAAGCCAGATGTAATGGAGCTTTGGAGAACAATGAACAGCTGGGTATATGAAGGTTTCGATATTACGTATAAAAGAATAGGCAGCGACTTTGATAAAACTTATTACGAAAGCAATACTTACCTATTAGGAAAAGATATTGTTCAGCAAGGTTTATCAAAACGTGTTTTTTATCAAAAAGAAGATGGCAGCGTTTGGATCGATCTTACTGCTGATGGGTTGGATGAAAAAATAGTTCAACGTAAAGATGGTACTTCTGTTTATATAACACAGGACATTGGCTTAGCCATGCAGAAGTACGATGAATATAAAATTGATCAAAGCATTTATGTGATAGGTAACGAACAGGATTATCACATGAAAGTGTTGCAGCTGATCTGTAAAAAATTGGAAATGCCTTCTGCTGATGGCATCTATCATCTAAGTTATGGAATGGTGGAATTACCAAGCGGCAAAATGAAAAGCAGAGAAGGAACGGTTGTTGATGCAGATGATCTGGTAGATGAAATGATCGCTACCTCGCAACAACACACAGAAGAATTAGGAAAAGTAAAAGACTTTACTGCAGATGAACTAAAAGACCTCTACAATACGATTGGCTTAGGTGCCATGAAGTTTTATTTACTAAGAGTAGATCCTAAAAAAACAATGGTGTTTAATCCGCAGGAGTCTATCGACTTTCATGGATTTACGGGGCCGTTTGTGCAATATACGTATGCAAGGATCAGGAGTATTTTGAGAAAAAGCGATCCGTCAATCGTCAATCGTGAGACGTCAGACGTCAATACGTCTCACGCTTCACTTTTATCGTTAGAAAAAGAACTCATTGTTACACTCGAGCAATACCCAACCATAATTGAGCAAGCTTATATTGAACACAATCCGTCTGCTATTGCTATTTATGTTTTCAATCTTGCCAAAATATTTAATTCATTTTACAGTGAGCATTCTATTGCTAACGCAGAATCAGAAGGAAAGAAACAATTACGTTTGCAATTGGCTGTAATGACTTCTTCTGTTATTAAAAGCGCAATGCAGTTGTTGGGCATACATGTTCCTGAAAGGATGTAAGATTACATGAATATTTTACGTTGTAAAGGCTTACCTGGCATGTATTTTATTCTTTGATCTCAACAACCCTGTTTTCTAATATTCTGTCATTGGCCTCGCCTTCAACTTTAATTTTAATGTTAGTAAAAATTATCTTATCGCCAATGGCAGGCTTTAAAATACTTTGCAGGTTATCTGTTCCTTTTACATTTAAGACAGTGCTTTTATTTTGCCTAACTGTTGTAATAGTAAAGCTTCTCACGCTTGCGTTGAACAGAACATCCGGAACAGCAGCTTTTGTTGTTAAGAATTGAATACTCTTTACCTGTTGAACGGAAAGCAAATTTTTTAACATGGACGTATCATGATCACTTGAAATTATTGCTATTGCCGGATCAGGCATGGGAACACAATCAAAGTAATCATATCGCTCGGCAGTAGTTGCTTCACTTAGCTTTTCTTTTATCGTGATCCTGATCTTTCCGGGCTTTGATGGCTTGATGTATTTTTTATTATCAATGGTCAGCAATTCACCGCTATCAATTTTCATTTCGAATGTTCCGCCTTTGATGGATCGTAATGAATATTCATTCAATACATCTTTATAGAATATTTTTGTTTTGGTTTCTACAATTGCAGCGGGGCATTGTGCAAATAAATTACCGAATGAGCTAATAAGAAGGAATACAAGGAGTATTGTTGCTGATCTTTGGGATGTTCTCATATTGATGGGTTAAAGTAGTATTTAGTTATTATTACGCTTTTCGCAAGATCTTTTCCATTGCTTTACCTTTTGCCAATTCATCTATCAGCTTGTCTAAGTATCTTACTTTTTTCGTTAACGAATTTTCAATGTCTTCTACTCTGTAACCGCAAATAACACCTGTTATTAAATGCGCATGAGGATTTAGTTTTGCTTTCTCAAAGAAGGTTGCAAAACTTACTTTATCAGCAACCAACTGTTGAATGTTTTTTTCATTAAAACCGGTTAACCATTTTATTACCTGGTGCAATTCCTCTATTGTTCTGCCTTTGCTTTCTACTTTTTTTATATAATAAGGATAAACCGCTGCAAAGGTGGTTTTTGCCATACGCTCGTTGTGTTCGGGAGTGGGTTGCATGGTGATAGTTTAGTGTAAATTAGCAAAATGTTTTACTAAACCAATTTTACTACTGTCTGTAATAATTATTTGCGGAAACAGGTCGTCTTTGGTATCGGGTATACCATCTTGTCCTGATGAAAAAAGAGAATATTTGCTCCCTCTTTTTTCGTAGTTGTAATAGCCCCCTTCTTTTGCATTTAGTCCTTGAGCCACGTCAATAACCGGGGCTAATTTATCATCATCTGAAACCTGTTTTAAATTATCGGGATATTGTCCATGCTGTAATTTATAGAATTCAATATTTTTCACTAAGCTGTTTAGCTGCATTTGGGCAATATTTTCGAATCCCTTTTTGAAAGGAGAAAGATGTGTGCTTGCATAGAAAATTAATGAATAAAAAACGATCGTCCATATTATCCCTGCTGCACCGATTATTGAAAGCCATTTGTCTTTATACTTTATAAGGCCGTATAGTAACAATGCTAAACCCACAAATGCACCAACTAAAGGAATTAAGCAAAGAAGCCCTATTAAATAAGGCGGTTTAGGTTTTTTTGGTGGGATGGTAGATGTTTCCATTTTTACATGTGATAATATCGCAGAACAATTTAAGAACTAATGTTCAAATTTATTTGTGGATATTGTCTTTGGCGCTTACTTCATGAACCTTTCTCAAGTAAACTTTCGCTTCGCCTCCTCACCAGTAATTGCAGTAGGCGCCTCTTTTGGTTCGGTATTGCCGCAGGCAAGATTGAAAAAAATGCGCAGCAGATTTTTTTCAAAGAAGCAAAAGCAGCGCCGGTGCAGTTACGCAGCTGCGCCGGCTGTGGAGGCGAAAGTTTCAAACTAAATATTTTTACATTTTTTGAAAGAATATTTAAAAAAGTCCGTCTTCGATAAACTCAGGCTGCCACCAAGTATATATTGTTAGACCAACAAAGTATTTCTTCCATTTCTGTAACAATTTGTTTAGATATTTGTATTTACATAAACAAAACAACTGAAACAGATGCCGGGAATATTAGATCTGGTTGGTAACACTCCCTTAGTAGAATTAAAACATATACCTACCAATAAAAATGTAACCATTTATGCAAAGCTGGAAAGTTATAATCCTGGTGGTAGCGTAAAAGACCGTGCTGCTTATGGCATGATAAAAGGCGCTATTGACCGTGGCGAATTAAAACCCGGAATGAAATTGATTGAAGCTACCAGCGGCAATACCGGGATTGCATTGGCAATGATCGCCCGCTTATTTAATATAGAAATAGAAATAGTAATGCCCGAAGATTCTACCAAAGAACGGGTGTTGACCATGGAAGCTTTTGGCGCTAAGGTTATTCTTACACCAAAAGAGCGCTCTATGGAAGGTGCTATTGATTATGCCAATGAACAATTGGCAAAAGGCGGTTATTTAATGTTGAACCAGTTTGCCAATGCAGACAATTGGGGTATGCATTATAAAACCACCGGTCCTGAAATATGGAAAGACACAAAAGGGACGATCACGCATTTTGTTTCTTCGATGGGAACTACAGGTACGATAATGGGCGTATCTAAATATTTAAAAGAACAAAACCCCGATATACAAATTGTAGGTTGCCAGCCAAGGGAAGGTTCCCGCATACCGGGTATTCGTAAATGGGCGGAAGCTTACCTGCCTAAAATATTCGATAGAAAAAGAGTGGATCGCATTATTGAATTAGATGAAAAAGAAGCCCGTGCTATGACCAAACGCCTGGCAAGAGAAGAAGCTATTTTTGCGGGAATGAGCAGCGGCGGTGCTGTACATGCAGCCATTGAATTATCTAAAGGGTTAAGTTCGGGAGTAATTGTTTGTATTATCTGCGATAGCGGCGACAGGTATTTATCTTCGGGGTTATTTGATTGATATTTTACGCAAAGAACGCTTAGAAACAAAGACGCAAAGGTTGGTTGCAGTATAAAAAAATAGTTGCTTTAGCACATACTAAATCAAAACTAACAGGCGTTATAATAGTAGTTAAGTAAGTTTTTTAATAATTTAAAAGCCGGGCAGTGAAACACCCGGTTTTTTTATTTTATATACACCCTTCTTCCCTTCATTTTTTGAGTTAAATTATTCAGTCCGTCTTTTACAAGCTCAGACTGACAGACCATTATTTAACAGAATAAATAAACTCTTTCTTCACCTCTTCGCCAGTAACTGCAGTAGGCGCCTCTTTTGGTTTGGCATTGCCGCAGGCAAGATTGAAAAAATGCGAAGCAGGTTCTTTCAAAGAAGCAAAAGCAGCGCCGGTGCAGTTACGCAGCCCCGCCGCTGTGGAGGTGAAAAATTTACAATAACAGAACTCTATTCCCTTTGACAAATACAAATAATACAAAACATTTATTTTAAAAAATTATATAAGTGATGCTTTACAATAAGAAGATCTGGATGGTCGTTTATATAGTCCAACCACAAGATTGGGTTTTTAATTCGCCCTAGTAAAAATGAAAACTAAAAGTCATTGCTTACCGCTTTGACTTTTTTCTTTTTATCCCTATCTTCCTCAGCAATTATCCATTATAGAACACTTATAAATTATATATCTTTGCGACACATTTATTTTAAGGTGATGGTGGACCACCTAATTGAACCGTCTCGACTTAAAGAGACTGATGGCGCCTACGGATCTAATATTGATCATTGTAATTAATTAGTAGGCATGAAAAAAAACAAATTTTCTTCTGAATTTTTCCCTGTTGTATCTCATCTTGTAAGATGGACTTTATTGTCGACTCCCGTTGCGATCATCATTGGTTCGCTGGTTGCTTTGTTTTTATTCCTGTTAGATAAAGTAACACAGTTAAGATGGCAGCATGGATGGCTACTGTTTTTATTGCCATTAGCGGGCGTTCTCATTTATTTCATATACAAATACCTGGGCAAAAATGCAGAAGCAGGAAATAATCTGGTCATAGATGAAATTCATGAACCCGGTGGCGGTGTTCCTGCCCGCATGACTCCTCTTATCTTATTCACTACCTTAATTACACATTTATTTGGCGGCTCTGCGGGTCGGGAAGGCACTGCTGTACAAATGGGAGGAAGTATTGCCGGTTTCTTTGGCAGACTGATCAAACTTAAAAATGGAGACCTGAGAATATTATTAATGACAGGCATGTCTGCAGGTTTTGGAGCAGTATTCGGCACACCGGTAACAGGAGCGATCTTTGCACTGGAAGTTTTAACCATCGGCAGAATAAGATACATTGCTTTACTGCCTTGTTTAATTGCTGCCATCGTTGCAGACATCACTTGCAAAGCATGGAATATTCAGCATACTGTTTACCATATTTTATTTAAAGACAGCTCGCTTCATTTTTCTTTTATTCCTTTTGATGTTTGGTTATTGGTAAAAGTAATTGGAGCTGCAGTTTGCTTTGGTTTAGCTGGCTATCTTTTTTCATTGCTCACACACAGCATAAAACGAACCAGCAATCAATATATCAAAACAAAATGGCTGATACCTTTTATCGGAGGCTCTATCATCATTGCGCTTACTTTTTTAATTGGCACAAAAGATTATTTAGGTTTAGGTGTTACCAATCCAACAAATGGTGCAAGTATCGTTGCTGCTTTCCATACAAGTCTTCCCTGCTATAGTTGGTTTTTAAAATTGCTGTTTACTGCCATTACGATCGGTATGGGATTTAAAGGAGGAGAAGTAACGCCCCTGTTTTTTATTGGCGCTGCCTTAGGAAACGCCATAGCAATAGTAACGGGCGCACCGATTGATCTATTTGCCGGATTAGGCTTTATTGCTGTATTTGCCGGCGCTACCAATACGCCCCTTGCCTGTACTATTATGGGCGTAGAATTATTCGGCGGAGAATATATTTTGTATTATGCCATCGCTTGTTTTACCGCTTATTATTGCAGCGGGCACTCGGGCATCTATTATTCACAACGTGTTGAAAACTCAAAAATAAATTTTGAAAATTTGCAAAACGCAGAGTAGTCAAGTGATTTCCAGCAACTTAAAATTTGCTTCGCAATTCCTTAACACGCTTACCGTTTCACTTCTCCACATTTCTTTAGAGTTGGCCTGATTCTTGCCAAACACAACATCGCTAATTTATACCATTTTCCTCCCTATAAAAAAACACCTTTGTCGATTTTGTTTTTTTCAATGTTACGACATCGATCCTTGCTACATACAATTTTAATTGTGTAAAAGCAGGCAAATAGTTTAGAACATATTTGTTTTAAAGCAAGACAATATTTTCTATGGCTATAAAAAATTCCAGTATAAGCAGTTCAAAATTTTTTTGTTAAAAAGATGACGTGTCGCAAAGACTGCGTTTGACAAGTTTTAAAATGCCAGTGATGAAAAACCTCTTGACCCTTTTTTTAATGCTAGCCGTTGTGCCTTTATCTTACGCACAAAAAACGGCAAACGATTTTAGTTCGGTTGTTACCTATACGGGCTCATATGCTTACGGTAATAATTTAGGATTCTACGGAAATCAACTCTCCGATCAAAACCTTGGACAGCTTGCCTACAACTCTGGCTCACGCTCCTTACGTCCATCTATTCCTGATTATTTTGTTACACCCAGTCCTACATTCAGAATTCCTGCATTTCAATATTACCAATCGTTGGGCATGAAAGACCTTACGGCTTTTTTAGGTGGTGCTGATCCATCTAACAGGGATACTGCTACTTACCCGGGAAGCGATACAAGAAGCTGGCTATGGAGAGGTTTATACAAGCCGATCTGGAATGCAGACGGTTCGATTGATACTGCTAACACTTTTGCGAATTATGTTTATAAGGCAGTAAACACTTATGGTCCTTACGTTAAATTCTGGGAGATCATTAATGAACCTGATTTTTCAGGAACAGCGAATGCATGGCAGGACTCTTCTTATTCAACCAGCTGGTGGCATGTGAACCCAACAGCCAATGAATTGAATAATTTAAAAGCTCCCATGTTCTATTATATACGCTTGCTAAGAATCTCATGGGAAGTAATAAAAAAGCTGCAGCCCAATGAATATGTTTGTACCGGTGGTGTTGGTTATCCTTCTTTTGTGGATGCTATTTTAAGAAATACAGACAACCCTGTTGATGGAAGTGTGACATCCGATTATCCTTTAAAAGGGGGTGCTTACTTTGATGTATTATCGTATCATGCTTATCCTTTTTATAATTTAAATTATTGGAGCAATGCCTGCGGCTGTACATTGTACAGAAGGTATTCCGATACATTGGCAGATGTTTTAATAGGGTATAAAAAACAAATTGATTACACATTAGGCAAATACGGCTATAACAATTCAACCTATCCTTCAAAAAGATTTATTGTTACTGAAACAGACGTGGCAAGACAGGTGGTAGGTTCTGATTGGGGAAGCAACGATGCGGCTATAAATTATGTGCTGAAGTCTAATATAATGGCACAGATGAACGGCATTGACCAGCTATATAAATATAGTTTAGGTGAAGGTGCAGATGCCAGCAGTGTATTTAATAAATGTGGTTTGTATGGCGATCTTACCCCGGCAACTACAACAGTAGACAATGCACCGAAAAATCCTGAATTCTATGCATTTAAAACCATGTCGAATCTTTTGTACGGTAAAAAATATGATGCAGCCAAAACAGCTCAGTTAAATTTACCGGCAAATGTAAGAGGTGCAGCTTTTAAAGGTGACGATGGAAATTATGTGTATTGTCTTTGGGCTAAAACATTTACAGATCTAAGTGAAGTGGCTGCTGCTGTTTATACTTTCCCCTTTTCATTTTCAGGAACACGCAAAGAATGGGATTTTAGTTCAACAGGCGCAGCTACTGCTGCTACACAAACAGTTGCATTAACCGGTTTTCCTTCTTTTTTTATAGCCAATGCAAGTACTAATAAAGCTCCTACAGTAAATGCAGGAACTGATCAAACTATTCAATTACCTACTTCTACTGTAACATTAAGCGGATCTGCTACAGATGCAGATGGCACCATTGCTTCTTATGCATGGAGTAAAATAAGCGGCGGGGCTGCGACTATTACAAGCCCTACTGCTACCTCTACGACTGTTACCGGATTAGTACAAGGAACGTATCAATTTGTTTTAACTGCTACAGATAATCAAAGTGCGATTACAACAGACACAGTTCAAGTAATTGTAAAAGCAGCGAATGTTGCGCCTGTTGCTAAAGCCGGGACTGATCAAACTATTCAATTACCTACTTCTACTGTAACCTTAACAGGAAGCGGTACGGATGCAGATGGTACCATCGCTTCTTATGCATGGACCAAATTAAGCGGCGGTACAGCTACTATTACAAGCGCATCGGCTGCTACAACAACTATCACAAGCTTGGTTCAAGGAACCTACCAATTTGTTTTGACTGTTACAGACAATCAAGGTGCAACAGGAAAAGACACCATACAAATAATTGTAAATGCTGCTGCAGTGAATAAAGCTCCGGTTGCAAATACGGGTAGCGATCAAACCATTCAATTACCTACTTCTACTGTAACATTAACAGGAAGCGGTACGGATGCAGATGGAACTATTGCTTCTTATGCATGGACCAAATTAAGCGGCGGTACGGCTGCTATTACAAGCGCATCTGCTACTACAACAACTGTTACAAGCTTGGTTCAAGGAACCTACCAATTTGTTTTAACTGTTACAGACAATCAAGGTGCAACAGGAAAAGACACTATACAGGTAATTGTAAAATCAGCAAATGTTGCGCCTGTTGCTAAAGCCGGTACTGATCAAACTATTCAATTACCTACTTCTACTGTAACCTTAACAGGAAGCGGTACAGATGCAGATGGCACCATTGCTTCTTATGCATGGAGTAAATTAAGCGGCGGTACAGCTACTATTACAAGTGCATCGGCTGCAACTACTACCATCACAAGTTTGGTTCAAGGAACCTACCAATTTGTTTTAACTGTTACAGACAATCAAGGTGCAACAGGAAAAGATACTATACAGGTAATTGTAAAATCAGCAAACATCACTCCTGTTGCTAAAGCAGGTACTGATCAAACTATTCAATTACCTACTTCTACTCTAACCTTAACAGGAAGTGGTACAGATGCAGATGGAACTATTGCTTCTTATGCATGGAGTAAATTAAGCGGCGGTACAGCTACTATTACAAGTGCATCGGCTGCAACCACAACTATCACAAGCTTGGTTCAGGGAACCTACCAATTTGTTTTAACTGTTACAGACAATCAAGGTGCAACAGGAAAAGATACTATACAAATAATTGTAAAAGCAGCAAACATCTCTCCTGTTGCTAAAGCCGGTACTGATCAAACTATTCAATTACCTACTTCTACTGTAACCTTAACAGGAAGTGGTACAGATGCAGATGGAACTATTGCTTCTTATGCATGGAGTAAATTAAGCGGCAGTACGGCTACTATTACAAGCTCATCGGCTGCTACAACAACTGTTACAGGTTTGGTACAAGGGACCTATCTATTTGTTTTAACTGTTACAGATAATAATAGCGCTACAGGAAAAGATACTATACAAATAATTGTAAATGCTGCTGCAGTGAATAAAGCTCCGGTTGCAAATGCAGGCACTGATCAAACCATTCAATTACCAACAGCTACTGTAGCCTTAACAGGAAGCGGAACAGATACAGATGGAACTATTGCTTCTTATGCATGGACCAAATTAAGCGGCGGTACAGCTACTATTACAAGCGCATCTTCTGCAACCACAACTATCACAAGCTTGGTTCAAGGGACCTATCAATTTGTTTTAACCGTTACAGATAATAATGGCGCAACAGGAAAAGATACTATACAAATAATTGTAAAAGCAGCAAACATCTCTCCTATTGCTAAAGCAGGTACTGATCAAACTATTCAATTACCTACTTCTACTGTAACCTTAACAGGAAGTGGTACAGATGCAGATGGCACCATCGCTTCTTATGCATGGAGTAAATTAAGCGGCGGTACGGCTACTATTACAAGCTCATCGGCTGCAACTACTACTATCACAAGCTTGGTTCAGGGAACCTACCAATTTGTTTTAACTGTTACAGACAATCAAGGTGCAACGGGAAAAGATACTATACAAATAATTGTAAATGCTGCTGCAGTGAATAAAGCTCCGGTTGCAAATGCAGGCACTGATCAAACCATTCAACTGCCTGTTTCTACTGTAACATTAACAGGAAGCGGTATGGATGCAGATGGCTCCATTGCTTCTTATGCATGGACCAAATTAAGCGGCGGTACAGCTACTATTACAAGCGCATCTTCTGCAACCACAACTATCACAAGCTTGGTTCAAGGAACCTATCTATTTGTTTTAACTGTTACAGACAATCAAGGTGCAACAGGAAAAGATACTATACAGGTAATTGTAAAAGCAGCAAACATCACTCCTGTTGCTAAAGCAGGTACTGATCAAACTATTCAACTGCCTGTTTCAACTGTAACATTAAGCGGATCTGCTACAGATGCAGATGGCACCATCGCTTCTTATGCATGGACCAAATTAAGCGGCGGTACAGCTGCTATTACAAGCGTATCTGCTGCAACTACTACTATCACAAGTTTGGTTCAAGGAACCTATCTATTTGTTTTAACTGTTACAGATAATAATGGCGCTACCGGAAAAGACACTGTACAAGTAATTGTATTAGCAGCAAACATTGCTCCCATTGCTAATGCAGGCTCTGATAAAATAATTACTTTGCCCATCACATCAGTTACAATAACCGGAACAGCAACAGACGCGGATGGAACGATCGCTTCTTATGCATGGGCTAAGATATCTGGTCCATCCTCTCCTACAATTGTATCTCCTGCAGCAGCAACTACCTCTATTACAAATCTTACTGCAGGCGTTTACAAATTCACACTAACAGTAAAAGACAATCAAAATGCAATTGATGTAGATACCGTTCAAATAACAGCTAACACTGCGCCTATCGTAAATGCAGGTGCAGACCAATTAATAAGCTTACCTCTATCCACAGTTACCTTATCAGGAAGTGCGAGTGATGTTGATGGAAGCATTACTGCTTATAAATGGACAAAAGCAAGCGGACCTACAGGTACTATCTCAAATTCTTCCGCAGCAAGCACATCGGTTACAAACCTTTCATCCGGTATTTATAAGTTTGCGCTAACGGCAACGGACAATAGCGGAGCTTCTTCAACCGATACAGTACAAATAACCGTAAATGCACCACCATTGATTAATGCAGGTAATGATACCGGTATTGTATTACCGGCAAATTCTTTATCACTGCAAGGAATAGCTACTGATGCAGATGGAACTATCGCTTCTTATCAATGGAGTGAAGTAAGTGGCGCTTCTACAGTAACAATTGCTAATGCTACCTCTGCAACTGCTTCCGTTACTAATTTAATTGCTGGTACTTATTTATTCTCGTTGACAGTTACAGATAACAAAGGAGCTGTAAGCAAAGATTCTATCCAGGTAACGGTAAGCGCTCCTGCAGCAACCAAGCCCAATGTGGCTCCGGTTGCCCGTGTAAGTGAGGATATCAACATTACTTTACCAACAAACAGCACAGCAATAGCAGGTACCGGAACAGATGTTGACGGAACGATCGCTTCTTATGCATGGGCTAAGATATCAGGCCCATCTTCAGGTGCAATTACCAATAGCACTCTTGCAAATACCACTATTACAGGTTTAACAGTGGGCGTTTATAAGCTTTCATTTACTGTAACAGATAATAAAGGTGCAACCGGAAAGGATACGCTTACTATTACAGTAATTTCCAACATTCCTAATAAAGCGCCTGTAGCAAATGCCGGAGGACATAACACGTTAACCTGGGTATTGACTACTGATAAAACAGCTACTTCTTCAGGCTTGATCAAAGCCAATACTATGGTGCCCGGTTTAAATTTCGCAAACCCCGGCACACATTCATCATCTGATGGATATAAATGTTCAATTGCTTCAGACTTAAAATGGCCGCAGATAGCTACTGCCGGATATAATATTGATCTGCCACTGCAAACCAATACAGGAGTTGACTTTACCATTAATACCATTTCCTTTACTGCAAGAACATCAGGCGCCAGTGGTAATAACATCGTTGGTCTTGCATATCAAAAAGACAGTTTAGGCTCCTGGGTTCCTTTTGGAACTCCGCAAACTGCTGCAAGTGGAACTGTTACCAATATTACTTTTAACAATTTAGCTCAGTTATTACCTGCAGGACATAAATATTCAATAAGAATGTATGTGTATGCTGCAGTTGCAAACATGACCTACAGCAGAACGGTATCCATAAAAAATATTATTGTGTCAGGTTCTTCTGCTTTGCAGGTTGTTCTACCGTTAAACTCTGTTACACTTACCGGTAGCGGCAATGATAGCGATGGAACTATTTCAAGTTATCAATGGACTAAAATATCAGGACCTGCAAATGGAACGATCAACAATTCAACCTCAGCTGTTGCCACTGCTGTTAATTTAGTGGTAGGTGTTTATAAATTCATGCTAATGGTTACGGATAACAGCGGTGCTGTCGGCAGAGATACGATACAGCTCACGGTTAGTCCTGCGGCTGCACGTGCTTTGGTTACCAATGAATTTGATGCAGTGATCTACCCGAATCCTGTAAGAGATAATTTATCAACGATTGTAACAGTTCCGCCAACCACAGAAGCAGTAATGCTTACATTGGTTGATGCTAATGGAAAAATAATATTTAAAGAAAAGAAAGCAACTGCAGGAGAAACGCTTAACATACAAACAAACATGTCTGCTTTCGCTAATGGAGTTTATTTCTTAATAATACAGGCAGAGGATAAAAGTATAACTAAGAAGCTTATAAAAGTGTCGAACTAATTTCCGGGTTTATTAAATTCCTAACGCAATTATTTCATAAGTAAATAAAAGATCCTGCAAATTGCAGGATCTTTTATTTTATCTATACATATATTTTCTATCTTACCAATACAACCTGTCCTTTTTCATTTATGATCTCTCCATTTTTATTTATTCCCTGCGCCATCCATACATAACTTCCCAATGGCTGCGATTGTCCTTGATAAGTTCCATCCCATCCTTTCGCAGCATCAGAGGTTTCAAAGATCAATTGCCCCCATTTATTATAGATACGCAGAAAATTCAATTGCTGCATATCTATTAAAGTAGGCCGCAACAGATCATTTAACCCATCGCCGTTTGGCGAAAAAGCGGTGGGCATTATTATACCTTTTACTGTAAACGGTTTTACTAAAAGAGAATCGTGTGTGACGCATCCTCCGGCACTTGTAATAGTTATGACAAAATCTGTAGTCAGATCTGAATTAAAAACCGGAGCAATAACAGCCGGATCATTTAAACCTGTTACGGGCGACCATGAATAAGTATTCCCGAAAGTTCGGGACTCTAAATTAACCGGCGTGTTAATGTAAGTATTTACAGTTGGATAGCGTATGTCCTTTACCGGTAGTGTTATGTTTACATCGATGATATTACTGGATGAGCTTGGACAATTATTCCCATCAGTTGTTGTAACAGAATAAGAGCCCGACGCAGAAGCTGTAAAAGTTTGTGCTGTTGCACCTGCAATCGGAACAGATGCATCATACCATTGATTGCCTATTGATGAAGTGGATGTGATCAACACCGAACCCGTACCACAAAAAGAAACCGGATCTGTTGTTGAAATAACAGGCGTTGCCGCTGTTTGCTTAAGAGTAACAATTACTTGTTGAGACGGAGTACTTGAGCAATTATTATTAGTTGCAATTACGGTATATGTTCCTGTTGCGGTTGCAGTAAATGCTTGAGCAGTTGCGCCATTAATAAGTATACCATCTTTATACCATTGATCCCCATTTGCAACGTCAGAGGTCAATACAATGTTTTGACAAATTGCTACTGAACCTCCGGGAGTAACAACAGGTTGTGGCGGAACAGGATTAATTGTTGCAATAATAGCATTGCTCGGCTGGCTCAGGCAAGTGCCGGCTCCCGCAATAACCGTATATGTTCCGGATGCAGCAACCGTAAGCGTTGCTTGAGTTGCATTATTCATTATAGCCCCATCTTTATACCATTGATTGCCGGTAACTGCATCAGAAGATAAAACAAGAGCCGTTCCTTCACAAATAGAGGTAGGTCCGCTTGCACTTATGGTTGGGGTAACAGGCGTTGTAGTAACGGTTATATTTTGTAGCGCACTGTCTTTACAACCTTTATCGCTAACTACAATTAATTTAACCGTGTAAGTAGTAGCTGTATTATAAGTATGGTTAACAGGACTTGTATTAAATATATTTTGTCCATCACCAGCATCCCATATTCTTGTCAATGTTCCACTTATTATTTTTGAAGTATCTGTAAATACAAAACTATTATTGCTTAAACACTGTACAGCATTATTAACAGTAAACCCTGCTATTGGCTGTGGAAGAATTGTAACAGCAATGATTTTACTTGTGGCACTGCAACCACCGCTTGTGCTTTGAACATTGTAATTACCGGTTTGAGTTGCAGTATAATCTTTACTTATTGCTCCTGCAATTACGCTGTTATTAAAAAACCATTGATAAGAATCAGCAACGCCCGCATGCATTACAACATTTCCCCCATCCTTACAAATAGCAGGCGTACCGTCAACAGTTACAGTAGTATCTACTGATATTATTGACACTTTTACACTATCAGTACAGGTATTTCCATCCTTCGTAACAGAAAGCTTGTAATAAGTTACGGGTATAGTGGGCGAAACATTTATAGAAGATGTTGTTGCGCCTGTTGACCATTTATAGCTGACTATCACCGGTGCGGTTTCTGCATAAATTTCGAATTTAAGTCCGCCGCAGTTATCGGTATAAGGGTTATCAATAAACCCTATAGTATGCGTTCCCTGCGTCAGCGTATATACGTAACTGTGAGAAGGGTTATACGTGTCTGCATCCGGGCGTTTGGTAGTACCTCCATCAAATGTCCATTTAGCATAAGGATTATTATTCTGCGGCGGCCGGTTAATATAGAAAGCAGCATCTGCACTATTAAAATCATCGCAATGGTCTGCCATTATTCCTGATACCACCATTGTATATGTAAACCCGGGTGTTGTTACATTGATCTGGCGTGAAAATGCCTGCGTCACATCTAATGTAAATGAATCCACTAATGTTTTTGTTCCCGGATCGCCTGTGATAGTAGATGAAAGCGTGAGTGATTTTCCCGGGCATAAACTGGTATCACTCTGCATTATTATTGATTGAAGATATGTGCTGTCTGATGCTTCACACCCGCTACTATTCGTTACCGTTACTTTATATTTTCCTTTTTGCGTGGGCGTTATAGTTCTACCCGTAGCGCCTGTTGACCATTTGTAACTACTATAACCTGGGCCTGCGTCCAATACAGTATTACTGCATTTTAATGTAGTATCGGAAAAAGGATTAATAGAAAATGACGAAACGGTAGAAGTATATAGAGCCTGCACTTCGCAAGGAGTTAATGCCCTGCTCCAGACCCCAATATCATCGAGGCTCCCGTTAAACGCATCATATTGAGGATGATTCATTCTTCCAAAACCTGCATTGCCTAATAATTGCAACGCCACCGGTGATGTAGTGGTATTCATAAGAGTACCATTCAAATAAAATTTTGCCGATGTTCCATCATTCGTATAAACAATATGATACCATGTATTAACTGATAGATTATTATAATTGTAACTGATCGGCGTAGTTGCATCCAAATAATGTCTCAACGTCATTGTACCCGAACCATTTGCCCATGTAATTAATATCTGGCCTGCACAAGTAGAGCAGCTTCCAAACTCCATCACTCTTGGTCCCAAACATCCGTCACCCACTTTCATCACCCAAAAAGAAAGAGACATGGCGTTGTTGGTATTTACCGGAGTTGTATTGATGGTAGCACCTATGTAAGTTCCGCAGGATGCTGAAGAAAAATAGTAAGCTTTATTAAGTGCACTATTTCTATCTGTGGTTAATGTTGCTCCATTAACAACCCCATTATTATTATTACCGCTTACATCGTTTGCATTTCCATCAAAAGGATAATAAGCAATGAGACCGGCTGCAGGTACATAGGCAGGCACTTGTGCGAAGATGGTTATGCACGCTACTTGTAATACTAAGATCAGTAAGCTTTTTTTCATAGTTATCTATAAATAACAACAAATGATCATCTGCATAAGATGACCATTTGTTATTATATCAGTATTGATATTTTATCCAGGACTAACGACCTTGATTGCCCAATTGATAAAGATCGCTTATCTGTTGTTTAGTAAGGGCTTTATTGAACAAACGAATATCATCAATTTGTCCTGTAATACTTTCTGCAGCCCATGAATAACCTCCGCTAGACCATGTTGGTGCAAAATTTCCGTATCCATCGCCGGCATTGTTACCTCTATCATTAAATGCTAATGTACCTATGTAAACTTTATTGGTAGGTGTAGGCGTAGGAGAACCTCCTGTTGGGATTACTCTAAATGTTTTTTGAGTGCTTGATAAACTTTTGTCAACCGTTGTCAGTTGCGCAGAATCGATCATAACACCATTAGCAAAAATTTTCATTGTTTGATTAGAACCTGTTCCGTCATAGGTTTGCGTAATAAATGTCCATTTATTAGTGCTGCCACCGAAATTAGCCCCACGAGTTTGATTATGCACATAAGGGCTTGTTCCATCTACCTGAACTTGTCTTACCTGCAAAGGCAATGTATCACCCACAACCCCATTGTTTACAAGTTCAAATGCTACTTGTCCCCAGATATCCGGGAACCTGTTTCCTGTAACCTGGAATAAAGATCTTAAAACGCCGGCATTACCGGGTGCAAGATTCACCCACATGCTAATTGAATAGCTTTGAAGTGCTGTATCTAAATTGATATTCGGAATGGTAGGATATAATAAATAACCATTGCTGAATGTAGCACAGTTGCCGATCTTTCCTGCACTGGCATAAGTTACTCCTGTTGTAGTAGAGGCATTTACAGAAGATACAGATTCTTTAGCGTCTGCATCAAATGGCCAATTGGCGATCAAATTGGAAGAAGCAACTTGGCCTGAACTGGTGAAACCATCTATAGGAGGCAATCCACCGCCCCCGCCGGTTGAGCTTTTTCCTGTACAAATGTTAAACCAGCTTGAGCCGCGATATATTTCAATACAGGTAGAATCGGTATTAAAGATCATCATACCTGATGCAGGTGTAGCAATACCATTACGTTGAGCCGTAGTTAAACGGGGCGGCATAAACGCTTTATCAGTTGCAGTTAGATCAAGAATACTGGAAGCGTTAGGGGATGCTGTTCCAATACCTACTTGTGAAAATCCCGAAATTGTAAATGCACAAAGAAAGAGAGCTGTAAGAGTTAAATTTTTCATTTGGCAATTTTTAGTTTGATTTGTTTATATGAATGATAAGATATACAATTTAAGCTACTAATTTATTTTAAAAGTGTGCCTAAAAGGCACACTTAATTTTTGCAGGTTAAGGGGGAAGTAATCTACAGATTCTTAACCCGCTTTCTTTTATCAACTATTTAAATCGACGATTAAATTAAAAAAGCCTGCCCCTGATTTATTCAGGGCAGGCTATTGTTTTATTTTATCATCAGATTCACTGTAAACTACAATTCTTAATTAACGAATAACTTTTATACTGTTTTGATAGTTACCCGTTCCAAATACATCTAAATGATATACACCTTTTGCCACCTGGTAAATAGGAAGCGTTTCTGTTGGACTGGCGATAGAATGGCTGATCTCTTTCGATAAGATCGTTCTTCCCAAATTGTCCATTAAACGAAGTACATATTTGCCGGTAGGCATGTTATTAAACTTCAATTCAATAGTACTTCCTACAACAGGATTGGTAATGATAGTAACCGCAGGTGCCGATGCTTCAATAGTAGCTGTTACTATTTGACTGTACAACACCTCGCCATTAGTGCTAATGCTCTTTATACGATACTTGATTGTACCGGCTGCAGCATTATCATCCATAAGATTATACACCAATGTTCCGTTTACAGCATTTACGTCACCAACAGCAGTAAATGTTTTACCATCTGTTGATCTTTCTACTTCATACTTATTGATATTTAATTGATTGGCTACATTCCATTGAACAGATACGTTGCTGTTACCCATCCATTGTGCTTTTACATTGGTAAAGGTTACAGGATTAACGCCTTGTGGACGGAACAAGATGGTGAAACGAACTGAATCAAGATTAGCTCCGCTACCGTCAACCCCTGCACTGGTAAAGCTGTATATAGATGAAGAATCGGTCAATGATATCAACATTGAATCTTTTGTATAGTTGTCTTTCAACCAGGCTTCTAAATTAGTGCCTGGAATACTATCAAAGAAACGCAATTGATATTTCTGTTGTGTTTTTGTACGAAGCAACTTAAAGAACACTGTATCCATGCTACGCAATACCGGTCTTCTGTCAGAGAATAAAGAAGTACCGCCACGTATTACTGAGAAGGTCTCACCAATATTTGCCAGTTTAGGTGCATCTTCTCCTAATACAGCATCCATGCTGTAAGCATTATTAAAGTATGTTTGATTGTAATCGATACTGTTTACCGAATTATCATTATTTACATTATACAATCTTGCGATCATCCATGGATTTAATGGTACTCCTGTTGGACGGAACACCAAATTATTATTATTATCTGTTGCGCCCACTTTAGCATCTTCATCAATAGTTAATGAAGGTGAGTTAGTGCTTCCCAATACAAAGAATGCTTGTGAAGATTGGATATAACTATTTTGGTGACCTTGAGCATTTGTCTGGAAGCCTGCTCCTTGATTTTCATTTTCCAATAATACATAAGCACCCACATCACCAATAGAAGGATCCCATGTATATACATCAATATTACCTAATCCATAACCACTGAAAGACACTTTATTCAGATCGATCGGTGATGCATAAGGATTACCAACCAACGTATATTTCTGAGATGTAATTCCACCGGATGCGATCAACGGGAATACCTGTGGTCCTGTTTGCAATACGCCTTTTGCACTTAATGTAGTTACATTTACCGGAACACCTCCACCATTTGGATTTCTTACAGTTTCCGGATTTCTGTCACCGCGGATAAAGATAAAGTAACCGGTATTTTCTGCTGAACCACCATTGCTACCCTGAGAAATCGCCACATTAGTATTGGCTACATTTTCCAGTTTTTGAGTAGAATAGTTGAACACTTTCATTGAATAATTTGAGTTAACACCTGGTTCCAATCCATTGGAGCCACCAGGTCCCGTAATAAGAGTTCCTTTTCCATGAGTAGATGCATCTCCATCTTCATACACCAACCCGTTTTCCTGCCATGACTGGTAAATAGTTTGTACATCCGTGTTTTTGAATGGAGCAGTTAACAAACGCCATGCACGTTTTGCTTGTGGATCAATGTAAATATTACCATTAGGATCAACATAAGGATCATTATCAGAACTTCTCAAGAAACGTTGAAGCGTTACTCTACCATTGATTGCGCCACTTGGACCAACAGGGGTAACCTGAGCTGTATTAAAATCATTAGACACTAAAGTAAGTCCATCACCTGTATTAAAGACAGCATTCGTGTCTACACTCAATGTTCCCGGATGTGCATTGTCATACCCTGCATCTATATTCAAAAGAGAAGCAAGCGTAGCCGTAGCTCCGGTTTTTAATTGTAAGCTTAACAATATTTCAGAACCTGAAGTAAATTTAAGATTACTTGCAGTACCACCTAACACAAGTGTTGCTGTAGTATTGCCGATAATGCTACCATCTCCGGTTAAATTACCATTTATAGTAAGCGTATTATTAAAGGAAGGCGGGAAGAATGTTCCGATATCGATAGTAGCCCTGCTTCCTAATGTTACATTATTAAAGGTTCCACCAAAGCTTGGTAATACTGGATAATTATCTCCGTCATTATTAGGAATTACAATGTTTGCATTAGCCGTTGCATCTGGCGTGCCACAAGCACTCCAGTTAGAAGGATCATTCCAATCACCCGATCCGCCTAAGCCTGTCCACTCAGCAGCATTAATAGAAAGTACCATTGAGCTGGTATCATTAGGACAAATTCCACTAAGCGCAACAGCAATTAAAGAGATCGTATCTTTTCCGATTGCAAAATCTCTTCCGGCGGGTGTATATGTAGCCGATAATGTATTATTATCTGCAAATGCTCCATCACCGGTTGTTGTCCATACGAATGCACTATAATCAGAGGCTGTAGCTGTAAATGGATAGTTACCTGAACTACAAATAGAAGCATCACCGCTGCCTATATTTGCTACAGGATGTGGAGTTACTGTAATCGTAACACTTCCTGCAGCTGCTACATTATTCGCACAAGTTCCTGTATTACCTTCTGATCTTAAATAATAAGTAGTAGTTGAAGCCGGAGTTACCTGTAAGCTGGCATCGCTTGATGTAAGAGAAGTACCTATAGGAGTTGTAAATCCTGCATCAGTGTACCATTGCCAATAAGCTCCTGTACCTAAGCTTCCACCGGTTTGTGTTAATGTAGAGGTGGTTCCGCTACAAATTGATGCGCTAGTTACGTTTAAGCCGGTTGGAGCCACAGATGGATTCGCCACACTTACCGCAGTACTTTGTGCAGAACTTGTTCCACAAGTATTTCCTGCAGTTACTGTTATATTACCATTCTGTCCAAATGTTCCTGCAGTTACTGTTATAGAAGCGCTTCCTTGACCTGTTTGAATAGACCATCCGGTAGGCACTGTCCATGTATAAGTACTTGCATCTGTTACGCTTGAAATACTATATGTCTGATTTGTTGTACCTGAGCATTGTATTGCTGCACCCGTAATAGTACCCGGAGTAGCAGGAGTTGCTAATGAAGTAATTGCTCCTGAAACATCACTTGTAGTAGTTGCTGAGCAATTACCACTTACTACACAATAGTAATAAACAGTAGTTCCCGGTGTTGGTGATGGAGGTGCATAAGATGGAGATGTTGCTCCACCCACTGAACTTCCGCCAACATTTGAGGCTGTAGTATTACTATACCATTGATAAGAAAGATTTGTTCCTGCTGCTGAAACGCTTAAAGCGCCGGTAGTTGAAACACATATTGGTTGTGCAGCCGTAGAAGGCTGTACGTATATTATTGGATTGTTTAAAGAAAGACTATTAAGGTAAATATTATTACAGTTACCGCCACCGCAACTTCCGGAATTACCGTTGAAGAAACGAACGGATGCAGGTGTTTGATTTCCTGTACTGATAAATGTACCTGTTTTGTGGAATAATACAGTACTGCTTCCTTGTGCTGTAACTGAAATAGCATAAGAGTTAGAAGCTGTATAAGCGATGGTAACAGTTAATCCTGTATGCGAATCACTGATACCCGTAGTTGCATTTGCTCCGGAAGCATCATTGATAATATAACCACCGTTATAATAAAACTCCATTAAGGATGCACTGGAAGCATTCCATAAGCTAAACCCTACAGCATTAGTTCCTCCTGATGTAACATATCCATTTTGCATTGAGAAGGTAATGGAATTACCTGTTGCAAATGAAGTTAATGATCTTGATGCAGAAGCTACATCGCCATTATAAGCATAGATACCCCATGAATTACTTGCTTGATCAATAAATGGAGAAGCAAATGGGCTACCGGCCGATGCTACCGAAGCTGTAAAGAAGCCGGAAGTTGCACCGCTATTAAGAACCCATGGTCCTAATCCTGTTGTATTATCATTGGTTCCTGAAGTCCAGTCTATTCCGGAAGCTGTACTTGATTGACTAACTGTTATCAAAACTGAGTTTGAATTGGCAACACTACAAGATCCGCTGGTAACAGCTGCTCTATAATATAAACCTGCAGTAAGTGCGGCTGTTGTATAACTGGATGTTGTTGCACCACTTCCACCTGTTACATTCGTCCAGGTACTGTTATCAGAAGATTGTTGCCATTGTATAGCTCCTGTATTATTGGATAAAGTTAATGTAGCAGTACTTCCTGCACATATGGCACTTGTAGTAGTAGCTGCTGTACCGCCCACACTTGTAGCACTTATTGTTACCGATTGTGCTGTCATACCTGTTAAGTAGTTACGGGTAGCTGCATGTGTGCCGTCCCATGTAAACGGAACTAACACATAATTATACGTATTGCCAGCCGTAACAGTAGCATCGCCGCCCGGTCCGTTAGTAGTAGCAGCTGATGTTATTGTCGAGTCGATAATAGTTGTTCCTGTACCTGCAACCAATGGAGCTCCATCTGCATTGCTTAAGCTTGGAACTGTAGGACTTACTGCTCTTAATAGAACATATCCTTTTGTAGTAGCTCCGGATGCAGGGAAGGTTGCTGCATTCCAATTAAGAATTGCTTTTGCACAACCGGTTGCACTTGTAAATGATGGTAAAGTTGTTGGAGAAGTAGATAACGTGTAGAAGCTACCTTCAGAAGATGTTCCTGTAAGCGATACTCCAAAGTTATTTCTTGTCGCAAAAGCTTTATAGAAATATTGTGTTTGAGGACTTAATCCTGTTCTTGTTTGAGTAAATGGTGTTCCTTGCGTTGGAGTGATTCCTCCCAATGCATTTTCTGTTGTTACACCTGTAGTTGTACGATATACTGTACCGGATGCACCTGCAGATAAGAAACCTCCGTTAACGGCTGTTACTGTAGATCCAAGGTCTGCTGAAACATCGGTAATATTAGCAACTGTTGGTGTTGATAATGTTGGTGAAGGACAAACACCTAATTGAACGTATCCATACTCTCCAGGACTTTGATATTCATCTCCTGCCGCTGTTGGAGACCATGCATATTGTACCGTTCTACCTTGAGTGGTCGGGTTTTGGTTATCATCTATATTAAGATCAAAACGAACAATAGTTCCACTGGTAGGCGTACTTTGTCCAATAGTTGCCCAAGGAATTTTAAGTTCTAAATTATAGCCGCCGGTAACTTGAGGGATTGCCCAAACCACTCCTGAAGTCCAGGTGTTAGTACCGGATACAGCACCTCCGCCACAACCAAGGTTAAACCTGGTTTGATGGCTGGTTGAGTTTCCACTTACTGCCAGGTAAACTTCAACGGCATCAAATTGCCAGTTGTTTCCATCGCTACAACCATTAGTAGTTGTTCTTGGATTGGCATCTTTTACTTTTACCAATAGATAAAAGTTAGTAGAATCATACATTGCCTGCCATGTAGTACCTGCCTGGATATTGCTGGAACTTCCATCGCTGATCCACCTGTTAACACTATAAGCAGGTGTTTTAGACCAGATGGCATCTTCTGTTCCATCAATGGTTGGACCACCATAAGGAGCATCCGCAATAATTGCAGGAGAACCGCTTGCACCTGTACCACTAGTGCTACATGGTGTTGTGCTTGCTGTAAATGTAGTAGTAACTGCGCTGCTGGTTGCTGAAGCAACTGAGCTGCCGGTTGCATTTACCGCTTTTACACGATAATAATAAGTAGTTGCCCCGGATAAAGTACTAAATGTATAAGTTAAAGTTCCTGATGCAATACTGCTTTGTGTTGCAGCAATAGAACTAAATGTATTGCTGGTAGAAGCTTCTACCGTATAAGTATATGTTTGATTACCTGCAGGACTAGGTGCAGTCCAGTTAGCCGTAAACCCTGTAGCAGTAGCTGAAGAAGGAGAACCTACAACAGGAGCATCAGGTAATGTAACAAAAGTAATATCTGTAGTACTGTTAGTAGTGCCGGAAGAATTGCTGGCATTACCACGGTAGTGATACAAAGTATTAGGTGTTAATCCCGATATTGTTGCTGCAGATGTACCATTGGTTGTTATTGTTGCAGGAGAAGTTGTTCCGTTAACATTAGTACCATAACCTGTGGTAGTACCGTAGTCAAAAGAAACCCCGTTTACATCAAACCCATTTGCACCAACGTTTGCATTTAAAGTAGCATGTGTTGAATCAATACTTGTTGCCGCTGTTGTAACTACTGTTGGAGGACCTGCTACTGGAGCCTGTACTGTTACAGAAGAAGATGCAGCACTGGCACATTTACCGGTTGCTGTTGCAACGGCTGTAATAATATCACCTGTTGAAACATTTGCATTACTTAAAGTCCATGTGCCACCGGTAGCTACTGTACTGGTTGTACCGAGTGAAGTAGTTCCATTTTTAAACACTTGTATTGTTGCGCTGTTTGCATCTGTATTTGTACCTGTAATGGTAGCAGCAACATTTGCATTAATTGGCGAATTAATAGTAGGAGTAGCAGATACGGCAGATGTTGTAAAATTAGCAGAACTTGCTGTAGGCACTACCGAAGTGCTACATCCCGAAGCATTTGATATAGCTGTAACATTAACAACATTTGACGATCCGGCAGTACTTAAATTAGATGTAGTAAATGTTCCTGTACCGGGGCTGCCCGCTGTAAAACTCATACTTGCAGTAGTAGATGAAACAGTATTTGTACCACTTACATTATATGTTACAGTATAAGTTCCTGTAGTTAAAGCACTGGAAGAAACAGTTACTGTTGAACCACTACCCACACAAGCAGTAGCTGCTGAAATAGCAGGAATTCCACTAGTATATAAAATAGTAACATCAGACTGACTTAACTCTGAACCATATACGTTCACACCATCTACTGAGCCTGACCAAAATTTATTAGTAGGTCCAGAAAGTGAAGATCCTGCAAAGCTACCTCCGCTTCCGGAAGTGTAGCCGCCTATCCAAAGGTTAGTGTTGTAACCAATTCTAAGCCATCTTCCACTTATACCATCTCCACTGGATGTAGCTGTATAAGTAGATACTAAAGATCCATCCATATATAGCCTTAGAACATTACCAGTACCAATAGTAGCTACTACATGATGCCATGCATTGTCTTTATATGTTCCCGGTGAGGCAACAACAGTAGCACTACCAGTCCATATACCAAATACAACGTGCCCATTATCATCCATCCAAATATTATGGTCGTGTGAACCCGGATCACCAGACTGTCCAGCTAATATACCCATCATAAATCCGCCTACACTGGTTTTAAACCAGCCGGAAATACTAAAAGTAGTAGGACTGCTTGAAAACGCAGCATTACTCCACATGTAATTAGTAGAAGCACTAAAACTCGATACAGCTGCATTTGAAGTCCCAAATCTATCTGTAGTCGCAGTTAACCCGGTACTATTAGGTATAATATTATTAGAACCAATGCTTCCTGTACTTGGACTGGTTGCCGAACCTCCCGTATATCCTGTAAAATCATACGCCATTAAAGGGGTAATGCTTGTTGTACTGTTAACGCTAGGACCTGAATTAGTAGTAAAACTAGCTGAGCTTGCAGATACAGTAGTAATACAAGCAGAAGAAGCTGTTAACGCGATTCCTGTTATATTAACCACATTCGCTGCGCCCGCAACACTTAATGCACTTGTTGTAAATGTACCTGACTTGGTTCCTCCTGAAACGGTCATTGTAGCTGTTGTAGAACTAACCGTGTTAGTACCGCTTACATTATAGCTGATAGTATAAGCACCATCTGCTAATGTTGAACCGCTCACCGTAACTACGGATCCTGTACCAGCACAAACTGAAGTTGCAGCTGCAGTTATGCCTGCAACTGTTGGACCCTGATTAGTAGAAAAACTTGGACTAGCCACACTTAAAGTAGTAATACAGGTGGGTGTACTATGTAAAGCTATACCTGTTATATTAACTACATTAGCTGAACCGGCACTTGTTAAATTAGATGTAGTGAAAGAAGCGCTGTGTGAACTAAAAACAAGACTGGTTACAGAAGTAGAACCTACTGAATTAGTTCCGGTAACAGTATATGTTATATCATACGTACCATCTGCCAGACTAGGGGCAGATAATGTTACTAATGACCCTCCATTACAAGAATTTGCAGCTGCACTTGCAGTAATTGTACCGGTTGTTGGACCAGCACAAGGTGTGATTTTAGCTAATTGAAAATCAAGTACTTTACCACTTCCAATATCTCCAGAAATTATTGGACCTGTGCCCGTACCTCCGATTGACGAATAAGAACCAGATCCTGTTGTGTCGGTACTTTCTCCAATTTTATTTAGATTGCCCATTGCAGCTGTTCTATTTAAAGAAACAGTACTTCCAGTTAAAACCTGATCTGCAATTAATCTCCAATGTTCTGTTTTGCTTAAAGAATCTAAGGGAGCGTTAAAAGTTGCACTGCTAAAAGTTCCTGTAGAGGCTGAAATTGTTACATTAGTAGCAGTTGTGGTATTCTTAGTTAAAACTAAAGGTAAATAATTTGTTGTTCCTGAACCTACAGGGAATGCATATTGAGCACCGTTTGTAGTATTTGAAGTCCATTTTACAGGTCCGTTAATATATCCTGAAGTATAACCTCCAGTTATAGCGCCTGTACCAGTGTTAGTAACACTTAAAAGATTTGTATTATCTGTTTCAATAATACCGGAAGAACCTGACGTAGGTAATGCAAGAACACCAGCCACGGATGTTGGTGTTTTTAATTTTACGTATGCTGTATTACTAATTGTTAAATTATTAAATGCGTGTGTGCCATTAGTTTTTGAAAAAGTTATTGATACAGTTCCAGAAGCAGTAGCATTTGCAGACAAATAAATTGTAGTGCCATTAATGGCCAGAATACGAGTATTTGCAGCAATTCCGGTAACCGCTGTAGGGTTGCCCTCTCCTACTACTAATCCACTTGCAGAAGCCACAGTTGCAAAGGGAGATCCATTAACTGTAGTAATGTTAGTAGTGACAGCAGCAATACCGATGTTTTGTTGAGAGGATCCTCCAAAAGTAACAGTACCACCACTATTTGTAAACGTATTAAAATTCGTAAAATCTCCTTTAACTATCATATTACCCGAAGGAGCTATTAAGGTAGAACTGGTTTGAATGTTAAGGCCTCCACAAGTAAAAGGAGCTGTTCCTCCTGAAATAGTAATACTGCTAGCTGTTGAACCATCTCCGCAAGTTAAGACTCCATTTAAAGGCACACTTTGTGAAATAGTATATGGACCACCTGCATTTATAAATGTTACATTGTTCGGATAGCCAATAGTACTTCCAATTGTAGTACCCGAAGTAGCAAACCATAGACTTCCCACTACGCTAGTGGTATGTGTTGTATTTGCATCACCTTTATAGTAAAGAGTTGAATTAGGTCCCCATTTTGGACCATTAGATGCCGCGCTTCCACTTGTGTAAGTAATGGCAGCAGAATTACCATTAATAATAGAAAATATTCCATTGAATCTTGCATTACCTACATTTCCAAAATTTATAGGCCCATTTCCATCAGTACTTAATGATATAAAATTATTAAGAGTTGGTCCTCCTTTTAAATTTATATCTGAACCCGAATTCGGGTTATAAAAAATCGTACCTCCGTCAGCATCAACATCCCCGACTCCAGCTCCGTCTCCACTACTGGCTAAGTCTCCTGAAGTTTTATAAACATAGGTATATTTAGGAAATGAAATATAATTAGAGGTCAATTTAAGTATCCCTTTAGTTAAATACAAAGCTCCTCGCTGATTACTACCTCCAATATTTATAGGATTAGTGTAACCATAACCTGATAAACTAACTACATCCGTAGCATTTGGGCAAAGTACTGTTAACCTGCCCAAAATTGTTGTACTAGCTGAAGTATTTAAGTTATTAATACCTGCGCCATTTTTATTAAGTATGATATTTCCTGTGCTAGTTGAATCGTTACTACCTACACAATCAAATGTAACTCCTGAATTGATTGTCAGAGTTCCTGAGACAGCAAAAATGAATTTAAGTGTATTTTTATTTGTACCTGTACCTGTAACTGTAGCATTATTAAGATTAAGAGAAGTATTAAAAATGCCTGAAGCATTATTAGTAACACTCCATGCGGTTGATGCTAAAGTAATTGTACCGGCAGTTGCATTAAATATACTTGTACCAGTAGCATTGTTGGTAAGCACTCCGTTTAAAGTTAAATCACTAGTGCAATTTACGGTAGTACCTGATCCTATAGTAATACCATTAAATACGTTTGATGTAGGTGTTCCAGAAAGTGTTTGTGTCCCAGATTTATTGAAAGTCACATTCACAAGTCTATTAGAACTTACTACAAAATTAACTGTACCATTATTTGTGAAGTCTCCTGCAACATTTAAGTTGTGAGTTACAGCATTGTTGCCTTGGCAGGTAAAAGTTCCACCAGTATTTACCTGTATGTTACCAGATACAACTAAAGTACGAGCTGTCGTGTTACCGGATTCACCCATTGTCAAAGTTCCTCCACTTTGAATCGTAAGACTATTACATGTTGCATTACCTGAAGAAGTTCTTACAGCTACTGTAAAATTACCTGGTATTGTAACATTATCACTTGCTGTAGGCACAGACGCTCCAGATGAACCACCAGCAGTCGTAGACCAAGTGCTTGTAGCATCCCAGTTACCACTCGCAACAGCAAATCTTTGTGCAAATCCAGCAGAAAAAGTAAATAAAATTACCCCCAAAAGGATAATTTTTTTACTAATACCGTTCTTCACGGCTAGCAAATCATTATTCATAATCATTGTATTTCTTGATAACAAATTAGAATGGGCGCCAACAGGGTCAGCAGCATAGCAACGTAAATTTCTATTCATATAAATAGTTAATAATTGAAAAAAATTTCAAGGTTATAATGCAAAGGATAAATATGGACAGCGTATAATCGTTTATACAATAGCAACAGTTGACAGAGGTACGCATATGGCATCTAAATGAAGATGATCTTGGGGATATAATCGTTGCAATAAAAATAACGAACTATAGCCTCAAAGAGTCATTATATCAAAAAGATATAAAAAAACACAACCGAAAAAAGTCAATTTTATTTTATAAACAATTGACTTTCATATATCATAAAATCAAATTAATAATATCGATATATAATATCTTGTATTATTAATATTTCCTAGTATCTGCTAGTAAACAACCTTCACTTCGCTTCTATATCCATTCGGACCATTCACTTCCAGGTGATAAATTCCTTTTGCCATTCTGCCATCAAATCTTATCGTTTCTTTCGTATTGATAACATCATGAGCTAACTCATTTACCTGCATCACCTGTCCTATATTGTCCAGTAATCTTATTTTGTACTTTCCTGTCAACATATTGGTCATTTGCAGATTGATGATGCCATTTTGAACAGGATTAGGATAAACGGCTATAGCAGGCGGTAGATCATTTGTGAACGTAACTACAACTATCGTACTATATTGGAAAGTATTATCTATACCAACGCTCCTTATACGATAGTAATTATTGCCGTCTGATGCATTGGCATCTATCCATTTATAATCTATTACAGTACCATTTATTGAAAAAACCGTTGCCACTTTTACAAAATGAATACCATCTGTTGACCTTTCTACATCATATTGTTTAATATTCAACTGGTTGTTCACTTTCCATTGTACAGCAATATTTTGTTCCTGCTTAATTGCTTTTATATTTACAAAGGTCACCGGCAGCGGATCACTGTTATCGATAGCAGCAAATACAATCCGGAAACGACCTGCACCTTGCGAAGCAGCATTAGCTGTTACTGTGAATTTCACGGTTGTAACATCGCCATCAGCCAAACTAACCGGGGTAGATGTTTGCAGGAATTTATCTTCCAATGTTGCTTTCAATCCTTCTTTTGCCAGGTCGCTTGCTCTTAGATCAATGCTATACTGAGTATTTTGTGTTAGAGCAGTAAGGTTCAAATAAATAGTATCGCTTGCCTTTATCCCTGATCTTTTTTCAATTGCTACCGATTTTTTAAAGCTATAGATCGAAATATTTTCATTCGGATTGGTGATCTTACGTGCATCTTCCAGCCAATTCAATGTATCGGCATATTTCTTATCATATAATACTACTGCACCATCATCAAGCGAGCTAGATCCATCTGATTCTATCGCGTTTAACCTCACTGTAAAGGATTGTGCGATCGGGTTTACAGGACGGAACACCAGGGCTGTTTGTGTTGCTTTATTGTTTTCAAAGAAAGAAACAGGATCGGTGGTTCCAAAATTGATGATGAATGCCTGTCCTGATTCAATCTTACCATCTCCGAAAGAACTAACATGCGGAGTAGAAGCATAAATACCAGGCGTACCATTATAAGAGAATGCTACAAAAGCACCTACAGATTCGCTGCCGGTCATCATCGGATCCCATACATAATAATTGCTTCCTACAATAGTTGGATATTTTCTAAACAAGCTATCCAGGTTCAATTCTGATGCATATGGATTGCCCACCATCTGGAAGCTTGTACCCGGTGCTGTAAATTGAATTTGATTTTGCTTCAACGTTCCTTTTGCTCTCAAAATAGTTGTTGTTGAAGGATTGAAAGGCGGAGTAGTAACTACTACTGATCTATCGCCCCGTATAAATAACATATACCCGGGCTGACTATTGATCAACGACGTATTCGTTTGTGGAATAGTTGTCCACGTGCCGCTTAAATATTTAATAGAAGGGTTATTGGTAGCAGCGTCATCATAACCTGTTGCACTTGAAGTAGTAAGGGTATTGGTTATTTCTGTACCATATCCCGGATGAGGATTTACCGGCGCATAACGGTTAACGTTAGTAACGCCTTCCTGCCAGGAATCATTAATTGTTTGCGAAGTAGTTTCCAATGGAGCTGTCACTAATCTCCAAGCTCTGCGGCTGCGAACAAATCGTTCTACAACTACTTCGCCGCTTATAGCATTTCCTGAATTCGCTCCTGCATTTGTCAGATCGGCTATTCTTGCCGTTCCTCCATTTGCTGAATCTCTTGATAACATTGTAAGATTATCATGCGTATTGAAAGTAGCATTATCAATATTTCCGAAAGAGAATGCACCGGAAATATTCAATGTATCATTTGCTGTGCTTGCTAAGGATAATGCAGTATTACTATCTATAAGATTTTTAATTGTTTTGCCAACAAATGTACTACCCGACAAGGTTTGCGCCGATGATCCGTTCATCTGCAAAGTACCGCTCGTTAAATTGAAGATACTGTTATTGGTAATAGTACCTGATACAGAAAGCTGTCCCGAACCATTTACTGTTACAGACGGAGCAGCGGAGAAACCGGCAAATGTGGCGATTGTAATATTCTTTACAGATCCATAACCTGAAGATAAAACAGGATAATAAGGTATCTCACCTGTAAAGCTGCTTGCAGGAATAAGTACATCTGTTGTTTTATCGGGAACACCTCCACACCAGTTACTTGCATCATTCCAATTGGAGCTGGTAGTACCCAGCCATTTACGATAGGTGGTAACGGTTACGGTTACACTCTTTGTGTTGTCACTTGCAGTTGCAGCACAAGGGCTTGCACCTCCTTCTGCTCTTACATAATATGTAGCAGTAGCGGTAGCGGTAACAGTTGTACTTGCATTACCTGCGGTAGTAGTTGCGCCTACTTTGGTTGTAAAAGATGCATCGGAATACCATTGCCAGTATGCGTTTGTGCCCAGGGTACCACCCGTTTGGGTCAAGGTAATAGCACTACCCGTACATACGGCAGTAGCTGATAGGCTTACTGATGTTGCAGGCGTTGATTGTGTATTAACGGTTACGGTTACACTTTTTGTGTTATCACTTGCAGTTGCAGCACAAGGGCTTGTTGCGCCCTCAGCTCTTACATAATAAGTTGAAGTACCTGCAGGAGTAATGATTGTAGCTGCATCTGTTGCGGTGGTCGTTGGTCCCACTTTGGTGGTAAAGGATGCATCGGAATACCATTGCCAGTATGCACCTGTACCCAGGGTACCACCCGTTTGTTTCAAGGTTGTGCTATTGCCTGCACATACAGTAGCAGCAGTTGCACTCACTGATCCCGCAGCTACAGATTGTGTATTAACGGTTACGGTTACACTTTTTGTGTTATCACTTGCAGTTGCAGTACAAGGGCTTGTTCCTCCTTCTGCTCTTACATAATAAGTTGTAGTACCAGCAGGAGTAATGGTTGTACTGGCATCTGATGCTGTGGTAGTTGCCCCTACTTTGGTTGTAAAAGATGCATCTGAATACCATTGCCAGTATGCACTTGTACCCAGGCTACCTCCGGTTTGTGTTAAGGTAATAGTACTACCCGAGCATAAAGCAGTAGCTGATGAACTTACTGATGTTGCAGGTGTAGATTGCGTATTAACGGTTACGGTTACACTCTTTGTGTTATCACTTGCAGTTGCAGCACAAGGACTTGTTCCGCCCTCGGCTCTTACATAATAAGTTGCTGTACCTGCAGGAGTAATAATTGTAGCTGCATCTGTTGCGGTAGTCGTTGGTCCCACTTTGGTGGTAAAGGATGCATCGGAATACCATTGCCAGTACGCACCTGTACCGAGACTACCACCCGTTTGTTTCAAGGTTGTGCTATTGCCTGCACATACAGTAGCAGCAGCTGCGTTTACCGATCCTGCAGCTACAGATGGCGTAGTAACGGTTACGGTTACACTCTTTGTATTATCACTTGCAGTTGCAGCACAAGGAGATCCTGTATTTTCTGCACGCACATAATATGTTTTGGTTGCTGTTGCAGTTATGGTAGTACTTGCATTTCCTGCTGTTGTTGTAGTACCTACTTTACTTGCTACTGAGAAGCTGGGATCCGTGTACCATTGCCAATAGGCACCGCTTCCCAATGTTCCGCCGGTTTGTGTTAATGTTACTGAACCGCTACCACACATGTTTGATACCGATGCACTAACTGAAGTAGCCGGGCTGGAGGACGTGTTAACTGTTACAGTTACACTGGTAGCAGCTAATAAATTACCTGTTGAACAAGGAGCTGTTCCTCCTTCTGCTCTTAAATAATAAGTTGTTGTACTTCCAACTGTAGTTGTAATGCTTGCATCAGCAGCTATGCTTGAGTCTACAATAGTAGAAGTATTAAAAATTGTACCGCTGGTATACCATTTCCACTTGGCTCCTGTACCTAACGTTCCTCCTGATTGCTTAAGTGTTACAGATGCAGAACCACATGTAGACAGCGGATTAGAGCTGTTGGCTGATAGTACTGAAGATGTTACGCTTGACGGCTGATTGACCGTTATTGTTCTTGAGAGACTGGCTAACACACCACTGCTTGCAGGACAATTCTGATTATCTTTAAGTGTATCAATTGTGTATGTTGTAGTAACAGTAGGACTTATTGCTACAGTGGGTGCAGTTACTGAAGTAGTTCTGCTGCCCGTTGAAAGACCGCCACTGGTACCATTGGTTGCAGACCATTTATAATACCAACCAGGACTGCTACTGGTAGAAGTGGTAAGTTTAACTGCAAACGCAGTTGAGCCTCCTGCACACAATGTGGTCAAAGGAGATGGGTTAAATGTTGCTGTAGGTGAATCAATAAGTACACTTACAGTCTGGAATGTTGTTAAAGCAGGGCAACCCGTTAAATTTCCCCCTTCAGGTTTTATAAAAAATACAAGCGCACTATTGAAAGTGGTATACGAGGTCATTATAAACTTGGCATCACTTGCCTGAGAAGTAGCGCCGCTAATAGCAGTAGCGGTAGCAACACTTGTTCCCTGGTACCATTGCCAATGATCTGCAGAACCTAAACTTCCGCTTGCTGTATTTTTTGTAAGTGTTAATGCGTTACTGGAACATGAAAATACAGGACCCGTACTTCCATTAGCCAAGGTATTACCTGAGGTTGGCAATACAGGCTGCACATTTACATTTGCTACAACACTGTCAGGAGGTGTAACTGTTGCTGTACAAGGCGAAGATGTGCCTTCTGCCCTTAAATAATATACTGTTCTTGTTGAAGGTGCATCCACCCAAAAAGCATTTGCAGAAGTCAATTGTGGTCCGAATGGTTGCGTATAATTTTTATCATTATACCATTGCCAGTAAGCACCTGCTCCTAATGTTCCACCGGTTTGAGTTAGTATAACTCCTCCAGTATAGCTTCCGTTTATATTACAGATATTCACACTTGTACCTGTACTTGTTGGAGCTTTAGAAGGCTTTATTACAACGACAGTTGCGCTACTTGTCAGATCCGTAGGTTGAGATTGACAAGACTGATCTACCAAACTTTTAAGTGAATAAGTAGTAGTTGTGGTAGGATTAACTGTTCTACTCCAGGTGCCAGAACCGGAACCTGTTATAGTAGAATTATCATTAAATGTTAACGTCCAGGCGCCATTCGCCGTAATAGTTCCATTGATAGCGGTTGTATCCGGATTATTACATATACTAGTACGATTAGCACTTGTAACATTTGCAGTAGGCCGTGTTGCAATAGTTACAGTTACCGTTTTGGTTATGTCATATACTATCGCAGCACAAGGACTTGTTCCTCCTTCAGCTCTTAAATAATACGTAGTATTAACAGATGGAGATACATTCAAACTGGCATTTGACGAACTTAAGTGGCCACCTACCGTGGTAGTAAAGCCTGCATCTGAATACCATTGCCAGTAAGCACCGGTTCCAAGGCTGCCCCCTGTTTGAGTAAGCGTAATATTATCAACACCTGCATTACAAATAGTTGCAGCAGATTTGTTCAAAGCTGTTGGTGCAACAGATATCGTATTAACGGTAATGGTTACACTACCAACAATCGTATTGGAAGCAACGCCACATCCGCTTACCCCTCCTTCTATTCTTAACCAATATTGAGTAGTAGAAGTTGGTGATACAGAAACGCTGGCATCAGCCGGTAAAGTAGTAGAAGATACTCTTGTTGACGGATTAAAGATCGTGTTACTGGTATACCAATTCCAGTTTGCCCCTGTTCCTAAACTACCGCCTGTTTGAGATAAAGTAATACTGCTACCACTACATATTGCGGCTGATGAGTTTAATTGGGTTGGTAATATAGAGGGTTGATTAACTGTTACTGTTACAGCCTTAGTATTATCTGATAATAAATTTGCACAAGGGCTGATAATTCCTTCTGCTCTTAAATAATAAGTAGTAGTAATTGTTGGCGACACAACTAATGTTGCTGCGCCTGTTAAATGCCCCCCTACAGGAGTTGTAAAACCAGCATCTGAATACCATTGCCAATAAGCTCCCGGGCTTAAAACGCCACTGGATTGACTAAGTGTTGTAGATTGACTTCCATTATTACAAAGTGTTGCTGAAGATGTATTTAATGCTGTATAAATAGTTGTCTGTTGATTAACTGTTATTAATACCGTAGATGAATAAACAATGCTACATGCACCGCCATGTGATAATACACGGTAATACCTGTTAGCAGTTAAACTACCCATTGCTCCTGAGCTCAACGAGGTAGCAGCAGAAGATGGAATAGAATGAATATCGGTTACAAAATTATCAGATGAATATTGCCATTCATCGATGGTGCCACCAACACCCGTTACATTAAGCGCTATAGGGCTGCTTCCGCTACAAATAGTTTGATCTGCAGTAGCTGTTCCTCCACTCGGTGCAGCAGACAGTGTTGTAGATGCTGCAGGAGCAGAAGCAATAAGATAATTACGTGTAGAATCTTCACTGCCATTCCAGGTATATGGAATGATCAGGTAATTATAAGTACCCGTTCCCACCGCATCTGTATAGGATGCAATATTACCTTTTAATACAGTTAAAAGAGTGGTCCCCGATTGAGCAGCGGTTATTGACGCTTGAGTAACAGTTGCACCATTTACTATCCCTGCAGTTGTAGGATTAGTTCCATCACTTCTGCGTAAAATAATATAATTGCTATCGGTTGCTTTACTAAGATTTTTTGGGAAAGTTGCGACATTCCAACTTAAAGCAACACCCGTACAAGAAGCTGAAGAAGCAGCAAACGAAGAGACCTGAGCAGTTGGAGGACTTGACAATGTCCAGAAAGTAGCAGTAGTACTAACACCTGTCACTCCTTTGCTGTTAGTAGCGTAGCCAATATAATAATAATGTGTTTGAGGATTTAAACCAGTTCTGCTTCCAGTGTAGGCGGCAGATGGAGTTATTGGTCCACCTCCATTAGCTAATACATTAGAGCTAACAGGACTACCTGTAGTGTTATACGCAGTTCCATAAATTGAAACGGGAGTAATGGCAATGCCATCCAAACCGGCGCCTCCCGATTGTACCGTTGCTCCTAATGACGCAGATACATCTGTAATACTGGTTGCCGTCGGGTTTATAACAGTAGGTGGTGTTTGACAGCCAACTAAAGTAGCAGTACCGAATTGTGAAGGATTGCTAAATGCAGAACCATCAGTTGCATTCCATGCAGTTTGAGTAGATCTTGTACCACTTGCATTATCATTATCATTTACACTAATATCAAAACCAAAATTTTGCAAATCTGCCATTGTTGGAGTATACCCGAATAAGGCTGTCCACGACATTCTTGCTTCCAAAACATATCCAGGAGCAGTGCCGTTCATGAATGTCTTCATGCTAAAAACAGTATTCGTACCTGTAGCCATTCTTGTAAAAGCAGTTCCTACAAATTGAGTAGCACCCCCTGCAGATTGTCCGCTGATTGCAGAAGCACCCAGATTAAATCTTAACTGATTATCGTCAACGCCGTCATAAGAAGTTCCGGTACTTGCGTTAGGGTTAATTACTAATTCAACACCATCAATATCCCATAAGCTTCTGTCCGGATTTAAAGGAGCAATCGAAGTAGCAGTTCCCGGAGGGACACCACCGCCACTTTGCATAGTAGAAGTTGAAGGCAAATATACTAAAGTACCCGGATCAGTTACCTGAACTAATAAGTAAAGAGAATCTGCGCTCCACATAGATTTCCAGTAAGTACCACCCGCAACGTTGTTTATATCGGAAGTACCTCCAACAGTAACTTTTGTAATTGAATTGCTTGATGCGGAAGACCAAATTGCATCAATAGTACCATCAATTGCGGGTCCTGTAGTAGTAGTTTTATTAAAATATTGAACGCCTGCATTGGTACCGCTTGGAGAACTACAACTAGCCGTTCCGGCTAATAAAGTTGAAGTGATAATAGTATTAGACCACGCCGAAGAACCGGTTACGTTAACTGCTTTAACTCTATAATAATATGTAGTAGCTGGTAATAAATTAGTGAATATACTTGTAAGTGTTGCTGATGAAAGATTGGTCAGGTTAGTAATACCTGTAGTAAAACCGGCATCTGTCGCAATCTGTACTGTATAAGTAAATGTTTCTGTTCCTTGTCCTGTTGGAGCGGTCCAGTTAGCAGTTATTGAAGTTGTAGTTGAAGTACCGGCAGTAGTTGCTACCGGAGCATTAGGTAGTGTGGTAAATGTTAGATCGGTACCATTGCCAACAGTACTTGTTTTCGCTTTAAAAGTATATAATGTATTTGGCGTTAAGCCTGTTAAGAAAGCAGAATCAGGTATTGCTGTTGTACTTGGATAAACACCGGTTGCATTTCTTATTGAACTAATGGAACTAGTACCGGAAGACGAAGTCCCCCATCCAAAACTGATAGCTGCAGCCAAACCTCCAGTATTAAAACTTCCGTTTATAGTAGCAGATGTTGTTGTTATAGATGTTGCAGGTAACGTAACTATAGGGCTGGGATTTGAAATAGCAAAGAAAAACGGAGAAGATGTTCCAATATCACTCGAAGTAGAAATAGTAGAACCCGAAACAGTTCCTCCTAAATTGCTGTAAGAACTATTAGATGAAAGGCTTTGACCGTTTGAGCCTGCTATTACGCTTCCTACACTTATACTAGTAGGTCTTTGTAATGAAACTGACGAACCTGCTATCAAAGATGAACTTGTTGTTAACTTCCAGTATTCAGTTGAACTCAACGTATTAACTGTAGAACCACTACCGCCAGAACCTGTATTAAACGCTTCAATTATATTAGTTGTAGCTGAGTTGGGTGTTTTAGGAGTTATTGTAAACGGTAAATAAGCAGACCCTGAGCATCCGGGTGTTGTTATTTTTCCGACAGGAACTATGTACGTATTAGCTGTTACATTCGGAGGCCAGCTCCAGTTAACCGGACCATTAATAAAATTATTTGTTCCACCACCGGATATTGCTGTAGTTGCAGTATTCGTAATATTTAAAATATTAGTAGCATCAGTTTCTAAAATTCCGGAAGAGCCAGAAGTCGATAATGTAAATGTACTTCTTACTGTAACGGGAGTTGCCAGTTTTGTATACGCAGTATTTGCGATCGTCAAATTATTAAAAGTTCCATTCGCACTCGACATTCTGATAGTATCAGGCGCTGCACAAGTGCCGCTGCCTGCCATTGTTATTGTACCTGTATAGGTTGAACCGGAATTGGCGCAGCTTCCTCCAACAACACTTGTACTGAATGAACCTCCGGTCCAAACAGAAAATTTTCCTTTTACCGTAACATTGGCATTAGGGAACCACACATTCGCACCGGGTGTTATAACTACCCCGCCACAAGAAAAGTTCCCGTTTGTTCCACCACTAAAAGTTAAAATGGTTGTGCTGCTACCGTTTCCTACTGTTAATAACCCATTAATAGGAATATCTTGTGAGATTGATCCGCAATTATTATTATTGTTCGCAATTGTTACATTATTCGGATATCCGGGCGTAGTTCCAATAGTACTTCCGGATGCTGCATTCCATAATCTTGAAAAATTGGAATAATTCCATTGTCCACTTCCGTCTATATATAAAGTTGAACCACTTCCCCAAATAGGCGAATTACCTGCAGGAACTGTAAATTGATTTCCTGAACCAGAATAACCAACATAAAGCGTATCGTTAATTCGGGAATAAACACCTGCCGTTGCATCCAGACTTAATCCTGTTTTACTAAAAAACGCGTTATAAAAAGTTACCGCACCATTTACTGTAAGAGAATAAGTACCGGAAGTACCAATATTACTGATGGTTCCACCATCATTGTTTGCATCACCTGCGCCATCACTACTATTAGCTAAAACACCAGAACAGGTAACTGTACTACCTGTTACAATATCAGTAAAAGATGTTCCTGCACCATTAAGAATACCTGTTTTTGTAAATTCTATTGTTTGAAAAGGCATTTTAAGAATCCCTTTTTCAAGCGTTAAAGACTCATTGATCGTAGGTGATTTTAAAATCGTCACCTTGTCTGAAGCATTTGTAGTATTGATTATTAATGAAGTAAAAGTAGTAGCCATCGTACCTCCAATACTTCCACCGGATCCCATTATAACATATTTATTATTGCCCGTAGTTCCGGGAGAAAATGTTCCTCCGGTATTGAGGGCCCAGTAACCGTTTACTACGATACAGGCGCTACTTAACTGCAATGTTCCTGCAATCGTAATTCCGTGAGCACCCGTTCCATCTCCCACTGTTAATTGTGATGTTAATTGAAGCGAACCCCCACTTTGTATATTGACAGCTTTAACTAATGCAGCTGAACCTACTTTAATGCTTTTTCCGTTGGGTATAACTACCGAATCATTTACACCCGGTATGCCTGCAGGAGACCAGTTGGTTGAAGTTCCCCAGTTACCAAAGGCGGTACTAGTTGCAGTGTATGTAGTTTGAGAAAATGCTGAGTGAAATAAAAAAAATAAGGTACACGTTAAAATAACGAGCCGCTTTGGAAACAATAAAGCCAAAATAGAAGTAAGTCTATATTTCACACTATTTACGTTAATACAATTTTTTTGTAGTGATGTAGAATTAAGCATAGCCATTTCCTTAAGGTTCAGAATTTGCAGCAAATACAAAATACCTGCTGATTGTTTGTAAATCGAGGATAGAATGGAATTAAAAGGAATGATTATACAGAGGATATAGATAACTTACAATCGATATGAATTTCTAAAAACTATGATACTTACGGGGAATTGTATGCAAATAGTTTTAAAATTTTTGTAATGTCAGAACACCATCTGACTTCTATTATGCAATCGTTTGCGTTACAAAACAATCAATTTGTTTCTGTATTTACAATTAATATCTAGGTAGTATAGAAAATATTGATTCAAGAGGCATTTAAAAAATAACAATTATTTAAAATTCAATGACTTACGAATACATTAAAATTTTTATTATATAATATTGAATATAGTCATTTTTCAAGCAATTTGCCTTTAAAATCAATAACGATATTTTATAATTTATGGAAGATTACCATGCGTTACGTGGACAGGTATTGGTTGAATATTTGTTACCCAATGCAAATCCAAAAAGAATTTCATGAGTACCATTACTTACCGTATTTAAACGGGTAGTTGTATAGTCATAAGAATAAGAAATAGTGAACATATTAGAGGCATTAAATCCTGCCATTGCTGCGTACCCATATCCTCCCCTATACGATGCTCCTATCCAAACCAGGTCCTGAAAAGTAAGCTTGGCATTTATATCTACCTGTACCGGTTCAGGTTGTACCATTTTAACCATTACTGACGGAAGCAAACTAACATCTTCGTTCAGGAAAAATTTATATCCCGCTGTTGCAAAAATATGTGGCACCATTTTACCTCCGGGATTTGGCTGCAAAATCCCATTATCTGAAAAATCAATAGCTTGTGGCAGCAATTGCTGTACAGATGCGCCAATAAAATAATTATATGAATATAACCATACTCCTACGTTCGCATCAAAACGCGGTTTTGTAACATCAGCATTGGTATAAACAGCAGGATCAACCGGGTTTGCATTACCCCAAAATAATTTATCATTATCCAGGCTCAACTTGCTAAATCCTAAACCCAAGCCTGCCGATAAACTTGTTTTATTATTAAGTGGCATATGATAAGCATAGGTTGCGTAAAAAGAAAAATTATTAAATGGCCCAAAAGCATCATTCACTATTTGTGCTCCTATGCCATGATGTGCAGGCGGAGCTATGTAATCATCCATAGCCTCTTTGCCCGTTTGGTTTTGTCCGTCCATATCCGGAAGCAATGTTGTTGCAGTGGTTCTGTTATCCTGCTTACCTATTGGCCCCTGAATCGTTAAATAGGTTGTTACCGGTGCATCATCTATGCCCACCCATTGATGCCGGTGACTTATTTTAACATCCGTATAATTTTCAATTCCGCTTAAAGCAGGATTTAGAATATATTGATTAAGGATATACTGCGTGTATTGAGGTTTCTGTTGCGCAAATGCATTACTAAATAACAACACACTTAGTCCAAACAAACTACAAAAACGAATTATTTTTATTGCTTTCATCTTTAAAAAATTAAAATTACAAGTTATCGTATTACAGAGATGGATCCACTTATAGGTTTTCTACCATCCGTTAATTTAATTATATAATAGTAAGTGCCCACCGGTACAGGGTTTCCATGAACAGTTCCATCCCATGCATTATTGCTGTACGATAAACCTGCCACTTCATACAACAACTGACCGTAACGGTTGAAGATACTTACGGTTGACCCTTCGTATCCTTCCAGGTTCGTGATCACCCATTTATCATTGATCCCATCTCCATTCGGTGAAAATGCATTCGGTATCACCGGTATCTTTAAGATCAGCACCTGTACGCTGCTCGTGTCTGAACAACCATCAGCCGTGGTTACCTTCATCGTATACAGCTTATCCTTTAACGGTGTTACTGTTGGTGTATCGATGTCTGTTCTGTTCAAATATGTTGCAGGAGACCAGCTGATCGTAAGCGTTCCTGTACCACTTGCCTGACCATTCAATCTCGCTGACTTACCTTCTTCCACTGCCACTACCGGACCTCCCGCATAAGCAGATACTGCACTAACCGTTACCGTTATCCCCGTTCTCGGACTTTCACAGATACCGTTGGAAGAAGTCACGTAATAAGTTGTACTGCCTCCCTGGTCTGTCAATGGTGTTGGTGCAGTCGTTCCTATCGAAGCTCCAAAAGAATTGTACCACGTTAAATTAGTACCATTGGCTGTTAAAGGCTGTGCCAGATCCTGCTGGCAATATTTTACGATACCATTGTTTCCTACCGTTGGTGCAGGCGGTATAGCCGGCGGGGCATTGATAGGGGCAGGAGCGGCATTCGATAAACATCCCCCTGCATTGCTTTTGCCGATCACCTGGTAATTACCCTGTGATAAGGCGCCGCTCGTAGCTGAGGTCTGGTAGGTTACTCCGTTATCAAAGCTATACGTAGCATTGTTTTGTGCATTTACAACCGTTATAAATCCATTGGTATTGGTACAGGTAGGCTGCACTATATTCAATTGAGGATCGGCAGGAGCTGTTGGCTGGGTATTGATAATAGCTGTGGTTGCTGTTGAAACACAACCTCCGCTTATTTCTTTCACCAATACCTGGTAAGTGCCGGCTACCAAAGCACTGCTGGTGCCTCCGGGTTGGAAGGTCGCTCCGTTATCAAAGCTGTATTCAACATTAGGTGTGGTACTGCTTGCTGCAATAGTACCCGTAGCTGATGTACAGCTTGTTTGAGTGATATTGGCAGCAGGTGCCTGCGGTATCACAGGTGGCTGATTGATCGTAACTGATTGTGATGAGGATATACAACCTCCTGCTATGCTCTTTACTACCAATTGATAGGTATTCGGCAATAGATTACCAACAGTAGCTGATGCCTGGTAGGAATTACCATTATCAAAACTGTAGGTTACTCCACTTGCAGGTGAAGTAACGGTAATCGATCCCGTTGCTGTAGTACAGCTAGGCTGTGTGGGAGTGCCTGCAGGTGCTGAAGGCGCCAGATCTACCGTAATTGCCATTGTATCTGTACAACCATTATTATCTGTGAAGGTGATTATGCTATTACCTCCCGCATTACCCGTTATATTACCGGCATTATCAATTGTAACAGCAGAAATATTAGAGGATACCCATGCGTTGGAAGCTGCCGGTGTACCCGTTGCCGTTAGCTTGGAAATACTTCCCTGGCATAACTCTGCGGCACCATTTACTGATGGGTGTGGGTTAATTGTAATAGTAAGAATATTGCTGCAACCATTGTTATCAGTATAACCAATAGCACTGCTGCCCTGTCCGATAGCCAGTACTTTTCCATTTGTTTGATTAATAGAAGCAGCTAAAGGATTGGAACTTGTCCATGCATTATTTGAAGGAATGCCTGTACCAAAGTAAGTAGAAGTATCCCCCAAACAAAGATTCTGTTTTCCCGTGACAGAAGGCAATGCGTTTACAATAATACTAGCTGTTGTGCTGTTGCCGGCGGCATTTGTATAAGTAATCGTTGCAGTGCCGCTTGCTGTTCCACTTACCAGTCCTGTATTATCTACGGTTGCAACAGACAGATCAGAAGAAGACCATGCTGTTGGAGTAGCGGGGGGGGTGGTTGCAGTTAATTGTGTAGTTCCATTTACACAAACATTCAGCTTACCTGATATGATCGGGTTGGAAGATACAGATACCACCGCTGTTATCGTACACCCGTTACTGTTAGTATAGGTGATCGTAGTTGTTCCATCTGCTAGTCCGGAAACTAATCCCGTATTATCAATTGTTGCAACACTCGTGTTAGAAGATACCCATGCATTGGAAGCTGCCGCTGTGGCAGACCCCGTTAATTGCGATGTACTGCCTGTACTCACAGCTAAAGTGCCGGTAATGGTTGGCAGATCGTTCACTGTTATTACAGCGCTTACGGTATCTGCATTGCTATTGGTATAAATTATTTTGCTGGTACCAACACTTACAGCCGTTACAAGACCTGAATTGCTTATAGTAGCTACTAAAGTATTGGAAGAGACCCATGCGTTAGAAGCTGCTGCTGTCGGAGAGCCGGTTAACTGTGTGGTTTTATTTAAACAAACACTTAGATTACCCGTAATAGTAGGCAAGTTAGTAACTGTTACGGTTACCGTTTTTTGACAGCCATTACTATTCGTATAAGTTATAGTAGTAGTACCTGCAGTAATTGCGGATATTTTACCTGTATTATCAATTGTTGCAACTCCTGTATTGGAAGATGTCCAAGGAGTAGAGCCAGCAGGTAAACCGTCTCCGGTCAACTGTGCTGTACTACCAGCTGTTACAGTTGTTGTACCGGATATTATTGGCAACGGATTTACAGTGATATCACGAGTAGCAGTAGCATTGGGGCATCCGTTTGTTCCATTTACTGTATACGTAATAGTAGCTGTTCCTACTGCTTTACCGGTAATTGCGCCGGTGGAACTATTTAAAAAAGTTATGTTGTTATCTGAACTTGTCCATGTACCGCCGGCTTGTGTTGAAGAAAATGTAACAGCGTTATTGATACATACATTTTGTGTTCCGCTTAATGTTCCTGCGGAAGTAGCCGGATAAATAGTTACTGTTACAGGCTTTACTCCATAACAAGAAGCACTCTGTCCTTTAATGTAATATGTATTTCCCGTTGCTACCGCATTGGCATTTGCCAAAGCATTAGTAGCTGTTGCGTCAGTAAAATAAGTATAGGTCAGTCCTGCTTGTGAACCTGCTGTTACTGCAGCAGCGGTCAGATCAACAGTAGCAGGAGAGCAAACACTCGGAGGATTCGTAACACTGAACGAAAGCGAACCAATATAAATAGTAACCGGGCAGGAAGTTACATTATCATATATTACCCTGTATTGTGTTTGAACCGTTGGAGTAACAGTTATGGAGTTAGTAGTTCCTGCAAGGGCAGTCCAGGTACTTCCATTATCTGTACTTTGCTGCCAGCTATACGGCAAGCCAGCATTAACAGTCGACAACTGTGTTGTAAGTATAGTAGAGCCTCCGCTGCAAACTGTATCCTTAGATGCTTTTACACCGGCGCAATCACTTAACGGTGCAGTATGATATTGCGTTGTGGCAGCATAGTGGTTGGCGGCTATCCAGGTAAACAATTGTGCTGCCCTGCAGGTACAACCATCTTTTGCCTGATTAATACCCAATTCCATTTTGATATATCCGGGTGTAAGATCAATGTTATTCGCCGCAATAGGTATACGCACTTCCAGATCCCAATATGCAGCATTCTTTACAATTTTTGCAGTTCCATTTTGTGCTGCATTGTTTTGATAAAACCCTGGCGTTCCATTAGCATACGTATAGCCAAACTGTAGTGCAGTGTTATTCTTATTTGCTATGTATATTTCAACCCCATCCTGATAATAAACACTACCTGCATTTTGAGGATTGTCATCGATCACTCTTATATCAAAATAAATATCAGTAGGCGTGTATACACAACGCCACTGTCCTGCAGGATTTTCCTGTACGCCAGCACAAGATCCACTAACACAATCATGAATAATGTCATTTAATGCTAACGCCTGCGTTACATTCTGCCAGGGTGCAGTATACCACACAGGTTCATTATCATTACCATCTACAGTAATAGATTCGCACACTTTGGGAATAGTAAATAACCCCGTAGGTCCGCAACAATTCACCGGAGTTAGTGTATCCTTAACCGTTAGATTCGTTCTTGTGCAGGTTGCACTATAAATAGTTTTTGTTGATGGAGTTATATCCAATGTATTTGAAGAAGAAGCGGTAACCGGAGTGAAGGTACTTCCATTGTCTGTGCTTTGCTGCCATACATAAGTATCGGTAGTAGCTCCAATTCCTTGTGCTGTTAGCGTAGTTGGAGTTGCCTCACAAACACTTGATCCATTTGAAGATATTAACTGCTGTGTGATACATCCATATACTTCTATTTCATCTATTCCCCACACATCATTATTACCCCAGGCATTTGCCTGAAAGTTTAAAGTAAAACCATCATCATTTGTATTGTTAGGATTTTGTCCCAATTGAAAATTACATTCATACCAGGAAGCGTATTCATCCCACATTAAACCATAGGTTTGATTATTTCCATCCCATGTTCCACTTGTTGTTTGATTGCAAGATGCATTATTCTCTACTCTATTCCACATACCGTTGGAAACTCCGCCACCTGAAATATCCAACCCTGTAAGGCTCTTAAATTTTATAGTAGTGTATAAAGATTGATTACAATCCAGGTAAGTAGCTGCATTACGCATTTTAACTCTTACACAATATTTTCCATTAGGCTGAAGACCTGTGATCTTATAAACAGCAAAAGGATTAGCGCTATTATTCGGTCTGAATAGAAAGACACCGTCGGTAGCTTTATTTACTAAAGGAGTGCCGGTAGGTCCGTTTACAGTATTTGGATTACTTACTATTGTATAGGTTCCACCGCCTGTAGAAGTCAGATTCCCATTGGTTGAAGTAAAAGATGCAGGATCTGTAATAGTAAAACTTTCATTGGTCAATCCTCCGTATGCAAGATCATCGACAGTCCAACGCCCTGTTGTAGTTCCAGACTTATTCGCAAAAGTTACATGTCCTACTAATTGCCCCGGACAAGTACTGCTACAGGTAACATAAGTAAGTTGAGCACACACTTTGCCTGAACCATAAACAAAGATCGAAAGAACCAGTAACCAAAGCTGTTTATATTTCATTATAGAATACTGCATAATCATCCGATTTTTCACTAACTACATCTTGAAGTTATTATAGAACCAGGCAACCTCTGTATCATAATCCACAAACAGCATAGCATGTGAATGATTGAGCAAGCTTGGGTGTTTTAATCACAATTATTATTAACTACAAAAAAGCAAACTCTCGTTTGCCTTTCTGCCAAAATCATTTTAAGTAAACAGAGTCTTTATATTTCTACAGTGCTGCTTTATTTTATAACATTAACATTTGTGTAGTCCAAAGTCGTTTATTTTTTAAAATAATAGCGCAAAGAAATTTCATTGGCATCACCACCATCGCTGAAAACACTTAATGGTGTAGAGAACTGGTCGTAAGCATAACCGATCTCTAATTTCTTAGCGATCTTCACCCCTGCATAAATGCTGTAGCTCTGCTGGTAATGATAGTTTATTCCCAACCACAGAAAATCTTTGTGCAACAATTTCACCCCTCCTTCAAAATCAATGGGTGAATTAGGAAGATATTTCAACATGGCATTCGGGATCAGCACATTGTCCGGGTCCGTTTGCCAATTATAACTGGCAATGGCAAAGTAGTGACGGTATAATTGAGCATCCTGTGTTGCATTGGTGTTCTTATACAGGCTCAATCCTGATTGGATCAGCTGATCGGCAGAGATACCGATATTCAAGGTAGAAGATCTGTAATAAACACCTACCGCTGCATCGCCGGTTATTTTTGAATCAGCAGCATTCATAATGCTTGGATCGTTTTGTGCAATTGGGTCTCCATCGGTTAAATAGTTCTTATCTATTTTATACTGGAAGAAGCTACCGCCTAAACCCAACATTAAGCGCTGGTCTTTTTTACCGTTCAAATAAACGCTGTAAGAAAGTCCTATTTGTCCGCCGGTACGGCTGGTAGGACCTGTTTTATCATTGTAAACAAAAGCAGATACTCCTACTTTCTTTTTTTCAAAATAAGTATCGCCGTATACCACGAATGTTTCCGGACCACCTTCGATACCAGCCCATTGCTTGCGGTACAAAGCGCCTACAGAAGCATTGTCATCAGCACCTGAAGCAGCCGGGTTATACAAAAAGTTATGTTGTTGATATTGACTGATACGGAAGATCTGCTGAGCGGTTGCATTGGATAAACAACCTGCAGTAACCAACAAAACAGCTATGATCGATTTTATTTTCATACTAGTTATTTTTTAAAATTCAGTTTGTGATGTTGTATTAATAGTTGTTTATCTAAGGATAGTTACGTTGCCGGTTAAGGTATGTACTGAACCGTTAGGGAATAATCCTCTTACTACATAATAGTAAGTGCCATCCGCAACATTATTGCCTTTGTACGTACCATTCCAATCGTTATTATAACCATCTGAATGATATATTAATCCACCCCAACGATTGTAAACGCTCACGATCAATTTCACTTCACAATCAGAACTTAGTTTCCAAACATCATTATTACCATCACCATTTGGCGAAAATGCCTTTGGTACATTGATAACGCAAGGTGATAAATTTTGAACAGTAACTGTAACAGTATCGCTACCAGTGCAATTGCCATTCGTAACAGTCAATGTATATAAGGTTGTTACATTAGGACGACTTGTTGTGCTTGCAGCGGTAGTTGTTGAAAAACCCGCATCAGGAGCAGATGTCCATAAATAACTTCCCTGAACATTACTTGTACCTGTAAGCGTTACAATATCACCTTGAGCAATAGTTGTTTTATCTGCATTGACAGTAACAGAAGGCTTACCTGCAACTGTAATGTTTACCTGTGCAGTACTTGCACATTGACCCTGATCAGGAGTAAATGTATATACCCCATTATTTGTATTACTTACCACTGCAGGACTCCATGTACCAGTGATAGCAGGGTTGTTAGTCGAGCTAAGAGGTAGCGTTGGCGCATTATCTCCGCTACAAATAGTAGTAGGCGTAATGCTAAATGTAGGTGTTGTGCTATTGTTTACTGTAATAGTTATTGAAGTAGTACTTGCACATTGTCCCTGGTTAGGAGTAAATGTATAAGTACCTCCTGTTGTATTGCTAACTACAGCAGGACTCCATGTGCCTGTAATAGCAGGATTATTAGTTGAAGTAAGCGGCAATGTTGGCGCAGTAGCTCCACTACAGAAACTTAAAGGAGTGATATTAAATGTTGGTGTTGTAGTAGCTCCCGGGGTAGCCGTTACCGTTGGTGCATTTGTTACAAAGTAATTGTATGTAGAATCGGTAGCTACGCCGTCCCATGTAAATGGAACTAACAAATAATTATAAGTAGTATTTGCCTGCGCTGTTGCATCTACATAAGTAAGTGTTGCACCGCTGCTAACAGTAGCCACTAAAGTTGTTCCCGAAGGAAGGTCTCCTTGTTTTGTAGCTACTCTTGTTTTAATACCGCTGGTAGTTGGATTGTTGCCATCCTGTCTGCGCAAAATTATATAACCTGTTTGTGATGCTTCATTAGGTGCCGGAAATTGGATAGTAGTCCAGTTCAACGTTACACCCGAACAAGTTGCAGCACTTAGTGTAGGCTGTACCGTTGGTAATTGAGATAAAGTGTAAAAGCTATCTGCTACGCTAACACCCGTTAAGTTACCGGCATTATTAGCATAACCTACATAATAATATTTTGTTTGTGGACTTAACCCTGTACGTACACTTGCATAAGCTCCTAAAGAAGTACCACCTTCTGCACCTGCATTTGAAAGAACAGGTTGCGATGTTGCATACGCTGTACCTCTTGCTATTATTGTAGAAGGACTGCCATTTACTTTACCGGCAGAAACAACTGTAGCTCCTAACTTAGCAGACGTTGCAGTAATAGAATCTTTAGTTGGTGTGGTTACAATTGGCGGCTCAGGGCATATTTGTAACCCTACGCTCTTAAACTGATCTGAATATAAGTAAGACCCTGTAGATTGACCATTCCATTGAACTTGTGCCTGGCGACCACCACTAGCATTGTCCTGATCATTTACACCAACATCGATACCAATAACCTGACCGCTAGCAGGTGTACCATACGTGTCAGCAGGATTAGGAGGAGTTGGTAATAAGAACACACCAGGATGCGCAGCATCTTTACCCCAGGGAATTGCCGCTTCCAATAAATAACCGGTAGGTGTTACAACCATTTTCCAATCTACCAATGGAGCAACTCTGTTAAATGCTGCACCTTGAAATTGATTAGGTCCACCGTAAGATTGACCACTTAAAGAAGTAGCACCCAAATTGAAACGCAATTGTATATCATTTACCTGGTCGTAAGCATGTTGGGGGTTATCATTCGGATCTAAGTAAAACTCTATTCCATCCACTTCATAGTAATTAGCACTTGTACCCATAGTTGCACCTGCAACAGGTACTCCACCTAATCCTGATGGTTGAGAAATTAAGGAAGCGTCAGTTACTTCAACCAATAAATACAACGAATCTGTAGTCCATAATGATCTCCAGTTCTGTGTATTATTATTGGTTCCCAAAACAACTGAAGTCAATGCGTTTGCTGGTGCTGATGACCAAACCTGATCGATAGTACCATCAATAACAGGAGGAGCTGTCGTAAATGTTGTAGCACCATCACTACTTGTATTATTTGTACAAGGAGGAGTTGGAACCAAATTAGTTGTTGCAGTTATAGTAGCTGACCATGCTGAAGCTGCTGTTGCATTAACTGCTTGTACTCTGTAATAATAAGTAGTTGCAGATATTAAACCACTAGCTGCATATGAAGTAGAAGTCAACCCTGTTTGTGTTGTTACTCCTGTTGCAAAAGTTGGATCTGTTGATATTTGTATAGTATAAGTAAAAGGAGCATTACCTTGATTAGCAGGCGCTGTCCAATTAGCTGTAAATCCGCTTCCTGATATATTTGATGCAGCAGTTGCTGTTGGAGGGTTTGGCGCTGTAACAAATGTAATATCACCACCCGTGCCGCTTCCGGCAGTTGCCATATAGTGATAAACAGTATTAGGAGTTAACCCTGTAACCACTGCCGAATCTGCAGTAGAAGAAGTGCTGTTTATAGGACTATGGATAGTAACCACTGATGAACCATATGAAGTGCTTGTTCCCCAATTAAAGCCCGTTTGTACCTGGCTTCCTTGTGTATTGTACCCACCCTGGAATGTTGCACCTGTTGTAGTTACCGATGTTGGTGGTAATGTTGAGATAATTGGAGGTTGTCCTAATGTAAAGAATAAAGACGTGCCTGATCCTATATCATTTGAGTTGGTAATTTGATTGCCTGATGCTGTACCACCAATAGATGTATACACACCATTTACAGTAGTATTGCTTTCGCTAATTAACGTATAAGGCGTTACCGCATTTGGAGTTTGAAGAGAAACAGTTGAACCTTGTATAGGAGCACTTACACCTAATGACCAATATTGATTACCTAGGGCAGAAAGTGTTCCATCAAAAGTACCATTTGAGCTTGTATTAAATGCCTGAACTGTCATTGCAGTAGTTACACCAACAGCTGATAAATTTAAAGTCAATGGTAAATAAGCTGGTGTACAAGCAGCACTATTTCCTACAGGGAACACATAAGTTGCAGCTGTACCGGCTATTGAATTCCATTTAACAGGTCCATCAATATATGAACTGGATGAACCTCCCGAAATTGCTGAAGTAGTAGAATTAGAAACGAATAAAATATTTGTAGTTGAAGTTGAGAATATACCTTGTGATAAAGTAAGATTATTCGTTACCGTTACCGGAGTAAATAATTTTACAAAAGCACTTGCTGCAACAGATAAATTGTAAAAAGTTTCTCCCGCAGGTATATTCTTTGTTATAATAGAATCAGGATTAGCACAAGTACCTGCACCGCCAAAAGTAACAGTACAATTATTGCTCACAAACCCAAGATTAGTTCCTGTTGCCTGGTAATCTTTCCAGCTGCCTTTCACTAACATTCCTGAACTAGGAGCAGAAAATCTTGAATTACCTGTTAACACAAAACCACCACACCAAAAATTAGTTATTCCTGAAAAATTCACTTGCGCATTAATACTGCTTAATGTATCACCAATGCTAAGAATACCATTCAGGCTTCTATCACCCGTTGCAACCCATCCGTAATTATTACCCGCAGAAGTACCCAAACCACAAAGCGTTACATTATTAGGATAGCCCGGAGTTACCCCAATGGTACCACTTCCACCTGCCATTCCAACCCATAAGGTTGATAAAAAGTTTGCCTGGTTCCATTGGTTGTTGCCATATAAGAATAAAGTAGATTGCGGACCCCAGATTATTGGATTACCACTTGCTTTAAATTGATTAGCGCTAGCACCTGTAACAGCAAATACACCATTAACTTTTGTATTTACACCATTGTTGGTGCTTAAGGTCAATTGCATATTTCCGCCGGTAGCTGTTGTAATATTATTAAACGTTACTGCTCCATTTACTGTAGTAGTTGCCGGACCACCAGCGCAAACTATTGTTCCTCCATCTACATCTGCATCACCTGCGCCATCGCCTGCATGGGCAAAATCTCCACCAGTAGCATTAATAGTAATTGTTTTAGAAAAAGATATTACCTGGTTGGTCAATTTCAATAATCCTTGTGTAAGATTGATAGTAGCTGCTGTATTAGTTCCGCTATTACCAAATGTTACCTGTGCGGCTTGTGTAGAATTAGTAATATTCACTACATCCGTTGCATTGGGTGTAGAAACGGTAAAAGTATACAGGTAAACTGTACCGCCACCTGAGATCGTTGCATTGGCTGCATTTAACAGGATGGTTGCTTTTGTGCAATTCAATGTCATCCCAGACGGAACATTTAATGTTCCCCCAATAGCAAATGAAAATGTATTTGTATTGGAGTAGCTTACATCCATTGTACAGGTATTACCTGAGGGAATCACCAAATTTTCAGTACCATTTGGCACATGCCCGGCGCTCCAGTTAGCAGCTGAATTCCAATTGCCATTGGTTGCAGTAAAAGTATTTTGTGCTACTGCAATACCTGATATCAATACAGTAAAGCAAAGAACAAAAAATTTAAAAGCAGACAGACGTAGTGTAGTTTTCTTCATATAAAGCAGTTAATTAATTTTCAATTTAGAAAATGATTGATGAAATCCGAAAGATTTTTATGCAAGACAGTACTCTTGTTATTAACTTCAACTAAAAGGGAAACTTCCATCGGCATGTCTGGCATCGTTTGCGTAATCTGTATGGGAAAATAAGAAACCTTAAAATACTATTAATTTCTGTTTCGGGCAACGAATATATGAAAACAAGCAAAAAGCAAACAATCAATGTTTAAAGCATATAGAAAATATTTAGTTTTGGTAGCATAACCTTCATATAATATGCTGATTTTCAACATATATATCAAATATAAAAAAATAATAAATATAATTTATCGTTTACCAATTTCAAGGCATTTTTGTTCAAAAATAAAATTTTAAAAATTGGCATTAATAACAAAACCCCGCAATAAGCGGGGTTTTGTTATTTGTTATTAGAGAGAAATAATTAAGAATTATTTTCCTTGGCTTCCGTAAGTATATAAATTCATTACTTCGCCATCACTTATAGCAGTATTGAATAATCTGATATCATCGATCTTACCGGTGATACCGTTTTGAGCCCATGGTCTGTCGGCAGCCAAAGGAGCTGTTTGTCCGTAACCGTTACCCAAAGTGAAACCAAGATCATAGAATTCTAAAGTACCTATAGTTACTTTATTATCTGCACCAGCATCAGCTCCTGTTGGAACGATTCTGAAAGTTTCAGGTTTTGTAACTGTAGTTAATTCTTGTTGATTGATCTTATTACCATTTACATAAAGAGTAATTGTTTGGTTATTGCCATTACCATTGTATGTTACAGTAAGTAATGTCCATTTTCCGGTAACACCAAATGTATTATTTGGGCCAATTACCTGGTTGTGTACATAAGGAGCATTACCATCAACTTGTACTTGTCTTGATTGAATTGCTAAAGAATCTCCTACAACACCGTTGTTAGCTAATTCCATAGAAACTAATCCCCAAAGATCTGGGAATCTTGTACCATTGATTTGGAATAAAGAACGTAATCCTTCAGAACCTGTTGAAGCAGGAATGTTTACCCACATAGAAAGAGTATAGCTTTGTAAAGCAGTGTCTCTGTCAATTGTAGAAATAATAGGATAAACCAATGCACCATTTGTAAATGTTGCACAGTTTCCTATTGCACCTGCGTTAGTGTAAGTAACTGTACCTACTGTTTGTGCTGCAGGTGTACCTGTAGCAAATTCTTTACTGTCGCTATCAAATGTCCATTTAGCTAATAAAAAGGCATGAGCAACTGAGTCAGAAGTTGGCTGAGCAACTGCAGAAAAAGTAAATGAAGTAGATGATGTTGCAGTACCACCCGGAGTTGTTACAGTGATTGTACCTGTAGCACCTGCACCTACAACAGCAGTAATTTGTGTAGCGCTAACAACAGTAAAAGAAGTAGCAGCTGTACCACCAAATTTAACAGAAGTAGCACCTGTTAAGTTAGTACCGTTAATAGTAACAGTAGCACCTGCCGCAGCTGAACTTGGCGTAAAAGAACTAATTGTTGGAGTTCCTGCCCCCGGAGAAGGGTTGTCGTCTTTAGAACATGATATAGTACCTACCGAAAGGGCAAACAACCCTCCTACTATACCGAGCATTGCATTTTTAAGTTTCATGTTTTTTGATTTTTAATTTTTAGTAAGAAAATATTTAATAACAACTATCGTACCTGAACAATAGAAACCGCAGCACCACCTCCATTTGCCAATGAAAGTGATAAACGACTTTTATTAGTTACAGTAATTTTTTTAATTGCATAAGCTTCAGGGTTTGTTTTCCAGTCTGCATTGGCCGCATCTCCGTAGACAGTAGCCATATATTTTTTCCCTTTGTCCAAAAAAGATAGATCTACGGTAAAATTTCTGCTGGTCTCATCTGTAATTGCTCCAACAAACCAATTATCAGTTCCTTTTCCTTTTCTTGCCATTACCACATAATCGCCGGGCTCCGCGGCAATGATATTTGTAGTGTCCCAATCAACCGGAACATCTTTTATGAATTGAAACGCATCCGGATGTGCTTCATAATTTTCAGGCAGATCTGCCGCCATTTGCAAAGGACTGTAAATAGTTACATACAATGCCAGTTGTTTGGCTAAAGTAGAATGTAACTGACGGGTTGAATCAGAAGAATAATATCTTAATTTAAATATACCCGGAGTATAATCCATTGGACCACCCATTAATCTTGTAAACGGTAATATTGTTTCATGATCACATGGGCTTCCATGGCTAAACGCATTGTATTCATTACCTCTGCCTGCTTCGCTCGCCACCCAGTTTGGATAGGTACGTTGGATTCCTGTAGGGCGCATCGGCTCATGAACATCTATCATGATATTATAATCTGCGGCTTTTTGTGCTACGCGTACATAATGATTCACCATCCATTGACCGTCATGATACTCTCCTCTTGGAATTATTTTTCCAACATATCCTGTTTTAACTGAGCTATAGCCATTATTCTTCATAAAGCGAAAAGCAGTATCCAATTGTCGTTCGTAATTAGTAACACCTCCGCAGGTTTCATTATGCATGATTATCTTAACACCCTTTTTCGCTGCATACTCCTGCAACTCTTTAACATTAAAATCAGGATACGGTGTTACAAAATCGAAAGGTTTTTCTTTCCATGCTCCAAAAGCATCTTCCCAACCTGTATTCCATCCTTCTACCAGTACAGCATCTATTCCATTCTTTGCTGCAAAATCGATATAACGTTTAACATTATTTGTATTACCGCAATGCTTGCCATTGGGAATAGCTTTTCCGGTAGCATCCACACTGTCAGCATAATCAGAATAAGCCCAGGTTCCTTTTCCTGTTTGCATCTCCCACCAAACACCTACAAATTTCATTGGCTTGATCCACGATGTGTTTTCAATTTTGCTTGGCTCATTTAAATTTAAGATCATCCTGGAAGCCAATATATCTGCCGCTTTATTACTCACAATAACCGTTCTCCACGGAGTATGACAAGGCGCTTTCAAATATGCTTTATTGCCTGTTGCATCCGGAACTAAACTGGATGTAAGCTGTTGTGTTTTTGTATCCACGTGCAATTGCATCGCTGAATAATTCAACAAAGCTGCTTCATGAATATTTATATACAATCCATCGTCTGATTTCATCATCAATGGTGTTTGTACTGCATACCTGTCAACAACATTGCGTACACAAATATCTGTGCTGCTGTTTACGACAGGCTGATTATCAATTTCACTTATTTTTGATTTCGTGTATGGGTACTCGTTAGTGTCGTAGTCGCCCGGTATCCAAAAAGCCTGGTAATTTCCTGCCAAATTAAACTGAGTAAGCTCATTGGCTACAGTAAAATAATTGAGCGTTTTTTGCTTAGGGAATTCATATCGAAACCCTACACCATCTTCGAACACCCTGAACACAATATCCAATAACAAATCTGTGTTTTTTTTCTTTAAATGAATTGTTAACTGGTTATAGTGATCACGTATAGTGCTTACCTCTCCTAGAACAGGGTGCCAGGTTTCATCAGCACTTTTTTGTTCGCTGCCGGTCAATTCAAAACCATTGCTGAAAGGTAATGGCCGGGGAGTCAATCCTGCATTTGTCACTAAATCAAACCCTAAAGAGGAAGAATTAATAACAGCTTTTTGATCGTATGTAATACTGTATAATGGCATTCCCTTTTCATTTATTGAAAAGCTTACTTTTACTTTACCCATGCCCGCAGTTAACTCCTGTGCTACAGCAGTTTTAAGCAATCCAAAGCATATAAATAAAATAAAAATTCTTTTAAGCGACATACAGTAATTAAAAATTTGCCAACAAGCCTTTTGCACTATCCATTTTTAGTGACGTCATGTAATAAAACACCTGTTCTAATTGATTCAACTTTTTTACATCGTAATTGGTTAAATAATTAGCCCGCAAAGCGTATAATTTGGCTACAGCTTCTAAATCAGATTGAGATAAAGAAGATTGTACTCCTAATTGTTTTTGTAATTCAGTAAGAAAACTATAACCATATTGAACAGTTGGTTCTATCATCGTTCCTTCTCCATAATCGTTCCATGTTATCAATTGCACATAATTAACCGGTTGTTGCAATGCCAATGAAAGTGTTTGTGCAAAAGTTGAAGTACTGCCACTTCCATAATCGATGTTGAAATTAGCATTATTCGGCCACCCACCTTCATCATAATAATTATTAAAGCCGGGATAAACACCTCCTATCTTTACACCACTTCCATTATAATAATTAGTCAGATTGCCTATGTTGTTTGATTGTACCCAGGCAAAGTCTCCTGCAACATTAGTCCCTCCTTTGCTTTTACTTCCTTCATATGTGAAGAAAGCCGGGGGTGTTGACATTACAGAAAAAATATCATTCCAATCAGAAGCATTTTGAACAGGACCAAATGGACCGAAGTCTAATAACATTGGTTTGCTGTTATATACTTCATACGTTGAGTTGACATCTTTAAAATAAGTGCTTTGGATGTAACTCATATCAGCCTTAGCCTGTGTTACTTTGCCGTTGGTAGGAGCATCTTTCAAATTCTGATCTTCATAAAGTATAGCATATTTTAATCCAACTTTAGAAAGACGGGATACTACTGCATTGGTATTTACAACATTTGATTGATAATCGCTAACATCCATTGTTCCCGGCCAATCGATAAAAATACCATCTATACCACTTAATTTCATTAGTAAAAGCTGGTAGTCGATCAATACAGTATCTCTTGTTGAATAAGGCCCGGTATTTAATGGATAATAATGTGAAGCAATTTGCCTTTGTCCTCCACTGATAATATTTGGATTTTTAGTAGCCATCGTCCAATGTAAGCCCCATGCTGTGTTACTGCCTGTATAAGGAGGCGCAATAAACCAGGGCATGTAATGCGTAAATATTTTTTTATTGCTGGTTTTTGCCACAGCAACCGGAGCATAAGCCCTAATATTATTATCCCAGGGTATTGGAACTACACCATTATTATCGGTTGAAGATTTACCACAACCGGTAATTATTAAAAGTATGGTTGATATTGCTATTAAATTTTTCAATAAATACTATTATTAATAAGGATAGTTATTTCTTTGAATAGCTGTGTTAATAGATATTTCCTGAGCCGGTATCGGGAAATGTTGTGCTTTGATCTGTGTACCCGAACCACTCCAGTTCCCTGCATTTATTTTACTGAAATCAGGACCTGAATTTGTTTTAGGATTGTATTCAGTAGAACCATATAAATAATAAGTTGCTTCCTGAGAACCAATTCCCCAACGACAAACATCAAACCACCAGCCGCCTTCTCCGAATAATTCTACATAACGTTCATATTTTAATGGATCGTTTGCTAATTCATCGTTAGCACCTGTAGCTTTTGTAGCTGCAGTAAGGCTAGCATAATCAAATGCATGAGAACCGCCATACGCTCTGCTATGAACTTCGTTAATATAATGAAGCGCATCAGAAGGACTGCTCGTCATACTGGCTTCTGCATATAATAAATAAACATCTGCTAAACGAAGCATGTAAATATTGGAAGCATCGTTACCACCATATGCCAATATTGAATTTTCTGTAGTAGCATATTTTCTGGAGTTCCACCCCCAAAATGCTGTACGATCTGAATTAATGATAAATGCTTTACCTACAGGAATTGTAACAGGGTATTGAGCAATAGTGCTATTAGATGGCCGATGATCAACACTATATTGTTGCTGACAGCTATCCACCCATGGTTCTAATGCACAAACAAATAATCTTGGATCAACTGTATTATTTGTTCTCGCAGCTAACGAATTTTGATAAGAAACATGATCCATCATATAAGAAGGACTTGATGCACTGTTTTGACCTACTGCATTAGGATTAGCTTCATATGTATAAACAGGCAGATCAAAGCCAAAGCGTCTTAAGCTTCTATCATGCACAAAGAATTTACAATAGTTATTACCCATATTAGCAGAAGTACCTCCATTGCCATCTCCATTACCCAAACTATCAACACCCAACGCTCCAATAATAGCAGGCGCCCATAATTCACCGGCGTCTGTAGTTAAGCTTTGTTTATAGTTGCTGCTAAAAAGAATACCGCCTTGATCCGCTTGTCTATCTACATTGATCTCAAATAATGACTCTGAATTAAACTCATTCGCAGTATTTCCATTAAATGCATCTTTATATTGAGAATAATTCATTAATTGCTTACCGCTATTATTGATTACATCTAACAATACGGGTCTTGCTTTATCATATTGCTTAGTAAATACATAAGCTTTACCTAACATTGCTTTAGCTGCCCATTCTGTAATACGTCCTTGATTTGTTGCATCGTAAGTAACTCCTTGTAAATTAGCTACCGCACTATCCAGATCTGTAATGATCTGAGACCATACCTGGTATGCACTACTACGAGGCAAATTGGTTTCCTGGATATTGGTTGCAAAAGTTAATGGCATTGGAACACCTAATACATTAGGATCTTCCGGTTGCGTCATATCTATATATTTCTCGCCATAAAAACCTTCCAACAAGAAATAATAATAAGCTCTTAAAAAATAAGCCTGTCCGGAAAGCGCTCTTACATCTGCCGCATTTTTATCCCCGTAGGTTATTTGAAAATATCTTGCCCTGTCAAAATACACATTCATTGCTGACACGCCCGTATACAATTGCGCATACAAGGCAGCATTGGGTGTATTAGTTACATTAATATTATTGGTTAAAAAATCTCCTCCTTGTATGGTAAAGGGATTACCTGCCGAATTTTGCGAACAAAAGCTATGATCGCATGAAAGTACCAGCGGCAAATACTGGTAACCATATAAATTGGCATTACGGAAATTAGAATAGCCGGGAGTAACAAATGTAGTAAGATCTGCAATTGTTTTAGGGTAGTTATTATACACCGGTTCATTAGTAGGGTATAAATCACCGGGTTCTTTGAAACAACTCGCCAAACCAACAACGGCAATTGCTATAACTATTATTTTTTTATACATTGTATAGATAATTTTAAAAAATTTAGAAATTAAAATCAACACCTGCAGTATATAATCTTACACTTGGATATTTTGAAGGCCCGTCAATACCACGAGAAGTGGTTGCTGCGCCTACTCCTTTTTGATAAGCAGAACCGTCTGCATTTCCCACTACATTACCGTTTACATCAAGCCCCAATATCTGGTATTGACTTCCTAATTCAGGATCAACACCGGTATAACCTGTTATGCAAAAAACATTGGTAGCCATTACATACACACGAATGCTTTTAATTTTTGCTTTAGTTAACGTATTATTTGTAATCGTATACCCAATCTGTATATTTTTCAATTTAACGTAGCTGCCATTTTCAACAAAAAAGCTGCTTGGGGTAGTGTAATTACCGTTAGGATCAAAATTAAATCTGCCAAATCCGTCTACATAACCAACGCTTGGATATTCTGTTACCCCATTGGTGACACCATTGTGAGTAAAGCCTGATGCCTGGAATACTTTAGAAGTAACGTTACTTCCATTCAAGCTTTCAAATTCATAAGGAGTAACACCATTGTATAAGGATACCCCTAATGCGCCATTAAACAATAAAGCTATATCGAATTTTTTCCAGGTAGCGGTAAAGTTTAATCCGAAGGTTACTTTAGGATATGGGTTACCGATAGTAGTATCATCTTTATGATCAATTATATGGTCCCCGTTTCTATCTGCATACATCAAGTCTCCAATTTTTGCACCAGGTTGAGCTACCTGTGCTTTTGTCAGATCATCTGCATTTTTAATAACTCCTAATGATTGCAATCCCCAGAATTGTCCAAAAGGCTGATTGATGAATGTACGTGTCAACGCCAATCCGTTCCACATACTGGTACCGTAAGGATAGTTTGTATTACCATCTGGCAAACCTCCATAAACATCTGTTAACACTTTATTGGTATTAAATGAACTGGTCAACGTAATTGAATAGGACAGGTCTCTTTTTTTACCATTATACCCTAAAGCAATATCGAAACCACTGTTTTGTACTGTACCAATATTTTGAGTATAAGTTGCCGGAGTTACAGCACCTCCGCTAAACCCTGTACCACCTGCAGGAGAACCGGAACTTAATGCGATTGGGGTATTAAACAATAAATCAACTGTTTTCTTATTGTACCAATCAAGCGTTAACGAAAGTTTTCCATTAAAAAATTGAGCATCTAACCCAATATTGGTTTCTTTTGTTGTTTCCCATTTAATCCCTTCATTAGCCGGGCTTTCCTGGGTATAGCTAACCTGCCCTGTTCCGTTTGGTTGAAAGTTTTGAATAAGCCCGTTATTATAAGCAACAATATATTTATAATTACCAATATTACTATTTCCAACTTCCCCATAACTAGCTCTTAATTTTAATTGACTGATGGTTGGTTTGAATTTCTTAAAGAATACTTCTCTATCAATATTCCATCCTGTAGCTAAAGCAGGAAAAACACCTGTTCTGTTCAAATTACCAAACGTTGCATATTTTGAATCCCTACGAACAGTTAATGTTAAATAATAGCGTTTGTTATAATCGTAATTAAGTCTTCCAAAAACAGAGCGTTGCAAATCCTGATTATCATAAGCACCTTCTATTCTTTGTCCGCCTCTATCTATGGAAGAACTTGTTGGGATGTAAGCAAATGTGTTACCTATAACATTTTGCATATCTGCCAATAAATTTTCTGTTTGATTATTATATTGTTCGTAGCCTGCTAATAAATTAGTGGTATGCTTACCCCAATCATGATCCCATGCTAATATATAAGCATTTAATGTTTGTGAATAATTTCCAATATTTCTATATAAGTGATTTTGAACATTACCATTGTCATTCGTTAATGGATTTCCGGTATTATCAAATTTATTTTGGAATAAATTGTTTTGATAACCGGATGAAGTATACCCGAAAGTGGCTCTAAAGGTTACATATTTAATAGGAAGTTTCGCTTCCAGGTAAGCTTGTCCCTGAAAATTGTTGGAAGGAAATTCAAAAGTGGCTGTTTTAACTTGTGCCACAGCATTAAAGCCGGGATAACCAAAAGGATAAATACCCCAGGCTGTACCCGGATCAGCAGAATATAAAGGTCCACCCTGGAATACCGGTTGAGAGTTAAATGGCGTGCTTACGATCGGCGTTTTTACAGGGATGGTTTGTCTTGTCCAAACGTTCATTTGTTCACCGATCTTGATAGCATTCGTAAGTTTGATCTCTGTATTGATCCTAGCACCTGCCATGTGCGATTCATTATCTAAGAAAACACCTTTTTGATCATTATAAACTCCCGATAAAAAATAGTTTACATTATTACTAGGACTGGCACCTGAAATGGATAATGTATAATTCGCTTCGCTACCGTTCCTGTATAATTCTTTGTTCCAATCAATTGGTAAAAAGGCAGCGATGTCTGCTGCGTTATTAGGATTTGTATAGTTTCCGTCCTTAATATCTTTTTTGTATTGAATAAAGTCATCTTTATCCAACATCTGAATTAAATTAGGGGTAGAAACACCATAACGCACCCCCAGGTTAATGCTTGGCGTAGCGCCTTTACCTTTTTTAGTAGTAATGATTATAACGCCGCCGGCGGCAGATGCACCATATATGGCCATTGCCGATGCATCTTTTAAAACACTCATGCTTTCTATATCCTGTGGATTGATATTATTACCATTCGCTTGCTGTACTCCATCGATTACATACAACGGGGCAGGGTTGTTTAAGGAAGATACCCCCCTGATGGTTATTTGAGAAGTTGCGCCCGGCTGTCCGGAAGGCGTAACTACATCCACACCGGCAACACGACCTTGCAACAAAGTAGCCGCGTCCTGCGTAGCTAGGTTTTTAACCGCCTCTCCTTTTACCTGACTTACCGAGCCGGTTACATCTTTTAATTTCTGTGTTTGATACCCTACGTTTACAACAACTTCCTCCAGTTTTTTAGAAACGGCGGACAATTGTACGTTTACACTGGTAGTACCTTTAATACTAACATCTTTTGGATCAAATTCTGCAGAAGTTACTGTAAGAAAATTTATACTATCGGGAACGGTTATGCTAAAGCTACCATTATCATTGGTAGTTACGCCTTTTGTGGCGCCCCTGGCAGTTACCGTTGCTTTCGGGATCGGTTTCCCTGCTTCATCTTTTACAGTACCGTTAATGGTTCTGTCCTGCGCAAATACTGTTGTTTGCAATAATAGCAGAGTGACAACGATTGCGGAAATTCCGAGAAGTCTTTTTTTAAGCATAAGCAAGCTTCGTTTTTATTTTAAAGAGTTAAGTTTTTCTGTTTTATAATAAAACCCGCAGTATTAAATCATTAAACTTTTCAAAAGAAGAAGCCATTTGAAGGAAGGATAATCTTTAGTACAACAAGCCATTAATCGTTTTTAAAATCTGAAAACAACACAGCAATCAGTAATATATTAATTCGCAAAACACCTAAATTACACAAAACGAATATAGAAAATCTGCTAAAGCAAGCACAACTTATATTTAGGCTGTATAGAAAAAAAACAATAAAAATATACTAATTTTTTATGTAAATGATTGATAATCAAAATTAAATTATCATATTATACAAATAAAAATATAGCATATATAGCGCAATAAATTTTAAAAAAAATCGATTAAATCGTCTTAATATTCATTATCCTTTTTTCGAATTCCTCGTTGGGAATGATGGATTTGTTCTTAATCCTTGTTTTATAGGTATTTATTGTGTTCACCGAATATTCCAATATCTGTGAGATCTTTCCTATATCATTGATCCCCATCCTGATCAAAGCAAAGATCCTAAGATCGGTATTTAGTATCTCTCCGTCTTTTAATTCAACCCGGTCTTCTTCTTTAAAGAATTGATTAAATTCTTCGACAAAATGCGGGAAAATGCGTAAAAAGGCTTTATCAAAGTTCCTCAGCAGGTCTTCTTTTTCTTTGCGAAGATTAATGCTGTTCACCAAAAACTTGATTTCTTCTATTTTGCGATCGGCAATTTTTTGCTCAACCGATTTTTTAAATCGTTCTATTCTATTAAAGAACTCAGAATTGGCATTGAAAAAATAACCAATATACTCTTCTTTTATTTTATTCGCTTCCGACAATCGGAAATTAACATCGGATAATTGTGCATTGGTTTGTGCCAACGCCTCATTGATCTCTTGTTCTTTAACATGCATTTCAGATAGCTTACGATTGGTTTCTGCCAACTGCTGGTTTACCTCATGTTCTTTTTGATGAGCATCGTAAATCACTTTTTGCGCATGCTTTAATTTTACTACCTGCCTATATACCGTTATTGCCAACACTACTACTATCAATAGTAAAAAAGTAATAGCTACTGCATAAGTGATCAATATTGCTTTCTGAGATTCAACCTTGTTTATTTTTTCTGCTTCAATTAAAGGTAGAATGCTGATCAATTGTACCTTTCGCTGTCTTGCTCCATAAAACGCTGCATCGTTAATAGCGTATTCAATATACATTGATGCATCTTTAACGTTACCCTCCTTATAAAGTAATTGGGCAAGATTGAACATTGCCGATGTTTCTTTAGTAGAAGATTCTATATCAGCTGTAGCAGCATCTGCCAATAAATAAATAGCAGAGTCTGTTTGCTTATTCTGGATGTAAATATCGCTAAGTGTAGAAGCAGTTAGTGCCAATTCGTGTTTTGACAAGCCCCCTCCTGCTATTAATTTTTCAAAATTTATCTGAGCGCTTGCTTTATTACCGGAGCGTATATCTTTCAATCCGCTGTAATAAGAATAATTAAAGGATGAAGGAGTATAAAGCGCTAATGCTTTATCCAAATAAAAACCACCTTCTTTGTTGTAAACAGGCTTATGATAATCATCATTGGCATAATCAGCCATGTCATAAAAATAGCGGGCCTTTACTGCATAGTATTCCGCTTCAATGCTATCCGGCAAATGAGAAGTATGAATAGCATCCAATGTATCTGCTGTTTCCTTAAATAAACCGGAGGATAATAAAGTGAAGCTTACTAAAATTCCTGAATAGGCGATTTTATTGGAGTCTTGCAACCGATAGGCAATTTCGTGCGCCTTGCGTGAATATTGATACGCAGAATCGTATTTAAAAACCTTGTAAGCATTGTACAATTGAACACTTAGATCATACTGTTCAGCTAAATTACTTTGCGATACTGTGGAAAGCTTTTCCTGTAATCTCTTTATTTCTGCTTCTTTTTGTCCATCATACTCTTTTTCTTTTTCCATTATTTTATTCAACTCAGACAGTTTATCAACTGCAATGGATTGAGAAAAACCGGTAAACAAAAAAGACAAAAAAATAAATACTGTTATTATGTATTTCATCTTAATAATCACAGGCTTTTAACAGAATTTGTCAAAAAGGGGGAACCTGTGGGGTTGCAATTTATTTCAAAAAATTTAAACATTCTACCAATTTTTAAATATGTACTAAATACATGACGATTTTCGAAAATTTTAAATAATGTTTCTGTCAACTCTTTTTCTTTGTAAAATCTTAACTTTCTAATTATAAAATGTAAAAAACTCAAAAGGGATGCTACCGTTTTCCATGTGCTAATTTTATAGCGAGATTTATACGGGCATATATAAAATTAAAAACTATCTATTCTAAATTGTTGATTATAAGCAGTGTCTTTTCAAAACAATTAGGATTTCTAAAATTTGCATCATACTACATCAATATAAATTGTTGGTATGAAGATTTGTATCGTATTTTATAACTTCAAAGCATCAATTGCACTTCAAAAACCATCTTGCTATAAACCTAAGTATGAATTTGCGCTATTCCATTGGCTGTTTTGTATGAAATACACATTATAGCTTACCTAAACTTTGTTAACCCGGCTTAATAATCTTTGATGAAAAAAACCTTACAACCTTTAGTCATTTTTCTTTTTTGTTTAATTAATGTTATCGCATATTCTCAACCGGTAGCTGTTACAAAAAGCAATCCGTTAAAAGTGTATATGCACTATATGCCCTGGTTTGATGCTCCCGAAAACCCGGTTGCCGGAACAAACTATTCCTGGGGATATCATTGGAAAATGAATACCAGGAACCCTAACCTCATTGATACAAATGGAGAAAGGGAAATTGCCTCTCATTATTATCCTTTAATTGGCCCGTATTCGAGTAAAGATCCGGCTGTAGTTGAATATCATTTATTATTAATGAAATTGTCGGGCGTAGATGGTGTATTATTGGATTGGTATGGACAAACAGGATCTAACAGCGATGTCGGAAGCCTTTTAATAAATTCCGATTCATTAATTAACAAAACGCAAAGTGCCGGTATTGATTTCGGCATTGTGGCAGAAGATCGGTTTTGGAGAAATATACAGGATGGACAAAATGCTTTTACTTACGCAAAGAATAATTATTTCAACCAACCTAATTATATCAAGATCGGTACCAATAATGAACCGTTGGTAGGTGTATTTGGTCCGATCACTTTTCATAATGCAAATTCATGGACACAGATATTAGGAGCAGCAGGGCAACCTGTACAATTTTTACCCGGCAGTTTTAACAATGACAATTTAGGAACTAACGTAAATGGTAAGTTTGATTGGGTGTACAGTAATAGCTTTTCCGGCTTACTTAACTTTTATAATAACAATGCTCCTACTCTAAATACTGCTATTGGCGCAGCTTTTCCACGTTTTTATGATTATTATAAAGAGGGCGGAGCAGGTAATACGTTATTTTTTATTGCTGATAATAACGGGCAAACATTGGACTCTACTTTATCATTAGCCAATAAATACAGTTCCCGCATTGATGCATTGCAATTAGTAACTTTTAATGATTTTGGAGAAGGTACCATACTGGAACCTACGGTAGAATTTGGTTTCAGAGATCTTGCGAAAGTGCAGCGCTTTACCGGAGTGCCTTATACAGAAAATGATCTGCAACAGGTTTATCGCTTATTTACATTGCGTAAAAAATATTTGAATTATGCAGATAAGCAATCTCAATTAGACCAGGTTTACACTTATTTTACCTCGTTAAAAATTGACAGCGCTGTTGCTTTAATGGATGCTATTGATAATGCCCCTACTGTTTCGTTGAAGGCTACTGGCACACCATCGGAAGATGGCGCCACCGGAAGCTTTGTTATATCAGGAACAAATATAAAAACAGCTGTGACTGTTACATATACTGTGGGTGGTACGGCGCCCGAAGCCCATTACAATGCGTTGCCATTACTAGCAGGTACGGTTACACTAGATCCAGCAAACACAACAGATACTATTTTAATTAATGCTGTTGATGACACGTTAATAAATCCAAAAGAAACCATTTCATTAACACTCAATACCGATACTGCTTACTTTATTCAAAATGCCACCGCAACGCTTACCATTAAAGACAATGAAGTCCCTTTCTGTTCAGAAGCAATGGTAGTAAATACTAGTACTGGTCCTGTAATTGATGGCGCTGCGGACCTGATATGGTCAAAGGTTACACCGAATTATATTTCGCAAATAATAAGCGGACAAATACAAACAGGCTCTACCTGGCAGGCAATGTATGATGCCGCTAACTTTTATTTATTGGTAAAAGTTAAAGACACGAACAGAAGCACTATCGGCGCCAGTATTTGGGACCAGGATGGCGTAGAGGTTTTTCTTGCAGGCAATAACAGCAAAGCAGGCGCTTATACTGCCAATGATCATCAATACCGGTTTAACTGGAATATTAAACCTTTTACAACAGACAATATTACCGGCAGCACCAACAATAAAGCCGGCATAACATATGCCATTGTTACTACCGCTGACGGATATACGCTGGAAGCTTCTTTTCCGTGGACTACTATTGGTGGCACCGCTCCTTTTAACGGGAAGCAAATTGGTTTTGATATTGATATTAATGATCAGCATGATAATAAAGGGCAAAGAGAATCTACGGCGGGTTGGTATGGCACCAATAGTGACGACTATCAAAACACAGCAGGTTTTGGAACTGCAGAGCTAACAGTCTGCAATGCATTAATAGATTCTGTTAAACCTGAAATAATTATTACAGACACTGCCAAAGGAAAACAATACAATCCTTTTAGCGGTTACCAGGTAATTGCCAACAATTCTGCTGCAACATTTAATGCCATTAATTTACCTGCTGGGTTAAGCATTAACACTAACACAGGATTTATTACGGGAACTCCTGCAGATTCGGGTTATTATTCGTCTATTATTATTGCGGCTAATGCAATTGGTGCAGACAGCACTTTATTAATTTTTAAAATTGATTCTACTCAGCTGCCGGTAATCGCTACCAGCATTTACCCTAATCCTGTTTTTAATAATATTATTTATATTCCTTTTATAAAAAATAGCAGCCCGAGTTATACTATCCGATTGATCAGTTCAACAGGACAATTAATTTATCATACTGTTATTGTTCCGGCTATGGGAGATAGTAATTATCAATTGCATATTCCATCTTTACCTACTTCAGGGTTTTATTTGCTGGAATTATTTGATGACAAAAACACTCGCAAAGTTTATAAGGTTATCATTCAATAGTTTACTGTAACGATCATTGCGTGAGGGATTGAAGCGGAAATACTTTTTGCGAGGAACGAGCAAAAAGATTGAAGCGGAAAGCCCGACCCTTGCGTTAGCTTGGGGCACGCCATTAATAAATCCCCAATAGCTAATTAGAAATTACAGATTTCAAATTGTTATATTTACAATAATGGAAATCACAAGCACTTCTGCAACACCTTCAAAGAGTTTGGTTATTGCAGCTTTTGCAGCTGTTTATCTTATTTGGGGATCAACCTATGTTGCCATAGTGTTGGCATTAAAAACCGTTCCTCCTTTTCTGTTGGCGGGCATACGCTTTTTTGGAGCAGGATTAATTTTATATGCCTGGTGCATTGCTAAAGGAGACAAAACTCCAAATATCATTTCGATATTAAAAAATTCGTTAGCAGGAATACTAATGCTTTTTTGCGGCACTACCGCATTGATATGGTCGGAACTGTATTTACCATCAGGCGTGGCAGCCATTGTTGTAGCAAGTGTTCCGTTATGGATGATCTTGCTAGATAAAAAACATTGGGAAATAAATTTCTCCGACAAGTTTATTGTTATTGGTCTATTGATCGGTTTTAGCGGGATCATTTTATTATTCAATGGAAAAACATCTTTGAACTTACATGATCATGACCAGTTGATCGCCTTTGTTGTATTGTTGATCGGCAGTATGCTTTGGAGTGCCGGTTCGTTGTATTCCAAGTACGCAGCAAGCGAAGGAACTACATCAATGAAAGCCAGCATACAAATGTTAGCTGCCGGCTTATCGGGTTTTATTGTAGCGTTTGCTGTTGGAGAGCAAAAACTATTTGCATGGCAACAGATCAGTACATCATCTATGCTTGCAATAATTTATTTGATCACTTTTGGATCGTTGGTAGGTTATATTGCTTACATCTGGTTATTAAGTGTACGTTCTGCTGCTTTGGTAGGCACGTATGCTTATATTAATCCTGTAGTGGCAATGTTTTTAGGCTGGCTGTTGGTAAGTGAAACAATATCGTTTATACAGGTAATAGCATTGATAGTAATTTTAGTTGGTGTGTTATTAGTCAACTTTTCGAAATACAAGAAGTATTGAGCGCTTTTAAAGTTGACATATTTGTCATTATGGGCATTTGAGGTTAAATTTGTTTTACTAAAAATTGCTATGGCTTTACGTAATAACCTCATTCACATTTCCTCTGTGATCAATAAATGGGATACCAAGAAAGGTCCTTCTCCTTTATCTAAATTTTTAAAAATGGTGCATCCTGAAATGGATGAAGCTCCTTTGAAATATGTGGATGAGCATTGCTTTACTTACAATGTGAAAAAAGGAACCTTGCTTTTGAGAGAGGGTGAAATTTGCGAACACCTGTTTTTAATTTTAAAAGGTGCCGTGAGGGGTTATATACGTGATGAAAACAAAGAGATCATAACCTGGATAACACTGGAAAATGAAATGGTTACCTCGATAAGAGGCATGTATAAACAAGAACCTTCACTTGAATATATTGAGGCGATCGAAGATTGTGAACTGGTTGGTGCTACTTTTCAAGACCTACATTATTTGTACGACAATTTTAAGGACATGAATATTGCCGGCAGAAGACTTTTAGAAAAATATTGCATGGATGCAGATGCACGTGCAGAGATAGGCCGCTTGTCTAACGCTACTACCCGCTATAAAAGATTTTTAGAAACACAAAGTCAATTGGCAAATCGTGTTCCGCTTACTTATATTGCTTCTTACTTAGGTATTACGTTGGAAACATTGAGCAGGATCCGTAATAAGATGGCTAAGTAAAATTATCTTCTACAGTAAGATCAGTGAGGTTCATAAATCCTATGAGGACAGGGCATACCACATTCTATGGTTTATATTTCTCGCACAACAAGCTAAAGATGCATAAACTCTTCTTAATCATAGTAATTTGATAAATAAAATAGTTGATTACTAAATCACACTTTTAAACGCTTTCATCTTCTTCCGTTGAAGAAAATAATATCGAATTTTAAGAAAGGCTGCTTACTTCTTTTAAAAGATCATATTGGATGTCTTCATGCAGGCTATTAATTGCTGCAAGTATTTTTTTAATTTGTTGATCGTATAACTTTTGCAATGCTGCACTTCTTTTTATAGGTATATTAAAGGTTTTTACTAAAGTACAGAAATGAATAAGTATCATGGCTTCTGTCTGTTTGTCACCTGTATACTTCACGTACTTATTCGAATTACGCAAAATTCGTCGTAAATTTTTCTTAGCAATATAAAGGTTCTTTATGTTTACTTCTTTAAATAACTCACTCATTTCAATCTTTATTGCTTCTGTATACCCTTCTACATCATGCGCTTCAAAAAGTAAATAATTAAGCAATTCTTTATTTTCCTTTTTAAATTTTGCAAGACGTATACAAAGCTCTTCCATCTGTTTTGCAGAAATGTTTTGTAGCTCCTGTTTCAATTCACTAATACTTGCTGTTTTCATAGCTTAAAAAATAATTGCATTTAAGAAATAAATCATAAAGTAACTTCATTTAGTTAATATCGATAATACCACATCTGAACTTGCTTTAAATTTATAAACTAAATCTTTGTCTATTTATCCATATCTTTTTATGCCATTGAAGATCTACTTGAAACAAAGGGAAGCTTTTAGTTTTTCCCGCTCTCTAATTGTTCGTGCAAATGAAAGTACACTTAATACAAAAAATGGCTGTTTAAAACAGCCATTTATCTAATGTATTCTTAGGGATTTAATAAGTTGTCTCTAACTCTACTCTCCTATTCTTTGCACGTCCGAGAGAGGTTTTATTATCTGCAATAGGATTCGTTTCTCCAAAACCTGTTGCAGTTAATCTTGATTCAGCAATCCCTTTTTGAATCAAATATTTCTTAACTGACTCGGTTCTTTTTTGAGATAATTTCAAGTTATAATCATCATCGCCTACATTATCTGTATATCCTTTTATAACAAGATTAGCAGATTCATATCTTTTAAGTATATCCACCAGGGCATCTAATTGCACTAAAGATGACACTCTTAGTTTATCGCTATTTGTTTGGAAGAATATTTTACTGGCTATTTGTGTTATTCTTCTTATATCCACTTTAGACATTTCGGGACAACCTTTATTTGCAATTGTACCTTTTACTGCAGGACAACGATCATCAATATCCGGCACTCCGTCTCCATCTGTATCTGGACAACCTTTTAAACTTGCTGGTCCGGCTACATCAGGGCAACGGTCTTCTTCATTCATAACTCCATCCTTATCATTATCCATTGGACAACCATTGGCATCTACTTTAACGCCTGGTTTGGTATCAGGGCATTTATCATCCATATCAGCAACACCATCATTATCTTTATCAGGGCAACCTTTTAATTCTATTGATCCTGCGATTGTAGGGCAACGATCATCAATATCCGGCACTCCGTCTCCATCTGTATCAGGGCAGCCTTTAAATGCAGCTGTACCGGCTATTTCAGGACAACGATCATTTTTATCAGCCACGCCATCACTATCTTTATCCGGGCAACCTTGTAAGGATGCCGGGCCTGCATAATCAGGACATGCATCCAAATAATCAGGTGTGCCATCATTGTCTTTATCAAGAGGACAACCTTTCATATCTACTGTAACTCCTTTAGGAGTATTAGGACATTTATCTGCATGATCTGCTACACCATCACTGTCAGAATCTTTTTTCTTTCCAAAATTAAATGTCAATCCTAAAGAATGAAAAGCGTATGCATCATTGCCTCCACCTACCTTACCATCCTTATCATCACCAGTGGTATACATAAACATTTCTTGCAGGTTAAGCATTACAGAATTGCTTAGCCTGAAATTAACACCTGCGCCAAAAGATGGCACTGCATAATCAACTGTATTAGGATTGATGTTTATATTCTTATCAAATAGTAAAGCACCTCCACCAACAAATAGATAAGGTCTTACTGCGTGGCGAGGGCTTAAGATATTGAATCGAAGGTTTAAAGAAATGGTACTGAGATTATTTTTGAAATTTATAGAATCATGTTTTGACCCAACAATTCCTCTTGTTGCTAAAAAACTTATATCAAGGTGTTTTCCTAAATATCTTGAAACAGACAAACCGCCAAAGCCAAAAAAGCCGGTATTTGTTTTATAAAAGTCATTGCCCCAATCTCCTTCGTATTGAGTTGCGCCTCCATGTAAACCAATATTCCATTTTTTGTCTTCCGTTTGAGCATTTATTGCCACTGCAGATAATATGCATAAGCAGCCTAGTAATAGTTTTTTCATCTTTATACAATTTTGTTTACTATTACTTCTAATAACTATGCCTAAATATTTTTTCTATTAAATCATCGCAGAAAAGCTCTTTTATAGAGAAGATTTTTTTACAGTGAGTAAAACTATCTACATTTAGAGAAGTATGGGATATTAATAATTCACATCGCAAAATATTTATGACTTAACTCTTGTAATGTCCTGGCATTATTAAAAGCATCTCCTATAGTATTATTAAAGTATACATAAACATCTTTACCCCCTTGCATATATTCTTTTATTTGTTTGCTCTTTGCTTCTAAATACACATCATCATAACTTCCTTTGTAATCACCCAACAAACCATGAAACCTTATGAATACAAAAGATGCCTGTTTATTTACCCGGTTACTTTTTATTTTGGAAAAATCATGTAACACCATAGACGCTTTAAATTCATCTAGTAATTCAAACCCTTCTTCAACATACCAGGACACATCTCTGAATTCAACTGCGATATTCCAGTGATTTGAATGTTTTGAGTCGATTATTGTTTTAAGAAGGTTTTCAACCTGATCAAAATATTTAAGAGTGATCTTGCCGGGAAATTGAAACAGTAGACAGCCCTTCTTATCCCCTAACAACTCTATTCTTTTAAGGAATAAGTCAATATCAGTCTTCTTAAACTTTAATTCTTTTGCATGCGTAATCTCTTTCCAAAGCTTTACTGAAAATTTAAAATCAGCCGGAACTTCTTTAGACCATTTTTCAAAAGTAGATGACAAAGGAACCTTATAAAAAGTACTGTTCAATTCCACAGAGTTAAATAAGCTACTATAATATTCAAGCCTGCTTTTATCATGAAATTCTTTAGGGAATGTTGATTTATTCCCCGGCAGAACTATATTACTCGTTCCTATTCTTAAAATGCCAATTTCATTGCTTTTCATAAATAACGATCAGTTTAAATTGTGCCAGAAATTTAAATTATGCTCCTTAATACAATTATTCCCAGATCATTAGAATTTATAATGGCACTATTGTTGAATATTTTAAGAAAAATTATTTATATGAAAGTTTTAGGATTTATTTTAATCGCTGCCGGTATTCTAATGTTTGTATTTCACGGTATAAATTTTACAAAAGAAAAAAAGGTAGTGGATATTGGAGCTATAGAAATTAATAAAAATGAAACAAAACGTATAGAATGGCCCACTTATGCTGGTGTTATTGCGTTATTAGGAGGAATTACTTTACTTGTAATAGACAAAAGAAAAGAATCTTAAAGCAATTATAAATTGTAAGATTAATTGAAAAGATTACATGATTTACAGAAATGCAACTCTACGCATAGTTTTTGCAATCATCAACTCGGTTTTTCATAGGATATTGGATTTAAAACGGGCGGTATTTTTATACTGCCTTCTTTTCTCAAGTAATTAAAGTATTATTTGTTATACGTGCGTTAGTTTTTTGTTCGATATTCATCCAATTGAAAAATCGCAAGGCTCAAAGAAAATCTTTGAGCCTTACTTATTTAATTATTGGTATCGTAATTGTCTTGGTTTAAATAAAGAAAAATTATGGATAGAATAATTGCACCGAACGTATTTGATAAAGTAAAAGCAGAATTGGAAGAATTAGACAATGCCTTTATTGAGGTAAATGGAAAACAACTTAAACCAAGCAGTTGTTACTATATAGGCTATAATCCTCCACACATCCTTTATAATACTAATTGTCCGGATAGTCTCAAACTACATATTGAAAAAATACTCTCAAAATACACTTCATTCAATGAAAGTGAACTATAATGACTCAGATTTTAAAGGACTATTCCTTAAAATAGATTTGATTGACTACTTATTTGATTTCATATTTATTCAATAATTTTTTCAAATCATCCAATGTATTTATATCATTAACCGTTTTATCTTTTCTCCATCTATAAATCCTTGGAAATCGAAGTGCAACACCACTTTTATGGCGACTACTTTTGGCAATGCCTTCAAATGCTATTTCAAAAACCAACTCAGGTTTAACGGTTCTTACGGGTCCAAATTTTTCAATCGAGTTTCTCTTAACAAATGAATCTACTTCTGCAAATTCCTTATCGGTCAATCCGCTATATGCTTTCGCAAAGCTTACCAGCCTCTCGCCATCTTTAACGGCAAATGTGTAATCCGTATACAAATTACTTCTCCTCCCGTGACCTTTTTGGGCGTAGATCATCACTGCATCAATAGTCAACGGATCTATTTTCCATTTCCACCAATCTCCTACTTTTCTTCCAACCAGATAAGCAGATGATCTTCTTTTCAGCATTAATCCTTCACTCCCTACCTCTCTTGCTTTTAATCGAATAGCAGCCAAATCATCCCAGGAATTAAAATTTATTATAGGAGATAATTTTAAAACAGCGTTATTCACGGATTCAACTATGTGTTCCAACTGAGCTCTTCTTTCTTTAAGTGTTCTTTCACGCCAGTCATTTCCTTCATATTCCAACAGATCATACGCAAAAAATGCAACAGGGGCTTCATCTAAATTTTTTCGTGTTACATTCTTTCTTCCTATTCTTGTTTGCAAAATATTAAAGGATAAAGGCATGGTTTCTCTGAAAGGAAGTATCTCTCCATCCAACACTGTTCCTTCAGGCAATAAATCTTTTAAAATAAAATACTCCGGAAATTTATCTGTTATCAATTCTTCTCCCCTGCTCCATACAAATAATTCATTATTGCGTTTAATAATCTGTCCCCGAATACCATCCCATTTCCATTCTGCTGACCACTCATGTGGTTGGCCTAATGTTGCAGGTTCAGCATCCAATGCATATGCCAGGTAAAAAGGATAAGGCTTTGATATGTCTTTGAAAGAATGTTCTTCGCTTAGCAATTCGTCGAATAAAGTTGTTGATGGATCCCAGTTGCCGCTAATGTGATGTGCGATAACAGAAGGCGAAAGGTTTACAGATTTTGCCAACGAATTCACCATTGATTTTTGAGAAACACCAATGCGAAAACTACCGGCAATTAATTTATTAAAAACAAAAATTTCATGCTGACTCATTTTACCCCAGGCATCCGCAATAAATTCCTTCTTTACTTTTTCATCCGCTTTCTCCAATGTTTTTAATGTTTCTAAATAATGCCAAAGAGGATAATTATCTGTTGTACTTTTATTACCTGTTAATATCAATGCAATCGTTTCCCCTAGATCGCCTACGGTATGATAACATTCTTCGAACAGCCATAAAGGAATATCGGTAAGCTGCGAGCACCATATATGTAATAAAGAAGAGTTTACTATGCGCTTTGGTCGTCTTCCACTAAACAATGCAATTACCCAAACTTTGTCTTTATCATCTGCCGTAGAAAAATAATTTTCCAATGCCTTTAATTTGTCATTGGTTTTTGTAGAAGTTGCCAAAATAGTTACTAGCTCTGCAAACTGTTTCACGGTAATGGATTTGGTTCAACAATTGTTTCATCTTCATCTCCATACTCTGTCTTTACTTCTGCTGCTTCAATCCCCTGTTCATTCAAATAACGACTGAACGCTGACTGAAATCCATGAGTAGCAAACACTTTTTGTGCACCGGTATCTTTAATAGCAGTAAGCAAACCATTCCAGTCCGCATGATCGCTTAATACAAAACCTTTGTCTGCGTTACTTCTGCGGGTGTTTCCACGTACCTGCATCCAGCCACTGCAAATGCCCACTTCATATGGCTTAAACCTGTTTATCCAGGGAGAACTTTCAGAACCGGAAGGAGCAATGACTACACATCCTTTTAGTTTTTCTTTAGGTGTTAATGGAGTAATTAATTCTACTTCGGGAAGATGAATACCGGCATTTATTAATGCCTGGTGCATATTCCATACAGCGCCGTGTACAAAAATAGTTTCTGTTACTTCAGACAAAGGCTGTAATAATCGCTGAGCCTTTCCTAAGCTGTAAGCAATCAACACACTACTTACCTGCTCCTGCTGATTTTGTTTTATCCATTGTTGAATATTTTCATACACTACTTTTTGAGGCAACCATTTATAAATAGGCAATGCGAAGGTTGATTCTGTTATAAATGTATTGCAACGAACAGGCTCAAAGCTTCCACTGATGCCGTCATTTTCTACTTTATAATCGCCGCTGAAAACCCATATTTCATTTTTATACTCAAGCTTTACCTGTGATGAGCCAATGATATGCCCTGCGGGATGCAAGGATATTTTTACTCCGTTTATCGTGATCACTTCATTCCATTCTATACTTTGATAATTATTTTCTCCTAACCTTGCTTTTAATATCGCCGTGGTATAGGGATGGCAGAGATAATGCCCATTGCCGTTTTTTGCATGATCGCTGTGTGCATGTGTGATAATAGCTTTATCAACAGATTTCCATGGATCAATGTAAACATTTGCAGGTGGACAATATAACCCTCTATCAGAAAATTCAATTAAAGCCATACTTAAAATTACTTAAGTCAATTTATAAATACTATTTAGTCTCTTCAAACAAATGCCTGATCTTAACCACTTCCAAATCCAAGTCAACCTTTTAGTTGGGATGTTACAGCTATCCAACTATTCAAACTACATAAGCAAGAAAAACTCTTCAGGCTCCCATCAATGATACTATATATTTTGCAGGCGAGGGAACTTATAATGTATTTCATCAGGAACTGCTGAAGCTTTAACTAGAGGAGAATGTTGCACAATTGATTGGGTAATGGTAATATTTCAGCTTCTTTATTAGGTTTAAATCTAAAATAACTTTTCTCCATGAACAGTAACTGACTTCTAGATCAATTTAATTTATACATAAATTAAAGTATGCAAATAGCATGTGATTAAATTGAAGAAAATAACAATAATAAGTAAAGTTAAACCAACGCCTCATTAATTTTAGATTCAACATTTTCAACTTTTTCTACTACTTGATCTGCTAAAGCATTTACTTCATTATTTACGTCATCCCTGATAGCATTAATATTATCCTGAATAAAGTCCGAAAGATCATTAATGGATCTTGCAATTTTTTTTCTTGTTTCAGAGCCTTTACGAGGTGCTATAAGAATACCAATTACAGTCCCAATTATCAATCCCATAATAATTTTTTTAGAATTCATACACAATGATTTTTATAATAAAGAGATAATAAGAAACGTAATTACTTTTTCATAATAGTCACACCTAGTGTAAACATTACTATAACAAGCACGATAAATATAAAAAATAATGTCTTAGCAATTGATGCTGCTCCTGCTGCAATTCCGGTAAAGCCGAATATTGCGGCTACAATAGCAATTACAAAAAATATAGCTGCCCATTTTAACATAAAAAAGATTTTAAGTAGTTATTAAATAAACACAAAAAGTTCTTTAATTAATTGTTATAGAATCGTGCCATATATTTTTTAGCAATATTCATAAGCTTGGCGACTTCTATGTGTGGATTATTTTACACATTTATATTAAAAATCAAGGACTTGAAATTATACCCTCCTGTATTCTTTCCATTCTTGATCAATATAGGCATGGTTTTATAATTACAGACTACGGAGACGGACAGACTTAATCAATATTTTAATCATGGTAATCTATATACAAATCCTATGGCTTATTTTATTGTCAATACCCATTGCTTGTGTCGCATGGACTATTACTCACGAAGAAATATTCCAGGAGCCAAGAAAATATTGTATTTACAAAAGCCTTCATTGCAAAACTTTTATTCAGAGAAAATTCTTCTATCTTTTTACATGTGAATATTGTTTTAGTCATTACGTAACTATAGCATTTCTTTTTTTAACCAACTTCAGGCTATTAATTAATGATTGGAGAGGCTATATTATTGCAGGATTCTCATTGGTATGGTTAGCCAATATTTATATGAGCTTATTTGCATTTTTACGGCAAAGCATTAAGAAGGAAAAAACAGAAATAGAAATATTGAATAAAAGTGAAAAATCAATGGAATAAGATCAATATATACATTCACACTTTAGAAATCACCCAATTTTATCTCCTGTTAGATCTTTAAAATGCAGACTAAACCTACTCATTACGTGGATAATCTTTCTCGTTGTGTAGACTTAAAATTTACACTCCATCTAAAAAAATAACAGGCACGGTATTTTTAGAGTATTTGTCACTTAACAACTAAAAAAATAATTATGGAAAAGACAACAAAACGCTCAAACAAAGCAACAATGAGCAAGACACATGAAAACGATTCACGATTGGAAGAATTTTTCCATGATGAATTAAAAGATATTTATTGGGCAGAAAAACATTTGGTAAAAACACTTCCCAAAATGGCGAAAGCAGCCACTGCACAGGACCTGAAAACTGCTATCACCGATCATCTTGAAGTTACAAAAGGACATGTTACAAGACTGGAACAGGTTTTTGAAAGTTTAAACCAAAAACCACAGGCAAAAAAATGTGAAGCAATGGAAGGTATTACGAAAGAAGGTGAAAGTATTATTGAAGATACTGAAGATGGAACATCTACCAGGGATGTAGGAATAATTCTTGCATGTCAGAAGGTAGAACATTATGAAATTGCTACGTATGGAGGGCTTGCACAATTAGCAAAAACATTGGGCTATGAAGACGCTGCCGGCATTTTAACAAAAACATTGGCAGAAGAAAAAGAAGCAGATAAAGGATTGACAGAATTGGCAGAAAATACAGTTAACGAACAAGCGCACGCTGAATAAAGACGAAGACATACCTTTTATGAAAGAACCAGATCAATGATCTGGTTCTTTTTATTTTTCTCATTTTAATTATTTAAACATGAAACAAACTTCAAATACACAACACAAAACTTTTTTGAAAAATTTGCATCTAAGATCACTAAGACTACTGGAAGCACAGCTGCATTTATTATAGCATTCTTTTCTGTGATTGTTTGGGGGCTTACTGGTCCAATCTTTCATTATTCTGAAAATTGGCAGCTGGTTATAAATACCGGAACTTCAGTTATTACTTTCCTGATGGTCTTCTTAATACAAAAAGCACAAAACAAAGATTCATTGGCTATTCAGTTAAAATTAAACGAATTGGTTGCTGCGCATGAATTTGCAAGCAATAGATTAGTGAATGTAGAGAACATGACAGAAGATGAATTAAAAGTTATTCAGAAATATTATGGCAAGCTAAGTGATTTCACCAAACAAGAAGAAAGCTTACAACAATCTCATTCCATCGATGAAGCAAAGGGAATGCATGATCTAAAAAAAGAAATGGAAGAGGAATTAGAATCCAGGCTTAAACACAAATAAGATATACTCTCAGTCCTTAATTATATTCGTATACTATAAATGGCATGATTATTTTTATTGATTAAGTTCCTAACAGTACAGCACAATGGAAAATATATCAAAAGAGATTTTAAATTTTGGTAAGGATTTACTTCCCGATATGCTACAGTATAAGTATCAATTCATGACAGATAATCTTTATCGATTTTACAGGGGGACTAATCATATCTTTTACAAGGACCTAAAAAAATCCCATCTACTTCCTTCCTCTCCCGTTTCATGGATCAGCGGCGATTTACACTTAGAAAATTTCGGAAGCTTTAAAGGGGATAACCGTTTAGTTTACTTTGATTTGAATGACTTTGATGAAGCAGTATTAGCACCGTGCATCTATGAAGTAGTTAAAGTAGTAACCAGTATTTTCATTGCTTTTCAAGCATTAAATATTGAGCAAAAGAAAGCATTAAACATGGCAGAATTATTTTTAAAAACCTATTCCAATAAACTCATAAAAGGAAAAGCTGATTACATCGAAAGAAATACTGCTAAGGGGATTGTCTGCAACTTCTTAACTGCGGCAAGTGAACGTTCGCCAAAAGAATTAATAAAAAGCAGGACTATTACTAAAAATAAGGTTAAACTGGATCATCCAAAACATTTTCCTTTACATAAAACGTTACGTAAAGATTTAATTGAGCATATAACCACTTGGCTTAAAAAGGATGAAGCCAGTCCTTATAATTATGAAGTAATTGATGCAGCTTTCAGATTAGCCGGAACGGGTAGTGTTGGACAAAAGCGTTATTTGTTTTTATTACAGTCTTCAAATAAAGCAGGAGAAAAATTAATGTTGTTGGATATGAAACAATCAACTCCTTCTTGCGTTGTGCCTTATCTCTCTGTTAAGCAACCTGATTGGAAAACAGAAGCAGATCGTATTGTATCTATACAATATAAAATGCAAAATAAGATACCTGCGCTTTTAAGTACAAGCTGTTTTAAAAAAGACTGGTACGTTATGCAGGAAATGCAGCCCACTGAAGATAGCATCAATTTTAAATTATTAAAGAAAAACTATAGAGATATGTATCAGGTCATTGATGATATGGCAATGCTTACAGCTTCTTCTCAATTAAGAAGTTCTGGGCAACAAGGTTCAGCTATTGCTGATGAGCTAATTGAATTTGGGAAAGACAACAAATGGCAAAATAAAGTATTAAAATATGCAATACAATATTGTTCTAAAGTTCAGCAGGATTACATTTCATTTTTAAGTGATTATAAAAAAGGAGTTTTTAAAACCAAACCCCATTAATAATTTATATCCTAATTGTTTATTTATAGATCCGCATTCTTTCTTCGATTATTTTGTTCAAATAAAATACCCTCCTTATAAGGTTTTACTACATCATTTAAATTTTCTTCACTTATGTCAAGAGCATTACTATTTTCAACAAGTCGCAACCAAGGTTTTGGTTCACTATAATTATAAGTTCCAAAAATAATTACAGGCGTTCCTTTTAAAATAATTGAATCTTTTCCGGCTAGCACCCACTGGTCTGCCCAACTATATAAATATTTTGAATCTTGTTCAGAAAGCCTCATGCAGGAATGTGATGAGGGGTAACCAGGCAAACTATATTGATGCCACCCTATGCCCGATTTGTTTTCGATATTAAAATTCCATTTGAGATCCCACTCATCATTAAAGGTACTTTTTGTTTCTTCCGCCTTCCAATTAGTATAAAATAAGCCTGTTGGCGTAGGATCTGATTTTCTACCCATATTGGTTGCCCCTGTATATATCAGTTTGCCATTTTCATAAGCTCCAAAAGATTGAGTAGGATAAGAGAAAAAAATAACTTTATTAATTGAATCAAGGTTACTGACTGTTTTAGGAAAAGGGAAATAATCCTGGATGTTGTTCGTAAAGGTATCTGGTATTATAATAGAATCTATTAAACCCAAATGCTCTTTGTCGGTTCGGTTTATAGATAAAACGATATAAGTTTTATTAGAGTCTAATGAATTTTTTTTCAGGAAATTTTTTCCTGGATCTAAATGATATTTTATAATTATTGAAGCTTTATTTTCTTTTTTTTCAGTGGAATTCTGGTGACATGCTGCAAATACAAGCAATAAAAATATATAGCCTATGACTGTTATTATTTTTCTCATGGTTTAAATTTTAAATACTACTTATTCTATTTTAATGCCAAAGAATCAATTGACACACTAATAGAATAATTTAGTACAACATTTAAACATCAACATGAAAAAAGAGAAAACAACCAGACAAGAGAGTTAAGCACAGATTTAAACAGCACTATAAAGCCATGTGAAATGGATTTACCGCAAAAGAACTCTGACAAAAAGAAATTAGTCAATCCTAAAAAAAAGGTCTTAATGATGTAGAGAAAAATAAATCAACATAACTGCCGATACAGTCATTACGATCAGTGTTATAAAACCTAAAATATTTGAAAGCAAACTATTGGTATGTCCTTTCATAACTTTTTTATTATTACAAACATGCAAAATAACGGCAATCATTACAGGAGCCGTTACTCCATATAATATAGAAGTATAAACCAATGTTTTCATTGGGTTAATTCCCGTAAGATTTATAACTAAGCCAATAGCAAGCGAAATGACAATGGTAATGTAAAAGCCTTTTGCTTCACCAAAATGCTTGTCTAACCCTTGTTTCCAGTCAAACGTTTCAGCAATTATATAAGAAAGCGATCCTGCTAAAATAGGAATAGCTAAAAATCCTGTTCCCAATACTCCAATTGCAAAACACACATAAGAAAGTTTTCCAACTACAGGCTCCAATGCTTTGGCTGCCTGGTCAACTGTGCTGATATCTTTAATATTACCATGTAGAACTATACCTGTAGTTAAAATAATAAAGAACATTACCAAATTAGAAGCAAACATGCCTGTGTTTACATCAGTTTTTACATCACGCAACATTTGCTTGTCAACAACCACAGCTTTTATTTTATGCTTAACGTCTTCAGCTTCCATAGTTGCCTGCCAGAAAAAAAGATATGGAGAAATAGTGGTACCTAATAATGCCACCAGTATCTCTATATAATCCTGGTCAAATTTTATTGTCGGTATGAATGTATGCTTTAATACATCCATCCAGTTTACTTTAATAAAAAAGGGCACTATGATATACAGCAATACAGAAAGGCAAAGCCATTTTAAAATACCAGCGATCTGTTGGTAAGAGAATTTTATAATTGTTATGGTCAAAACAGTTGTAAACACAATGCTGAAAACAAAAGAAGGTATTGCAGGTATAAGCAGGTTGCTTACAGCTCCCATTCCTGCAATATCAGAACCTATATTTAAAACGGTAGCCGGAATGCTGAATACTAACATTAAATACAATATGGCTTTGGGGTAATGATTTCCGGGTCCTAATTTCTTCAAGAAATACTTTATTCCTTTTTCCTTTTTTGATTTCATATGCATCTAATTAAAAGAATTGTGCCACTTGGTTTGTAAAAAAGAAAGATAAATTTAAAAATGGCAAATGTTTTGAATTAATAAAACATAACTATAAAACAATTACCTATGGCAAAGTATTCTAAAAAAGCAGGCGACAAAGTAGAAAAAGCCATGCATGAAAAAAAGGAAGGTACATTAAAAAGCGGGAAGAGTGGCAAGAAAGTAACCAGTCGCAAACAGGCAATTGCAATTGGCTTATCGGAAGCCAGGAAAGAAGGAGCAAAGGTTCCTAAGAAATCAAGCAGCAAAAGCAAATCAGCTTCAAAAAAAAAATTCCAGTAAAAAACCTTCCAAATAATATTTTTTATAAGGAAGTATCAATTCTGGAATTGTTGGGTGTTTTATTATAACTTAAAAGCAAGACTAAATATCTTTCTTTTTTATTCCATCATTTGGGGATTATATTGCCCATTAAATAAAAGGAAGTAAAATCTATTTAAAGAAAAAATAGTAGATGTACCTATTTTTGACATTATGCCATAGACAAGGCCGGCTTACTTTTTTTAGGAAGAATATTTTGAATGATATGAGGCTTCTCAATCACAAAATAAAATATGTACATCATAACCTGGTTTAATAGTGCTCCCAAAATACCTTCGACAGACCCAAGTATTAATGCAGCCCCATAAGCATTTAGTTGACCTATTCCATACATTGGGTTTGAGAAATATTTATATGGACCTTCTATTTTAAAATCTACGAGAGGGCGTTTAAGAAAAAGATCTTTATAATAGTACGTATCAATACCAATTACGAAAGTAGCTGTTATATTTACCCATGTGCCGATAATTATTAATATCAGACCAATCAACTCACAAGTATATTTAAGATAAATTACATCAATATTGAAAGAAGGAAAAATGAAGTGTACAACCGGAATTATTGACCACTTAGTTGCTTGTGTCAACAATCCAAAACTTAAGCCTCTTTGAAAAAACATTATAGAAGTAAACAATTCATATTTATTCCAGGCTTTTTCCTCTCCAAATTTAGTAACCAATCTATTTACAAATCCTTTTTTCCCAAAGCCAGTAAACAGAAATATATAGCGAATCGCAAAAAGAATCACAAAATAGAAAATTGCTACATTGAAGGAAATATATTGGCTTATCCAAATGTGCGAACCATATCCAATAAAAATTAATAACAATGAATCAATTCTGCTATTTGTCAATTTATCTATTCTTATACCTGCTGATGCTAATGTTGTAATAAATATCTTTCTTATCAATTTCATTTACTTTTTTTAAATAAAAAAGCAAAATCATGCCATTTCCAAATCTTCAAAAAGTAAAAAAAATGAGGTGGAATTTCTACGAGATGCAAAAATCTTTATTCGAAGATGAAAACTATTAAATTAAAAAATCACCTAGAGATGATTAATAGAAAAATCTTTTGAATATGCTGAATCCATTATCAAAGATCAAATCATTCTTGCCAAGACTTACTTTTTAATATCCTAATAAACCCCGGTATGGTATTATTCGGGTAAAGATTGCCTCTATTTCATAACAACACATTGTTTTAACTGAATAATTAAGTGGCTTGGTTATTGTCTAAAATATAATAGGTTTTTCAAGGGGATTAAAAAGAAGCGGGGTGTACTAAAATGCATTCCGTTATTTATCTAAGACAAACCCTAGAATCAAATGATAATGGAAAAGATAATTATTGAATTTCAGGGTAAGAAAATAGAAGTTGAATCTTTATCTTCTGGGAATAAAATTACTTATAAGGTCAATTTTCACGATAGACCGAGTCTTACCATATTAAGGCATGTCGATAGCCATAATAATCCTGATTGGATATCTATACCTGAAGGAAATGATTTATTAGCACAAGAGTTAGGAGATCTAATAGAGAATGAAATGAAGTAGGTATTTTGTATTTAAGCTGAGCCTTACTTATTCTCGCTAATCCGTTCTTAATTTTCTTTTTTACTAAGTAATGTTTGAATTTCTGAAACATCAATTATTCTCGTTTCGGTTATACCATTTTCAATTTTCTTCAACATAATAGAATTATGTAGTTTACTAATAATTTCCCATGTAGAAGTATGTATGCTTGGATACCTATCAGCACACGATACAGTATCTCCTATATCTAACTGAACACTTTTATATATCATTGTGAAATATAATTTAGTACTAAAAAACAGCATCCTTACGATGCCGTTTTCAGGAGAATAATTTCTTTTATACCCAATGGGCATAAACAATCAAACCACTCAATGCGGCAAGGAGAGACAACACTATAATACCGATCAAACTTACCGTTGATTTAGTGTCATAAATGGATACCGCATAAACTCTATCATTTTGTATTTGCATTCCTGTAAGGTACGCTTATTAAAAGCGGAATGCTTTTTTATTTATATGAAAGGATCATAGTTGTTTTTTAAGACAAGAAAAGCCTATATAGGAATACGAGGCTTTTAATACTATTGGTTTGGCAATGTAATTGCTATACAAAGCAAAATTGGCTGCGATGAAATATAAGCTACTGCTTTTTACAACGTTTGCTTTAACGCATGTTTATTGCATTTCTCAAGTAAGAGTTTCAGTTATTGGAGCAAGTGTGGCAGCGGGCTATGGAATACCTGGACCAGCCAGTTACCCAAGCCAGATGTCAGTAATACTCGGAAGCAACTGGAATATAGGCAACTTTGGAGTCAGTGGTGCTACCATGCTGAAAGAAGCCGACGATCCTTATATCAATTCCTCTAATTATACAGGCGCTCAAAATTTTAGCCCTAATATTGTGACAATTGAACTCGGTTCTAACGATGCAAAAGATTATAACTGGGTGCATAAAGATTCTTTTGTAACGGACTACACTCGTTTTATTAATGTTTTTAAAGCACTTCCCTCCCATCCCGTAATTTATATCTGTTTGCCTATTCCTGCTTTCACACATAATTTTTCTATTAATGACAGCATCATCACCAATGGTGTAATACCATTGGTAAAAACAATAGCCGCTGATAATAATGTTAAGCTGATTGATCTGAATACGCCTTTACAAGGACATCCCGACTGGTATCAATCTGATGGCATTCATCCTAATGAAACTGGAGCATTGGTGCTGGCGCAAGTAATAGCGCGTGCAATTGCAGCACCCACTAATTTATTGCTAAGTGTACCTACTATTCATCAAATTGATCTTAGCTGGACAGATAATACTAATGAAACCGGATTTACTATTGAGAGATCTGTTGATAGTATAACATGGAATACATTAATCTCTCTCCCTGCCAACACTACTACTTACAGTGATATGGGAATTACAGCTTCTACTAAATATTATTATCGTGTTTATGCTACCATTTCTGTTGGCAATACCGTAAACTCAGACATTGCAAGTACCAGCACAACAGTTGTCAATACTTTAATACCTATTATTAATAGTACAGATACTGCCAGCGGCACTATGGGCCAATCTTTTAATTATGCGATTACAGCTTCGAATAACCCTACCAGCTATACAGCAACCAATCTTCCTGATGGATTAACTATAAATACTTCTACCGGTATAATTAGCGGTACAATAGCAATTTCTCCAAATTCAGGCAGCAATAGTATCGTTACTATTACCGCTACAAATACAAATGGTACGGGCACAAAAATCCTTACTCTTTCTGTTAAAGCTATTGCCAGTCCTTTTAATGGTACGGCTGCTACAATACCGGGAAAGATTGAAGCAGAGAATTATGATTATGGTGGCGAAGGTATAGCCTATCATGATACAGAACCCTCAAATACATTAGGACAATATCGGACTGCAGAAGGTGTGGATATTGAAAATTGCACAGATGTAGGCGGCGGTTACAGCATTGGACAAATACAAGCAAACGAATGGACTCAATATACAGTAAATGTAATTACTGCCGGAACATATACCTTACAATTGCGTGTTGCTTCTATTAATTCAGGAGAAACCTTCCATTTGGAAATGGATGGCATAAATATATCCGGCACATTAGCGGTACCGAATACAGGAGGTTGGCAAACATGGCAAACGGTAAGTGCAAGTATTAATTTACCTACAACCGGCTTAAAAAAATTACGAATTATAATGGGTACCGGTGGATTCAATATTAATTCGGTCAATTTTATTTATACCGGTCCAATCCTTCCTTTAAATCTAACCTCGTTCAATGCAATTTATAAAGATTGTAATACAATAGCTTTTAATTGGCAGGTAGCCGATGAAAGCCCCGGTACCTATTATCAGTTAGAGTCTTCTACTATAAAAAATAACTTTGCTATAATAGCTACAATTTTACCAAAAGGTGCATCTGCTTATCAATATATATATCATGCGACTGCAGGTATGTCCTATTTTTTTAGATTAAAAATCATAAATAAAGAAGGTGAGATAATTTATAGTCCTGTTATAGCTATGCATAATAGTAATTGCAGTGCAAATAATATTACTGTCGTTAACTTGTCTAATAATTATTTACAAGTAAATAATCTCGATGGAAATACAAATCATATTATTTTATACTCAGTTGACGGGCTTGAACTTTCTAATACTATTATCAACAGTACTAGTGCTACTATCAGTATTGATCGTTTTAGCCGCGGAATCTATTGGTTAAAAATTATAAGCAAGGATAATAATATTTTAAAAACCGCCAAGGTCGTTCTGTAGTATAGCTATAAAAAATCTGTACTATGTAAATAATAATTAAGTTAGTTAAAACCCATCCACATTATTACGTATAAATCGCTTTTTTAAAAATTGTAGTTATTATCCAATATTAATGTAATCATCCTTAAAAAAACTCCCATAAGCGTAGTTGTCCTCTTGCAGGAATTTTATTTTCAAACTCCACAGGATCAGATAATACCCATCCAAAGCGGTTTCCTTTATAGTCTCCAAATGCCTTTTCTTCTAAGGTTAGTAAATTCATGACATCATCTGTTAGTGAAAAGTCTTCAACTCTAAGAATCTTTTCCAGCGTGACTTGACCGATAATGAATCCAAAAGGCAATGTGTTAAAGTCTTTAATATATCTTGTAAAGGGAGCCTGATTTGCAAAAACACTTCCTCTCTTACTTTGGCTCGCATGAATTAGCAGGGTTCCTCTGTAATCAGTAGCCCATGATCTGGTTTCTATTTTTTTAACACCTATCATTACAAGACTTGCCCAAGGTTGCAAAAGAGATAAAGCTTTCATGTTTACAAATAACGTAAATAAATTTTTTTCATCGCTCAAAAACTGACCTAGAAGTAGAGGATTCTTACTTTTAGTTCTTACACAGTTTCATTACCCCCATTTGTCATGGCTAATAATACATGTCTGGAAAATCACATTAAGTGAATCAAATAGGTGGTCAACATAATTAACGACCGTTAACAGCAGAAAATCTACATATAGAGTATAGGATAATAAAAATCAAATAAGGATATTAGGGCAATTATCTGCTTACGAAGACTATGCGTCTAATCGTCTAAAAATAAGTGTTTTTCATTTCCCTATTTTGTAAAGCAATTCCTGAAATGCCTGGTTAAACCAGACAGTGTAATACGATGGATTGTCTTTTAAATCTTTTAAGACTTTATCTGTATGAAGCCACTTATAATTTTGTACTTCATTTATATTTATTATCGGATTTTGGTTGCAATAGCCAATAAAAACATAATCCAATTCATGCTCTGTTAAATTATTTTCAACCTTCGCTTTATAAATAAAAGAATAGACCAATTGCAAATTACATTCTAAACCCATTTCATAATACAATCGCTCCTTTGCACTTAAGCAAACATCTTCTTCCCATTGTGGATGCGAACAGCAGGTATTTGTCCATAATCCCGCTCCGTGGTACTTGTTGCCTGACCGCTGTTGTAAAAGAAGTTCTTCTTTATCATTAAATATAAATACAGAAAATGCTCTGTGAAGTTGGCCTTGCTCATGTGCAGTCAATTTTTCCATTATGCCTAGTGCATTATCATTCTTATCAACCAGTACAACATTATCTCTGTTCATATCGCTTCAATTAAAAATTTATCAATTGTTTTCTTTCACTGCTTCAGCATATACTTGCAAAGCCCTGTTTCTTGCAAAACTGTGCTCAACCATTGGTTGTGGATAAGCATCTGTGCCAAATTCGGGAAGCCATTTTTTGATGTACACTAATTTTTTATCGAATTTTTCAGTTTGAACAGTTGGATTAAACACTCTGAAATAAGGTGCAGCATCACAGCCTGATCCTGCTGCCCATTGCCAGTTTCCATTGTTGGCAGACAAATCGTAATCATTCAGCTTTTGAGCAAAGTAGGCTTCTCCCCAACGCCAATCTATCAGTAAATGTTTGCATAAAAAACTTGCCACAATCATCCTTACCCGATTGTGCATATATCCTGTTTCGTTCAATTGTCTCATTCCTGCATCCACAATTGGGTAGCCTGTTTTTCCCTTACACCATCGTTCAAATTCCTGTTCATTATTTCGCCATTTGATATGGTCGTAATTAGATTTAAAAGATTGATGAACCACTTTTGGAAAATGATATAGGATCTGCATAAAAAATTCCCGCCAAATCAATTCATTCAACCATGTTTGATTATGTTCCAAGGCAAATGCAACACATTTACGAATGCTGATTGTACCAAATCTTAATGCTATCCCCAACTGTGTAGTGTGTTGCATTGCAGGATAGTCCCTGTATTTATCATATTCATCAATAATTGTCTTATCTAACTTCGGTGATTTAAAAGTGATGTCTGTCTTATCAAAACGGGTTTCATTTAACGAATGAATTTCAGTAAAGTCTTGTTTAAAAAAGTTAGCAGCGTCAGAATAAGAGGTCTTGTAATTTTCCGGAGTTAACAGTTCTTTCCATTTTTTTGAATATGGTGTATAAACGGTATAGGGTGTACCATCATTTTTCAACACATCGTTTTTTTCAAAAATTACCTGGTCTTTAAATCCCTTGAAAGGAATATTTTGTTTGCTGAAAAAATTATAGATCTCTTTGTCTCTCCGTATAGCTTGAGGTTCATAATCCCGATTGCAAAATACCGCCTGAATATCATATTGTTCAAACAGATCTTTAAAAACAGTTAGTGGCTTTCCGTAAAAAGTGTTTAACCTGGCATTCGACTGTTTTAGTTGACTATTTATTTTGGAAAGTACCTGGTGAATATAATCCACTCTTCTATCCTTTTTATCCTCCAACATTTCTAAAATATCGGGATCGAAAATAAAAACACACAATACAGGATAATTGGAAGAAAGTGCGTGGCACAAACCCACGTTATCATCCAACCGCAAATCTCTGCGAAACCAAAAAACAGATACTTTACTTTTCATCGTTCGCAGATTTAAATCGTTTAAAAAAATAAAGCGTCCAAAGAAACTGCGTATATCCATAAACGGCATCTTCAACAGGTATTGTTCCCACTCTAATACCTAAGAATTCAGCAGGATTATAATTTACAATCGGTGATTTTAATCCCATACCGGTTAAAACTCCATTTACAGGAAAGAAACCCAACATCAGAATAGTAAACACCAGAGACGCTTTACCAATCCACTCTGCACGTACAATAAAATGTAAATAAATTAAGGTTATTATTGTGGCAACAGTTGTTACGAGCGTGTACATTTTTTCATAATGATGCAAGGCGACAACCGAACAGGCAATAACACTAACAAAAACAATCAGGTTATTAAAACCGGAAAGCCAATCCCATTTAAAAAATTTGTCTATTGAATAGTAGGTAAATATGCTGGAAAAGGGTATACAAATAAAAAACAACCACTCTTCAATTGGTAACCCTGCTATGCTTACTCCAAGCGTGTAGTCTTTATTAAACCACCATACTCCTTTTGCTGTAAACCATATATCCCATGCTATAAAAGGAATTGCCACAATGGTAGCAGACTTTATGAATGCTCCAAACTGACGATTAAAAAGTATTCTACGGTCAAAAGATGCGATAAAACAAATAATGACCGTTAAAAACAAAATCAATGAATAGGTATATTCCTTCATTTATCTTCAGATATAAAATACATTTTGAAATATTTGAAGGGTACATAAAGAAACCCGAAACATTCGCCCTCTTCTTTTCCGATATGTTTATGGTGTTGTTTGTGCGCCCTGCGAAGCGCAAGGAAATAAGGGTTTTTAGTGTGCGTAAAATATTTTATCCTTTGATGGATAAAAACATCATGCACAAAAAAATAACACATTCCGTACAACATAATTCCCAATCCTACAAAAAACAGGTAGTTGAAGTTTTTCAATGAACCAAAATACATTAGTGCAATGGTTGGTATGGCAAATATGACAAAGAAATAATCATTCTTCTCTAAAGCACTTTCGTTGCTATGGTCGTGGTGGTCTTTATGCAATACCCACAAAAAACCATGCATTATGTATTTATGGATAAGCCAGGTTGCTCCTTCCATTACTATAAATGTTCCTAATACAATTAAAAAATTCATACAGAATTACTTGTTAAATAATTTTTCTAAAACCTTGTACCGGAAATTAAAAATTGTTTCCAATTTTTTTCTTACAAAAATCGTATGTGCAATACTACCCAAAACACCAAACGGCAGCTCATAATTCACTGTATCCTTCATAAGCACACTATCCTTATTTGTAATAAATTCGTGAAAATGGTTCCAATATTTATAAGGTCCCTTTTCTTGAAAATCAGTAAAGCTCTTATTCCATTCTACGTGACTAATCTTAGTCCGCCATTTTAGCGGAATGCCCAAGACTGGTGAAACCTTATAATCAATAATCATTCCTTCAAAAATCTGTTCTTCATTATAATTTGATAATACAGTAAAGTTCATTTCCTTAGGAGTAATTTTAGATAAATTCATTGGGGAAGAGAAAAAATCCCAGGCTGTTTTAATATCACAATGCAACTTTTGTTCTCTATATAAATGATATTTCATGGCTTAGTTATTTAAGAGCATTTCTATATTTTTCTGCACGATCTCTGACTTAATTTGATGTTTGTTTTTTTTAATAAAATCAGCATCGTCTTTTATATTTGAATTATACCCTAAAAAAGACGGAGCATTTTTTTGAACAGAAAGACGAATAAATCTCAATTCCACATTTCCAGGTTCTTTGCCTATAGCAGTTTCGATATTTGTTTTTCCTTTTTTAAATGTATTGAGTTTGCTTATGGGGCTAAAAACATGCTTTGCCCAAATGGTTTGCAACGCACCAAGATAAGCGAGGTGTGTTGCGGAATTATTTTTTGTTTTAGAAAGCTCCGTAATCATTCGTTCGCACATTTCTTTATCGGAGGCAAACTTTCCGTAATTAGTTCTCACTTCATCCAGAATGTTTGAATTAAACCCGGAGAAAAAGAATAAGGCGCATATAAGTAAAAAAGATATTCTCATTATAAAAGAGTTGTTTTATAGCGTATATAACTTTTCAACGCTACCAATGCCTTATAGGAATTAGGAACACTAACTCTACTATTCAATATTTCTTTCGATGATTTTCTTTTTATCCTGTTAAACAAAGACAAATAATATCTGTATGCTAAATACACACCAAACATAGAGCAATTGGGAAGCTTCTTTATTCCAATTAAAGCCTCATTAAATTCTTCTTCAATTTCCTTTTCAATTTTGGATTTCGCATGGTTGTTGAATACATTGATATGAATATTGGGAAAATAGGTTCGTCCCAGAATCTCATAATCATTTTTTAAATCTCTCAAAAAATTAACTTTCTGAAATGCTGAACCTAACTTCATTGCATAAGGTTTTAGTTCTTCATATTTCTCCTTATTACCTTCTGTGAAAACTTGCAGGCACATTAATCCAACTACTTCTGCTGATCCAAAAATATACTCCTGGTATAATTCTGAATTGTAGTCTACTTTTTGTAAATCCATTTCCATACTACGCAAAAATTGCTCGATTAGCTTTTTGTCAATTTGATATTTATGTACGATCTCTTGAAAAGACTGTAAAATTGGGTTGAGCGAAATGCCCTCCTCCAACGCGATCTCAGTTTCGATTCTAAGTCTGTTCAACAATTTTTCTTTATTGTACCCGTGAAAACTGTCTACGATTTCATCTGCCAATCTCACATATCCATAAATTGCATAAATACCCGAACGAATAGACGGTTTCAAAGCCAAAATGCCCAAAGAAAAACTCGTACTGTATTTTTGAGTCGTTATCTTACTTACTGAGTAAGAAAGTTCATCAAACAGCTGTTTCATAATACTCAGGTTTTATTTTGTTTATTTCATTTGCCACAATTTTACCCGATATGATAGAAGGTGGAACTCCAGGTCCGGGAACGGTCAACTGACCTGTGTAGAATAAATTTTTCAGTTTTTTGTTTCTTATTTTAGGTTTCAAAACCGCTGTTTGACGAAGTGTATTTGCCAGTCCATAAGCATTTCCGCCATACGCATTATAGTCTGAAATAAAATTGCTGATACAATAACTTCTTTTATACTCAATACTCGACCGTAAGTCTGTTATGCCTGTGTGGTTTTCAATTCTCGAAAGCATTTCTGTAAAATACTTTTCCCGGATTATTTCCTCATCATTAATTCCAATAGGTAAAGGCATCAACAAAAACAGGTTTTCTTTTCCTTGAGGTGCAACCGAATTATCTGTTTTTGAGGGACAGCAGGCGTAAAAGAGTGGTTTCAGGGGCCATTTTTTTTCACTGTAAATACAATCAATATGTTCATCCAAATCATTTTCAAAAAATAGTGTATGATGATTCAGATTGGGTAGTGTTTTATTAATACCTAAATAATAAATCAGGCTCGATGGCGCAAATGTTCTGTTTTGCCAATATGTGTCCGAATAATTTCTATACTCTTTCTTTAAAAGGGTTTCTGTATGATGATAATCCGAAGAAGCTACAACAGCATCAAACTCTAAACTTTCGCCATTGATAGTTAAAGATATTACTCTACCGTTTTGTGCATTGATGCTTTCAACAGTTTGATTAAAATGAAAAGTTGCGCCTTGTTTTTCAGCTAAGCTTTTCATTGCAAGTACCAATTTATAAAAGCCACCCATGGGATAGTATGTTCCTAAAACATAACCACCGTAATTCATCAAACTGTATAGTGCCGGAATGTTTTTGGGAGATGCGCCTAAAAAGATTACCGGAAACTCTATTAATGTTCTTAATTTTTCGCTTTTAAAATATTTGGCAACATAATTTCTAAAGTTGGTCAGCAAATCCAATTTTAATGCACTTTTAGCTATTTGAGGAGATATAAATTCACGCCAGTTGTAACACGGCTTGTTGACAAAATTTTTCATACCTACTTCGTATTTGTATTTTGCCGATTGCATAAATTTTTCCAATTGTAAGCCTGCACCTTTCTCAATTTGTTCAAACAAAATTTTTAGTTCTTCAAACTTTTGAGGAACACTAAATTTTGTATCTGAAAAAATCATTTCAAACTGTGGATTTAATGAAATCAATTCAAAGAAATCAGACACTTTATACCTGAAATCATTAAAAAAATCATCAATTATATCAGGCATCCAATACCAACTTGGACCCATATCAAAAACAAAACCTTGTTCTGTTGAAAATTGCCTGGCTCTTCCTCCCGGCTGATTATGTTTTTCAAATACATGAACCTCATTTCCCGCTTTTGCCAAATAAGCAGCAGCAGATAATCCAGAAAATCCAGAACCAATAACTGCTATTCTTTTTTTCATCGCTTTTTATCTTTTAGTGCTTCTTCTAATAAATATTCAGGTTCGATGTTCTTATCATAAATTGGTCGATGAAAATCATTTAGCTTAGTAAGGAGCCTGATTAATTCCATCTTTTCGTTGTGTGTTAAATTTCCTGTTACAATTTTTGTTGCTTTTCTAATTTTGCTCATTTGAGTTTCTAAAACTTTAATGCCTTTCTTAGTGATTTTTAAAACTTTACTCCTTTTGTCGACTTCGGAAGCTGTTTGATTTATCCAACCTTGTGCAATCAGCCGACCGATAATTTGCATGCCTGCAGGCTTTTCGTGAACATTCTTTTTTATCAAGTCCATTTTTGTCATTTCACCAAATGCCTTAAGATTGATCAAATAAATAAAATCTTCTTGACTAGAAAAATCTGATCCAAATATTGCTGATTTGGAATAGCCCTTTGCATATCTATTCAAGTGAACAATGAAAGTGTTAATTACGCTCTCTGGACTTCGTCCATTTTCTTTGCCTTCCCAATTAGGTTCGTTATTTGAAGCATTGCTATTGTAATTGTCAACTATCCATCTTTTAAAATCCTCGACGCCATTTCTTGACTTAGAAATATTACTTTCTACTTCAAATTGCTGAACGAGCTCAATCACTTGCTTAATTAAAATATAATTCATATTAATAAAATAGTTCACTAAAATACTATATTTTTTACAAATAGTATTATTTTATACATTATTAATTTTTGTGACACTTCACTTAATATCAATATTATGGCAACAGATAAATGAAAATTTTATATGCAGATGAATTTAACTGGCGCTATAATAACAAAGGAGTAAAGAAAGAACGTATGCGTTTTATTATCTTTAACCTATATGAAAAAGCAAACAACATTATCTAATATTAGCAGCAGTATCATTCCATCATTGCATTTGTTGCGTAAAAATGATCCATTACGGCTTGCGGGAGCTACTGCATTTTTTACCACCTTTGCTTTACCATTTATTGTTTTTATACTGGCGCAATTTTTTCATTTATTCCTTAGCCCCAAAATTATTGGCCATGGATTGATTGAAAATATTGCAGGCAATATTGGACAGGATGGAGCAGATCAAGTAAGGCAGGTCATTCATAGCATACGCAGTTTCAATAATCACTGGTATGTTATTTTATTTGGATTTTTGTTTCTCTTGTTTGTAGCTACTACCTTATTTATCGTCATTAAAAATTCAATTAATCAAATATGGACTATAACTGTCGAAAGATCTGGCCTTTTGTATAATCTTAGAAGCCGCTTAAGGTCCTTTGCAGTTATACTATTGATAGGCATACTGTTCTTTGTAAACTTGTTCTTTAAAAGTATTGAAACCATTGGCGGGAATTATACTGAAGATATTCTTACAGGCAGCAGTATATATTTCAAAGTGATTTTTAATGAAGTAAGTAGTGTAATAATTGTTACTACATGGTTCGTTATATTATTTCGTTTTCTTGCAGACGGCAAGCCAAGATGGAACGCTGCAATTGTTGGCGGATTATTGACAAGCATACTATTTATTGTAGGGAGGGTTTTGTTAAAGGTTTTATTAATCAATAGCAATATTGGTAAACTATATGGCTCATCAGGTTCTTTTGTTTTGCTGTTACTATTTGTTTTCTATTCTTCCTTTATATTGTATTACGGTGCTTGTTTTATAGCAGTTTATTCCGAACAAAAAAAGTGGTTAATAAAGAACGATTGAGCTAGTATTAATGATTATAGATAAGGCGCAATTCAAATTCTATCCTAAAAATTACCGCTCTGTTTCACTTGTATTAGGTTCTGATAAAGAATGTGCAGTAAAACTTGCTGAGACTGCGCCATATTCTAAAGGTACCCAAAACTAAAAGCCGGACTATGCAGTTTTCCTCCCATCCCGCCCGCCTTTTTTGATGGATATCAAAAGCCTCCCTTTAATTAGCCTTTGGCTAGACTTTATCGCACTTACTTAACTACTTCAGAATTACTACAAAATCAACTTGTAGGTTTGATGCCATGAAATATTTTCTTTCATTCTTATTGGTTTTTGCATTTTCAAAAGCAAAAGCACAGAATTTTGACTATAACCTTTTAAACACTGTCTATAAAAATGAAACCTCTTTCAAGAATAATTTTTTTAAAGTTGACGCTCAGAGTGTAATTGTTTTCAATGTTGCGGCTCCTGTAAGTATATTTACTGTTGGCTTGATAACCCACGATAAACAATTGAAAAGAAACTCTTTTTTTATAGCCGGAGCTTTTGTCGTGTCTACCTTCATTACACAGTCTACCAAACAAATTGTAAAACGGGAACGCCCATTCATAAAATATCCCCAAACATTTTCCGATCGTTATGATGGCGATGGCTATTCTTTTCCTTCCGGGCATGTATCATCTGCATTTTGTACGGCTACTTCATTAAGCTTATACTTTCCTAAATGGTACGTCATTGGGCCTTCTTATTTGTGGGCGGCAAGCATTGGATGGGCACGTATGTATCAAGGCGTACATTATCCTTCTGATGTATTGGCGGGAGCTTTTGTTGGGGCAGGCAGCGCATGGCTGGGATATAAAGTACAAAAGTATATTGATAAGAAACACTATGCTACTATAAAAAACAATGCTTTTGCTTTTTAAAATGTTATAGAAAATTCATGCAGATTATTGTGATACTTATATTGAGGCAAGTATCCTGCTATATCACTTATTTGTTTTATAATAGACAATCCTAGTCCATTACCATTTTTTTCAATACCTGCATAGCGATAAAAACGCTGAAAAACCTTTTGTTCATCTAAGGATGCAATTGAAGAAGTATTAGAAAATGTCAGTTTGTTATCTCTTAAAAGTATATTTATTGTTCCATCTTTTTTATTGTAGCGAATAGCATTATTAAAAAGATTCGAGATCAATATATCTACAAGATATCTGTTAGTCTTGATAGCCGTATTATCCAACTGAACAGTAATAGTAAGATTTTCAACTTGTGCTAACTCTTCCAGCTGGATAATCTTTTCTTTTACTAATTCATCTAAGCGAATATCTGTTGTTTCATTAAACTGATTGTTCTCTATTTTAGCTAAGAGTAAAAGTGATTGAACAAGTCTTGATAACTTACCCAAAGAATCATATACCCCTTCTAACAATTTCATTTGACCTGAACTAATTGTTTCATCCTGTATCAATATATCCAGGCGGGAATTAATGACAGCAAGCGGTGTTTGCATTTCATGCGAAGCATTTTCGGTAAATGTCTTTAATGTATTATAATCTTTATTAACTCTTTCTGCCATCATTCGAACTGCCTGGTTTAATTCAGCAAATTCATTGATGGAAGTAGTTGTTAATTGTAATTCCGGCTTAATAGTAAGATCAAATTGTTTTAACTCTTTCAGTGTTATATTGAATGGCTGCCATAGTTTACGTAACAAAATGCGATTAAGGAGAAACAGCATCAACAACAATACAATCACTGTTCCTAAAGTAATAACTAAAATCTGCTGGATAAGGTCTTCTGTTTCTTCCTGAGATTTTGAAACAACTACTTTATAGTTTTTCCCATTTACCACTATAGGAAAAATAAGTTGGCGTACAGGAGTCTTTTCTTTTTCCGTCGAATCAAAAATATATCGACTACTGAATTTTCGCTGAACGCTTTGTGTGAGTAATTCAAATGATATCTGCTGATCCTCATAATTAGAAGGCGTAGGTAATGCATGGTTGATCTTTACAAAATCGAAAACTTCCTGTTCTTCTATCTGTAGATCCTGGTCCAATTGATTAATCAGTGCATATCTTATAATTGCATAATAGCAAACACTGCTTGCCAACAATACAATGATGGCTGTTATAATACTTATCCGGTTATATCTTGCTGACAGTTTCATTAATCCGTAAACTTATATCCCATTCCATAAATAGATTTAATATAGTCTTCTGAACCGCTTTCCAATAACTTTTTTCGAAGGTTTTTAATATGCGTGTAGATAAAGTCGTGATTATCGGATGCTCCGTCTCTCCATAAATGTTCTGCTATTGCATTCTTGGATATTACTCTTCGTTTATTGCTTATAAAATATAGTAAAAGTTCATATTCCTTTTTGGTCAATTCCAGTTGTCGTCCAAAAACAGTAGCTTGCTTTGCCTGAGTATCAATAACGATATCATTAAACTCTATATTAGAATTTCCTTCAAAATTTTTCCGCCGTATGATCGCCGCTACTCTTGCTCCAAGTTCCGAAAGATGAAATGGTTTTGACAAATAATCATCAGCTCCCAAATTCAATCCTGCTATTTTATCATCCAGCGAATCTTTAGCCGAAATAATTAATACTCCGTCGCTTTTGCGCTCTGCCTTTAATTCTTTTAGTAATTGTAATCCGCTGCCACCGGGAATTGTAATGTCCAACAAAATACAATCGTATTCATGTTCATCAATTTTATTGATGGCACCAGCAAGATCAGCAGCTATTTCGCAGTTATAATTTTCCCGCTTTAGATAATCAGCAATATTTTCGCTTAATGATTTTTCGTCTTCTACTATGAGAATATTCATTACTGCAATTTTGGTTTAAGTTACAAAAACCAACTTAAGAAAATACAGAAGCTTTTTATCTTCCTAAAACTATTATTTGAAAACTACCGGGAATGATCTTAGGCTTTGTTTTCTTGTCCGCATCAACAGGCAAAGGCTCGAACTCTGCAGTAGGAAGATAAACATAATGCGTATGTTCATCTATAGTAATTGTTCTTGCACCTTTTTTGGTAGCAACTTTGTCTACTATTTTAAATTCATTTTCCGATTCTTCGCTTATCACTGTTAATGTGCCATCTCCGCATGAAGCAAAAATATATTTAAGTGTTGGGTCAAATGCGGTTCCGTCACATTCGTCTCCAATAGGGAGTTTAGTAATTACTTTACCGGTAACGGCGTCCAGTACTATTAATAATTGATTATCGCAACCTGCAAATAATCTTTTTGTCTTTTTATCAAATGCCAATCCTGTAGGAGATTCTCCGGGTGTAATAGCCCAACGTTGTAATACTTTATTTGCTGTTATATCAACTTCTGCAATTTCACTTTTGTCTTCAAGATTAACGTATAGTTTCCCGGCATCATCGCTTACGGCTTCTTCAGGTTTTCCTTCTAATGCTATTGTTGCTACAACAGTATCTGTTTGCGGATCAATAATACTTAAATTCTTACCTCTACCATTACAGGTAATTATCTTTTTTGAAAAGCCATCATACATAATTGCATCAGGGTTTTGATCAGTAGGTACCTGTTTTAATATTTTAAATGATGTAAGATCAAAGACAGTAACAGTATTTAATTTTCCATTACTGGTATAACCTTTATTCATGCTATTAACAAACGCAATACCATGTACCCCTGTAGTATTTGGAATAACCCCTAAAGAATCGCCTGTTGTTCTATCTAAAATATTTACTTGTGTGCCATGAGATTGAAACAATTTATTGGAACCCGGATCAAGCTTAATATAATCCCAACCGGTTGTACCTGCCATGTGAAAAGTATTGATAACATGATAACCGCTTTTGCTTTGTGCGCTTGCCGACATAGAAATTCCAACAAGCATAGTAATAACTGTAGTTTTAATAATGTGTTTCATTGAAGTGCATTTATAGTTTAGACATCAAACCTACTTCTGCATTTTGTAGTAATTCTGAAGCACTGTTTATTTTGAATGTTTGTTATACCATAAACGTATCATGCTTGGCAATACGATCAATAATAAAGGCAGTGCGGCTATAAACCCGCCAATAACAGCAATTGCTAATGGCTGGTGCAGCTGAGCACCTGTTCCTATTCCTAATGCCAGCGGCATCAATGCAATGATAGCACCCAATGCTGTCATTAATTTAGGGCGAAGTCTTGTAGATATAGAATAAACAATCGAGTCATCCACCGATCTTGTTTTATGCGACTCTCTGAATTGCAGAAAAGTAAAAATGGCATTCTCCCCAATAATACCTACTATCATAATTAAGCCGGTATAACTTCCCACATTTAATGGCGTGCCTGTTAAATATAAGGCTGCATAACTTCCGGCAATACCCAAAACAGCAATCAGCAAAATAGTTAGAGCAATTTTGAAATCTTTAAAAAGAAAAAGTATTACCCCGAATACCAATAAGCTCGATGTGAGCAATATCGTTAATAACTCTGTGAAAGATTGTTGTTGCTCAGCATAAGCACCGCCGTAAGAAATATGATAACCTTGCGGCAAACTAATATTGGCAGCTATATTTTTCTGAATCTCTTTCATAACGCTCCCCAAATCACGACTATCAAGCCTTGCGCTTATAACTCCCATCGATTGAAGATTTTCTCTTTCTATCTCGGCATCACCGGTACTTATTTTTACAGTTGCCAATGATGTAATAGGGATGAGTTTTCCGGTTGGTAAAAATATTTGTAAATGATCAATATCCGTTACACTTAGTTTTCTATTCCCCTGGAATAATAATCGTACTGAGATGCTTTGTTCTTTCTCTAAAACATTACTTACCACACTACCTTCCATTGCGGTTTGCAATTGCAATTGCAGGTTGGCAGGTGTAATACCAAACTGCGCAAGCTTTGTATTATCCGGTTCAATGCTTATGGAAGGCCCGGTTATTACAATACCATCAAATACATCAGCCGTTCCTTTTACATTGCTTGTAACTTCGGCTATTTGTTTTGCCAATTGTTGCAATTGCTGAGGATCATTGCCAAATACTTTTATTTCTATTGGTTGAACCGAGGTCATCAGGTCACCTAACATGTCTCCTATCACCTGCCCAAAATCGATACGCATGGCTGGTTCTATCGCCTCTACTTTAGTACGTATATCATTGATAACTTCATCCGTACTTTTAGTTCTGTTCTTTTTTAATTGTATTAAATAGTCTCCCGTATTGGGTTCTGTAATAAAAAAACCCATTTGCGTACCTGTACGTCTTGAGTAGGCTTCTACTTCAGGAATCTTTACAATTACTTTTTCCATTTCCTGAAGCATATGATCTGTTTCTTCTAAGGATGTTCCCGGCGGTGAACTATAATCAAGCACAATGCTGCCTTCATCCATCTCAGGCAAAAATCCTGTTTGTAATCTTGGAAATATAAACCAGATAAGTCCTGCAAATAAAGCTATAATAATAAAGCTGAGATAAGGTTTAAGAATAAAAAAAGATACCCATCGTTGTGTTTTTACCGGATGTGCGACAGGAACTCTTGAATTAGAATGGCTATTTTTTGTCAACAGCAGATAGATAACCGGCAAGCCTAACCATGTTACAAAAAATGAACAGATCAAGGTAATGATCATAGTGTCTGTCAATACTTTAAAATAAGCACCTGCAACACCACTCATTAATAAAAATGGAATAAAAATAACAATGGTACTGAGCGACGATCCAACCATTGCGGGGAATAAATAATTAATGGACCGTTGTAGCAAAGAGTTGGTAGGTTCTTCGGGATGCTCCTCGTGTGTACGATGAATCTGCTCTACTACTACTATCGCATCATCTATTATTAAACCAATGGCTGCTGCAATAGCGCCAAGCGTCATTATGTTTAATGTATATCCTATAGCATATAATACTATTAATGTCAACGCCAGCGTAACAGGTATCGTAATTAGAATAGTAGCACTTGCTTTTAAAGACCGAAGAAAAATAATAGCAACTATAATCGCAAGCACCAATCCTATCCACAAAGAATCGTTCACACTTTTTACAGAATCTTTTACAAAATCAGCCTGTACATAATAAGGTTGAATAGATACATCTTTGGGAAGAATATTCTTTAATGCTGATATTTTACTTTCTATACCCTGGGAGATATTAATAAGATTAGCATTAGGCTGTTTGATAACTGCGACCAGTACTGCTTCTCTTCCATTTGCATTGATACGAGTAAACTCCACCGCTTCTTTCACTTCTACATCAGCAATATCTTTTAATTGTATAATTCTTTTTCCATCGTTACTTAAAATGATATTCTTAATATCTTCTTTATCGTGAACGGTAGCATCGGTAACAGTAAGATATAGATAGCGATAATCCGATAAATACCCATTTGATTTAATGAAATTGGTTTGATTCAATGCATTAGAAACAGCATCAGGAGTAATAGATAATGTACTCATTTTTTGTACATTCAGTTGCAACCAATACTCTTTTGTTTTGCCGCCAATAATGCGTATCTCCGAAACACCATCTACCTGCGAAAGAAAAGGTTTAATGGTAAAATTTGCCAGCTCTTTTAATTCTATTGGCGACTTTGTATGACTTTCTAATGTATAACCCATCACCGGTAAAATAGATGGATTCATCTTTTCAACAGTGATGCCAAGGTCAGGAGGTAATACATTCTTTATCTCATTGATTTTAGATTCAATCCTTTGCTGACTTAAATCCACATCAGCATCCCAATCAATAAATGCTGCAATCTCGCAACTACCACGGCTTGTAGTACTGCGAATAGTTTTTAGGTTAGGTATTTGTCGAATAGCATTTTCCAATGGCCTTGTAACATTCACCATCATTTTATCAGCGGGCTGTAAGCCACCATCCGCTATTATTTTTATTTTAGGAAAAGTTATTTCCGGAAATAAAGTGGTCTGCATTTTTCCATATACCAATATGCCGCCTGCAATTATTATAGCAAGCAGTACGGAAAGCGGATTTTTATGTGAAAGGAAAAAGTTTTCCATTGTTTAATTATTGTATGATCTGAACCTTTGCAGTATCCGGTAATGAATAATTCCCTGTCAACAATATTTTGTCCGTTGATGAAAAAACAGGTGATAATATTTCTATTTTATCAGTTGTTTCAATTCCTTTTTTTACAGGGACTTTTACAGCAGTAGTACTATCTATCATTTTCATTACCCAAAAATCGCTTTGCGTTTCATCGGTTAATACAGCCGCTCTTGGTAAAGAAGATGTATTGTTTTTAGAAGATTTTATCACTCTTACTTTTGCTATAAGGTTTTCCGGAATGGGATGGGAAACATTTATTTTTAAAATTATTTTTTGCGTTTGCGAAGCAGCATCCATTGTAGGCATATTGCCGCTTATAATGCCCGTTAGCTTTTCTCCATCAGGCAAATTAATCTCTAAGGACTTTTTATTTAAAAGATAGGGGCGAAGTTCATAGGGCATATCCAACAAAAATGCAAAACTCTTGGTATCAGTAATAACAGCTAATTGTTCGCCATCCTGTACATACTCCCCCGATTGATGATCTATTTGAGAAATAAAACCGCTTTCTTCTGCCTTAATAGTATTTACGCCGGAGAATTTAAATGTCGAGTCCAATATGCTGATGCTATTACCAATACTTTGTGCTTCTTTGGTTTTAATGCTGAATAAGTTTTGTCCTTTTGCCACATACTTATTCAATGAAACATTTGCCAATTGAAGATAACCTGTAGCATTTGCTCTCACCATCCATTTTTGCAAAAAAGAAGAAGTTGCATTCAGTTCTACATAATCTTCCATTGGCGCACTGCTGATAGAAGTAATGGTTACTGGTGTTCTCGATTCAACTGATGCATCTTCCTGCACAGAATCTTTTGGTTTGCAGGAGTTAAAGCAAGCAATCATTAACAATAGATATAGCGTAACAAGTTTTTGCATAAGAATAATTTTACCGGTTCCAGTAATTAAGCTGATTAATGATTTGAAGGCGGCTCATATTATTTTGTGTGATAAGATCTTTTGCGTTTATGTAATTATTCAGAGCAAGGATATAATCGGTGATCCTTACTTCTCCAACTTCTAATAATTTTTCATTTACATCAATAAGGGATTGTGAGTATCTTAATTGCTCATTAATAGAAATAAGCAGATCGTCTGTTGTATTCAATTGTTGCAACAATTGATCAACCTGTTGCCGATATTGTTTGGTAAAAAAGGATTGGTAATTCTGCCTTGTCCTTTCCTGAATGGTTATTTTATTATACTGTAGTTTTCGTTGCTTACCATCATAAATAGGAATAATCGCACTAATACCAAAGCTTGTTCCAAAGTTTTTATAGGCGCTGTATGCTAACGTAGAATTGTAGCCTGCATCTGCAAATACATTTATTTTAGCACGATACGCATTTGTTACGATTGCTTTGTTATTAACTAAACGCAAACTGTCTATCTCAAACTTTTTAAAAAAGATAGAGTTGTTAACATCCGGTAAACTCTTCAAGCTTATATCGGGATAGTCTAGTGCTGTAGAAGAAGTATCATTGATACCACTTAAGTAATTAAGTGTTGCATAATCGTTTTTAAATTGAATAACCAACTGCTTCAATTGTAATTGTTGTTGCTGTAAGGTTACCAGGAAAGAAAGGTAATCAACCTGTTTATAAACATTGCTTTTAGTTAGCTTTTTTAAAATGCTATCTTCTTTTAAAAGTAAAGCGTAAATATTTTTATTGAAACCAACCTTCATCTGATCCGTATAAGTTGTTATATATTGACCGATAATGGTGCGTTTTAAATCTTGTTCCGAAATTTTAATGGTATTGCTAATGTCTTTATTCTGTAATTGAATATCCTGTAGTTGAGCAGAAATATTTTTTGCGTTGTTCAGTTGTTTGTTCACGCTTATTAACGCGTTATAATTACCTCCATTGGTTATAGCAGCATCATATCCATAACCGTTTATAACAGGCGCGTATACATTCGTGCTGCTACCATTTACCTGTAGCTTGTTTGCTGCACGTACCAACTGGCTATCATAAGTAGCAGATAAGACCTGGTTTTGATAATCCTGTAACAAGGGACTATTCTCCACTGCCTGATTTATAAAATATTCCAGTGTTTTATTTTGAGAAAAGCAGCTAAGGCTTATTATGATATAAAAAAAAGTAATGCTTAATTTTTGCTTCATTATCCAAAGAATTAATCTTTTTCTTCTTTAATAAATTTCCCATCGGAATCGAATAGTACATCTACACCATTTACTTCAGCTTCATAATTTATTGTACCATCCGCCTTACTGATCTTTTCTGCTCCTTTAATCTTTTGTTCTTTGTAATTTTGTTGTAGATAAGTTACAGAAGCGGAAGGTAGCTCAGAAGTCTTTATAGCTGTTTCCGATTCAAGATAATTCCCATCTGGTGTAAATGTAGCAGCCATATCTTTACCTTTCTGTTTAAAAGCCGCTTCATAATTCCCGTTTTCTTTTTCCCATTTAGCGTTAATACCCGAAAATAATTTATTAAAAGAAGCCTTTACAGTTTCTGGTACATTTGAGGCACTTATTTTTTGAGCAATGGCGATCGATGTTGTAAGCGATATCATTACCAATAAAATTATCTTTTTCATAATTATAATTTTCAATAAAACTAAAATGGTATTCTGTAGAAAAATTGAAGAGGAAATCCGAAAAGTAGAATAAAGATTTATTGGACTTTACATTAATGGCATATTAGAACCATTATTAAAGCAGGGAAAGGTATTATCACTTACAAATGGCCAAACAATATACAATTTTGTTAACCGGTAGCATAATGATTATAATCAACAGCGAATTTATTTACGTGCAGGAATAGATAAGCTTAGCCGAAATGGAAATGAAACGTTTTTTACTACTGTAAAAAAATTATTATCTCTTACAGATTTCCAATTCGTATACAATTGCGCTTCTAACTTACACAAACAATCCGTAGTTAGATTGATGTTCGATAATAAACTCTACTATCAAAACCACATCTATCGAACACTATACTTAATAGAAATCCTTAAACATAACTTATTAATTCTCAAACAAAAAACAGTTGCTTTTATTAGACGAAAAAAGGAACTTTTAAACAAAGTCCCTTCAAGTGGAGCTGCAGGGAGTCGAACCCTGGTCCAAACATATTCGCCGTAAGCTTTCTACATGTTTATTTTGGCATTACTTGTAGGGAAATAACCGGAACCAAACACACCAATTATTTCCTTAGATGAATGGTCTTAAGCAACCAGCACATCATTTGGTTGCAGCAACCCGTTTCTGTTTTGAGTCGGCGGCGGAACTTGGTAACAGGTATACCCGTTCGGCGGCCCGAATGGTTACTTAATTACTAATTAAGCAGCCATGGCATACGAAGTATTGCCATTTGAAGTTTTCGTATTCATATTAAAGTGCTAATTACGCAACGCACTACATGCTTACACTTACAAAGAACTATGCTGTCAAAACCGGTCAGCCCCGAGTATAAGTTCGGTTTTTTTTAGTTTTAAAGTTGTGAGTTAAAAATTTACAACCCCCAACTCTAATGTCCTCTTCCCCATCCAAACCAATCATTGCCGTTGGCGTAGATCATTAAGCCAAACAATAAGATCATACCAACTATTTGTGCGTACTCTAAAAATTTCTCACTTGGCTTACGACGGGTTATCATTTCTACTAAAGTAAATACTACGTGTCCTCCATCCAATGCAGGAATGGGCAATAAATTCATAAAGGCTAATGCAATAGATAAAAAGCCTGTTATTCTCCAAAACGCTTCCCAATCGCCCCAGGTAGTAGGAAATACTGAACCTATTGACTTAAAACCTCCTAAACTTTTATAGGCTTCTGTCTTAGGATTAAACATTAGCTTAAACTGGTACACATAATCTGTTAGTGATGCTATGGCTGCATTAAAACCTGCAGGAATAGATTCAAAAAATCCCGGTTTGTATATATGTAGTTTGAAAGCTTTCAAACTATCATATTGCATTTGTGTAAGCGGGGGTATGCCCAATCTTCCATCTGCATTTACAACTGCCGGCAGATTTATTAATTGTTTATTTCTTTCAACAGTAAGAATAACAGCCTGGTTTCTTTTATTGTTTAGGTAGGTAGGAATTTGATCCATGAATTGCATCGAAACAGAATCTACCTTTACAATCTTGTCCCAATGTTGTAATCCAGCTTTTTTTGCATTAGAGCTATCTTCCTTATTAAACTCACCAACGATAGCAGGAACCCTGGGCATTAATAAAGCCGACTTTGAATGTTTTCTATCTACCAGCTGCCCTAAAATGCGGACAGGAATTTTGATAGTTGTATCAACACCATTTCGATTCACTTCAATAGTGCTTCCTCCATTAAATAAAACAGCCTTCGTAATATCTTCAAAGTACTCTATTTTTTTTCCGTCAACAGCAAGTACTTTATCTCCATTTTTTAATCCAACCGAATCAGTCATTATTGGATCAACGCACCAAATACCTGCAACAGATGAATTGATCGTTTTTGTTTCGCCCCAGATAAATAATACCATTGAATAGATCACAAATGCCAGCAGCACATTCACTATAATCCCCCCTAACATTATTATTAAACGTTGCCATGCCGGCTTGCTGCGAAACTCATAGTCTTTTGGCGGAAGCTTCATCGCTTCTTTGTCCATGCTTTCATCGATCATACCGGCAATTTTTACATAGCCGCCTAAGGGTAACCAACCGATACCGTATTCCGTTTCGCCTATTTTCTTTTTTACCAATGAAAACCAGGGATTGAAAAACAAATAGAATTTTTCTACCCGGCACTTAAACCAGCGGGCAGTAATATAATGTCCAAACTCGTGCAGTATTACAAGAATAGATAAGGAAAGAACAAGATAAAAGATCTGCATTCCTGCATTTCCCCAATTGATAGCTAATAACGTCATTTATTGAAGGTTTAGGGTTTAGGGCTAAGGAGCATTACATAAACAAAGCTTAATAGTAGTAATGCCGATGAACGAAATGTGACACAACGATGTTTAATCAGGGAACAATTGTTTGTACCAAAATAAAAAATCAAAGTGCTTAAAAATCCGGGCACGTTTTCCTTATACCTGTTGCCTTAATTATAATTTAATTAATGAAGCCGCAAAATTACGTGCTTCCCCATCGCTTTCAAAATATTCATCGAGTGTTGGCTGCTCGATATACGAGACATTTTGCATGGTTTTTTCCACCACGGCAGTAATATCTAAAAAACCGATGCGGTTGCGAAGAAAGGCCCATACTGCAATTTCGTTGGCAGCATTGAGAATGCAAGGCATATTCCCGTTCTTATACAAGGCTTCTGTTGCCAACGCCAAATTTCTGAAAGTTTTAACATCGGGCTCTTCAAACGTGAGCGAAGAAAAGCGCCGCATATCGTAACGGGGAAAATCGTTTTTAATGCGTGTGGGAAAAGCCATGGCATATTGAATGGGCAGTTTCATATCCGGTAATCCCATCTGTGCTTTTATGCTTCCATCTTCAAACTGCACCATGCTGTGAATAATACTTTGCGGATGTACTACCACTTGAATTTGCTCGGGCTTTAAATTGAACAACCATTTGGCTTCGATCATCTCCAGTCCTTTATTCATCAGCGTTGCAGAGTCAACCGTAATTTTTGCGCCCATGCTCCAGTTAGGATGTTGCAGCGCATGATCACGTTTTACATTCACCAAAAAATTTGGTTTTTTGCCTAAGAAAGGACCTCCGCTCGCCGTAAGAATTATTTTCTCTATGGGGTTTCTACCCTCTCCCACCAGGCATTGAAAAATAGCTGAATGTTCGCTGTCAACAGGAATGATCGGTGCCCGTTTTTCAATGGCTTTTTGCATTACTATATCGCCTGCAACAACCAATGTTTCTTTATTTGCAAGTCCGATAGCTTTACCTTTTTCAACGGCTTTGAGTGTTGGCTTTAAGCCGGCAAAACCTACAATGGCAGCCAGCATCATATCATAGCTGTCAAAGTCTGCCACTTCTTCCAATGCTTGCTCACCTGTAAAAACCTTTATATTGGTAGATGATAGTGCCTGTTTTACGGTCTCGTACTTTTTTTCATCGCCGATGACCACTGCATTGGGGTTGAATTCCAGCGCCTGTTTGATGAGTAATTCATCATTGGTTTGTGCCGTTAAAATTTCCGCTTCGAACAGATCGCTATTAACACGGATAACATCCAGCGCCTGTGTACCGATAGATCCAGTAGAACCAAATATTGCAATACGTTTTTTTTGCATGCCTCTAATCCCTGAAAAATTAAATTATTACTTTTTTGAATTCAGCATTAGTACTAAATGCTGAATTAGTAAAGATAAGGGAAAATAAAAAAGATGTGTAATTAAGAGCTTTGTTAAACCTTTCCCAATAAAATACACAAGACAGAACTGTTCTTTCGGGCAGTTTGCAACAAATGCTTAAAAGCATTATTTAATAACCTTTAGGCTTTTTTTAAAGTTGTCGTTGCCGGTTATCTCCAAATTATAAAGTCCTTTGGAGAGATCGCCAACACGAATAGTTTGATAAGAATTGTTACCATTATGATCTATTTCTTGAGTAGATACTTCCTGTCCGCTGTTATTAATTAGCCTCATTACATAACTCCCTTTCGGCATATTTTCAAACTTCAGTCCTATTACATTTCCACTTACAGGATTAGGATAGATCATTATTGTAGCCATTGAGCCTTCCATTGTTACATTCACTATTGGAGTATAACTTATTTTATTATTATTATCGATACCACTTATTCTATAATAATTATTTCCTTCAGCGGGATCATCATCAGTCCAGTTATATTGCAATACGGCTTTATTTGGTAAAGATGGTATAAATGCTATTTTGCCGAAACTTCTTCCATCCAATGATCTCTCTATTGCATATTCTTTTATAGAAGATTGACTGATTACACTCCATTGTAATTTTATAGTTGAAGCGCTTGTTTGCTTTGCCCTTACATCAATAAAACTTAAAGGAAGTACAGTTTCTGTATTAAATAGAATTTTAAACCGATCTGCGGCCTGTGATGCCGCATTACTGTTTACCAAAAAATTTACGACAGTAGAATCACTTAATGCAACAGGAGTAAGATTACCGGTATAATTATCTTTTAAAAAAGCTGTTTTACCTACAGAAAGCATATTGGGAAAGAACCGGAGCTGGTATTGTTGCTGTAGCGTACGAAGCAATTTAAAATAGATGGTATCATTTTGTCTTAATGTTGGCCTTCTATCAGAAAATAATGATGTTCCACTTTCTACAACCGAAAATGTTTCATTTATATTAGCCAGCTTTGGTGCATCTTCACCTATTATTGGAGACATGCTGTACGAATCATTAAAATAAACCTGGTTATAGTCCAGTTGGCTAGTTGAGTTATCTGCATTTACTTTATACAATCTTGAAATAAATAATGATTGGGCTGATACTTGAGCGGCAAAGAACATAAATATGAATAGAAAAAAACAAGCGGCTAAAAAGACTTTCTTGTGTGTAAATGGGAGTGTAAAATTTTGCATAGCATAATTTAAAAGTACAAGCAATGCAATATAACAGTGTATTTCACACGTATTAAATTTTAATCCTTTTTTTTGAGATATCTCAACCTGTTTTAATGTAACAGTGCGCCACAATGGCTTTTACTTGTTTTATATATGTTGTTAAAAAACAACCATGTCGGCTATTTATCTAGAGGTTTGCCGAATATTTTTTCTCCGGCTTTAATTTCAACTTTAATAGTATTTTCTTTGGGAGGAATGGGGCATGCATATCCTTCTTTATATGCACAAGAAGGGTTATAAGCTTTATTAAAATCAATTTCGATAACATTATTCCTGATGTCGCTTACAGTAAAATCTATAAACCTGCCGCTACCATGTGTTTCATCCCCATTGGTCTCATCTGCGAATGGAATAAATAAATGATCTTTATATTTTGGCGACCTCATCAACATAGCAGATCGATACAAGTAAAGCTGGCACGTTTTACCTTTTAAATTGAAGGTAGCTTTGCCAAACTTAAAATACTTAAATGAAACACCTGCACTTGTGTTCATTCCAAAGCCTATACTATCGTGAATACGCTCAAAAGATGCAAACACCCTATAATTTTCATCAATTGGAAAGAATTGCAGAAAAGATGTATCGTCACCTTTCACTACATCATGTGTACTAATATACTGTTCACGAAATTTTTGTAATGAATCTTTATAAGAACCGTAGTTTTTTTGCCCAAAAGAAACGATGCCAGATAATAAGAAAGAGAATAAGATCAATCGTCTCATAAAATGATCAGCTTATTAGTTTATCAAAGGCTTGTTTCACTTTATTGAATTTAAATCTCTCAACAACAGCATTCATTTTCTGTTGAATGGCTTCATTTTGAAGATTGCCGATTGCTCCTTCGTGTGTATGACTTACATTAGTTGAATACATAAACTCACCTTTTTCGATTGATAAACCAACTTGTTTGTAAGCATCTCTGAAAGGAATACCTTTTAAAACCAACTTGTTTACTTCTTCTACGCTGAATATGTATTTATATTTTTCGTCTGCCAGGATATCTTTATTAATGCTGATGTTGCTCAACATTAATCCTGCCATCTGAATGCAATCAGTCAACGTTTTAAATGCAGGGAACAAATGTTCTTTTAGCAATTGCAAGTCTCTATGATAACCAGATGGAAGATTGGTGGTCATCATTAAAATCTCATTCGGTAATGCCTGCAAACGGTTGCAATGCGAACGTATCAATTCAAATACATCTGGGTTCTTTTTATGCGGCATAATGCTGCTGCCTGTTGTTAATTCATCCGGGAAAGAAATGAAAGCAAAGTTTTGATTTAAGTATAAACAAGCATCCATGCTTAATCTTGCTAAGCTTGCTGCAATATTTGCTAAAGCACTTGCAACAATGCGTTCCGATTTTCCTCTGCCCATTTGTGCATATACTACATTATGATTCAAATCATCGAAACCTAATAATTCCGTAGTTAATGTTCTATTGATTGGGAAAGACGAACCATAACCCGCTGCTGAACCTAACGGGTTTTTATTGACTACTTCATAAGCTGCTTGCAATGTAATCAAATCATCGCTTAAGCTTTCGGCATAAGCACCAAACCATAAACCAAAGGAAGATGGCATGGCTAACTGCAAATGCGTATAGCCGGGATATAGATCACTTTTATGTTTTTCGCTTTGAGCAATTAACAGATCAAAGAACTCTTTTGTTACGCCAACCAGCTTTTCAATCTCACTTCTTAAAAACAATTTCAGATCTACTAAAACCTGGTCGTTCCTGCTTCTTGCGCTGTGAATCTTTTTGCCGACATCGCCCAATTTTTGAGTCAATAACAATTCAACCTGTGAGTGTATATCTTCTACTCCATCTTCTAATTTAAAATCAGCTTTTGCTATTTGTTGATAGATGTTTTTTAATTCTTTTACCAACACATCTCTTTCATCAGTTGTTACTAAACCAATTGTTTCCAACATGGTAACATGAGCAATAGAACCCAATACATCAAAAGGCGCTAAATACATATCCATTTCCCTGTCGTTGCCAACAGTAAATTTTTCTACTTCCTGTAATGATGTTTTATCTTTTTGCCAAAGCTTCATGTTACACTATTTGCTCTAGTAATTTAATATATGTTTCGATACCGTCTTTTATCTCGCTTAAATAAATATACTCATCTGCAGTATGACTTCTTGCACTATCACCGGGTCCCATCTTCAGCGTAGAGAACGGCATTAATGCTTTATCTGATGTTGTTGGCGAACCGTAATAACCTTTGCCTAATGCAATACCTGCTTTTACTAACGGATGATCCAATTTAATAGAGGTTGATTTCATCCTTGTCGTACGAGGCTTGAATGAACTTTTCAGATTCGCTTTCAGTGCATCCAATATTTCCTCAAATGTATATAATTCATTTACCCGCACATCAATTACATATTTACAGGTAGATGGCACTACATTATGCTGTGTATTTTCTGTGCCGATAACGGTAACGGTTAAACGGGATTCACCGAGCAACTCACTTACTTTATCAAACTTATAATTGCGGATCCAGTTAATATCATCAACTGCATTATATAAAGCATTCTCTCCTTCATTACGCGCCGCATGACCAGCTCTGCCCGGAGCCACGCAATCAATAACCATCAATCCTCTTTCTGCAACAGCCATTTCCAGTTTTGTAGGTTCGCCTACAATTCCAAAATCAATATTTCCTAAGTATGGCAACACCAATTCAATTCCATTTACACCGCTTATCTCCTCTTCTGCACTTGCGGCAAACACTACATTGTGATTGATATTGTCTTTATCGTAGAAATATAAAAATGTTGCTATCAAAGAAACCAAACATCCTCCTGCATCATTACTTCCTAATCCAAATAGCTTATCATCTTTTACAATTGGCGTGAACGGATCAAGCGTATAACCTTTATTTGGCTTAACCGTATCATGGTGAGAATTCAACAACACCGACGGTCTGTTTACATCGTAATGCTTATTTTTTGCATAGATATTATTGCCTACTCTTGAACAAGGAATGCCGTGTGTTGTAAAAAAGTTGATGATGATCTCTGCTGTATCATTTTCTTCTTTTGAAAAAGAAGGCGTGCTGATCAATTGCTTTAACAATTCAACCGCATCATTATATAAAGATTCTTTCATGTTACTTTATTAAAGTTCCTTTTGTTTCGTCTGTTACATTTTGTAACAGATCGTTGGCATCGCCGATCAATACTTCTTTTACACCACTATCAATTGCAGCAAAAGCATTGTCTATTTTTGGTAAAATGCCATCAAATAATTTTTTCCCATCCAGCAATTGCTGATAAATATCTTTAGTAATTAAAGTAATGACTGAATTATCATCTTCCACATTTTCCAAAACGCCTTTCTTTTCAAAGCAATAGATCAAACGAACATCGTATGCTTTCGACAATGCAACCGCTAAAGAAGAAGCGACAGTATCGGCATTGGTATTCAGCATTTGCCCTTTCCCATCATGCGTAAGAGGTGCCAGGATTGGTGTCAATCCTGCATCTAACAACAATTGCAAATTATATATTGTTAATTGTTTTGTATCCACATCACCCACAAAACCAAAATCAATTCCTTCTTTCGTAACTGGCCTTTTAGTGGCAGGAATAATATTTGCATCAGCGCCTGTTAAACCAATTGCATTACAATTTAGTGATTGAAGTTTAGCAACTACTTTTTTATTCACCAACCCGCCATACACCATCGTTACCAAATCAATCGTTTCTGCGTCTGTAATTCGTCTTCCGTTTATATAGTTTGATTGAATGCCTAATTTATCACCAATCTTTGTTGCTATTTTTCCGCCACCGTGAATCAATATCTTCTTCGCTTTTATGGATGCAAATGTTTTTAGAAATGAATCAAGCGCAGCATCATTGTCAACTACATTGCCACCTACCTTTATAACAAAAACCTTGTCCATTAAGAATTTGATTTTAGAATATTGCTTAACACTGCTTGTGCCGCCCACACTCTGTTTGACGCCTGCTGTGTAACAATACTATTTTCGCTATCTAATACTTCATCGCTTAATTCTACATTTCTTCTTACGGGCAAGCAATGCATGGCTTTCGCATTATTTGTGAGCGCCATCTTTTTTGCATTCAACATCCATGCAGGATCGTTGGTATAAATCCTGCCGTAATCAGTATAAGTGCTCCAGTTTTTTACATATACAAAATCTGCATTTTTCAATGCTTCATCCTGGTTTGTCGTTATCGTTGCACCTTCTGTAAATTTCTCATCCAATTCATAATCTTCCGGGTGCGTAATTACAAAATCAGCTTCGCCCCAGGCATTTATCCATTCTGCAAAAGAGTTTGGAACGCACTGTGGAAGAGGCTTTATATGAGGCGCCCAGGTCAATACGATCTTCGGTCTACGATTTTCTATTTTTGATTTTATCTGCGATTCTTTAATGGTAATAATATCTGTCAGTGATTGCAATGGGTGTAATGTTGCACTTTCCAAACTTACAATCGGTACGCCTGCATATTTAATAAAAGAGTGCATCACTTCTTCGCTGTAATCTTCTTCTTTATTACGCAACGTAGGAAATGCACGTATGCAAAGAATATCAAAATAGTTTCCTAAGATCGGCGCAGCATCTTTTACATGTTCAACAGTATTACCACTCATGATAGCACCATCTTCAAATTCTAGTGCCCAACCATCTTTATCAACGTTGAATACAATTGGCTCCAGTCCTAAGTTTTGAGCCGCTACCTGCGTACTTAACCTTGTACGTAAAGAAGGATTTAAAAATAGCAAGCCGATTCTTTTACCCGAACCTAATGCCTTATCAGCAAATGGATTGGCTTTATAAGATAGCGCTTTTGCTACTAACTCATTAATATTACTTACATCTTTAACTGAAATGAAATTTCTCATTCTAGTATTATGCTTTTAATTCTTTTTGTAATGCATCTAAAAATATATCCGCTTCTGCTTTACCCAAATTCAACGCAGGTAATAAACGTATTACATTCGGTTTTGCTTCGCCGGTAAATATTTTATGTTTAAATAAAAGATTCTTCTTTACGTCTTTCAACTCTTCCGGCAATTCAATTCCAATCATTAAACCTTTACCTCTAACTTCTTTTATCTTAGGAAGTTTTTTTATTTCTTCAATTAAATAGTTACCAACCGTTGCTGTATTCTGCATTAAGTCATCCTGCTCAATAATTTCCAACACAGCTAAAGCTGCCGCACATGCCAAATGATTGCCACCAAAAGTAGTTCCCAACATAAAATGTTTTGCAGGAATCTTTGGTGAAATAGAAATACCTGCAACAGGAAAACCATTGCCCATTCCTTTCGCCATGCTGTAAATATCAGCTTTTACACCGCTATGATCATGTGAGTAAAATTTACCGCTACGTCCATATCCGCACTGCACACTATCGGCAATGAATACACTGTTATGCTGATCGCAAAGTGTTCTTATCAATTTTAAAAATGAATCCGTTGCCACTCTTATTCCGCCTACACCTTGAATACCTTCTATAATTACACAGCAAACATTATTTCCGTTCTTATCAAAATATTCCTGTAATGCAGCTTCATCATTGAAAGGAAGAAATACTACATTCTCTGTTTGATTAACCGGTGCAACTATATTTGGATTATCAGTTGCAGCTACTGCAAGCGATGTTCTTCCGTGAAATGCTTTTGTAAATGCAACGATCTTTTTTCTTCCGTTATAAAACGAAGCTGCTTTCAATGCATTCTCATTTGCCTCTGCACCTGAGTTACAAAGAAACAATTGATAGTCTTCTTTACCGCTCACTTTACCTAACTTCTCTGCTAACTGAACCTGTAAAGGAATTTTTATAGAGTTAGAATAGAAACCTACTTTGTGCAATTGATCTTCTATTCGTTTTACATAATGCGGATGCGTATGACCAATACTGATTACCGCATGACCGCCATACAGGTCAAGGTATTTTTGTCCTTTATCATCCCAAACATAAGAGCCGCAAGCCTTTTCAATGGTGATGTCATTTAGTGGATATACGTCGAATAATTTCATCGTATTATTTTAGAAGGAATTTGCTTTTAATTTTAATCCAGTAGTTTCACCCAATCCAAAAATCAAATTCATGTTTTGAACTGCTTGTCCGCTTGCACCTTTCGTCAAATTGTCTATTACAGAATGAACCACTAACCTGCTCCCCACTTTTTCTAATTGAATAATACACTTATTAGTATTCACAACTTGTTTTAGAAAGACAGGTTCTTTTGTTATTGCTGTAAATGGATGACCAGCATAAAAGTCTTCATATAATTTATTCAACTCCTCAATGCTCAAATCACAATTCATTTGTGAGCTTATAAAGATGCCTCTTGTAAAATCTCCACGCCATGGAACAAAACTTAAACCACCATCTTTTGGCGATGCAGGAAATACATTTTGCAACTGGTGTAATGATTGCTGTATCTCATCATTATGTTGATGCGTTAATGTTTTATACGCTGAAATATTATTTTGTCTCCAACTAAAATGCGATGTTGGTGATAATGATTGACCGGCTCCGGTACTACCTGTAATACCTGTGGTATAAATATCATTCGGCAATAAGCCTGCTTTTGCCAAAGGCAATAATCCTAATTGAATAGCTGTTGCAAAGCAACCTGGATTGGCAACATTGCTTGCTTTCTTAATTTCTTCTCTTTGCAATTCAGGAAGACCGTAAACAAATTTTCTCCCTTTGATAGCAGCATCTTTATTCAAACGAAAATCATTTCCAATATCAATTAATTTAACTGATGCAGGAATATCATTTGCTTCTACAAATTTCTTTGCTTCACCATGACCGGCACAAAAGAAAATTACATCAACATCATAATTATGTTCAGCAGAAAATTTTAAATCAGTTTCACCAACCAAGTCTGCATGTACTTTACTTATTAAGTTGCCCGCATTACTTCCGCTTTGTGCAAAAGCAATCTCCACTTCAGGATGATTGATTAATATTCTAATCAACTCACCGCCTGTATAGCCCGCTGCTCCTATGATTCCAGCTTTGATCATTATTTCTTTTTATTGGTTTCGCAAACACTATGATAAATGCCCACCTGGTTTCCGAATATTCTTGTAAAGCCCCTTACATCTTCGCCGGTAAAGCCGGTATTCATTTCACCGTATTTGCCAAATTTGCTGCTCATCAGATCGTTTTCACTTTCAATACCGATGATCTGGAAATGATAAGGGTTTAATTGTACAAATACATCACCTGTTACTTTACGCTGACTCTTTTCCAAATACGCTTCAATGTCTCTCATCACCGGATCTAATATTTGTCCTTCATGCATCCAGTTCCCGTAGAACTGAGACAAGGTATCTTTCCATTGCAATTGCCATTTGGTCAACACATGTTTTTCCAATGCATGATGCGATTTTAAAATTACCATTGGCGCTGCTGCTTCAAAACCAACTCTACCTTTAATACCAATAATAGTGTCGCCCACATGAATATCTCTACCTACTCCATAAGGACCGGCAATGTTTTGTAAATATTGTATTGCTTTGGAAGGATGGTCAAACGATTTATCATTTACTGCTTTCAACTCTCCTTTTACAAAACTTAGTTTTACTTCTTCTTTTCCTGTTTTAGTTACTTGTGTTGGCCAAGCTTCTTCGGGTAAAATACCTTTACTGTTCAAGGTTTCTTTACCACCAACACTTGTTCCCCATAATCCTTTATTTATGGAGTAAACTGCTTTTGCAAAATTCATTTCAACACCTTTACTTTTCAGGTATTCTATCTCCTGTTCACGGCTCAATTTCATGTCGCGGATGGGAGTAATAATTTCTATACCCGGATTTTCAATCTGCAAGATCATATCAAAACGTACCTGGTCGTTGCCTGCTCCAGTACTTCCATGCACTACTGCTTCTGCTTCTAATTTTTTTGCATGATCCGCAATATGTAAAGCCTGGCTTAATCTTTCTGCACTTACACTTAATGGATAAGTGTTATTCTTTAAGCAGTTTCCGAAGATCAAATATTTAATAATGGAATCGTAATAACTTTCAACTGCATTAATAGTAGTATGCGTTTTTACGCCTAATTTATACGCATGTTGTTCTACTTGCTTTAATTCTTCATCGCTGAAGCCGCCGGTGTTTACAATTACGGAGTGTACTTCATAGCCTTTTTCTTCTGTTAAATATTTTACACAGAAGGATGTATCTAAACCACCGCTAAAACCTAATACTACTTTTTTGCTCATTGTTATTGTTTATTGTTTCACACAAAGAGACAAAGAATACTACGAAACAACGATTTTGTGTTCTTTGTTTTCTTAGCGTTCGTTGTGTGGAACTTTCTTAAAAATGAAAATAATGTCTCAACATAGATTTTGGAGAAGGTCCGCCGCCACCTTGCCTGCGCTTCAACAAACGCAAAAAACGACTTTGCTTTACTTCCATAAAGCGCTCGTACACTTTTGAATGTTCTTCAAAATCTTTTTTTGTTTCTTCCGGTTGTGCATGATCAGCCGGATCGTACAACATCGCCGTACACATACAGTTCTTACGATCTTTGCTCATCAAGATATCATAATTCACACAGCTTTTACAGCCTGCCCAAAATTCTTCATCATCTGTTAACTCTGAATAGGTAACCGGCTCGTAACCCAGGTCTGAATTAATTTTCATCACTGCCAAGCCGGTAGTTAACCCAAATATTTTTGAATCAGGATATTTTTCTCGAGAAAGGTCGAAAACTCTTCTCTTAATATCTTTAGCAACGCCGCTTTTTCTGAAAGAAGGAGCAACGATCAACCCGCTGTTAGCCACAAACTTTCCATGTCCCCACGCTTCAATATAACAGAAGCCAACCCATGTGCCATCGTTGGTAACGGCAATCACCGCTTTGCCTTCTTCCATTTTTTTAACGATGTAATCCGGCGAGCGCTTTGCTATTCCTGTGCCACGAGCCTGCGCCGAAGCTTCCATTTCATCGGTAATGGTTTTCGCATAATGCGCATCGTTAGCAGTTGCAACCCTTATTGTAATGTTATTGTTTTCCAATTGATAAAAATTGAAATAAAAATGTTAGATAATAATAATTATAAAGAATCCGAATTGGAGATTTTTTCACTGACAGGGGCAATGGAAAATTGCTCGGCCTATCAGCAACCAGGTCGGCGTCGGGGAGTGGGTTGAGAAACAAATGCCACAGAAAGTACGGCCCTGCCAGAGCCTGTAGTAGTAATTGATATGTAGTTATTACCGGTCACTTTTCTGTGAGTTTATTTTGCGCAGCAAATGTACATATTATTTTTTGTCTGAACTATCATTTTTTTGATTTTTTTGATTGGGCTGATTACAAGTTGATTTTGGGTACCGTTGATGGTTTTTCATGGCAGCATCGTTGTGTCACATTTCGTTCATCGACATACCAATTTTCATCTTTAATTATGCTGTGTTCTTTAGTAGAGTTCTCGCTTGTCATTCCGAGGCACGAGGAATCTAATTTTCAATAATCATCCTATTTTAATAAGAATAAGATGCTTCATTCCTCAGCATGACAAAATAGGTTGATACTAATTTCATCGTTTCATAAATTCGATGATTCCAACTTATTAAACCAACTCATTCTTATTAACAACAAACGCCTCCAATTCATCCGCAATCTTTCTATCATTACTTAATCTCGGTACTTTATTTTGTCCGCCGAGCTTGCCAATACTTTTCATAAAATCAATAAAGCCATTCTTTTTTACAACAGCTATTTTTAGTGGCTGTAAAATATTACCTGCAATAAGATCATCGTAGTACACATTTTTCTTACGCAGATTATCATCTATTTTTTTTGCAAAGGATTCTAAATTTGCCGGTGCATTATCAAATTCAATAAACCATTCATGATAGCTTTTACCTTCACCTTGTGCTATCATTGGTGCAATGGTAAACTCTGTAATACTTGCGTTTTCTTCTGTCGCCGCTTGTTGTAAAGCAGCTTCTACTTCTTCACCGATGATATGCTCGCCAAAGGCAGAGATAAAATGTTTAATTCTACCGGTTACGATTAAACGATACGGATCAGTAGAAACAAACTTTACCGTATCACCAATATTATAGCTCCACAAACCTGCATTGCTGCTGATCAACAGCGCATAGTTCTCTCCTGTTTTTACATCTTTTAAACTTAACCGTGTCGGGTTATCGTTGAATATCTCTGCTGCAGGAATAAACTCAAAAAATATTCCGCTATTGGTATTTAATAATAAGCCTTGTTCTTTCTGCGTATCCTGGAAAGCAAAGAAACCTTCGCTTGCAGGGAATAATTCTATCGTATCAATCGGCCTACCAATGCTTTCAAAGAGTTTTGTTTTATACGGTTCAAAGTTTACACCGCCTTGTACCAGCACACTAAAATTGGGGAATAGCTCTCCTATTTTTTTACCCCTCTTTTCGATGAGTCTGTCAAAATACATTTGTACCCATGGCGGAATACCACTGATTAATGTCATGTTCTCATTGATCGTTTCATCCACAATAGCATCCAGCTTGGTTTCCCAATCTTCAATACAATTGGTTTCATAAGAAGGCAATTGATTGGTACGTAAATATTTCGGCACATGATGGTTAACAATACCACTTAAACGACCAACAGGTACATCTCCTATTCTTTCCAGTTCTGGAGAGCCACTTAAGAAGATCAGCTTTCCATCGGCAAATTTTGTATTGCCCGTTTCAGCCATGTAACATAAAAGCGCATTACGTGCCGTATTGATATGATTGGGAATAGAATCTTTTGTGATGGGAATATATTTAATACCGCTGGTAGTACCGCTTGTTTTGGCAAAGTAAATTGGTAAGCCTTTCCATAAAACATTTTGTCTGCCTGCTTTTATTTTTTCGATATAAGGCTTAAACGCTTCGTAATCTCTTACGGGAACATGCTGCACAAAATCTTCATAAGATTTTATTTGCTTGAAGTTATGGTCTTTACCAAACTCTGTTTTACTGCCTTCTTTAATGAGATGATTAAAAATGGATTGCTGATTTTCCACCGCACATTCCATATCTTTTTTAATCTGCTTGTATATATAATTGGCAAAAGGTTTTGCCAAAAAGGATTTTATTTTCATTCTTATGACACTAATTATTTCGAATTACACTAATTCATTCAATCGCAACAACGAAATTACTGTATTCTATAAATGAAATTCGTTAATATTTGGGTAATTACTATTTGCAATCGCAGTCCCAATCTGTATCCAGGTCAATACAGGTAACTACTTCCACTACATCGTTTTCTTTTGGAGCAAATACAATGCGCAAGTGATGCCCCTCGGCAACGCCTTCCAATGGATATGTTTTACCTCTGTCGTCTTCTTCAATTTTCTTTTCATTTACTTTCCCGTTCTTTAATATCGCTTTTACTTCCGCTTCATCTATATGGCGACAATCCATTCTGCACTTAGCATGTTTGCTGTAAATGATCTTTGATGCAGAACGATTAAAGTCATCATCGTTATCCACCGATATAATACTATCCGCATGAATAACATTGATCGTTTGAACATCGGTATTGCGAACATAATGTCCACGCTGGTGCGACTTTATAAACCATATTGCGCACGCTGCAATGAACAGGATGATTAAGGGAAGATATTTTTTTAGCATACTGCGAAAATAACACCTTATATCGTCTACCTTATGCCTTTCATCATTTTTGTATCTTTGCGCCTCATGAGCAAAACCGTAGCATTACATACATTAGGCTGTAAGCTTAATTTTTCCGAGACATCTACCTTAGGTAGGTTATTGGAGAATGATGGTTTTGTAAAAACCGACTTTGATAATGTGGCAGATGTATATGTAATAAATACCTGCTCTGTTACCGAGAATGCAGATAAAGAATGCCGACAGCTGGTGCGCCGCATACAACGCAAAGCACCGGAAGCGATGGTAGTAATTACCGGCTGCTATGCTCAATTAAAACCAAAAGAGATCGCAGAAATTCCGGGAGTTGACCTGGTATTAGGCGCTGCAGAAAAATTCAACATCACGCAACATCTTAAAGAAATTACCAAAGGTGATAGCGCAAAAATTTGCAGCTGCGATATTGAAGATGTAAATACTTTCACTGCTTCTTATTCTATCAGTGACAGAACAAGAACTTTTTTAAAAGTGCAGGATGGCTGCGATTATAATTGTGCTTTCTGCACCATACCAATGGCAAGAGGCAAAAGCAGAAGCGATAGTATTGAAAGTGTATTAGCGAACGTAAAAAAATTGGCAGCAGATAATGTTAAAGAGATTGTTTTAACAGGAGTGAACCTCGGAGACTTCAGAACGATCGAAAAAGAAAATTTCTTTTCACTTGTACAAGAGTTGGATAAAGTGGAAGGCATTGAGCGTTTCCGCATCTCATCCATTGAACCTAATTTATTAAGCAGCGAGATCATTGAATTTGTGAGCAACAGTAAAAAGTTCATGCCGCATTTTCATATTCCATTGCAAAGCGGCAGCAATAAAATATTAGGATTGATGCGCCGCCGCTATAAAAGAGAATTATACGCAGAAAGAGTTGGCTTAATAAAAACATTGATGCCGCATTGCTGCATAGGCGTTGACGTTATTGTTGGCTTTCCCGGTGAGACGGAAGAAGACTTTAAAGAAACGTTCGACTTTTTACATAGTCTTGATATTTCCTACTTACATGTATTCACGTATTCTGAAAGAGCGAATACAGTTGCATTAGATATTAAGCCGGTTGTACCAATGAATGTTCGTAATGAACGGAATAAAACATTGCGCAATCTTAGCTATCAAAAAATGCAATACTTTACGCAACAACATATTGGCGAAACAAGAAAAGTATTGTTTGAAGAAAATAATAAGAACGGCATGATGGAAGGCTACTCCGACAACTACATTAAAATTACAGCGTCGTATAAACAGGATTGGGTAAACGAGATCGTTGAGTGGAAAATATGATCTTCTCTTCTTCCAAAACGGGTAAACTACACAAACAGCACAAATAACGGGTTAAAATAACAACAATTAATTGTTATAAGTCAAAATAACAATAGCTTAAGGTTTCTAAAAGAGAAAAAGCGTAGTTTAGTTCATTGCTTCTTAAAACAACTAAGTTTTAATTTTAAACGCTATGGTATGAGATTTAATATTTCACAAATAGATATTGGAGACCTTATCTCTTGCTTAGACAAATTCCCGAGCAGAAATTATTCAACTTACCAGGTTACCAATAAACTTGACAAAACTATTTTAATAGTTGAAAAAATTGGAGATGCTGAGAGCGAAAAAAGAATGATCGATATAAAGGATATCGTGGAAGTAGTTCAAAAACATACATCATAGGCATCCCTATTCTACCTCTCTTTTTTTTATTCATAATCAGTTAATTTATACAAGACCCCAAAACGCTATCTTATATAAATAAGAAAAGGCTGACACACTATTGTGCCAACCTTTATCTAGCTAATGAACACTATTTAATAAATGGACCTGCAATTGCCAACACTTCATCTTTGGTCAAAGGCTCATCAAACGCCTCCGTAATACTGGTTGCAGAAGAAGTAGTCAATGTTTTTACATCTACTCCGCCTTGCATTGTATTATCTTCACCCGCATAAATAGCAGCAGGTAACCCATTGGCTTCTGCATTCGATATCCATCCTTTTAAGCCTCTCAGTCTTCTAATTTCAGAAGCATGTCTTGCTTCTACGGAATGTATATCCAATGCCGCTGTTAATACAGCGCCACTTCCCAACAGGTTTGCCGCCTGACCTTTGTAGGCTCTAACCCCTGTATCTTCAAATGCATTGGATAGTGCCAAAAAAGTTTGATAATTGGTGAACACATCTCCAAAAGTTCCTCCGGCTGTAAAATCAAATGTTGGTTTTGCAACAGGTGTACCGTTTAAAGATGTAATGGTAGATTGCAATAAAGCAACATGTGCCGTTTCGTGTTTACTTATTTGTTGAATAAGCGTTCGGTCACTACCGGGAATAAGGTTGGATGTACCCAAGCCTGTGGTATAAAACTCTGCTTCCAGGTATTCTAATGTAAGTGCAAAGTTCAACACATCTGTTACTACATCAGTAATGCCTGTTGGCGCTGCTTTTGCCTTATTGGTCTTTAGTTCAAAAAATAATAATGGAATGGCACTGATGGCTGCTTTGATTCCAAAATCCAATCCTTTTGATAAGGCATCACGACGTGATAGTCCTTCATCAGTTATTTCGTTATGAATTTCTTCAAATAGTTTTATCGCTTTCATACATTTAATTTTTTAAGGAAGTTTAGTAGCTGAAATTTTTGTTGTAAGAAAAGTATTGGCAGTAGCAACAATGCTGGGGTTGCCTGCATTCGGTGTCCTGGAAAAATCCAAGCCTGTTGAAGCTGCCACTACATCATCACCTGCAAAGTCTGCCGATTTTGGATTCAACAGATCCCTGATAGCTGCTGCATGTCTTGCTTCTACCGAAACGATCTTACCGGCCAGCGTTAAATAAGCTGCAGAAGCAATGTATTGTCCCGCGCCGTTATAGGCAGATACACCGGTATCTTCCAAAGCTTTAGCGGTACCTAATACACTTGCCCTGTTGTTAAAATTCACAGAAGAAAAATCAACTGTTAATGCAGGAATAGCATTGGCACCCAAAGCTGCCTTAAAAAAATCACGGTGTGCTACTTCATGCCCCATGATGTCTGATAAAATTTGTTTTTCTTCATTGGTAATACCGGAATAAAAAGAAGCATTCACTTTTACATAAAAAGCAGCTTCCAATTGTTCCAATGCGTAAGCAAAGTTTAAAATGCCGATATCACCGCTGCCAACATCAATGGCATTTGCCGGTGTGTTGTTATCGTCTTTGCTGCAAGCTTCCAATCCTATTACCAATGCAGTTGCAGTAAAGGCTGAATACTTGAGAAAGTTTTTTCTATTTAAAGAGGTAGAAAGTGTTTCATTAATAATACCCACTTCATCTCTGTTCCGATTTTCTTTCATTGTTATATTTTTTAGTTTTTGAAAAATGATTTTTTTAGCGGGTACACCAATTGACTTCGTTAGACCGAATCAATTCAATCGTTATAGGTTTTAAAGAAGGGAAATATTTTATACTTCTGCCGACCGTTTTCTTTCAACACGGGAAGCCAATAGAATACTTATTCCATATAAAATAAAAAGTGGAATAGAAACAATTAACTGACTTATCCAATCGGGTGAAGGCGTAATAATAGCAGCAACTGCAATAATGATCACAATAGCAAACTTTGAATACGATCTTAATAATTTACCGTTAATGATACCGATCCTGGTGAGAACAACAGTTAGTACCGGCAATTCAAATGCAAGTCCACACCCTAATATTAAATTGGTAAGCGTACCTACATAATCGTTTATGGATGGACGATAGAATACCATGCCAGTCTTACCCAAACTATAGTTGGATAAAAAATTAAATGTAAACGGTGCTAATAAATAATATCCGAAAAGCCCACCCAGAAAGAAACACAGCGATATCCAAAAAATAGCAGCCGTTCCCATTTTTTTCTGTTTGAGAGAAAGAGCCGGCTTAATAAAGCGCCACAGTTCCCAGCAGATATAAGGGAATGCGCAAATTATTCCCCCCATCACGGCTATATTTAATGCTGAACTGAATGTACCATTAACTGTATTCACCTGCAGATCAATATTCATAGAAGGCATGCACAATGTATTACCTAAATGCAATGCCTGTCCTAAGTTGCATAAGGCACCATACGTATAAAAATCATATCGTGCAGGTGCCAATATTAAATGATCATATACCCAATCGATATAAATGAATATTATAGTGCTTGCCGTTAAACAAGCGATAATAGAACGGATAATATGCCAGCGAAAAGCTTCGATATGCTCCCAGAAATTCATCGTATCAGCAGCAGGTGTTTGCTTGCGAAAGCTGCTGAAGAATGATTTTCTATGTGATGTTTCCGTTGCTAACATACCTGAGTTACGGTTTAATTGTTTTATTGGTTTTAAATCCAACAGGTTTATTTTATCGTAACTCAATTATTATTCATTAAAAAAACATTTTATGATAGTTTCAAATTTTTTATTGATCCCTCTTTCCATATTTGCACCGGAACATTTAATAATGATCGCGTTTGTAGTATTATTATTATTTGGAGGAAAAAAGATCCCTGAATTAATGAGAGGACTTGGAAAAGGTGTAAAAGAGTTCAATGATGCAAAGACCAATGTAACAGAGCAGATACAAAAAAGCATTGATACCGATGAATCGGCTAAAGATAAAGAGCTGGAAGAATTAAGGAATAAAGTGCAGCTATTGCAACAAACAAAATGATCGGGAAAAGAATGAAATAATGTAGTCTTCTTTAAAGAAGAACAACTTAGTATAATAGTCGGCATGGCTATTATTTGATAATCTTATTTTATTATAATTTCACTACAATAAGGAGAAGCTCTTATTTTACTTCATACGGACTCGAATAGAGGCAAATCTACTCTTGCTTCATTCAAACAACTTAATTATTAGTAAAATCTTGCGCTAAAATTTATTTTCTATTTTATAAATTGAATTACTTCAATTTATAAATCTCTAATCCTAAACCCACTAATGTTGGGATATAACACATTGATTTACTGTTAAAATTGATATATATCAATAAATCTCATAATAGTTAGCTTTAACAGCAATATAAAACTTGAAAGCCCCGTTAGGGTGCTATCCAATTTTCCTAAAAACATGAAATTCCAAAATCCCTATGCCAAAGGCAATGCTATTGCTTTTTGCATATTGTTCATTAACCTTACTGCTATTGCTCAAATCAACGGAACAAAAACAATTCCGGGCGATTACGCAACTATTTCAGCTGCTGTTACAGCATTAAATACTTCCGGCGTTGGTTCAGGTGGTGTTACTTTCAACATCGCAGCTAACTATACGGAAACTATTTCTGCCACCATTTCACTAACGGCAACGGGTACTTCCGCTAATCCAATCGTATTTCAAAAAGACCCTGTTGCCAATGGAGCAAATCCTTTACTGACTTCTTATACAGGTGGTGTCGGAACTCCTGCTACCGCAGTGCAGGATGGCATTTGGCGATTGGTTGGTTCAGATTATGTAACCATCAATGGAATTGATCTGAAAGAAAATAGTGCCAATACCGGCAACCCGGCTACGATGGAATATGGTTATGCTTTGTACAAAGCAAGCACTACTAACGGTTGCCAATATGTTACTATTAAAAATTGTACGATCTCTTTAAGCAACATTAACAACGCAACAGGCACAGCACCAATGACAGATGGCTCTGCAGGCATAATTGTAATGAACGCTTTACCAGCTGCAGCCATCACTGCATTAAGCCCTTCCACTGTTGATGGCACTAACTCTTATAACAAATTTTACAAGAACACCATTCAAAATTGTAATACGGGAATTTCTCTGATTGGATATGCAGCATCCTCTCCTTTTACATTGGCTGATGATTTTAATGATGTAGGCGGCAATTCAATTGCAACAGGCAATACCATTGTTAATTATGGAGGTGCAGCAGGCGCTACTAATCCTGCTGTAGCTATTCGCACTTCAGCACAATACGATCTGAATGTTTCCTACAATTCAATCAACAATAATAACGGTGCCGGAACAAATCATCCAAATACATTACGCGGCATTTACATTAATACCGCTAAGAGCGCTAATGTAACAGTAACGAATAATACTATTACTGTAAATGGAGGAGGTACTACGCAAAATATTATCGGCATTGATAACGCCTCCGGGTCAACCGCAGCAGGCAATACAGTTACCATAGCCAATAACACGATCTCCAATTCCACTTATACAACTGCTACCACCGGTGGCTTTTATGGTATTAACAATAGTGGTACACCATCAGTATTGAATGTTACTAATAATATTATTTCCAATAACACAAACAGTGCAGTAACAACAGGTTTTTTATATGGGATATATAATTCCGGTGCCGCAGCAACAGTATTTATAAGTAACAATACAGTCACTGGGAACGCTACTACAGCATTAACCACAGGGGTATTTTCAGGTATTTATAATAGCGGTTCGTGTACAAGACTTATGGTAGACAGCAACACTATTGCAGGAAGCACTACTACAAGCTTATCCGGGCCTTATTATGCGATCTATAATACCGGCACCGTAACCACAGCTATTAATATCAACAATAATAATATCGGAACAAATACGTCTAATGCCATTACCTATAATGCAGCCAGTTCGGGCAGTTTGATAGGTATATATGTTACCAAAGGAGGAACTACCGCTGCATTATCTATTAGCAATAATAATTTCCAGGGAATTAATTACGCGGTAGCAGGCACAGGATCTAACACTTATATTTCCAACAGTGCTGCTACACTTTCGCAGGCAATTAACAACAATACGTTTACTAATCTGAATGTGAATACTACAGGAAGCATCACATTCCTGTCAAATGGTGTAATTGTTTCAAGCGCAGGAACACAAAATGTAAATAACAATTCCATTACAGGAACATTCACCAAAGCTGCTGCAGGGGGAACGGTAACATTGTTTACCAGCACAGCAAGCTCTTTAGCAGGCGCTGTCATCAACAATAACAATAATAATTTCTCTAACATAACTGTTACAGGAGGCACCACAATAGCAGGCTGGGTAAATACCGATGCAGGTGCGTCAACAAAGACAATTCAGAATAATACATTTTATAATTGGTCGGGAGGAACAGGTAGTGTTACAGGCATGTCAGCAAATATAACGGGAACGGGTAACTCCATAACAGGAAATACGATCAGCAATATTACCAGCTCGGGAGCTATTACAGGATTATCTACCAGTACAGGAAACAATAATGTCTACTCGAATAGTATTGACTCACTAACAACAAACGGCGCTTCGGTGGTAACAGGTATCGCCATACCCGGCGGCACTAACAACAAAGTGTTCAAAAATAAAATATACGATCTGCAGGCATCGATCACCGGTGGAACAGTTAACGGCATTTTGATTTCAGGTACTTCAATTGTTGCAGCCACTGTTTATAATAACCAGATCGCAAACCTTCGCACTCCCGCTTCCAGTGCAGCTGACCCAATAAGAGGTATTAGCATAACAGCAGCTTCTGCTAATTCAACTATTAATGTTTATTACAACACGATCTATCTTAATGCAAGCTCTACCGGAACAAATTTTGGAACAACAGGCATTTATCATGCTGCCAGTGCTACCGCTACAACTGCTGCATTAAATCTTAGAAATAACATTATCTGTAATACCTCCACTCCTAACGGAACAGGCCTGATCGTTGCTTTAAGAAGATCTTCTTCCTTATTGACCAATTACGCTTCTGCTTCCAATAATAATTTATTGTACGCTGGTTCTGCAGGGAGTACAAGATTGATCTTTTATGATGGTACCAATGCTGATCAAACATTGGCATCGTACAAAACAAGAGTAGCAACAAGAGACGCACAAACAGTTACAGAAGATATATCATCAAAGTTCTTAAGCACTAATGGAGCTTCTTCCAATTTCCTTCATCTTGATGCATCTAAAGCCACATTAGCAGAAAGCGGTGGCAGCAGCATTACGAATTATACGGATGATGCAGATGGACAAACCCGTTATGGCAATACCGGTTATGCCGGTTCGGGAACTGCTACCGATATAGGTGCGGATGAATTTGACGGAACAAAATCTGCTGCAATGTCGGGCACCTATTATGTAGGTACAGGACAAACCTTTACTTCTTTAACTAAAGTCGGCGGCTTGTTTGCATCAATTAACAGCTTAGGCTTATCGGGTGATGTTACGGTATATATTACTTCCGATCTTTCAGAAGACGGAGCCAATACATTATACAAATGGAATGAAACAGGTGCCGGTAATTACGCATTAACCATTCAGCCGGACGCTTCATCATTAAGAACAATATCAGGAGATGTAGTGAACGGGTTGATACGTTTTAATAATGCCGGCAATATCACAATTGATGGAAGCAACGGCACAGCCAACAACTATCTTACTTTCAGAAACACCAATGCTGCCGGAACAACCGGAACTGCCTTTACATTTATCAATGGCGCTTCAGGCAATACTATTACCAATTGTAATATCGAAGCGTATGCCAATGCAACAAACGGTACAATTCTTTTCAGCACATCAACGGTTGCAGGCGGTAACAGCGATAATACCATCAGCAATTGCAACATCAATGCTACTGTTAACAGTAACACTGGAAATGTTTGTATCTATTCAGCAGGTACTGTCGGCAATGAAAACAACTCCAACACTATTTCCAATAATACTATTTATAATTACAGAGACAGAGCTGTGGACATTACTTCTGCAGGTTCCACTGCATGGACCATTTCGGGCAACAGCATTTACAATGGAACTGTTACCGGAAGCATCAGCTATGCGGCTTCTACAACATTGCATGGCATAAGAATATTGGGAGGATCAGGATATACCATTTCAAATAATTATATAGGAGGAAGCGCTGCAATGGCAACAGGATCAAACGCAGTGTATTCATCCACGTTAGGAATAATGTCATACCAGGGAATTCTGTTGACCTCTAACAGTGCGAATGCGGCATCCTATATCAAAGGAAATAAAATCGCAGGCATATCAGTTTCTGCTGTACCCACCTCTACTACTGCTGCCAACGTTTTTATCGGTATAGAAACAAATGGTTCAGGTATTACTATCGGCGGAGCTAATAGCGGAGAAGGCAATACAATCGGATCCAATACCAACAATTCCTCTATAACAGTAACTACTTCTACCACTACTGCTACAAAAAAATCATTGATCATTGGTATTAACTGTTTAAGTACAGGTGGTGCTGTTACCGGCAACCAGGTAAGCAGTATTGACATTACCAATATTGGCACAGCACCTGCGCCATCTACCTTTACGGGTATTCTTGTAAACAATGCAACACCTCCATCACAGGTAACTAATAATATTATTGGAAGCACAGGAAGCGGAGCGATCACTAATAACATTCGTGTATTATCCACTTCAACTGCTACTACCACAGCTTTGATCGGTATATCAGCAGGTGCGCTAATAAACTCAACATTGCAGATAAGCGGAAACATTATTCAAAATATCAGTCATCAAAGCGCTACTGCTTCCGGAACTTTTACCGGTATTAATAATGCAGCTATTTCTCCTGCAGTAATTACAATAACAGGTAATACAATAACAGGCAACGCTAACAATGCTACCGCGGGCGTCTTCTATGGTATATACAGCAATGCTGCATCTTCATCCATTGCCATAACCAGTAATGTTATTTCAAATGACACAAGCACGGCAACCGGCGCAGGTGCACTATATGGTATTTATACAGCAAGCACTCCCTCCTCAATAGCTATCAATAGCAATACATTTTCAGGTAATATAACAGGCGCCCTGACAACCGGCTTGTTTGTAGGAATATATAATGCAGCAACGCCGGCAACACTTACCATTAACAACAATTCATTTTATGGAAATGCTACCACTGCAGTAAGCGGTGTACATTATTCCATTTACAATTCAGGAGCCGTTAGTTCAACTATAAATATCAACGGTAATATTATTGGAACGAGCACTTCCAATGCAATTACCTATAATGCAGCGAACTCAGGCTCACAGGTCTTTATATATAATGCGGGCGGCACTGCTGCTGCTGCACTGTCCATCAGTAGTAATACGTTCCAGGGCATCAATTATGCAACTGCAGGAACTGGAAATAACACCTATATTTTAAACAGTGCTGCAACCCTTTCGCAAGCAATCAATGGAAACACATTCACCAATCTTAATGTTAACACTTCGGGTAATATTACATTTATTTCAGACAATGTGATCGTTGCTGCTACCGGAACACAAAACGTAAACAACAATTCCATTTCAGGAACATTTACTAAAAAGGCAGGCGGCACGGTAACCTTATTTACAAGCACTGCTTCTTCCGTTGCAGGAGCCGTAATCAATAATAATACCAATAACTTTTCCAATATAACGGTTACGGGTGCAACTGCTATTGCAGGCTGGATAAATACAGATGCAGGTGCAGGAACAAAAACCATTCAAAACAATACATTCAGTACCTGGAGTGGAGGAACGAGCTCGGTTACAGCCCTTTCGGTAAACATAACGGCAACGGGTAACGCTGTAACCGGTAACGCTATTAATAATATTACCAGTGGTGCTGCTATTACAGGTATCGCTACTGCAGCCGGAAATGACAATATCTATTTAAATACGATCAATGCCCTTTCAACTACAGGAGCATCGGCTGTTTCGGCAATTGCCATTACTGCCGGTACAACAAAAAATATCTACAAAAATAAAATCTATGATATAGGCGGAACCAATGCTTCCAGTACCGTGAACGGCATATTGGTATCCGGCGGAACTACTGTAAACATCTATAATAACCTGCTTGGGAATCTGACTGCCGGTGCTGCCAATTCTACAACAGATGTTATCAGGGGAATTAGTGTAACATCCACTACTGCCACCTCTAATGTAAATGTTTACTACAATACAATTTATATAAATGCAACTTCAACCGGAACCAACTTCAGCTCTTCCGGTATTTATCATACCACCTCTGCAACTGCAACAACAGCTGCGCTTGACTTGCGTAATAACATCGTCATGAATACCTCTACTCCGAAAGGAACAGGTATTACAGCGGCATACCGCAGGTCGAGTGCAGCCTTAACCAACTTTGCTTCTACCGCTAACAATAATCTTTTCTATGCAGGAACTCCTGCCACTAATAAATTAATTTATTACGATGGCACTAACTCCGATCAAGCATTAACTGCTTATAAAACCAGAGTTTCTACAAGAGAATCATCTTCTGTAACAGAAGACCTAAGCTCCAAGTTTTTAAGCACTACAGGTTCCTCTTCAGTATTTCTGCATATTAACAACAGCCTATCCACACAAATAGAAAGTGGTGGTGCAAATGTTACAGGCTTTACGGATGATGTTGACGGACAGATCCGTGCAGGCAATACAGGATATGTAGGATCATCTTCATCACCGGATATTGGCGCTGATGAAATATTTGGTCTTGAGACCACTCCTCCTTCTATTTCTTATACTGCCTTAAGCAATACAACCTCTACTGTTAACAGGAGCATTACAGGAATAACCATAACAGATGGCAGCGGCGTTAATAACAATGCAGGTACAAAACCAAGAATATATTACAAACGATACAGCGATGCCAATACTTTTGTTGATAATACGGCAAGCACTAACGGATGGAAATATACAGAAGCTACCAACACTTCTTCTCCTTATACGTTTACTATAAATTATTCATTGCTATACGGAGGTTCATCTGCTACTGTTGGAGCTATTCAATATTTTGTAGTGGCGCAGGATATTGCCACTACGGCTAATGTTGGCATTAATTCCGGTACGTTCACGGTTACCCCGGCAAGTGTTGCGTTAACAGCTTCTGCATTCCCGATAACAGGCACCGTAAATAATTACAATATTCCTTTCTCAGGCACCTACAATATCGGCAATACAGAAGTTTTTAAATCGCTGACCAAAACAGATGGCTTATTTGCAGCCATCAATAGCGTAGGGCTGATAGGAAACACCACTATTACCATCACTTCTGATCTTTCAGAAGATGGAACGATCGCTTTAAATCAATGGGTTGAATCAGGAACAGGTAATTATACATTGACCGTACAACCGGATGCTGCCACAATGAGAACCGTTTCGGGAAGTGCAGCCACTGGATTGATAAGACTGGATGGCTCAGACAGGGTAACATTTGATGGAAGCAATGGCGGAAGCGGCAGTTATTTAAGCTTTAAAAATACCAATACATCCGGTACTACAGGAACAGCTTTTACTTTTATCAATGGCGCTACCAATAACACCATTAAGTATTGCGATGCAGAAGCCTATGCCGATGCGACGGACGGTGTCATTCTTTTTGGCACTACCGGTTCTGTTGGCAATAGCAATAATTTAATTGACAACTGTACTGTTAATGCAACCATAAACAGCAACACAGGCACTGTAGCAATTTACTCATCGGGAACTGCAGGAAACGAAAATTCATCCAACACGATCTCCAACAATACTATTTATAATTATAAGCAAAGAGCGATCGATATTGCCGCAACAGGTTCTACTGCATGGACGATCTCCAATAACAGCTTTTACAATGGAACGATAAGTGGAAGCATTAACTATGCAGCCAACACTGCATTGCAGGGTATCCGGATCGCCGGTGGCTCGGGTTATTCCATATTGAATAATTATATAGGAGGAAATTCAGCTTTAGCTTCGGGCACAAACGCTACCTATGCGTCAACGTTAGGAAGCATTTCTTATACCGGCATATCACTTACAACAAACAATGCTTCTCCTGCTTCATACATAAAAGGGAACATCATAAAGAAGATCTCTTTATCAACAATTCCAACTGCAGCGGGCACCGGCATCTTTACGGGTATTGAAACCTATGGTTCCGGAATTAATATTGGCGGTACGGCAGATGGCGATGGCAACAGGATCGGCTCTTTAACTCAAAACGGTTCCATTACGGTCGCTACTTCAACAACGGCTGCAACGAATACGTCCTTTATAAGAGGTATCAATTGCCAAAGCAATAACGGATCGATCGATGGCAACCAGGTTACCGGCGTTGATATCAGCAATACCGGCACCTCTCCTGCTGCATCGGCTTTCCAGGGAATTTATGTGAATGCAGCTGCTGCTCCTTCAGAAATAAACAACAATACCATCGGCAGCACTACCAAATTGAACAGCATCCGTGTTCTATCAACATCAACGGCTGCTGCAACTTCCTTAACAGGCATTGTATTAGGAAGTGCCGTTAGCTCTACTGTACAAGTTAACAGTAATGCTATTGAAAACATAAGCAACCTAAGCACTACTTCTTCCGGAAGCTTCACAGGAATTTATAACGGTGCTTCTTCAGGCGCTGCGGTAACGATCAGTAGCGATACTATTCAAAATATCAACAGCGTCAACAATTCAAATGTCGGCTCTACCATGTATGCAGGAATTGTTTCTGCCAGTACATCTGCCATTACCAATAATATAATCAACAGCATCACCTTGGCTTCAATAGGCAACAATGCACAATTGATAGGTATTGATGTAGCAGGTGCTTATACACATACTATTTCAGGCAATACCATTACTACATTATCTACTCCATCTACCAAAACGGTTTCATCGATCGAACTTTCATCACCGGCTACCGCAACCATTATTGGTATATTAAATGAAGCAACTGCGGCAAACCAGGTTATCTCTAATAATATTATTTCAGGATTGTATTCAACCACCATATCAGCTTTAAATACAAGTGTTGTAGGTATGGGTATTACTGCAACAGCATCCGGAACCATTTACAAGAACCGCCTCGCTAATCTTTCCAATACATCCACAGGAAGTGCACCGGGCATTTGCGGTATAACTGCGTTTGACGGTTCTTTCACTGCATATAATAACGTTATAAATCTTGCCAATACTTCTAATATTGACAATGCAACAAACAGCAATGGCGTTAAACTATATGGAGTAAACCATGCCACCTCCAACAATTGGAATTATTATCACAATACCATCCGTATCAGCGGTAACGCAACCGGAACGGCTCAACGCTCCGCTGCCTTTATTCGTTCTGTAGCGGGTACAGTTACGTTGCGAAACAATGTTCTTGTAAACAAAAGAAATGGTACCGGTAAACAATATGCCATCAGCAATATTACTTCACCGGCAGCTTCTTCGTGGAGTGCATCCGGTTCAAATTATAACGATCTATATAGCAATAATGCCGGCAACATTGCAGAATGGGGAAGCGGAGTGAATAACAGCTTTGCACAATGGCAAACCAATTCAGGCGGCGACGCCAATTCCGTAAATCGTAATGTAAGTTTTGTTAGCGCTACCTATGACCTGCAACCGGACAGCACTACGAACTGTTCGCTAAGCAATACCGGTATCGCTATAACAAATCCTGTTATTAATACAGATATCAACGACAACAGTCGCAATACAACCAACCCCGACCTTGGAGCGTATGAATTTAATTATACCGGGTTTTCGGTTACTGCGGATAACAGCTCTCCTGTTTGTTCGGGAAGTACGATAAGCTTTACCGTTGATGCAGATGATGCTGAAAATCCAACTTATCAATGGACAAATCCTTCTCATGCTGTAATTGCCACTACCCAAAACCCGGGCATTGCAATTTCTACAGCAGGAAGCTATACCATCAAAGTAACCGATATATTCGGTTGCTCAGATTCTGCGAGCACTGTTGTATCGTTGAATGCAACACCTACAGCTACAATAAGCGGCACCGCTTCTATTTGTAACGGAAGTAATGCTACCATCACATTAACCGTAACAGGCACAGGCACTATTGACGGAACATTAAACAATGGAGATGCTTTTAGCGGAACTGCCCCTACCATCACTGTTGTAGAATCGCCTTCTGCCAATACCACATATACCATCGCCACCATGAGTGACAGCACCTGTACTTCCAAAACAAGCGATCTAAAAGACAGCGCTGTAATCACTGTAAACACAGGCATCTGGACAGGCGCTGTTAGCACAGACTGGAACGATGCTTCCAACTGGTGTGGAGGAATGCCTACTGCAACAACAGACGCAACAATATCTTCAGGATTATTGAATTACCCCGTTGTAAGCAGCGTAGACAGCGTTCGCAACATCACTATTGCCTCCAACGCCTCATTATCTATAATTGCTGCAGGCAGCTTTGCAATAACCGGGCAGATCAATGACCAGGGAACATTGTCCAACAATGGCAGCATCATTTTAAAAGGAACGGCTGTTCAACGTTTCCCGGATAGCAATGCTACTGTATCCGCGATGAACAACCTTATCATCAACAATCCCGCAGGCGTAACTATCAATAAATCCTTTACACTAACGGGAACGCTTACCTCAACAGCAGGAACACTTGACCTGGCTGATAAAAACATTACGTTACAATCTGATTCTTCCAATACCGCCAGGGTGGCACCGGTAAGCGGCGCATTTGCATACAGCGGCGGCGGAAAATTCATTGTACAACGTTACCTTCCTGCACACAGAGCCTGGAGATTATTAACAGCTCCCGTAACCGCCTCTACCACGATATTCAATTCATGGCAAAACGGAGGAGTTTATACACCGGGGAAAGGAACATTAATTACAGGTGCATCGCCGGGTGTAGCTAACGGATTGGATGCAAGCCCCAGTAACAGCGTTTCTTTAAAAGCATTTAATCTCGCATCGCAATCATTGACAACAGTTACAAATACCAAAACAAGTATTTCACCGGGTAACACCGGCAATGCGGACAACGCCGGTTATTTTATATTTATTCGTGGCGACCGTGATCCTGCAACAACCAATAATCCAAATTTTGGGCACACACCTGTTAACAGCACTGTGCTTAGTGCAGCCGGTCGTTTGCAAACGGGCAATCAAACATTTACAGCTTCGGCTACCGCCGGCGGTTTTACTTTAATTGGTAATCCGTATGCATCACCGATAGATTTCAATAATGTTTCTTTAACCAATGTTGCAAAACGTTTTTATGTATGGGATCCTACATTGAACCTGGTAGGGGCTTATGTTTTACTGGATGATATTGATGAAGACGGTGTATTCAACTCTTCTGTATTAGGCAGCCACCAGGGAAAAGAGATACAATCCGGTCAGGCATTTTTTGTACAGACGCTGTCTGCTGGCAATGCTTCTGTACTAATCAATGAAAACAGCAAATCAACCATCAACAATAAATTAGTATTCAGACCTGCATCTGTAACACAATCTATTCATATCGTATTGAATTTATTGAATGATGACAGCTCAATAATTTTAGCAGATGGAACAATGGCACAGTTCAGCACTAAATTTACAAACACCATCACTGTAGCAGACGCTGTAAAACTGGCGAATGTAAATGAAAGCATAAGCTTTGTAGAGCAAGGAAAAAAGCTGGCAATTGAAAGAAGAGCGCCTGCTGTTGCCAATGATACGCTATTGCTTAACCTGGCAAATACTACCAAAAGAAATTACCAGCTTTCTGTTTCCAGTGATAATTTTACTGCTTCCGATTTTTCAGCTTATTTATTGGATAATTATACCGGCACTAAAACACCGCTTTCCTATACAGGGCCTGTTACCATTAATTTCAGTATCGATTCCAATTCAAGTTCCCAGGCTGCTAACCGGTTCCAGATCATATTCAATGGCGACAATGCTTTACCCGTTACATTCACCAGCGTTAAAGCCGGTAAGCAACAAAATAAAGCAGCGGTTCAATGGAATGTGGAAAATCAAACCAATATCAAAGAATACATAGTTGAAAGATCGGCTGATGGAAAAAATTTCAGCCAGGCTGCCATAGTAAATGCAAATACGAACAGTTCAACCACCAGCTACAATTGGACAGACGATGCTTCCATAACAGGCGACAGCTATTATAGAATAATAAGTGTGGACCTTGATGGCACTACACAAAACAGCCAGGTAGTAAAAGTAAATTTTGCAGCGGCAGTTACGGCTACTATTTCTGTTGCGCATAATCCTGTGATCAATGGTTCCATTGAATTACTGTTTAGCAATAGTACAGCCGGGCAGTATACACTTAATGTATACACACCGATCGGTCAGCTCATACAAACCAATGCGCTCAATTGTACAGCAACCAATACAAAGCTGGATGTTCCTTTAAGCAAACAGCTGTCTGCAGGAGTTTATTACCTGGAAGTAATGGATGCTAAAGGCGCATATGGAAAAATAGCTTTGGAGATCAGGTAACCGTGAGTAGCATGGAAGAAGGACCTGCATGGCATTTTATTAAACTTTGTTTATTATATTTTTTAACTTTATAAATACTGATACCTATTTTGTTTCATTTTTAATACCATCCTGTTAAAATAATATTGTACCTCTTTATTATAAATACAGTTCATTATGTTTAACGGTCAACTTATTTTTAAAGCAGTTGTATTTATTATTTTAATTAACCTGTATGCCTGTTCAGGCTCGCAGCAGAAAAAAGACAACACCGTTCCTGTTAGTGATACCACTACTACAGCAGCAGACGGCAAGGGTTTTCTCAAAATGAAACTGTCGGGCATTACCGATGAGCAGGTGACAAAAGGCACCGCCTTTTTGTTTATGCTGCCCGAGGGATGGACGTATTCGGGAAATATATCCTGGGATTTTTCGAGCGCTAATTTTCCTGCAAGAGGAGAAATGCAGGTAAGCAATGCAGACAATACTGTTCTGCAACATATATATCCAATGAAGGCGTTTATGCTTGGTACGCAAATGCTTTATATGAGCGGCTTTCGCCCGGGCTCCAAATACATGGGGTGTTATGTGCAAAGCCAGCTTCCGCCCGATACAAAGACAGCTTTACTGAACGAAGTAACGGCACAACGATTATTACCGGCCGGTTTTAAAATAGCCGATACAAAAGTTACACCGGTGCCTGCCAGCACCAATCCTGCAGATGTTGCAGCCGTACGTAATAACCCACAGGCAGCTTTTTTCAGCGATAATATTATCATTACCGGCACATTCAATAAAAACGGCGAAGAATGGAAAGCGTTTGTTTCAGGTAATGTGAATGGCATGGTCAATAAAACTGCGGGGTATGCTTCATGGAGCATAACCCCTATGATCACCTTTATAAAAAATGATCCGCATGAAAAAGAAAATGAAATGTTGGTTGATGCCGTTTACAGATCGATCCGGCCCAGCAAGCAATTCGTAGAAGTGCAATTACAGGTAACAAAAATGTTAACTAATCAATTTTACGCCAACCAGCGAACGATAGCAGCCATAAGCCAAAATATCAGCCGCAATAGCGATGCATTTTTGGCAAACATTGATAAACAATATGCCACCCACAGCAGTACAGGCAGTACGGGCAGCAGCACGGATGCATTTGACCAATACATACGCGGTACCGAAAATTATAAAGACCCCGATGGTGATGTGTACGAACTGCCGGCAAACTATAACAATGCATGGAAGAGTGGCAATGGAGAAGTAATAATGACGAATAATACAGGGTATAACCCTAATGAGGACATGAACGTAAGTAACCAGACATGGCAACCGCTTAATAAATAATGTTGTATGCGCAGGTATGCAACTTGATTGATACAATGCTAGAAGATTTTACTAAAAAGAAAAGGACTGCTGTCAGAAGTCCTTTTCTTTTATAAATGCAAAAATCAATTACCCGAAACTGTTATACTTGCCGGATCACTCCACATACCAGCCTGCACATCATTATAACGATAGATCGCTTTGTATTTCCAGACAGCGCTTGCACCTAAAGCAGGTAGAGGGGCTGTATCCGTATAGTTTGGATAAGTGTCGTATGCCAATAATTGCCAGTTTCCCGTACCTCTATCTACATAGATCTCGATACCATCCATGCGTTGTTTTTTCCAAATTATTTCGGGTTGTCCGCCGGCTATAAGGCGTAGTTGCAAAGCAGGTTTCATTTCGTGTACATCTGTTATTTCTTCAACACCTTCTAAACCTAGGTCATTTCCATCTGCAACAGTGTAAGTATGACTGTCTTTAATACGATTACCAATCGAAGTTGCCCGTTTAAAAAGTCCTGGTGCAACGGAAGGTGGTGGTGGGGCTATATTCGGAGGCGTTGGTTCTACACTGGCAACAGCACCATCTTCTACACCATCTATTAATTGATTTTTAAACTGTGTAAGTTTTAAGCTGTAATCGATGTACTGATTGCGATAATCTATCCAGTAATTGTAATAGGCAGCGCCTGCCATCATTTCCGAAATTTCTTCGGTAGTAATACGGTACTTTTCAGCATTAGCTGTTCAACTTTGCCGAAAAATTTTTAAGCCAATTGCTTTTCTCAAGGTCTGCTTTGGGCAGATAGGATTTCTTTGCCATGTTATTTTTATTTAGTGATTATAAATACAGTTTAAACTACCGACGATTAATTGGTCATCCTCTGAGCCGAAGCGTACGCCCCGAATGACTATACATTTATGCCGGAGGCTGAAGTATTGATGCTCAGACTATTTTCGTTGCTCCTCAATGACTGCAACTGAACGTCCGCTGCCCTGGTTTAAATATTTAATGCTTCAGCGTTTTTCCCCAATGATTTTGTGTAAATGCTGGAAGACAGAGCACACACACCTATTAACCCGGATTGCACACTGACGCATTAAGAATTTACCCTACAGCATCCAGTCTTCACAACCAATCATTGAGAATGGTATAATTACTTTCAAATAGCTTGATCTTTTATAAAATAAGGAAGGCTTTTACAACGGATATAGGTGATTAGGAATGCTTAGGCAAGTAAATTAAAATGTGCAGAATTGTGAAGAAGATTGAAAGCCTTTTAGGACAATTGGAAAGATTTAGGATGATGTATGTCAAAGGAGGTTAATGACATTGTATTTATAAAATGGAGACATTTACTAAATATACAAAGCAGCTCGAATACTTAACGTAATGTCCGTAATGGAGGCGTTGTTGGGAAGAAGAGAATTTCTATAAAAAACCCAAGAAGGCTTTCAAAAATTGAAAGCTTTCTTTTCATTTTATTGGAGTTGAAGAGTTTCATAAGTGTTCAACGATGCTCATTCTAATTCTAAGTATTTTTGTTGCAAACTTAACAAATGAAAGATATAGGCATTAGTGAAGTATCAAGAAGATTTGAAAACCACCTACAAATAGAAAAAAATTTTAGGGTAATAGTATCAGGGAAATTTGGGTTTGGAAAAACCTACTTTGTAGATAAGTTTTTTAAAGAAAGGAAAGAGAAATTTAATAATATTACGCTATTCCCCGTAAATTATGTAATTAGCAATAATGAAGATATTTTTGAATTAATAAAAGCAGATATACTAAAAGAATTATTTCTTACCAATAAGATAGAATTAAAAGAAATTAAAAAAGATACCAAAGCTCAAAAAACATCTTTATTCTTCGAAAATAAACCCTATTTAATTTACAAGTTCTTAATAAAGTTTCTTTCGAAATTAAATCCTACTCTTGAAGTTCCTGTCAGTTTACTAAACGAATTAAAAAAAATCTCAAAGGAGTATGAGAAAAATCAACAAAAAGAATCTAAAACATTAAGCCAAGAAGTCTTCAATTATGCAAGTGAAAGTGAAAATAAAATAGGAAGCATATATGAATATAATTATGTTACAAAGGCGATAAATATATTATTAGATGAAATAAAAACAGACGGAAAAAAAAATGTCTTAGTAATTGACGATTTAGATAGGATTGACCCAGAACACATTTTCCGTATTTTAAATATACTTTCAGCACACAATAATCACTTTGGAGCTGAAAATAAATTTCATTTTGATTATATTATTTTAGTTTGTGACATTGATAATATAAAAAATATTTTTTATCATAAATATGGAAACAATGTAGATTTTGATGGTTATATCGATAAATTTTATTCCACAGATATTTTTAAATTTAGCAATGACGATGCTGTAGAAAATTATATTGATTCAATCGAAATAGCTGAAACAAAAGAAGAAAAAGCCTTTCAAAATTTTTTATTAAAAAAATTAGTTAGGGCAGGACTTTCTGTTAGAAAACTTATTAAATGTCGTTTTGAATTAAATTTCCCCACTTTTGAGACAGACAGGACAAACAGTTTCAAAACATGGCAGCCTTTTTCTCCGAGATTTGCCAATTTCAATTCAGACTTTGTAACATTATCGACAGATGTAAAAATTATTTATTTCATAAAATTAATGTCAATTGTATATGGCGATTTAGATAGATTTAAATCAGCGTTAGAAAATTTAAAAAGAGAGAAAGACAATGAGAAAGACAAAAATTTATTTGAAATCGCAAGTTTTATTTTATTACAAAATCATATACTAAAACAAAACGGAATAGATCTTTACTTTTCCTACAATAAGTATTCAGACGGAGTGGGACGTATTAATTTGTCAGATTTTGATTGGCCAATTATAAAGTATAAAAATATTAGATTTCGAATTTGCCTAAAGTGGAGAGCTGGAAATGTTTACGACAGCGCTTATTCATATTTTTCAGAAGCAAAATTGCAGCATGATCCCCATTCAGGAAATTTTGATTCGGATATAACAAATAATGATATTATAAATATTTTTGAAGGTATAGTTAATGAAGTAATTAACAGAGATTATATGAAATATTTATAGTCTCTTTACCTGCCTAATGTTGAATAGCTAGCTAGCTTAAAAAAAATCTAAGTATATCCAAAAAGAAAAAGTTTATGCAAATGATATGTGCATAGTATGAATAGGGTTTTATTACTTTTGTACGAGAGCGACAATCCGGTTATTGCCACCCCTATCTTAAGTGCAAACCTTCTCATGCCATCCTCATAAAATTTTATGTATGTGTTTGGTGTGGCAGGTAAAATCAGTTATTAAATACAAAGAAAGATGTTTCCTTTTATCAAAGCTTAGTATATATTATATGGCATATTTTTAAATGGAAGCTGTTTTTATGCAAATTAAAAAGGGTCTCAACTTTCAATTCGTTGAAACCCTTTCTGCTACTGGTGGGAGTTGACGGGGTCGAACCGCCGACCCTCTGCTTGTAAGGCATAAAATAACATCAAAACAAAAAATACTAAATATAAATAACAACAAATAAAATATACGTCTATAAAGGATTTCAAAAGATTTATTCTGTTTTTATTTATTATTATTATTTGCTTTTTTATTGAATTTGTATGCAAATTGTATGCAAATTTATCTACGTTTGCATACAAATCTCCCACTAATGTTAAAAGCCACGACTGCTACGTTTTTGGATACACGAAGAATCAAAAAGAATGGAACATACCCGGTAAAGGTTAGAGTTACATTTGAAAGATGGCAAAAATATTATCCCACACCAATTGATCTAACGAAAGATGATTACGAAAAAGTGATGTTTGGTAAAAGACAAACAAGTAGTGAGAAATCATTAAAAATTAAAATCGATGCTTTTGAAAAGAAGGCAATTGAAGTAATAGAAAAATTATCAGTATTTACTTGGAGCAACTTTGAAAAACAATTTCTAAGCAATAGAGCAGCTAAAGATGAAATATTTTTAGCATTTGAAGAACGTGCAAAGGAATTGCGATTAGCCGGACAAATAGGAACTGCTGTAGCTTATGAATGCTCACAGAGAAGCTTAAATGAGTTTGCTCCTAAAACAAGATTCGCTGATATAACACCCGAATTTCTAAGAAATTATGAAAAATGGATGGTAAAAAAAGGCAATAGCTTAACAACTGTAAGTATGTATTTGCGTTCTTTACGTACTCTTTTTAATAATGTAATTGCAGAAGGTTTTCTTACTCAAGAATACTATCCCTTTGGAAAAAGAAAATATGAAGTACCTACAGGAAACAATATAAAAAAGGCGCTTACTCTACAAGATATCGCTAAGATATATTATTATAAGCCGAAGCAAGAGTTCGCTCAAATGTCAAAAGACTATTGGTTCTTTATGTATTTATGTAATGGCATTAATGTAAAAGATATGTGTTTACTCAAATATGAAAATATTAAAGGTGACGTATTAGAATATGAAAGAGCAAAAACTGCAAGAACAAAAAGAAAAATTGAACCTATTAGAGTAATGCTTAGTGAAGATTTAAAAGCTATTATAAATAAATGGGGAAACAAAAAGAAGGATAATAATACTTACGTATTTCCAGTATTAAACAAAGAACTTGACGCTGAAAATGAGAGACGTTTAATTCAGCAACTTACTCATGTCATTAATGATAACATGAAAAAGGTAGCTAAAGAATTGGAAATAGATGGAAATGTTACTACGTATGCAGCTAGACATAGCTTTGCTACTATCCTTCAAAGAAGCGGAGCTAGTACTGAATTTATAAGTGAAGCATTAGGTCATAGTAATGTAAGAACAACTCAAAGTTATTTAGCCGGGTTCGAAGACGAGAGCAAAAAAGAAGCTATCAAAGCATTAATAGCATTCAAAATATAGATTATCTTAATCACGCTATTAATAAATAATTAGTATCAGATTATTTTATTAACCAATCATAAATTTTTTCGATAAAGGATAACTCATCGGAAGTTACATAATAAGTATGATCATTTTCATTCCTTATTCTATTCAATTCTACTAACCATTTTGTTTTTGCCTCCTTTCCTCCTGATATTTTTTCTTCGCCGGGTATAGTATAATTTTTTTCGAATATTTTCTGCCAATTTTGGACAATAATATCTCTATAATTTATTAAATGAAGGCAGTCCCATGGATCTTTTTCGTCCTCCTCATTTTCAATCTCCCTATTTTTTTGAGCAGCAATAGTTGTTGCATCTGTGTAGATTTTTATAGGAACTCCTTTTTTGAACCAACCTTTTCCAAACTCTGTTTCAAGCCTTTCTCGTACACTGGCTTTCAAATACAATTCAATTTCACGGATATATTTAAAAGCTTCTTCATTATTTTCCTTATCCTCTTTCTTAAGAAATTCTTCCAATCCCTCATAATTAATTTCAGAATGAATCTCTTTCATTGCCTTTTGAAGCGTACGCCAGTATTTAGCATCTCCCCCAGCACCATAAGCATTTTTTAATTCATTTTCTTTTTCTTCAGATATATCTTTGAAAAAATGGATTAAAGTATTTAAGTACACTTGAGTTTCTTCGTGAACTTGTTTTGTAGAAGTGATATCGCTAATAACTTTTTCTTCAAATAAATAGTTGATTATATCGTTTAAAATTAAAATTATTCCATAAATACCTTTATTTAAAACTATTATATTGTTTTCTTTTTCCCATAATTCTTCAAGATGATTTTTGATGTAATCAAATGTTCTAATTAATAAATCTGTAATTTTTGTAAATGCCTTTTCTATATCTCCTGCATAAAATGTTCCTATTTTTTCAATCTCAAATTTTTTGACTTTACCTAAAAAATCAGATTTAGATAAAGCAATTGAAATTTGTTGTGTAGAAATTATTTTTTTGTCTTCTCCAATAGAAATTTTGCCAAATAAAGGAGATCTTCTTGACTCCCCGAGAGTTATTGCAATCCTAGATTTCAAAGCTCGCATTTGGTCTAAAAAGCTTTCTGAATCCCATAAAAGATCTGAATCTAATGTATTTCTTAAATCCTTAGAGACTGGCTTTTGGTTTTCGTTTATTTGCATAAACATTTTAACTTGTTCAGTCTTTTCTAAATCAACAAAAGCAACTACAGGGATGGTATTTGATGATTTATACATCGAATTAGAATATCCATATAACCTATGTTGCCCATCAATAATGTAAGCAGATTGATATTTTTTGGGAAGGTGTAAAATTCCTATTCGCGAAAGTGAATTGGGAGCCTGAAGGCTACTTCTTTCAAATTTAATATTCTTATTTCTATCAGACAGAATATTTACTATAATTGAATTGGGGAAAAACCCTTTTTCTTCATCAATGAAGTTATGAATTTCTTTTAAACGAGCTTTTTTGATAATTCTCTGATAAGTTGGCATCATATCTTCGTTAGCTTTATTTCTATGAAGAATATAACCGATTTTCAATAATTTTTCTGGTTCAATTGAGAATGAATAATAAGTATAACCTCCCATTTTACCTTCAATAGCTGGAATTATGTTGTCTAAATCAGGAATCGGTTCTCCAGCAAAGAGTGATCCCAATAATTGATATCTAGCAGAAAGTCCTATCTGTGAGAAAAGTGAATAATAATAATCAATAATTTCCTCTGAAAAATGAATTCCTTTAATAGATAATAATCTTGCTTTATCTGCATCACTAATAGATAAATTTCTAGTCGCTAAGATGTATTTAAACTTCGGAGAAAAATTAGGGAATAATGCACGCACAGAATTTATTAATCCTTGTTTCTTTGATTTCATCGCTTCTAATTCCTTCTTAAAATCTCCTATTTTATTTGAAGTAGCCGATCTGCATTCTATTAATAATACAGTTTCATCATCTTTAGCAAAAACATCAATTTGTTGAGTGAGACTTGGATTTGACTTATCATATGGCAAATGAAGATGCCTATCTTTGTTCATAATTTTAAATCCAAGCAGTGCAAATAAAGTCCAGGTTTTGTCTTCAAACGACACATCGTTTGGTTTTGGTTTTGTAAGCCTGGTTACAGTTTTTAAAATTGAGTCTATTTCCCATCCATGTTTTTTTCTTTCTTCTATATATGGAGAATTGTTCGGAAAACTTTCTTTATATAAATCAGACTTCCTTATTGATATTGCTTTAGCAATATCAGACTCCATTATCAATTTATTAAATAGCGCTATCTTGGCTTCTTCTTTCATCAAATTGTATTTGTAATTATCAATTCAGAATATTGTCCCCTTGTAGCATTTTTCCCACCTATAGAGCTAGCTCTTTTTAATTCAATAACTTTATCCTTATTGTTAAAAATCTCTCTTACCTTTTCATGGGCTGCATTGGTAAGAATGTAATAAGCACCGATTTCTTTGATTTCGCTTATTGTATTTGCCAATCGATATTGATCCTGTAGGGAAAACAATTTTTGATTATAGCTAACAAAGCCATTTTCATTATGAGTAACTGTATAAGGAGGATCTAAAAAAACTAAATCACCTGCATTTACATTTTTGATAGTATCTGTAAAATCCCCAAAAGCAATTTTACAATTTTTTAAAGCAATATTTGCCAACCTTAAGTTCTCAATATCAAGTCTATAATTTTTTCGATGTCCATATGGTACATTGTATTGACCTCTTGAATTTACTCTGTAAATTCCATTAAAAGAAGTTTGATTAAGATAAATAAACTGCGCTGCTTTTCTACTGCTTTTTACAAATTTTTTATTCCGAATCTTATAATAATCTTCTTCAGTGTTTTTAAAACTTAAAAGATCTGATATTACATTCTCAATATCGTCCTGAACAGAGTGATAAGTTTCAATTAATTCTTTGTTTAAATCAGAAAGAAACGATTTTTTTTTAGGTTCCAAAAAAAAGAAGATAGCACCTCCACCTAAAAATGGCTCATGAAAATTCTTAAATGATTTTTCTGGTAAAAGCCTTGGCAGATCTTTTAAAAGCCACCTTTTCCCTCCAGCCCATCGCAAAAATGGTTTAACTTTTATATTATTTTCAGTCATTATATACTTGTGCTATAATTAAAATGAAAAACGATATAGCGCACTATTAATTAAAATTAAATTTTCTATAAAAAGCAGAAAATGCATTCGATAATAATTTATGTCTTGAAATCACTCTCATCGTAGATCTAGATGTCTTTTCAATTAATTTATAATTATTAGAATCCACAACTAATTCCAAGTCCATTTTATTAATGATAAGACTTTTTAAAATTAATGCGCATGAATCAACTGATCGAGCGACCAGAATTCCATTCAAAACACCAGTGCTAAGAATTACTTGTAGTGCTAAAGGATGAACTTCTCTAAAGATTTTTGCTCTTTTCTCATATCTAATAGTTGTAGATACAAGCATACTAACTAATTCCTTATGAATTTCCGTTGGAATCGACGTAATTAAATCTCGTTTTATAACCCCGTCCATCCAATTTAAAAAAATAGTTTTTTTATTTTGATCGTCTATTCTTTTTTCAACTTCCCCATAAAGATCATAATCGGCCCAATGATTTTTTATGGCGATACATAAATTCTCAGTGTTAGAACTTTCCAATTTACTAGTCAATAATTTACCCATTAAAGATTCATCATCGATATTTTCATCTATTTCATTGGCAAATTCGATATCATACTTTTTTATTTCTTCAATCAATTCAGCCTTATTCATTTTTCCAATTTCTTCTGAATCTAATTTTTCTTCTATTATAACTAATTTTGGCACATATACAATAACTGGTTTCCCTTGTCCTAAAGACACTGATGCTTCTGAATCTTTGCCAAATGTGTCTTCTTTTTGAGCCATATATATACAAAAATCAGCCCTTTTTAGCATTAAAGCTTCTACTAAACCTTTAGCTATTCTATCCTCAATCCAAGATTGTGTAGGATTAAAATATCTTAATTTTAGTGGTCTAATATCAGGATTATTAAACAGGTTTTTTGTAAAATTATTGACTGACACAAAATCTGCGTCGCTTCTCATTGATGTAGCAACATATACATCCATGAAATCTGCGCTCAAATAATGAGCAAGATTTTCATACGCTTGTATTTGTGTTTTTTCCATTTCTTCAAAATCATTTCCTCCTTCAGGCTTAATAAATTTTGCTTCTCTTTCTAAAAACTCAGGTGAGGGCGAAAACAATGGAGAAAATAAACTATGCTCAATTTTTGAATTAAATTTTCTCAATAATGAATCATATTTTCTTTTAGTCTTTTCATTATAATTATTCAACGAGAGTTCATTTTTTCTTTTTTGATCTGCAAGAAGATTTAAAAAATTAGCTAGGTCTTTTCTTTCAGATTCTTCAACTTTAACCCGGCTTGCGGCTATATACCCTAAATAAGGAAGTTTTTCATCTGGAATATTTATGATAGATGTCCATTCTGTTCTTTCTCTATATAAACTATCAGATTTAATTGTCAATGGGAATAAAATTTCAGAAAGTTTCTTATGTGAATTAAGTGCAGCATATGCATCTTCGAATGAACTAAAAAGTCTTATTGCATCCTTTTGATATTCCTCTATTCTCTGTTGGAATGAAGCAATATCTTTAAATGCATCAGGAGTTATATATCTTTCAAAAAATTCAGTCGACATTTGAGGAATGTCGTAAAACACTAATATTCTTTGGAAAAAGCTATACGCTTGTTCTGAGGTAAATGTTTTTGAGAAAATATCACTGACTAATTTTTCGACAACCTCAATTACTGACTTATCATGATTAGTTAATGAAATCGGTATTCCTACTAATTCTGATAACCAAGATTCAAACTCCATTCTCAAAACAGCTTCTTTACTTGTAAAAGGCTTCCAAAACTGCTCAGGAATATTTAATTTCTGACAAATTTCAGCTAATATAGCTGTTGGAGGTAATCGGAGCCCTTGTTCAAGATGTGCAATATGGGAACGGTTTACATGACCACCTATTTCTTTCGCTAATTCAATTTGACTAATTTTTTTTGACTCTCTGTGAGCCTTCACCATATTTCCAAGGCTTTCTTTAGAACTTGCTTCAAACATTGCATGGGATTTTTTTGCAATATATCTTAAATTACTCAGGTTTGCAATATTAAAATATTGGATATTCCTCTGTTAAATTAAAACGCTAAAAATTTAATTCGAAAATTAATTAATGTTGGAATAAAGTATTAAAAAGTAAAAAACTCATTTAGATTCACTTGCAAAGTATCTGCAATTCTTAATAATGAAATTATAGTTGTATTAACTTCTCCTCTTTCAATTCTACCTAATTGTCGATATTCAATTTCTGCTTCATTTGCAAGAGCTTCCATCGTGAACCCATTCTCCTTTCGAATTCTTCGAATATTTGCCCCAAGCTCTTTAAGATAAGTATCGTAACGATTTTCTTTCACATTACGAAGCTGATTTATAAGCACAGAAAAATTTAGGTCATATATGACCTAAATGTCTATATTTGGACTAAACCTTTAACATGAAAAAATTATTAGTAATAATTGTATTCTTCATTCCATCTTTGGGATTTGGTCAAACTGCCAATTTATCTGGTGTCGTTACTTATTTTTTTAATGACAATTTTGGAAACAAGCCTGATATTGGAGCAGATGTATATATAATTGATAGTTCATTAGCTACTTTCATAGATATTAAATCATATGATAGTTTAATGAAGGGAAAATATTTTGTTTCAATTTATGATAGATTAATAATATTAAAGATTTCCTGTGATGGCTTAATCGATGAATATAAACTACATGCTAAAAAAAATAAAGAAAAAATCGATTCACTAAAACAGGTTTCAGATTCAATCTCACTTCAAGTAAATAAAACTTCTGACAGTGCATTGCTTTATGGTTGCTATACTGGTAGGTATCGCGCAACGTATTTAGATACAAAAATTTTTGAAATGAAAATGGATATAGAAAGATTAAAAGATAATTTTATAGTTACTAACGTTGATGGAAACGGCAGTTATTCTGCAAATATACCTCTAGGCACTTATTATGTATATATGCAATCAAAAAATCGAAAAGGATTAGGCTCAAGTGAAATCGGTGGAATGATTTATTTAAAAAAAATCACTGTTAAAAACACAATATCAAAAACTATAAGTCACAATTTTGATATAGATGACTAAGGTTTCTGTATAAGAATGTCTTTAAGCTTCAATAATCTTGTTAAATACGCTTTCATTTTAGGGTTAGTGTGATAATTTTTTATAATTAGAAGATGACTATTAATGAAATGAGAAATATCATTTACAAAACTGCAAACATCTAATTTTATTGATTTTGGCATTTTTTTAAAATTTTTAAAAAAAGTCTCTAATTCTAAAATTTCTTTCAATGAAGATTTAGCTTCTAATTTTTGGGGAAATTGAGCATTTATTTTTGGTAAAGGTTGGGATAAATATTGATTATCTATTTTCAGACGCTCAATTTCTTTAAAAGATATACTTGATGAAACTTTGTTATCTTCACTTAGACGTTGTTGGCAATGCTCTTTATAATTAAATCTTAATAAAAAATCGGCAATATCTAAGCCATTAATGTTATCTAGTTCTTTAGATTTAGTTTCAAGTAAATTGGAAACACTGATATTTATAAACTCTGAAAGCTTTTCTGCTTTTTCGTTCCAAATGCCATAAGCATTTATATCAGGAAATAAGAGTACTTTTCTTCCTTTTAGTACATTTACTTTTGGAAAACTCAGAGTATTAATACTTCCAGTTGCAAGCCAAATAAATTCTGGGAAATAAAGACTACTAATAATTGCCGTCTTTTCACTTTCGACAATAGCCACAGGACTGGTTAAATTTTCACGAAGTAAATGTTCTCCAAACAGACACTGTTCTAACTCGAAAGATTCTACACCAAGTAATTTATGTACCCACATTATATAACTTTTAGGAGTTTTAACTCTTTTACCATTATCAGAATTATACAACATTATTTTCCCCGTCCTAATTTTTCCGTGAAAGTCAACCTGCCAAAATATACAAGCTCCATTCCAAAAATTTGAAGTGCCAATAAAGTATTTACTAATTAATAAGCTTGTTGTTTCTTCTCCAAAAGTTTTACAGAGAAAATTTACAAAATTATTTTGTTCATAATCATCCTGTCTTAAACTACTTTGAAAAACTTTAGTATCTATAAATGAAGCTTTCTTTTTAATAACCGGCTTTTTAAAGTTATATTTTGCTCCTTTACTAATATCTTTTCTTTCTTGTTGATAAATTATTTTGTTATATCCATCTTTATACGGACTTAAGTGATATCCACATTTATCCCTACGATTACACATTCCATATTGAGGAGGTAAAAGTTCCCCTGTTTGTGTATCTAAGTAGTATGTAAATTCTCTCTTCTTACCGCAATTTGGACATGTGTGTCTACTTGACGGTGTTTTATAAGGCTCAAGTATAAATCTGTAATCATTCATAAAAAATTTTTTATTTTTTATGTTCGCATTGTTCATTTCGTTCATCGATGAACAATGCGAACAAAATGAATAAGAAAAGAAAAATTATTTCTGCATGTATACTACTAATCCATCAGATTTTTTAGTAATTATATATTCGAGTCTACGTAATCTTTCACACAGATTCTTTCGTGATACAGCAACGTAGCCTCCTTCTTGGCAATAAAGACGATAACCTTGATATATTGTTTTGGTAGGTATAAAATATTCAGTACTTTTTTGGTAACCTTCTTCCTCTAAAAACATCTGTACACTATCTGACATCTTTTTATATAACTCAAGATGCTCATCAACAACTTTACTGTAAGTAAATTTCTTATTAATTAATAATCTGTCAAGTCCTTTTAATATCCAATTAAAAACACCTGCTAGTTCTTGTTCAATTATTTTCTTTGACAATTCCTTATCTTGTTTATCATCAGGAATTGTAACATCAAATGGTACAATTAAAAACCTTCTAAAATAAGCATGTGACTGTTCTACTTCTTTTGGCAATTCATTACAATTGAAAATAAATTTTGCATAATTGCTAATCGTAATCGGTTGCTCGTATAATCTTCTAGCAGAAACAGGCTCTCCAGAAACTAATTGCTTAAAAGTATTACTATTAAGCTTTGCATTAATTTCACTAGCATAGTTTAATATTTTACCAACAAGAGCAGCTCTATAATTACCACTTTCGTTTGTTAGTTCTTGAAGAGAAAAGTTTGTAACATTTTTATCTCCTCCTAGTAATGAATAAACTACTTCAAAAAATACAGACTTGCCATTTGCACCTGTACCAAATAACAATAAAGCTTTTTCAAGTTTTAGTACGTGGGGTTTAATAAAAAGATAGCCTAAATATTCTGCCAATATATCCTGCCTTGCTTTATCAGGCTGAACCATTTCTAAATAATTCTCAAACAAAGGAGCCTTGGCATTGGGATCATAATCAAAAGGAAGCTGATAACATAAAAAATCATTTGGATCTGGAGGCTTTAGATAACGCTTATCAAATCCAATTACATATGTGCCATTTTTTAAATTAATTGTAACCTCATTATTTGAATGATTGGGTTGTGGTAAGTATGCAACTGCATAGAATTGCTTTAAAAGCCTTTCTCTAAAAGAATATAATTTTGCATCAAATTTATATACTCCCATTTTCTCTGCTGCACTACCAAGAAAAGCTTCAAGAACTTCGTCTTCTAAAGGATCCCAATACTCACTATTATATAAGTAAGCAAGCCCATTACTTTTACATAATTTCCAATTGTTTTGATGGGCAATTTTCATGATTTGCTCATTAACACAAATTAAGTAATGCTTTTGCCCTAATTTTTCCTTTTCATCAGTGATATTAGCTAATTCTCTGAAATTAACCACTTCAATTTGTTCTAAGAGTAATGAAAGAATTTTTCCATGAGGCTTTGAGGCAAAAGATTCCAATAGTCTTTTTGCTTCTTTTCTAATTTCCTCAGGATTGATTTCTATTCCTGATTTTTCAAAATCAAATTTTGGTTTTAGTTTTTTTTCCATTTTTTTTTGTTTAAAGTGATTATTTATTTTTTTTGATTTTTTAAAAAATTGTCAACGAATACAACTCCATCGTCCTCCATTTCTTTTGTGGTTTTCCTTCTCCCGTCTTTTAAATAATTAAGCAATTCCTTTTTAGAGAAATAGCATCGTTTAGACCGTTTCATTACGGGTAACTTTTTCTTTGAAACAAGAGAATAAATAGTAGAAACAGATAAATGCAAAAAATTGGCGGCCTCTTGAACCGTCAAAAATGAATCGTCTTCATGGACAGTTGTAGGAGTAGTTTTGAAAACATCTCTTATTGTTTCTTCAATAAGAATTTTTAATTCAGTAGGAGAAATTTGAAGAATAACCATGTCTTGCATTGCTTTTGTTTGTGAACACAAAATTCAATGCAAGAGATACAATGTACGTTTTTGTGTACGTACAATTAAACGGACTTTTTTGAAGAAGCTAAGTAGTCTTCAATTTTTTTTCTGCTCTTAGAGTCAATACTTGGCAGTATATTTTGAATTATTATATCTAAATTTTTCTTGTTGTTATTACAACTAAAATGAGTTCTTACTCTTTCTTTATAAGCTAGTTTATATTGCGCACATACTTTCTTGCAATAGACTTCAATGCTTTCTTCACCTCTCACAATAACTCCTGACTGAGAAACATACCAACAAAATAATCCAATAGCCGGATTAGTAACTTTTGGAGTGATTTCATTATCTAAAAAAAACTGTGATGCCGTATCAACTGAAACTAAATCGAGTGGAAAGCTTATTTCGTTACATATTTTAAAGAAATCAATCTTATATTTAACACAACACATTTGAATTTCAGCAAAAAGAAGATCAAAAAAAATATGTGCTGCTTTAATATATCTAGCATATTTATTTTCAATTTGCCATAGAGACCTAACTGGTTTTTTATCTTTTGTTTTCAGATTATCGTGTATATATTTTCTGTTATGATCAAAAAAATTTTCTGAAACAGCAAATTTCTTAATGTAATGAATTAAAACGTTTCTCTTGCCTTGAGGGCTTTCAATGCACAATAAGTTCATATTAAGTTCTTCAGAAAAAGGTTCTACAAACTTTTTGGGGAGAAATGGGAAATTATCTAATAGTTCTGTAACAACATCATTATTTTCGCCGCTATCATATGACAAAAAATCATCGTTAATTAACCCAGCACATTTTACTAACCATTCTGTGGATAATAAACTCATTTTATTTATCTTTTAATGCATTAAGAATCAATACAAAATAAAGATAATTATAAAATTAAAAGATGAAAAAAGATGAAGTATACGGAAAATTTTATTCGCATTTAAGATGCAAATAAAATTGTCTAATATTTAAAAGTAAAATGCAAATTGTATGCAAATGCCTTTTACTAAGCTATCAATTTTATTAATAAAAATCATGGCTGTATTGAATATGATTTCATGATAGAATAATTTAAGACTATGCCTACGAAGCATATGCTTAAAATGTCCGAAATTATAATTATAATATAAGAAGTTGCCTAGAACACGGATATAAAATGGTGAAGAAACATAAGGATGTTTAAAAAAAATCAGAAAAAGAATAAGGTAGCAAACTCTCTACCTGCTTATAGTATACCAATTTATCGTTGCCAAATAACACTGATTGTATAATTATGTGTAGGTGAATATAAGCAATATTCAAAAAATTTTGAGTCTTCTTCATTTTCTTTTAATTCAAACCAATCTGACTTCCAAATTTCTTGTTTTGCCTCATCTCCTAAATACGCTTTCTTTTTTGCAAATATTTCTGCAGCCACAGAGCCAGAAGGGATTGGTGCATTTTGCTTGAAATTGCAAAAAGAATAAAAATCGGTTGATTTTTTCCACCATTTCATTTTACCATCTTTACAATAAATAATAAAAACAGGATGGTTGCCTCGAGCTACAAATTTTAATATCGCAGCAGTTTTGCTTACGACAAATCGTTGAGCTAAATACCCAATTACTTCTGGGCCAAATTTTCTCTTTTCACATTCCTTATGAAAAATATGTGATGGCATAAGAAATTCTGCAGCAAACTGATTAGCTTCTTGTTCATGTGGTCCAGCTTGATACCAATTCATTAACTCCTCTTCTGTATCAGAAAATACAGGTATTAGGTTTCGATGCAAAATAAAATGGCCAAGTTCATGTGCGGCAGTAAAACGTTTCTTCCCTTCATATATAATATTGGAGTTGATAGAAATAATAGATCTTCCATTTGCTGAAACAATTTCACCTTCTTTTCCATCGAGGGGGACTTCTTCATAAAAAGCCTTTTTTGAGAGAATGATTGTTTTCAGAGGTATTTCTGTTGGATCTTCTATCCCACAATCTATGAGCACTTGTCTTGCCGCTATTTCAGATGGTGTATATACAAAACTGTTTATATTCATTCTTTTTTATTCATGAATTTTAACGTGAAATGTTTTATAAGAATTTTTTTCACGTCATCTATACTCAAAGATTCTACATTTCTAAAACTGACAGTTAACTTCTCTTTCTCTATTACATTTGGCAAAGAAAAATCAATTTCATTCAAAAGTTTTTCAACCCATTCCTCAGCCTGTTTTTTGTAAACATCTGCAGAGTTCATTTCATCTTTTGTTTTCTCAGCTTCAATCATCATTTGCATTTGTTTAATTCTCTTAAGTCCGTCGGAAACTATGTTATCAACTCCCAAGTTTTCGGATGACAGGAATTCCCTTGCTGCTTGTTTGTTGTGACTATCATTTTCTACGGTACTTAAAATAAGAGAGATAATTTCTGTCTTATCTTTTTTTATTTCTTTTTTCATACCGTTATTAATTTAACTTTAAAAAAAGCCGTTGCTTCTCTTATTACAGTCTGCAATCGGCGGTTACCATTGTCGTAATCATTTTCAGTCATTTTGAATTCGGAAATTATCTCTTTGCGTTTCATTCCACCTGAATAAACGCCTAAAAAGATTTCTTCCACGATTTTATCTCCTTTTATTTTTTCTTCTATATATTCTTTAATCAAATTATAATCCAATTCATCTGAAAACATTGGTTCAATATACGGCAGAATACGATCTAAATAAGGAGTTCCATCGCAATCTTCATTCTCGTACCTAAAAATATCCTTGCTTTTTAGATTTTCGTCTGAAGTAGCATCATTACTTACTAAAGAACGTATTAAGTTCCATTTCAAATAAGAGACTAAGTCACCCTTTGAAGAATCGTATTTTTCTGGATTTTTTAAAAATCTTCCTATTCCCTCATAGACATAATCTCTCATTTCTTTACCTTTCAGAAAAGAATTTATACCTCCTCCATGAAACCAATGTTGTTTTTTTAAAAAAGACCGGGTGAAAGCTTCCAGCCTTACAATGACATCCTCCCAATCTATAGAGTTTTCAATCAATCTTTCCATAGCGTATTAGTTCATAATTATAACTGTTGCTGAAGAATGTTTTTTTGCAGGTCTGCAAAAAAAGGTAACTGAGCAACAGTAATAAGTATAACCAAAATAATTAATTAAAATGATAGAACAAAATTCTGGCGCTTCAGACGCCATCGAAATTATTGATGTGGAAGAGTACATTATCAATGGCAGAAAGCCACCTCACGGCAAAAGATACAGAATTAGGGTTGACGGCAAAAAAATTGTATTTGATCATCACATCGTGACAGGGGAAGAAATTTTAAGGGTTGCAGAATTATTGCCTGTGGAGTGCTATTCTTTATACCTTAAAGAGAAAGGATGTGATTTTGAATTAATCAGGCCACACGAAAAAGTCGATCTTATCGAAAGATTAGTAGAACACTTCGTCAGCAAACCGCCTGTCGTATTCAACTATTTTGTCGACAATGAACCAGAAACTACGGAAGAGGAAGAACTTACTCCCAACCAAATCTTAGAACTTGCTGGTATTTTACCAGTTAAGGATTACTATTTAGTTCGTGTAAATAAAGATGGTAGCCAGATTTCTTATAAGGATACTCCTAATAAACCTATTAGAATGGAATGCCCGGCCGTACATTATATCTCAGTATTTAAAGGTGAAACTCCAGTCTCTTAAAATTTACCTTATGGCAAAGATTGACTTCGTAAATCAGTTGTTGGCACTCGGCTACCAAGTCGAGGAGCCACAACTTGGTTTTGTCAGCATAGAATACGAAATACCTGTTGGCAAATTCATTGGGCAAATAGTAATAGTTGCTTTTCAAGTGGATGATAGCTATCCAATGAATCCGCCTCCTGGACCACATTTCAAACCACATTTGCTACCTATAACAGGTGGGGGTGGCACCCATCCCTTTGGAGCTATACATCCAAGTGCTTTAGGCACGGGTTGGCAATATTGGAGCAGACCATTTACAAAGCATTGGAATACTTCAGATAGAACTGCTAAAACTTATCTTGCTCACATAAAAAATCTATTAGCAACCATACCATGAAATCATTTAGCGTAATTATTAAACAAAGTTTGCATGAACATCTATATTCCCATCTTATTCGTGAAGATGGGCAAGAAGATTTATGTTTTGCAACATATATTCCAAGCACAGGGGTTAACAGGTCAACTGGTATAATTTCACATATAATATTCCCATTGGAAGGCGAACGACATGTGCATGGGAATGTAGGCTTTTTACCCAATTATTTTGAACGGGCATTAATAATTGCGACAGAACGGAAAGAAGGACTGGTATTTTTACATTCACATCCTTCTGATGGATGGCAAGGTATGAGTGATGATGATGTAGTTGCAGAAACTAGACTTTCACCTGCAACTTTAGCAGCAACAGGTTATCCACTGCTCGGACTTACTTTAGGTACAGATGGGGCATGGAGTGCGCGATATTGGTTAAAAAATAAAGAAATTAAAAGAAGGTATGATCGTTATTGGTGCGAGACTGTACGTGTCATTGGTAAGGGCTTATCGATTACATTTAATGATGATTTAATTCCTCCTAATTTCCATTTAGAAAAACAGCTACGCACAATTTCTGCCTGGGGAACAAAAAAACAAGAAGATATATCCCGCCTTAAAATTGGAATAGTCGGATTAGGTAGTGTTGGAAGTATTGTTGCAGAAATATTAGCCAGAACAGGCATATCAAAATTTATACTTATCGATTTTGATAGCGTTGAAGAAAAAAATCTTGATAGGCTTACCAACGTCTTTGCAAACGATATTGGCAAATCCAAAGTAACTGTCATAGCAAGTGCAATAGAAAAAAGTGCTACAGCACCTAAAGTAGAAATTACCGAATGTGAGTATAGCATATGTGAACAAGTTGGTTATGAGCAGGCATTAGATTGTGATATTTTATTTAGTTGTGTAGACCGTCCTTGGCCTCGGCAGGTTTTAAATTTTATTGGTTATGCCCATCTTATTCCTGTCATTGACGGCGGTATACTTGTAAGAACCAACAAACGTAATGGTAAACTCATTGGTGCTGATTGGAAGACACAAATTGTAGGATATCGCAGAACTTGCTTGGAATGCCTAGGTCAATATAAAACTGAAAATGCTGTATTGGAAAAATCCGGAAAGATGGATGATCCAAGTTACATGGCTGGCTTAGACGCAAGGGATATTATAGACGCTCATGAAAATGTTTTTTGTTTTAGTTCACATTTAGCTTCAATGGAAGTATTTCAGTTTATATCACTATTCGTTTCTCCTTCAGGCATTAGTGATATTGGTCAACAAATGTATCACTTAGTCACTGGAGTTCTTGATAGAAATCTTAATGATAAATGCAACGAAAATTGCTTTTTTCCTACAGTTATAGGAAAAGGGGATTTATCAGGAATTTCAATCTATGGATTTCATGAAGTTGCCGAAAAAACAAGGCAAGAAAGACTTATAACATTGCAAAAAAATTCGTTCATAAATAAACCTCGACAATATAAATTATGGGAAAAAATAAAAAATTGGTTAAGGTCTAATTATTTCAGAGACAAAAGTTAATATAATAAATCTTCAGATATTCCTTCCTTATCGTAGCAATATTTCCTCGTTTATAACGTTATTTTGATGTAAACACACCTATTTCGAATTTTGCCCTCATAAACTTACCCACTATTTACCGGTCTATATTTTGTTTATATTAATTAAAATGTTTTGCTTATTTTTAAGCATTATAAAAAAAATATATTCAAATTCCAAAATTTATTTTTAACTTTGCAACCCTAAAATAATGACACAATCTAAAAACATATTACTTTCTGCAAAACTTTCTGGCATTAATGATCCGGCGTATACTAAATTTTTAAAAAAATCGAAAGATCTTAAAATTTGGTCAGAAAAGGAAGAAGATTATGTTCATCTTGAAAAGGACTTTCAAAATATTGTTGCCAATTATGCATATTTTATTTACGAATATTTAGAAAAAAATAACAGTAGGAAAATTGATTATAGAGTTGTAAAAAAATTTGCAAAAGAATATAAAAACATGTTAGATTATTTATTTGCGCAGACTTCCCTCCAATCTAAATTAAACTCTTGGTTAAAAGAAAAAGTTGAAATGGTTGAAATGGGAATGTATATGCCTACAAATAGTTATAATAAAAATGTTCACCACTAAACTGGTGAACATTTTTTATTTTAAATAAAATGCTTTCGATGCCTTCATAGCTATATCCCAAATACTTTTTAAATATTCTATATTAGCTTTTAATATTTCCTTTCTCTTTTTTTCTGATGTTGAGAAAATATTTCCTTTAGGATCAAGAAAAAGTTCTCGTTTATGATTTTTGTAGAATTGAATATTGGATTTTGAATTTACTAACGTTGTATCGTTTGCTGATTTCCTCATAATCGAATTATAATAACTTTCGGTAACTCGTGATTTAAAATGTTCATAAAAAGATTCTATTAACTTATAATTTAGAGAGATTATATCCTCATAGTGCTTTTTTTCTTCTGAATCAGTAAAGCCTTTATCTAATATATTAATTTTTATCAGTTCTTTAAATTCGTCTAAGGAAACATCATCACCTTCTTCTCCCATTTGTTTAAATTCTTGTTTTAGGGAATCTCCTAATCTTATTACAAAATCTAAAAGTGGTTTTTTTAATGAAAGCCAAAGTATATTTAACTCAACAGAAGGACAATCCTGATTTAATATTTCTAAATCACTTATCGAAATTTCACACATTAGATAGAACATTAAATTACACCTAATAAATAGAAACTTAAAATCGGCCTCATTAAAATACCAACTACCGTTTTCTTTATTCATAACATATAAATCGGCTCGTGTAAGAAAAAGAAACCAATGAGTGTGGTAATAAATTTTCAAAGAGCTTAGATCCTCATTATTCTGAAAATTATAGGCTAGCTTGTAAGATAAAAAATCTGTAAAAAGATATCTAATTGAATTTAATCCTATATATTCATCAATAAACTGAACTTCAAATTCATCTTTTGATCCAATTGATTGCTTTACACTTTGTTCAAAATTTATAATTTTTTCTTTTGTATTTTTTTCAATTATATTCTTTGGGTTTAATAAAAATGAATATTTTAGGTTAGCTAAATCCTTTACGAGAAAAGATATTACGTGGTTAGCTGCCTCATGCACACATTCACATGCATAAATAGATGGTTTAAATAAATGAGTAAAGTTTATTGTATTATTATATTTAGTCGAAGTTATTACATGGTCTATACGTACATTAACAAAAGGATCTTTAGAGAATTCACCATAAATCCTTTTTGAAATAATTTTATAAATCATATCGTAACAAAATAAAATTTGTTGAATTCCTCCGTGATGTTCAATATTAAAATCATTTATTTCTGTAAAATAATAACCATGAAAATGTCTATTCCAATAAGCTTTATTCCATGTTTCAATAAATGTAATAAATTCCTTAGCATTGCTTGAAATGATTTGATTTTTATCGTCAATTTCTTTATCCAAGAAATTTGACTCAGGATATAAAATATAATTTATTATACCTTCTATATTTTTATTTTTAGGGGATATATTCGAGATGTCTTCTTGATTAGTTTCATTATATAACAATTGTTCTTTTAAAAAAATTAATAAAGGCGATTTTAATCCTATAAAATAATTATACATTAATGGGTCGGTAACAGCGTCATTAAAGTTTAAAATCAAATTTTCCATTTGCCCTTTAATGGTGTGAGGAATTGGATATACACGAAGTTTTTCAATTATTTTATTAAACTTATTTTCATCAATTTTATATTCTTCTAATTCATAAGTGTAATGCTTTGAAATATCATAAGAAAAATACTTTATTGTATTTTCAAATCTTAGTTTAGCTTTATGATTTATAAAATTCTGAACAAACCCGGCATGAAATTTCTGGTTTATAGTAGATATTAAAAGGAAATATTCACTAAAAGAAATAAGCTCATTTGGAAAAACAAATGAAAATTTTCCATCCTGTATATTTTGATACAGATTTAAAGGTTTAATTAAACGCTTTCTCAACTGAGGGGAGAGGGCACCTAAAATAATTTGATTAGCATTCTCTTCATGTCCTGGCTTTATATTCCATGAAACTAAAATAAAATTCTTATCACATTCTTTTAAAAACAGTTCTTTTTCCTTAATCCTTAGCCGACCTTCTACTTTAATATTTTTTTTAGTGTTATAAATTACGTTATTAATATGATATCCAAAAGTTGTTGTTGAAGTGATTATTGGATGAGATTCTAGGAAATCTAAATCATTTATATTTTTATTATTTATCAAAAAAGCAAGAAAAGAGTTATTTGCTACGTCTTTTTGAATACACTCTATTTTTTTCTTTATCCTAATTTTATCATACTTGGAATTTAATGATTCAAACATAACAAGAATTTCTCTAAGATTATTTTTTCTTAATAACATTGAAATCTCATTAATAGCGGAAATACTATTCCCAAAAAAATAAATCGTTAATTCATTCCATCCCAAATTTTCGTTTATAATATAAAACATTTTAAAACCTGCCTCAGATCGTTTCTTTGTTTCTATGAAGTCATCAATTAACAATACTAAATAAAAATTTATAAGTTCAATAAAATTTTGTCCAACTCCAATTAACATCGAATTATTTAATTTAATTGACGTTATACCGGTGAATGGATAAAACTCCTTCCCGTTAAAAAAATCTCGGATAGCTCTATTTTGAAAAATTTCTAATTTTGAATTTTTGGAATTATATATTTCTATATTAGGTATTATTCCTGTATTTACTTGATATTTAAAATTTTTTCCCCCAGAATTTGGTTTGAACTTTTTTGTAGCAAAACTAAAATCATCAATAAGCGAAAATATTGCTAGATCAAAATTTCCAAATAAACAATAAGGAATTGGTTCATAAACTAATGAACTTGGGTGTGCGTTTTTTTGCAAAGCTTCATTTGATAGTGCGGAAATTTTTCCAAGTGATTCTTTATAACTTTTAAATATTTGCTTAATTTCTTTAAAGAAAGTCTGGGGATTATCTAATGATGGGATATCGGTAAAAGCAGAGAAAAAAGCATATTTAAAATATTTGTTGTTGTCGACATTAGGCATAACAGGAATATTTAGGAAACAGTAAATTATTGATAATAGAGAAAGTTAAGTTGGCAAAGATCATATTTGCTCTTTAATATAGCTGATTTTAATGACAGTATAAAATCATCTAAGTTACTGGGCAAATCTTCTTGATTAGAAGATATTTGGCTTATGTTTATTGCAAAAAAAACAAGAGGTCGAATTTTCTCATTGTTTAGTTTTGTTAGAAAATTAAATATTTTATTAGAGATATTGCCTGCATCTATTTTTGCAATTAAAATTGGATTACTATAGGCATTTAAACGTAAACAGTTCAGTCCCAAATACCTTGAAAAAAAGATATTTCTTTTATGAATTTTAACTTCAATAGCGTATAATTTTAATTGCGTTAATATTATTTCATTCCTATATTCATTTAAACTAAATCCACTAGGCTTTGAAATAGTATTCAATAAATATTTTATTATATTAATTTTTTCTAGCTCAGAAGATGTCTTTCTTTTTTTATTTTTTTCTTGAAAAGAATAGTAAAGGTTTTTATTTTTTATAGCCTCAAATTCAAGTGTTGTTGAATTATATTTATACTTTTTAACTTTAAATTTATCCAATTGCTTATTTACTTTTATTAGGGCATATGTAAATGGAAAACACTTGTCTTCGATTTTATCATTGGTAAATGTTGTTCCATTTGTAATAGTATAAACTTTTTGATACACTATCGAGGGTTCATGTAATTCTCCGTGAACATGTCCAGATAATATTATGTCACTACACTCGGCTAATTTATTAAAATTATTGTTTTCAGAATTTATGGGATAGATATACTCTGACTCATGCATATAATAATAAGGATGATGCATAAATGTAATAACAGGATAAGGAGATTCAATTAAAAAATTTGCTACTTTAGAAACAACATCAGTAATATAAAATAAATTATTTCTATCATTTAGACCACTAAAATTGCAGAAAAAGGAGCTATTAACTGATGCAATTCTAATTCCTAATACATCTTTAATGTATGTTGTTTTCAACCCATTATAAGGGAACTTTTTATCGATAATATTTATAATTTTTTTTGTTTCTAATTCTTTCTGTTTTTCTAAATAAGTTTTGAAGTATTCATTTTCGAAATCAGAAAGAAATTTTTTTAATTTCTTTTTATCAGGATCATCAAGGTTAAATTGTGAAACCGTATATAAGGTATTCACAATTTCACTTGATGTAAAAGAATTTTTATTTTTTAGCTTAGGATTATTTTTCTTTGCAGAATACAGATATTGATAGGCTGAAACTATATTTTCTCTATTTATATCATGGTTTCCTGGCGTAGAGAAAATTGCATTCTTTAAAGCTGGAAAAGATTTCACCAATTTTTCTATTAAGCTAAAATAGTAGTCGTAAGCTTCCGCTTTCCCTTGATTAACTAAATCTCCTGCTACTATAACAATGTCAGGCTGCCAATCACTATTAGATTTTGCCAAATTTTCTATACTCGAAACAAGCTTTGCATTAATTTCATCTGCAAGATTAGTTTTGGTTTTAGGGTCAAATTTTGTTTTGTCAAAATGTAAATCGCTTATTAATAATATATTAACCTCTTTCATTAGCCGTTCAAGATCAAGTGCCGAAAACAAGTCTTGAAATCTATAAGATTTTTTCATTAAGGCAGTCAATAATAAGTTAAGAATTATTTTATATTAGCGTAATATATTATTTTTTTCTAAAAAATAATAATACTTAAATGAATTGAAAAAATAATATAGACTACTATATAAAAACGTAGGGAAAGACAAGTAGTGGTTAAAGAAAATTATTAGTGATAGTTAATGTTCAAGAATTGTTTTAAATATTTCTCAAACGCTAGATTGTACGTTAATTTTGTATGCAAATTGTATGCAAACTATAAAAAACAAGAAAGGCTTTCAGTTATTGAAAGCCTTATCTATATTGAGTGGGAGTTGACGGGGTCGAACCGCCGACCCTCTGCTTGTAAGGCAGATGCTCTAAACCAACTGAGCTAAACTCCCTTTTTTATAAACGGAGTGCAAAGATAAGCGGATAATTATTTCTCCCAAATTTTTTTAGTATCATTTATCAAATAAAAAACCTGCCGGTCAAGCGGCAGGTTCACTTATAAAGTAAATGTGTTATTGTTTAATGATCTTTTTAGCTATACCGTTGCTGAAGGATATAAAATATACACCCTGCGGATACCTGCTTAGGTCGATCGTTTGCCTGGTATTCGTCAACGTGATCACCGACAAGGTTTTTCCGGTAGCGGAAGTTAAACGCATTGATGTATTCAACAGTTTATTATTTGTTACCTGTATCGTCAACGCTGTTTTAACAGGATTAGGATAAATAGTAACAGCAGCTCCTTTTAAAGTATACGTTAATACTACGGTATTGCTGTAGCTAAAGTTACCATCCTTGTCTACCTGTTTCAGTCGATATAAGTTGGTACCCTGCAAAGGCGTTTCATCAACAAAATCATATACAGACGAAACATCAGCGGCATTTACAAAGCCTATCTTTTGCCAGGTCTTACCATTATCGGCAGAGCGCCAAACTTCGTACCCGCTGTTATTGATCTCTGCACTTGTTTTCCATGTTAATTGAGCAACATCGTTATTCAGCTTACCGGTAAAAGATTGCCAGGTAACAGGCAATACTGCCGTGCTGCTTACTGCAAAGCTGAACGAAGCTGCATCTGCATCATCGCTATAAACGGTTACACGGGCTGTTTTGTATAAATTATCGGTAGAATGGAACTGAATGGTAAGCGACATGGAATTGCCCGGAGCTATTGTGGTAAGCAACGGACCGGAGCTTACACTAAAATTGCTGCTGTCGGTTCCTGAAACATGCACCGAATCAATGAACAAAGGCGATGCTCCTGTATTTTTAATAGTAAAGGTTTTAGAAAGCGTACCACCGTTCGCTACACCAAAATCGGTATTGTCTACCACGCTGGTAGTAGTGTCACCGGCTGCTATACAAATTGCATTCCCTGTTATATTGATATTAGGATAGCCTCTTACACTTTGTACAATAACAGGTGTATCGGCGATCCAGTTGGAAACGGTATTGTTCAGATCAAAATTATGCAGCTTACCGCCGTAACCGGTACAGCCTTTATGGCTTACATCGTATAATGTATCAATGCCTGTATTAACGCCGCCGGCTACCCCATTTTTAAAATCATAGTATGCCTGCAGGAAGGGCTCGTCGCCGGTAAGGGAGGAATCTTTATACGCCAATATTTCAGCCGGTGTTCTAACGGTATTCCATATGCGCACTTCGTCTATCACGCCGCCAAAATAATTGCTGCCGCTGAAACGTCCTATTTCAAGTGCTGTTTCCTGCTGGGGAGGATTGTTGCCAACAGAATCTCCTATCAAAACCCCGTTCTTATATAATCTCAATTCCTGCGTAACAGAATCGTAAGTTACTGCAACATGATACCAGGTATCTGCGTTTAATGGAGTTACATCTGTCAGCTGGTTGAAATTAGGGAAATGACCGGTAGCCAATTTGCCATTATTAATAAAGAGCGCCGTATTGGTGCCGGAAAGAATATTCGGAAATCCGCCGATAACCGTATTAAAGTTTGGTTTGATCCAGGCTTCTTTGGTATAGGAACCTGTGATGGGAGCAGTAAGCGCCACATAATCATCTACACCATCCATCGCCAATGATTTACCCGGACCGGCATAATTTCCTGTAACGGCATAGGTGAACGTACCTTCATCTCCATCATCATTTGTAATAATTACCTGTGCATTTTTTACTCCTAAATTTCCGGTAGGAGCAAACTGTACTTGTAAGACTGCCGATGAACCGGCAGCGACGCTGGTAACAGGCGAACCGACAACAGAAAAACTGGAAGGATCTGTACCGCCTATTGTTATACTGCTGATAGTAAGATCAGCACCACCTGTGTTTGAAATGATATAGTTCACTGTTATGGGTGTAGCTACGTACACACCAAAATTGGTAGAATCAGTAGTGGAAGGTGTATTGTCCCCTGTATTGATGCAGGAGGAGTTACCGGATACACTTATATTCGGATAGATGTTGGCTGCGGCACCGGCTAATACAACACCTGATGAAACAAAGTTGGATATACTACCGTTCAATGCAAACCCATTAAAAGTACCATTGTAAGGAGAACATTTATCAGCGCTATCAGGCAAAGACGTGATAGCGGTATTATCTGCGCCACCTACGCCCTGGTTAAAATTGTAATAAGCCATCAAGCCGGGTTCATCGCCGGTCAAAGAAGAATCCTGGTAATCGTTGATCTGCGTAGCAGTTCTAACAGTATTCCATATACGCACTTCATCCATTTGTCCGGCCCAGAAAAAACCTGCCTGGAAAGCACCTATGTAATTGGCTGCATCCGTGTACCCCTGAAGGGTTCCGCTTCCTACTTCTACTCCGTTCTTATATAATTTTATATCGCCGGTTGCGGCGTTGTAGGTAACTGCTACGTGATACCAAACGCCGGGATCCAAAGGCGTATTGGTTCCATCTGCAACTTGTGCATACGATGGAGAGATATGCGCCACCGTTAGTATTCCGTTTACCACGTCAAAGGCCTCATCCGTTCCTGAAATAATATTGCCGGTTGCGAGGGAATTATCTGCTTTTATCCATGCTTCTTTGGTATAAGAGCCTGATAAAGTGAAGGGCAGTGTTACGTAATCGCCGGAGCCGTTAAAGTATAGCGCATTACCCGACTGTGAAAAGACTGAAGAATGGGATAGTAAAAGAACAAAAACATATGCAATAAGACGATATGTTTTACGAGTGTTTCGTAGATCTTTTTTCATGTGAACTTGTTTTATGGTGGCAAATACTTTAATGCTACAGGCTAATATCAGGCCAGTATGCAATAAAGGCATAGAAAACAGAATAATGTATTTGTTACACGGAATCTTGGAAAAAAAATCTAATGGGAAGCATTATAAAGATACTATTACATTTACTTTTTGCATAAATATTGTTTTTTTAGTATAATAAATTGTGGAAAATTTTCCCCGCTAATTTCTACAGATTTTAAAAGATACCTTATTAATAATCTTCGGCATATATATAATATTTTTATTTGAATGCCGTTATCTTCGTACTACAAACGCATGCAGACAGACTTAACCAATAAAGCAATCATCGATTTTTTAAAGCGCAGGTATAAGCCAACCAATTTTATTGATGCGCTTAAGATAAAATACCGTTCGCTTATATGCCCTTTTATCAGCTTGATACAAATGGTAAAACCGGGCGAAAAAGTGGGTGATGTAGGATGCGGATCAGGACAGTTTTTATTGCTGCTGTCAAACTTCGCCTCCCCCTCCTATTTATTCGGCATTGAAATAACCCAACGCTTAATTGACAACGCCAATAATCTTTTTTCAGAACTTCCTGCCGGATCGTATGGCTTTAAAACGTATGATGGCATTAGTTTTCCTGAAGAATTAAAAGAGATGGACGTTATTTTCCTGATAGATGTGCTGCACCATGTACCTAAACAGAACAGGGAACTTTTTATAGCGAACCTTGCAAAAAGCTTAAAACCTGGGGCAAGACTGGTACTGAAAGATATCGATGCATCCAGCCCGTTTGTATATTGTAATAAGCTTCACGACCTTATTTTTGCCGGAGAGATCGGAAACGAAATAAGCTTTAATAAAGCAAAAACATTGCTGCAGGATAATGGATTGGAAATAATTGAACAAAACAAACGCTTAATGTATGTCTACCCCCACTATACCATCGTTGCAAAAAAGAAATAAACTTAAAACCTTTTTATTCTGCGTGGGATTTGCATTGCTGTCAATGTATCCCATCTACCATAATTTTTATTACAGCAACGGGTTATTAACCTATGAACGGCACCGTGCAGTAATTGAAAAACGTTCTGAATTTTATAACCCCTGGCAATACCGGGTGTTATGCCCTTATACCATAGAAGGAATGTTATGGGTGTACAATCATACTGTTGATAAAGTATACCCGGTAGAACAAAAGATACATTTCAATATTCAGAGCACATCGGGCACCAACGAAGAGACCGAAGAATTTATAAAGCTGATGCAAACACCGGGAGCCATCAAGTACATGATCCTTTTTATATTATTCCGGTTTATTGAACACGTATTTATCTTTTACCTTACCTGGCGGTTATGGAACTATTTTATTAAAAATAAATGGCTGCTATTTTTTGCATTGAATTTTTTGGCTATTTCTTTGGGGAATGCAGGAGCCGCTGCAGACCTGACCTTCAACACTTATCTCGATATCATTTTCTATTTGATCGCTGCCAATATGATCGTATATGGTGCTAATTCATTGTGGTTATTTGTGATCATTCCTTTTGCAGCATTCAACAGGGAAACCTCCATGATGATCCCGGCGTTATATTTTATTTCTCAAACAGATTTTACTCAATTCAGCTTTAAAAAATTAAATATCAACAAAATTGGTTGGCCAAAGAAAAGCTTGTGGTTACAAACCGCTGCATTGTATGTGATCTTCTTCAGCATATTCTTTTATTTAAGATGGTATTTTGGCTATCGTCCGCAACAGGTATGGAAAGTGCCTTCGGGATTGCCTATGCTGAAATTAAATTTATTCAGCGCTGTGGGTGTTAAAGCCTATTTTGAGCTGATCGGAACATTCGGCATTATCCCTATCATTTTATATAAGTTCAAAAGCTTTCCTCACCTGTTAAAAAAATGGTTCCTGTTTTTAGTACCGGTATGGTTTCTTATACATTATGTATCGGTAGTGGCGTATCAGCCAAGATTATTTATGGTACCGTTGATCTTGATTTTTATGCCGATGCTGTTGTGGCTGATCGATAAAGAAGGTAAGAGGGATGCCCAGCTTACGCATGATTCATAACTTTAAGCAATGAAAGCATATATACAATTAATACGACCAAAGGACTGGGCAAAAAATATGTTTTTGTTTGTGCCTGCTTTTTTTGCCGAAAAGATCTTCGACAAAAATTTATTATTGCATATCTGCGCAGGCTTTGTATGTTTTAGTCTTATTGCCAGCAGCGTTTATATTATTAATGATTACAGGGATATAGAAGATGATAGAAAACATCCTGTAAAAAACAAACGACCTTTGGCTTCGGGCGTTGTATCTAAAACAGCTGCATTAATTATCCTTGCCCTATTATTAATAGCCGGCTTTACAGGTGCGTGGATGATCCGTGATAAATTTTTATTTGTATTGGCTATTTATTTTGTACTGAATCTTGGGTATTCATTTGGCTTAAAGAATATTCCTATCCTGGATATCATCATTATTGCTATTGGATTTGTATTGCGTGTTAAAGCAGGCGCTGTAATTCCACGTATTGAACTGAGTGAATGGTTAACGATCATGGTTTTCCTTTTATCCTTGTTTATGGCAATTGCTAAGCGCAGGGACGATGTATTGATAAAATTAGAATCGGGCAACGATATGCGTAAAGCTGTTAAGGGATATAATTTGGATTTTATTAATGTGGCCTTATCATTGATCTGTGCTATTATAATTGTCTCCTATTTAATGTACACGATGTCGCCTGCAGTTACCGCACGGCTTAGCTATAGAGTATATTATACGTGCCTGTTTGTATTAGCAGGTGTTTTTCGTTACCTGCAATTGATCTTTGTACAACAGGATTCTCAATCACCCACAAAGATCTTATATAAGGATCGTTTCATCCAGGCAACCATAGCGCTTTGGATTATTAGCTTTTATATCATACTTTACATAAAGGATATCCATATTTTTAAATAAAGCTACTTGCAAAAAACTATTGCCTTTTTTGATTTTGATGGAACCATTACCACCAGCGACACCATGTTGGAACTGATCCAATATTGTAAAGGAAGTGCAGCTTATCTATCAGGAATGATATTGTTATCACCTACATTGATCTTAATGAAAGCGGGAATAATTTCTAAAGCTGCCGCTAAAGAAAAAATGTTATCTCATTTTTTCGGCAACATGCCGCTGAATGATTTTAATGAAATGTGTCATCGTTTTATTGATAACAGGCTTCCTTCTTTAATTCGTCCTAAAGCAATAGAAAAGATAAAAGAACATCTTGCCAATAACGATAAAGTTGTAGTAGTTTCTGCATCAGCAGAAAACTGGATCGGCAAATGGTGCACCACAAACGGATTATCCTGCCTGGCAACTAAATTATCTGTTTCCAATAATGTAATAACAGGCAAATTGGCTGGTGCCAATTGCAATGGGGAAGAAAAAGTAAACCGCATTAAAGCTGCTTATACGCTTTCGGATTATTCAACTATTTATTGTTATGGAGATACTAACGGTGACAAACCTATGTTGGCACTTGCTACTTCTTTTATTTACAAGCCGTTCAGGAATTAGTAAACTAAACTCTGCGCATATCAACAGCTACAGATAAGTTGTGATCGCCTACGCTGAAAATAACACCTTTTACGGGAGCAATATCAAAATAATCTCTTCCCCAACCTACTGTTACATGCTGCATGGATGGGAGCTGGTTATTTGTAGGATCAAAATCAACCCAACCTGTGCCGGGAATAAAAACTGAGAACCATGCATGAGAAGCATCTACCCCTATTAATTTTTCTTCGCCTTCAGGAGCGATCGTTTCTATGTAGCCGCTTATATAGCGTGCTGGTAAACCCATTGCACGCACGCAGGCAATAGCCAAGTGGGCGAAATCCTGGCATACTCCTTTTCTTTCTTTGAATACTACTGATAACGGTGTTGCAATGGTAGTAAATCCGGGCTTAAATATAAAATCATTGAAAATACGTTGCATCAGGTCGTATACAGCATCGAACATTGTTCTGCCAACGGTAAAAGACCGTGCAGCATATTCCAATATGTCTGCATTGGCCCTTGTAACAGCCGTATAAGGAATGTACTGGCTAACTTCCAGCCAGTCGCCCTTATGCTGATGCAGCTGCTCTTTCACTTCCTCCCATGATATATTGCCAGGAAGATATTCATCATTATTCAATTTTTGTATTTCTGATCTAACCGTTACCGTTAGTATCTTATGTTCCTGCTGAATGGCAAAGTAAACCAGCTTATTGCCAAAAAAATCTTCATACTCGTTGTAAACATCCGGCTTAGGTTGAATATCTATATTGGCTCTGGCACAAAGTTGTGTAGCAGTATTACGTGGCAGCAAGCGTACAATATTATAGCACAAGCCTACAGATTCGTCATATTGATAGGTGGTAGTATGTGTAACTATATAATTCATTTCACTTCCTTTATTCTGCCAAAAACAATTGTTGCTGCTTTTGCTGATGCTTAAAATATCTTTTTGAAATAGCGTTATTAATAGTTTGCAACAGATCACCTGCTTCTGTCAAAAATGCTTCCAGGCGTTTGTATTTCTTTTTGTTTGCTTCAATAGATGTCAATTGAGCCTTGTGTGCCATTTCCATTAACTCCTGTAATTCAAGCAATAATTTTTTATGCTCTGCAAGGTCTCCTTCTTCTACTTTATCAGGCAACGAATAAATGCTTACATGCAAACGCTCCAACTGGTAAGCCAATGAACGGGGATTGTTCGCATCAAACAACATCAGCTCTAACACCAATGGCAATTGAATATGCGCTTTGTATTTATAACGGTAACTCACCAAACTTTCATTACTCACTAAAAATGCTTCCTGCAGATTATATTCTATCTCATCCTTATACCGTGTGACCAGCATCGACATGATCATATTTATCAGTAAAAGACTGTACTCTATCTTACGACCCGCATCTAATATTAACCAGCCTTGCTCTCTCGAAATGCTTTCCCTATTCAATCCCATAAATGCCATCATGGAAGTGATCAATTGGTTCAATGGGTCTATCATTCCTAAATTCACATTTTCTGTATCAGGAATATTTTGCCATAACTCTTCCATGCCCCGTAACAGGCGCCAGGCATCTGTTGACCAATGCTCCCTTACGGCATAGACAGTATTTTTAAAAAACTGGTAATTATATTTTAAACTACCTGCCCTGTTTTCATTTAATAAAACATCTTTTAATTCAGGAAGGGGCTTTTCCATTAAGCGTATGCTTTTTGCAAAGCCGGGATGCGTATAGGTATATTGCGTCAAAGCTTTCAATAAGCGACGCTCTGTTTCTATATTATTCTTTGCCTGCAGGCGATTGCCCTCGGTAATATATTGTACAACCGTTCTGAAAAAGCGGGCATTCCCTAACACCCGTTCTGTATACCTGCCCACCCAGTAAAGATTTTCGGCAGTGTGGCTTGGCAATACCGGCGTAGCATATTCCAGGTCTTCGATGGATGGTTCGCTTACTGAACCTACAATGGTGCGTTCCGGTTCAGTTCCTATTACCCATGTATCTTTACTTAAGCCCCCCAACTGGTTAGAAATAACAAAATTTCCTTCTTCTGCAGAAGTACGACTTAAGCCGCCGGCGAGAAGCGTGTATTCGTTACTGTTATTCACCATAAAGCTCCTGAACAGTGTATTGCGGCTCAAAATTTTTCCGTCAACTAAAGAAGGTACCGGCGTAATGCCTACTTTCTCCTGCCCTACATATAATTGCGGATCAGCTTTTATTCTCAACGCCAGCGCTTCCAGCTCTTTGGATGAAAGTTCCGATCCATCTGTTGATGTTGGCGCACCCGTTTCTCTATATATTCTTTTTACTACCAATGAAGAAAGATTATCCAGCACATACTTCAATTCTTTCGGCTGACCACACCACCACGAAGCAATGTTGTGCATCACCAGGTCTGTATCAAAATAATAACGGCAAATATTTTCCAAGAAAGGCATAAAGCCCGGGTTTTCCAAAACACTGCTCCCTAAAGGGTTTGCAATGCTTACATTGCCGCTGCGTACTGCCTGCAATAAACCGGGTACCCCTAACTGTGAGTCATTTTTTAATTCCAGGGGATCGCAAAAAATATCATCCACCCTGCGCATGATCACATCTACTTTTTCCAACCCTTCCAGTGTTTTTAGCCAAACATAATTGTCCTTTACCAATAGATCATTGCCTTGCACCAATGTATAACCCAACAGGGATGCCATATACGAATGCTCAAAATAAGTTTCGTTATTAGGTCCCGGTGTTAATATTACAATGCGTGGGTGATGATTATTATGCGGAGCCATATTGCTTAACGCATTGCTTAAAGCAGTAAAATAAGGTTGCTGATGACGCACGGTTAATCCGTTGAAGAGTTCCGGCAATATGCGTATCATGGCTGCACGGTTTTCCCATGCATAGCCGGAGCCGGATGGAGCCTGTGTTCTGTCTGTTACTATCCAGATCTTTCCATCGTTGCTTTTAGCCATGTCGGCTGCATATAAAACAAGATTGCTTTTATGCGGCAAATTTATTCCTACACATTCACGTAAAAATCCCGGGTGACGGTATACTAATTCCATTGGCAGCAAGCCGTTTTTTATCAGTTGCTGCTCTCCATAAATATCCTTTAAAATTAAATTGAATAATTCGGCACGTTGTGTTAAGCCCGTTTCCATCAAATGCCATTCTTTTTCGCTGATGATATAAGGCAACAGGTCCAACTCCCACGGACGATTCAATCCTTTCGGATCACCATATATATTATAAGTAACGCCGTTCTCTTTCAGCAACCGTAACAAAGCATCGTTGCGACTGTTTACTTCTTTGTATCCTAATTTATTAAACGATTGAAAGAATGTATGCCAATGCCGGCTCAGGATCTCATCATTGCCTGATAAACCCTCATAATTGTATCCTTCCGTAAGGTATTGCTGAAAACCTGCATCGTCCAATAACCCTAAAATCATGCAAAAAATTTAAACCGTTGATCAGTTAGTTGGTGTTAAACCATAAAAATACTGAATAAAACGGTTTTAACCAGAATCGCACAGTACACACAAACACGGATATATGTGTTCCTATAATTATTTTTTGGGGCTATCGTCATTATAAAAAATCAGCACCAGTTCCGGCTGTACGCTATACTTCCGCTGCGCTAAGGTGTCGCTTCCATCCGGCAGCCTTTCAACAATATTATTCTATTCAGCTTTTATCAACCCGAAATGCATTTTACGCTTCCCATTTTGTCTATAGCTATTTACATCAACTCCATAGCGCATAGGTTTTGTATCTTTAATACTACTTCAATCATTTATGACAACCGCCATCATTATAACTATTTGTTCTTTACTTTTAATTGCATACGTTTTCGATCTTACTTCGTCTAAAACAAAAATCCCGTCTGTAATATTATTATTACTGCTTGGCTGGATCGTAAAGCAGGCAGCGGATCTATTAGACATTCATATACCTAACCTTACACCACTGTTACCAATACTTGGTACTATAGGACTTATATTAATTGTATTAGAAGGTTCATTGGAACTGGAATTGAATAAATCAAAAACACCAATGATCGCAAAGTCTTTTGTTGTAGCCCTATTACCAATGGTGCTATTAGCTTTTGCCGTTGCTTATTTTTTACATAAGTATGAAAATGTTTCTTTGAAAGATGCACTTACCAATGTTATTCCACTTTGTGTTATCAGCAGCTCCGTTGCTATTTCAAGCGCAAGATCACTAAGCACTCATAACAAAGAATTTGTTATTTATGAGAGCAGCTTGTCTGATATCATCGGTGTTTTATTTTTTAATTTTTTTGCATTGAACAGTACCATTGGGTTTGATTCATTCGGGCATTTTTTATTGGAGTTGGTCATCATTATTATTATTTCTTTTGTAGCTACCGCAGCCCTTTCATTGTTGTTGAACAAGATCAACCATCATATAAAATTTGCGCCCATTATTTTATTGGTCATTTTGATATATGATGTTTCAAAAATTTATCATTTACCCGGATTGATATTTATTTTATTATTCGGATTGTTTTTAGGCAACCTCGATGAATTAAAACGTTTCAAATGGATCGAAAAATTAAAGCCCGATGAATTAGATAAAGAAGTACATAAGTTTAAAGAATTGGTGGTAGAAGCTACGTTCCTGATCAGGGCATTATTCTTTTTATTATTCGGCTATTTAATTAATACATCCGAATTACTAAATACTGATTCATTGATTTGGTCCGTTAGCATTGTAGCAGCGATCTTTATTATAAGAGCCATCACATTCAAGCTGTTTAAAATTCCATTGAACCCGTTATTGGCTATCGCTCCAAGAGGCTTGATCACCATCCTGCTGTTTCTTTCTATCGAACCGTCTCAGACCATTCCCCTGATCAATAATTCGTTATTGATACAGATAATCATTTTAACTGCCCTGGTAATGATGTTTGGCTTAATGTTAAATAAGCCTGCCATAGCATCTACAAATGAAGAACTCGATATTTCCTCTTAAAAATTAATTTTTCATAACAGGGCAACCATTCGGATGAAGTTATTCGATTGTGTTTTCTATAAACAAAATTGTTATGAAAAAAATTTACACCTTCCTTTTACTGATTTCTTTTTCAAGCGCTGTTAAAGCTACTATCATTAATATAAGTGTTACGAACTACCAGTTTAGTCCTGCTAATGTTAATGTAAGTGTAGGAGACGTTGTACGATTTAATTTTGCACCGGGCACTTTTCATAATGCTACTACTAACGGTGTTCCAAACGGGTTACCTTCAGGCGCTGCAGCATTGTATAGTGGAGACGCAGGCACCCAAACTACCTACAGCTATACAGTAACCACAGCAGGCACGTATGAATATGTTTGTGAAATTCATGGCGATGCTGCTACTTACAGTGGAATGAAAGGAGAATTCACTGCCTCAGGCGTAACTCCTGTTATTCTTAATAAATTTTTAGTAAATATCAGTTCTTCAAAAACGGCCTTGCTTACCTGGAGTACTCAAACAGAAGTAAACACAGATTATTTTTCTGTAAAAAAAAGTACAGATGACATTCACTTTACAGAGATCGCAAAGATCCCTGCTACAGGAAATTCTTCAGCCCTGCAACAATACAATTATACTGATAACGACATCAGCAATAACGACAAATTTGTTTACTATGAACTGGCAATTGTTGATAAAGACGGTAATCAAAAGCTGAGCAATATAGAAGTGTTCAGAAATGCAGCTGCTTTACCTAAACTAATTACACAGATCAGTCCGAACCCAATTACCAAACCCGGTCAGCTAATGGTATATTTTAATTCAGAAAAAACAGGAGCAATGAAAGTGCAGGTTTTTGATGCAGAAGGACGACGGGTTCTCTCCACGAATATGAGCGCTATGCCGGGTTTAAACAGTGGTCATATTCATGTTTGCGATTTCAGTCCGGGAATTTATACTATTAATTTTTCGCTGGATGGATTAAAAGAAAGCAAACGAGTAGTAGTAAATTGATCTTTATAGTTTACAATTGATCCATAAAATAAAAGCGCCTCTTTTTTAAGAAGCGCTTTTATTTTATATAAACTTATTCGTTGTTTACCTGATAACAGATATAGAACCACTGATTGGTTTTTTGCCATCCACCAGCTTAATTATATAATAGTAAGTGCCCACCGGTACAGGGTTTCCATGAACAGTTCCATCCCATGCATTATTGCTGTAGGATAAACCTGCCACTTCATACAACAACTGACCGTAACGGTTGAAGATACTTACGGTTGATCCTTCGTATCCTTCCAGGTTCGTGATCACCCATTTATCATTGATCCCATCTCCATTCGGTGAAAATGCATTCGGTATCACCGGTATCTTTAAGATCAGCACCTGTACGCTGCTCGTGTCTGAACAACCATCAGCCGTGGTTACCTTCATCGTATACAGCTTATCCTTTAACGGTGTTACTGTTGGTGTATCGATGTCTGTTCTGTTCAAATATGTTGCAGGAGACCAGCTGATCGTAAGCGTTCCTGTACCACTTGCCTGACCATTCAATCTCGCTGACTTACCTTCTTCCACTGCCACTACCGGACCTCCCGCATAAGCAGATACTGCACTAACCGTTACCGTTATCCCCGTTCTCGGACTTTCACAGATACCGTTGGAAGAAGTCACGTAATAAGTTGTACTGCCTCCCTGGTCTGTCAATGGTGTTGGTGCAGTCGTTCCTATCGAAGCTCCAAAAGAATTGTACCACGTTAAATTAGTACCATTGGCTGTTAAAGGCTGTGCCAGATCCTGCTGGCAATATTTTACGATACCATTGTTTCCTACCGTTGGTGCAGGCGGTATAGCCGGCGGGGCATTGATAGGGGCAGGAGCGGCATTCGATAAACATCCCCCTGCATTGCTTTTGCCGATCACCTGGTAATTACCCTGTGATAAGGCGCCGCTCGTAGCTGAGGTCTGGTAGGTTACTCCGTTATCAAAGCTATACGTAGCATTGTTTTGTGCATTTACAACCGTTATAAATCCATTGGTATTGGTACAGGTAGGCTGCACTATATTCAATTGAGGATCGGCAGGAGCTGTTGGCTGGGTATTGATAATAGCTGTGGTTGCTGTTGAAACACAACCTCCGCTTATTTCTTTCACCAATACCTGGTAAGTGCCGGCTACCAAAGCACTGCTGGTGCCTCCGGGTTGGAAGGTCGCTCCGTTATCAAAGCTGTATTCAACATTAGGTGTGGTACTGCTTGCTGCAATAGTACCCGTAGCTGATGTACAGCTTGTTTGAGTGATATTGGCAGCAGGTGCCTGCGGTATCACAGGTGGCTGATTGATCGTAACTGATTGTGATGAGGATATACAACCTCCTGCTATGCTCTTTACTACCAATTGATAGGTATTCGGCAATAGATTACCAACAGTAGCTGATGCCTGGTAGGAATTACCATTATCAAAACTGTAGGTTACTCCACTTGCAGGTGAAGTAACGGTAATCGATCCCGTTGCTGTAGTACAGCTAGGCTGTGTGGGAGTACCGGTAGGTGCTGAAGGAATTGCATCCACTGTAACCTGCATAGTATCTGTACAGGTATTATTATCTGTATAAGTAATTATAGTTGTTCCGGTAGAAATAGCTGTTACTAATCCGGCATTACTAACACTGGCAACACCACCATTAGAAGATACCCATGCATTAGATGCAGCAGCAGTAGCTGTACTTGCTAATTGCGTAGTACTATTTTGACAAAGCTCAGCATTCCCCGTGATCAACGGCAATGCATTTACGGTTACAGGTAAACCGGCGCTGCAACCATTGATATCAGTATAAGTAATAGTAACTGCCCCTCCTTTTAATGCTAATATCTTTCCGTTCGTTTGATTAATAGAAGCAATAGAAGCATCAGAAGTTGACCATGGATTTGTTGCTGCCGGCGTACCGGAAGCTGTATATGTTGTACTGGTTTGTGCGCATACATTTTGAGAGCCACTAATTACAGGCAGGTCATTTACTGTTACTGTTGCTGTAGTATCATTACCTGCAGCATCCAGATAAGTAATAGTGGTAGTTCCTGCTTTTTTACCACTTACTAATCCTGTATTATCTATGGTTGCAACAGTAAGGTCAGAAGATGACCATGCCGTTGGTGTAGCCGGACTTGTAGTTGCCGACAGCTTTGTGGTACCGTTCACGCAAACCGTTAGCTTACCGGATATGATCGGACTAGAAGATACAGATACGACAGCAGTTGTCGTACATCCGTTGCTGTTAGTATAGGTAATAGTAGTTGTACCATCTACCAAACCTGAAACCAATCCTGTATTACTTACAGTGGCTACAGAAGTATTGGAAGATACCCATGCATTAGAGGCTGCCGCTGTTGGAGAACCTGTTAACTGTGATGTACTGCCGGTGCTTACAGCTAAAGTGCCGGTGATGGTTGGCAGATCATTCACTGTTACAACGGCACTTACTGTATCTGCATTGCTATTGGTATAAATTATTTTACTGGTACCAACGCTTACAGCCGTTACAAGACCTGAGTTACTTATAGTAGCTACTGAAGTATTGGAAGATACCCATGCATTAGAGGCGGCGGCTGTTGGAGAACCTGTTAACTGCGTGGTTTTATTTAAACAAACACTTAAATTACCCGTAATAGTAGGTAAGGTAGTAACGGTTACGGTTACCGTTTTTTGACAGCCGTTGCTATTCGTATAAGTTATAGTAGTAGTACCTGCTGCAATTGCGGATACCTTACCTGTATTATCTATTGTTGCAACTCCTGTATTGGAAGATGTCCAGGGAGCAGATGCTGCGGGAGTGCCATCTCCTGTTAACTGAGACGTGCTGCCCGCTGTTACTGTTGTAGTGCCGGATATAGTAGGTATAGCATTAACCCATATAGTAAGAGTATCCTGGCAACCATTACTATTTCTAAATGTTATTAGAGCATCTCCTATTAAAAGCTGCGAAGTTACTTTCCCTGTGTTATCGACTGATGCAGTTAAAACAGGCGATGATGTCCATGGGTTTACAGTAGCAGGAATAGCTCCGGTGGTTTCTGTCAATTGAATGCTGCCTCCTTGACAAACTGTTGTTGGTCCACTAATATTAGGAACCGGATATGCAATTACAGTTACAGAAGCATAAGCTTCGCATCCATCCGCATTTTTCGCTACAAAATAATAATTACCTTCATCGCCGGGAACAAATATTTTTGAATACCCTTTATTTTGATTGCTATCACTATAATCACGTCCAGGAATAACTGTGGCTGTACTAAATGTGGACCCTTTCATCCATTTCCATTCATCGCCTGTATCAGGGTTTCCAAAAAGAAGTATAGAGCCTCCCGGGCAAAAAGCCCCTCCACCAGTAGCTGCAGGGTTTAAATTTCCTTGTCCTTTAACAAGCTTAAAAGAGTAAGTCATGCCATCGTTACCACATTCAGAAGCTAATGGAGGTTGACCATTGGCAGCTCTAACACTATCACTGGAAACTTTTGCCCTGTAATAAGTAGTTGTGGTAGTTGGCGTAGCAGAATAAACACCTGTCCTTTCGGGGTTACCGATATTCGTCCATGGACCATTAGGTGAAGAAGCACTCATCCACTGGTAGTAAACAACACCCGAAGAGCTACCGGTAATGGCTAACGGCAGGTCATAAAAAGTAGTAACCTTTAACGGTACAGGCGTATTGCTACAAGTTGAAAGTGCAGTATCTTTTGTTCCACTATGATAGAGGTTAATGGATGGCGTACATTTTTTCACCACAATATCATCGATCATCAGGTCATTCCCTGCAGAAGCGCTACCCACCAGGTTGGTTACCTGTAAAGTATAAGTCGGACTTCCGGTTGATGGTGTTACAAATGTTACAGATGCTTCGTACCATTGTTCGTTAGCAGGTATTACGCCCGTTTGTACAGCATCCACTTTTGTTGCTCCATTATATATTGCAAACTCCATACTTGGCTTTGTTTCGGAACCCGTAGCCAAAGACGCATACCATACGGTAAATTCATACCGGGTATTCTGACATAAATTATCAAAGTTTGATTTATAAAAAACTGAATTTACATTACCTGTAGCATTGATGAACAAAGCACCGCTACCACTTCCACCGGTATGGTCTTTCACTTCGGGACGGTTCTGCCAATAATTCCCTGCAAAAGAACTTTGCACTACTGCATACTGTCCATCGTTTAAAGAATTACAGGTACTTCCAGCATAGGTATAAGCAGCGTCAATAAAATTCTTTGTTCCTTTATCAGGAATATCTGCATATCCTCCATGCCTTGAACCATCAGGTGTTCCACCCGTTGGACAAACATATGTAAGTGCATTAAAGCTTTGTCTATATACTTCATCGCTTGTACCGCCCACACTACTGCAACATATTTTTGATGTCAATGTAACACTTGCAGTATCCCACTCTCCTTTTGCTCTATAGTTATCTTGTGTACCAGGACCAATAGCGCTCACAACATTTAATGTATCGGAGGTTCTTCCGGGAATTAATGTTCCATTCTTATACCAGCTGTAAACAGAACCTTCGGAACCTATTCCCTGCGCTGTTAAAGTTATTTCTGTTGCTTCACAAACATTCGTTGTACCACCGGAAACATTAATAGCTTCCTGTTGGCAGCCATATACTTTAATATAATCTATCCCTAAAACAACAGGCATAGTGGATGAACCATCTTGCTTGTAAAATGTAAAGGTGAATCCATTGGTTTTATCACCCAAGGTCATCTGTCCTGTTAAGATAGCATAAGACCCTGCCGGTGTAACCCTCATTATGTGAGAGTTTTGATTTCCCCAGGCATCCCAACCACCACTTGCAACATTGTCTCCATTTGAACCTGTCCAGTTGGTATTACTTTGACCGTCGTGCGCATTATTGGCATTACCTTCCCATTTGATCTTTAATTCATTGTTCCAGTTACACCATTGGTTACAGCCACCAGGCCCTGTTGAAGGCGCAGATATAACATTGTATACTTTTATTTCTACATAATACGTTTGAAGCGGTTGTAAATTCCCAATTTGAAATTGTGCAAATTGATCGTCCTGCCCTTGCCTTGGGTTTATCACCATCATACCGTCAGTAGGTATATTGGCATATTGAGGGTTAAGATCTTTAGGGTTTCTTACAATAGCGTATTGCCTGCTGTTATTTAAATTACTATTTGGGTTTGCCCAATCTATATTTTGGCTGGAAAAGTTTCCGGTAGATGTATAGGTATAAGCAGTTTGATCGATAGAAAAACCGGTAGAACTAGCCTGGTTAACATCCCAACGAGCAGGTTCGGCACCTCCGCCGGTATAAGCAAAAGAAGCATTTGCTATTGCTCTTTGATTACAAGGCACTGTCTGCGACATCACATTTATCGTACAGAAAACTGTACTTATTAAGATCAATACATGTTTAAGTGCCGGTAGAATTTTTTGTAAGTTCAACGTAGGAGTTCTCTTCATAAATTAAGCAATCGAAAATTTAAAATATCACCCAGAAGTTATCTGAATGATTTATTCATTTTAGCTAACAGTAGATGCCGGATACAATGAAAAGGGCTGCTTGCAAATTGAATTTCCAGGTGAATTATTTCACGCTTTATAAAAATCATCTTACGCAAGCCTTTAGTTAATCCCGTCAAAAAACCGGCAAATTAAGCTTTTAAAAATTATTAACGTTATAGCAATAACAATCCTTAAAATTACTTAAGACAGGGTTTTTATTATTGTTTATATGGATAGGATATAAAAAATATAGGCATTTATTGAGATAGATTATTCCTAAATATTTGATAATAAATACAATATATGGTATTTTAATTTATTATAATATAATTCGAATATGCGCTAAATATAGACAAGAAAAGGGTTTCGCATTGCTGCAAAACCCTTTATCTTAAAGCATGAATACAAAGTTACTGGATAAGAATGGGGAAGGTTATCTTATCCGTTGAATTAATTTGTTTTACTTCCATTTCATATACGCCTTTGCTGATTCCTTTTGGTAAAGGCATAGATTGCATGGATACATTACCAGAATTTTTAATTACAGTAGCAGCAATTTGTTGACCTACAGCATTAAAAACCGTCAGTTTATAATTACCTGTAGGTTTGTTAATAAACTGCAGTTGTATCATATTATTTTTAACAGGATTAGAAGTAAGAATAATATTTGACACTTCATTATCGGTTACTTTTACAATAGTGCTGTAATGCTGAGCGCCGTTTACATCAACGCTTATTATACGATAATAAGTTTGTGCAGTGGTTATATTATTATCTATCCAAGTATATTGTTTATTATTACCTGCATTTACTACGCCTGCGTTTATAAAATTTATCCCGTCCGTAGATTTTTGCACTTCATATTGTTTTACCCCCGTTTCATTAGCAACATTCCACTGAACAGAATTGGCGGCATTTTGTTTCCATGCTTTTATAGCAGTAAATGTAACAGGCAATGGGCCTCCATCCGGAATAACAAAAACAATTTTAAAACGATTAACTGCCTGCGAGGCTGCATCCGAGGTAATGGTAAAATTAACTTTGGTTGTATCTCCATCAAGGCTTATAAGAGATCTTTTACCTGTGAAATTATCGATCAAAATACCATCAAATCCTTTTGATGATAAACCCAAAGATCCAAACGCAAACTGATATGTTTTTTGTGAAGTTCCTTTTAAACTTAAATAGATGGTGTCCGTTACCGTTAGTTCCGTTGTCTTGTCTATTGCTATGCTTTTACCATCTCTTATAATGGAAATATTTTCTCCGGGGTTTGGTATCTTCTGCGCATCTTCCAGCCAATTTACGCCATCGCTGTATTGAGGTCCGTAAAGCGCCAATGCTCCATCCACAACAGCGATCTCATCAGGATTCACAGCACTTAACTGAATACCGAATTCCTGAACATCGTTGACATTTACGGGACGGAAAACCATGGCACTTGTGGTGGCTTTGTCAGTCTCTAAAAAATGAGCCGTTCCGGATTTTCCATTCATTATAAATGCCTGACCTGATTCTATTCTGCCTTTTACAAAAGCTGATTGCGGCGCAACTGACCAGGAAGAATAGAAACCGGGACTTATGAATGCCAGGTAAGTATAATAACCAACATTATTATGCCCTCCTTTAGGATCCCAAACAGTATAGTTCTGCCCAACTTTTGGAGAATCTCTTGCAATCAAACTATCCATAATATATTCTGATGGATAAGGATTACCGATCACGTTAAAGCCATTGCCTACTGTTAGCGAAAGTGTGCCTTGTTTTATGGTACCCTTAGAACGCAAAATAGTAGAAGTATATGTATTAGCCGGAGGTGTTTGTACCAACACACTTCTATCTCCTCTTATAAAGATCATATAACCCGGGAAGGTTGTCATGTCAGTTGTATCTGTTCTGCCGGGCACTTTCCATTTTTGTGTAGGCACATCCATGTACATCAAGGAAGGATTATTTGTGGCTGACTTATCATATCCTGTAGCAGAAGGAACCGTTGACAACACATTGGTGATCTCAGTTCCATAACCATGAACATTATTGAACAGATCCGTAGTAACATTATTAGTAGTGTTTTCCTGCCATGCTTGCTTAATGGTTTGTCCGCGGGTGCTCAATGGTGCAGTTAATAAGCGCCATGCACGATAACTATCTATGTAACGTTCTATCATTACTTTACCGGTGATATAAGTAGAAGTTCCATAAATATTCGCTGCTACCTGTGCCGTGCCATTAATATCTGATTTTAATGTAAGACTATCATTCGTAGCAAATACGGCACCGCTATCCACTATTACAGTACCGGGTGTACTCGCCGTTCCTGCAATAATATTCAGGCTTGATGTATTGGTACCATTATTTTCCAAAGAGGCATTTCCAAAAACTGAAATCGTTTTCAAACAATTTTTTGAACCGGCAGCATCATAAGTAAAAGTAAGAGGAACTGATATTGCTGTCATTCCCACTACTAAACTTGAAGTAGAAGAACCCGTTATAGTACCTCTTTTTGTTGGTGCCGAAACATCCGCCGCTTTGTAAGTTCCGGATAATGTTAATGTATTACCGTTAATATCCAAAGTTCCCGACTTCAATGTGCATGCGCCATCCACTTCCAGGTTAGTGCCCAATTTTACATTTGCACCATTGTTACGATCGACATTAAAATTACGTAAGATCTGACCACCTACTAAATCTCCCGCCAATATAGGAGCTGTAAAATATATAGGCCCGATAGTGCCGGAATTAATTCCGGTAATTTCCATATTGGATGTATTAGATCCTGTGATAGTACCTGTAGCAAAACTTGTAAATGCACTACCTGAATACCTGAATGTATCTGTAGCTACATTACTCAATACCAATGCACCGGCAGTAAGTACTACTGATGTTGTTACCTGCAAGGTGCTTCCTAAAGTAGCTGTACTAAACAAATTACCTCTGCTTAAAGAAATTGCTTTAAGCTGATTGGTAGTTCCGGGAACAGATTGATCAAAATACATTGTACCCAAGGCTGTACCTGCACTTCCTCCAACATTCACAGTAGACGTAGTTGACCCCATTATTTTTCCCTTTCCTGTTATAATTCCTGTTAAGGATAATATATTTGTTTCAGCGGCATTAGGACCGATTGATAATTTAGCTCCGGGATTAATGGTAAGCTTTTTAGATATCTGTAATGTTAATACAGTATTGTTTGGATTATTGATAGAGGTAGTATTTTGATAAGATCTTTTACTAGTACTATCTACAGCTTCTCCATTATATACCGTCATATAATCGTAAGTTCCGTTATAGGTAAGCGCCTTAGCTGTCGATCCTCCATTGGAATTTACGGTACTGGTTGTAGTACCGGCACCACTTATAACCCAGCTTCCATCATCGTCCATAACAGCATAGGTAATATTGCCATCAAATCTTCTGTATTCAATTCGTCGAACACCAGTTGGCAAGCTGTTTGGAATAATCGTTCCCCACATGCTGGACTTAGCCACTACATTTGTATTATAATAAGCAACAAGTTTTGTATCAGGGGAGGAAATTTGTAGATTTTCTACTCCTGTTATTGCTAATGGACGGGTAATACCTCCTGTATCGCTATAAAGAAGAACAAAGCTTTTTCCATTCTCAAAACATTTTCCATAGATCCCTGTACATTGGGTTGTAGAGCCGCCGGTAGTACCATACGTTAAAACTGTAATACTTGAATCCAATGCTAATCTTGCTTTGGTATTACCTGAATTATCTCCTATCACGATAGTTGGATATACAGGATTTGTACCGTCAAATCTTGCATTACTTGTGTGTACAAACCCAAACCATCCTGTATAGTTTCCGCTCGCATCCGACGTAAAGGTTTCATAATTTCCGGCACTGGTTAATGCCGGACCGGATGTATAAGTGAATGTAGTTCCGGTTGGATTTATTAAAATAGTATTCCCTGCTCCCGGATTTGCAGTTCCGAAATCACTCGAATTTGCTGCTTGTGTAAAATATCTATAAGTGGTATTAGCACACAAACCACTTACCGTTGCTCTATAGAAATAAGGCAATCGTGTGGCATCACCCGTAGTCATGTATTTTGGAGCTAAAACAGCTTTAAAACTGATCTTAGTTAAATTGGTAGGTAACGTAGAGTTAATAGTTACCGAAGTTATAGGCGATACAGAACCACAACTGTTTTTAGCAGTAATATTATAAGTAGCCGCTGCTAATGTAGAAAAAGTTGCAGAAGCTTGATAAGTAGAACCATCCTTGCTGTATGTCATTCCTGTTTCTGCAGGAGCGGTAACAGTAATCGTACCTGTTGAAACTCCGCACAAACTTGGTTGTGTTGTAGTGACAGTTGGTGCAACCGGACTACTGCAAGATGAAGAACCGTTCAATTGCACGTAAAACATTTGAAAATTACCCGTAGCTCCGCTGGCGCCCCAACCATATATCCTAATCATTATACCATTTGTACTGTTTATAACAGGATTAATTGCCCATGTAACATTAGGAGTAGTAGTCGTTTGACAACCCGATCCATTTGCCGGATTAGTAGCAGCTCCTTTACCTATCCACGAACCACCTCCATCTGTAGAATAATAAATGTCATAATTAGGTGGACCAGTGGTACTGTTACGCAACACAGCAGAAATACTGCTTATTGTAAATTGATACCCTGTATTAGGTATTACTGTAAAAGATACATAACCCGTAGAGTTAAAATTGAATGTACTGTTTCCTCCTCCGGCTGCCGTCCAGTTATTGTTTGACATTCCGTTTGTACAAGCAGTTGTATTAACACTAACACCGTTGTTGCGAACCAAGGCCGCTGATGTTAAAGTAGTATTGATATTAGCAGCGATAAATGTTCTGGAAGGATCATTGGCTTGCCCACCACCTGTTGCATATGTAACTATTGCCTGCCCCTTGCTTTGAGTTATAGCAACTAATACCAAAGTGCACAAGAAAATAATGATCCTGTGCATTGTTTTTTTAGACCCGTTAAAATAAAAATTCTTCATGCTCTATGCTTTTATAAATACAGAATATTGCTTCTCAATAGGGGTAACAGCAATCAATTGATCACTTGATCTTACTCAACTACAACATTGATAGTATTTATAGAATTCTTCAGCCCTTCTACCGTTAATTGATACATGCCTTTCGCAATCTTTTTATTCACCTGTAAATTCTTTACTTGATTTGTTCCGTCATGTGATATAATTGTTCTCAGGATTTCCTGACCAATCGCATTACGAAGAGCTATTGTATAATTACCGGCTGAAATATTTTTAAGAGATATGTTTAGTAGTCCGTTTTTAACAGGATTAGGATAAATTGAGATCTCTGCATTCAAGGCATTGATAGATGCCATTGCTATTTTACTATATGCCTCTGTTCCACTGTTTTCAACAGTTTTAATACGATAATAATTGTTGCCTGCTCCCGCCGCGTTATCTATCCAACTGTATTGCAATGCTCCTGATGATGTTTGAACAGCTATTGTAGCTACTGTAGTAAATGTTTTATTATCATTTGATCGTTCCACTTCATAGTACTTGATACCCGATTGCTCTTCAACATTCCACTGCACTTTAATGGCATTATCAATTACAGGTTGTGCATTAACGTTAGTGAATCGTACCGGCGTTGTAGTTTGCGGGCGAAGGAACAGGACGAAGCGGGTAGGGCTTTTCGAAGCGCTATCACTGTTCACTGTAAAATTTACAATAGTAGAAGAATCTGTAAGAGACACTTTAGTTGAGTCTCCTGTATACTTATCTATCAGGTAAGCATCTGCGTTAACATCCGGTAAACTGTCAACAAAACGTATTTGATATTTTTGTTCGTTTGTGCGAAGCAACTTAAAAAACACTGTATCCAGGTTGCGTAAGCGGGGTCTTCTGTCTGAGAATAAAGCCACGCTATCACGCATTACCGAAAATGTTTCATTGATGTTTGCCAGCTTAGGAGCATCTTCTCCCAATACAGGATCTATACTATAAGCATCATTGAAATAAGTTTGATTATAATCCAGCACACTCACTGAATTATCGTTATTCACTTTATACAATCTTGCGATCATATACGGATTTGTTGGGGCTCCTGTCGGACGAAAGACCAAATTGTTATTTTGCGCTCCTGCTTTGCTGCTCTCATTAAAAATTACGGAACACTGATTGGTAGTTCCTAAAACAAAAAATGCCTGTGAGGACTGAATGAAATTATTTTGTCCTGTTGTTGCATTTGTTTGAAAACCTGAACCTGAATTTTCCAACAACACATATGCTCCTACCTGTCCTATAGAAGGATCCCAGGTGTATACATCTATATTACCTGCCCCATAACCCTGAAATGTAAGTTTATTCAGATCAACAGGTGCTGCATACGGATTGCCTATGAGTGTATATTTCTGAGAAGTAAAGTCGGCAGATGGTACAATTGAAAACTCTTGTTTGCCTGTTTGCAAATTCCCCTTTACACTTAATGTAGTATTATCAACAGGTGCAGTACCTGAATTAGGATTATTAACTGTTTGCGGATTTCTATCTCCACGTACGAATATGAAATAACCTGTATTTTCAGCGCTTCCATTATTTGCAGATTGAGAAATAGCCACATTTGTATTAGCAACATTTTCTAATTTCTGCGTAGCAGCATTAAAAAATTTCATCGAATAGCTACCATTAACACCCGACTCTAATCCATTAGAAGCATTAGGCCCGGTGATCATGGTTCCTTTGCCATGCGTGGAAGCATCATTATCAGAATATATTAAGCCACCTTCCTGCCAGGACTCGTATATAGTAGGTGACCCATTATTTTGCACTGGCGCTGTCATCAACCTCCATGCTCGTTTTGCACTACCTGTGGTAGGATTGCCTGTTGCATAAAAACTATTTTCATCACTTCTTAAATATCGTTGCACTGTTACTTTACCGGTAATGGCACCAAGCACAGGCGCTATCATTGCAGTATTGCAATTATTAGATATTAATGTCAATCCGTCTTGCGTGTTAAAAACAGCACTATTCCCAACGGTTAATTTAGCTGGAGTAGCATTTGTTCTGGCAGCAAGATTTAAAGTGCTTCCCAAAGTAGCTGTTGCATTGTCGTTTAATGTCAGGTTATATAGCGTATCAGCACCGGAAGCAAAATTCAATGATGGATTAACATGATCGTTTGCCAATAGTAAACCGGAAAGCGATGATCCTTTTAGTGTACCCGTTCCAGTTATATTATTATTAACAGTAAGCGTATTTGCTCCAAGTGTTAAAGTTGAAGCCCCTCCTAAAGAAAGATTATATACAGAAGTGTTTTGTGTAAGTTCCGGATATGGAGAAGCATTCACAGGAATATCAGCCAACATATATTGGGTAGGCAAACCATTTGTCCAGTTGCCTGCAGAAGACCAATCTGTAGTAGCATTACTTGTTTTCCATTGCGTAGAAGCTATAGATACAGTAATATTTCCTTGTGCATAAGCAATATTATAATTGCTTGCTGTAAATGTTCCACCCGTTGCTGCTGAAACTGTAATTGAATTGTTATAAATGCCCGGTGCAGCCGTTGCTGCTGCCCCTGAACCATAAGCCACTGTTACTGACCCGATCGTTTCAGGGCTCACCAAATTATTTGAAGTAAATGCTGTTGAACTCGTTCCATCAGACAATGCATCTCCATAATTTTTAGTAATATTTTTTGCAGTTATCGTTAATGATCTTGCGCCAATAACTCCTGTAGCAGTACCATTTACTAAATTATAATTGGATGCATTACCACCATTTGTTCCATTAGATAATGTATAAGTAATTACAACGTTGTTATATGTTCCCGCATTCGCACTGCTGTATGCCGCGGCTGTTGCGGAAACACCTACCGTTTGTGTTCCTACCAAATTTGACAACGTTCCTGCTGTTACTGCTCCTGCCGTTGTTGTACCATCATATGGTTTTTGTGCGATCGCAGGTGCCGTTATGGATAAATCTCTGGCTTTAATTACTCCTGTAGCGGATCCCGCCGCTAAACTATAATTGGATGCTTTGCCGCCATTCGTTCCGTTAGATAATGTATAAGTGATCACAACATTATTATATGTTCCTGCATTTGCGCTGCTATATGCCGCGGCTGTTGCTGAAACACCTACCGTTTGTGTTCCTACTAAATTTGATAAGGTTCCTGCTGTTACCGTTCCTGCTGTTGTTGTACCATCATATGTTTTTTGTGCGATAGCAGGTGCTGTTATGGATAAACTTTTTGCTGACACAGTGCTAGAAACAGGTACTACATTAAATGATTGAGCGCCTGAACTTGAAAGCCCGATATTACCTGAATAGGTTCCTACGTCTGTTGTTGCAGCTAATCTTACAAATACAGAAGTATTAACAATTCCTGATGCTTGTGAAAGCGTTAATGTAGAAGAATATGTTCCTCCGGAAGTAGTTGAATATTCAAACCCGGTTGAAGCTGCTATTGAAATACTACCTGAAAGACCGGTACCGGTTACCTGGAAACTTGTTGGTGTTGCAGAAGCAGTGCCATATGTAGTATTTACAGCAGTTAAAGTACCTACAGCAAATATATATACAGGCAATGTTAGTGCAGAATTAGTAGCGAAAAATTTTGAGGTAGTAGTAAGCTCTGTTGCCAGGCCTGACAAAGAACCAAAAAAAGAAACCTTCGTTGAAGAAGAACTACCGGCTGCATAATATAGATCGTTTGCAGAAGATGAAGGAAAATTTAGAAAATAGGTTGATGGCAATAAAGTAGTACTTGGTTGAAAAGTAGTTGATGCCGTTGCATCACTGCTCTTCGTTATTAAAGCTGCTCCATAATTTATGCCATACAATAAAGTAATTCCGGATTGGCTTGTCCAATGAGAATCATCAGCAGTACCTTGAAAGATAAATAATTGATCTCCGCTTGCATTAAATGAAAAGTTGCTTGGTGCACCCGAATTCCATCCTGTGCCGCTTACACTCATCCCGTTTGTCCACGATAAAATAGTTCCTGCTTTAAGATCTGAAGGAGCAGTATAAATTAAATAGTTCTCATTACTGCGTCCTGCTGTAGCGCTTGTAAATCCATTATCAGTAAAATTTATAACGGTACCGGATCCTATATCTTTTAACAGGATAACAGAAAACTTATCAGGGTTATCTGCATTTATTCCAAGCAATGCAATATCGCCCGGAGCAAGTGTCGTAGCTGTGGCATAAGTTTTTTGCACAGATGTAAATGTTATTACAACGAATAAAAATTTTAAAACTCCATTAAATCTTGAAAGGGATAATTGTTTCATAGTAAGTCCAAACGATAATTTTTGTCTTGTGTTAATATAGATACAGCCATCTGTTGCATTTACCTTTTACATACTTACATAACAGGCAATTCTCTTTCTATTTTCATTATTATAAATAATGTCCAAAGAGCAAATAGTAAAGTAGCAATGCACTTCATAGTTGAAATTTTACAGGTTACATTACTAAATGCAGGCAAATAACTGTTTCATATGTACATCAAGCAATAATTACAGCACTAAGCAGGGCTATTCAAAGGGATAAGAGGTATTGAGAGAGGGGATTCAATAGATTTAGATTCAGCGCAAAATTATCATGGCACTGTTAAGGAATCGTTACCTCAATGTGAACAAATAACACTGTGGAAGATTTTAAGATCGGGTGTGAATTATTCGTGTATTACTTACCGTAAGTTGTTTACTACTCTTTTTAGGTAACACAAAAAGCAGTCCGGCAATTGCTTGCCAAACTGCTTTACATTTTTTTATTTACGAACAATATTATTTGCTGTTAACAGCTGCTTCTGACTTTTTTTGTTTTACCTTTTTAATAACGATGAATGCAAAAAATGCTGCTATTAAAAGGAACATACATGTCATATTGCTGTCAAAAGGTACTGCTAATGGATTATTCTGATCCGGATTAGGTGATGTTGGTGACCCGGGATTGTCATCTTGCGCAAACGTCAGCACAGGCAATACCAACATACTTACTGTAGCCACATTGCGAACAAACCACTTTTTTACAGAATGATTTTTCATTTTAATCTTGAGTTTTTATTTTACAAATATTTTTTGGATAAACACATTTTTTGAAGGCGATACCACCTGCAACTTATAAACCCCTTGAGGATAGATAGCTTTCACATTTATTGTTTTAACCACACTTCCACCGGCATGATCTATCTCTGAATTATATAATTCCTGTCCGTTGGTATTTAAAACCCTGATCAAATATTTTCCTGCCGGCTGATTGGTTAAATGCAACTGTATTTTTCCATCAGTAACAGGGTTAGGATATACTTTTACGAAGCTGTTTGCTTCAGTCAACGTAGCATTTACAATGCTGCTGTATTTTATATCGCCCGACGATGCAATACTTTTAACGCGATAGTAATTGGCTCCTTCCACTGCATCTTCATCTATCCAGCTATAATTACTTGCCATACCTTTTGCAGGCACATAAGCACCGTTTGTAAAATTGATGCCATCAGCAGAATGTTCTACCTCGTATCCTGTAATTCCTGTTTCTTCCGATACCTTCCATTCTACCTGTACTGCTTTATTTAAAGGCGATGCTTTAATGCCGGCAAATGTTACCGGAACAATAGTAGGTGCATTTAACACAAGGCTGAAACGATTAGAAGCGACTGAACCTGCATTTGCATCAACCGTGAAGCTTACTGAACCGCCGTTTGTAAGATCTACCTTAGTGGAAGTATTTAAGTAACTATCTTTTAAGTAAGCGGCAACACCGTTCAATCCTGTCGGAACAAATTGCAATTGATATTGTCCCTGCGCCATATTCCACATGTTATAGAATATAGTATCGGTTGCAGTAACCGGTTGTCTCGCTTCCAATATTAACTTAGAACCGTTACGAAGGATCACAAAGTTTTGTAGTGTATTACTTAATTTTTGAGCATCGTTTCCATCAATAGCGTCAGAATAATCACTGTTGAATACTACAGCATTTGCATCTGCCAGGTTTTGTGTAGTGCCTGATACTGTATATAGATTTGTTTTTAATCTTACTACAGTATTTCCTGTAGGTCTGAACACCATTGCACTACCGTCTGTTTTAGCACTTTCGGTTAATGTGATAAGATTATCGTCATCGCTGGTAGCATGGATAAAGAATGCCTGACCTGACTGTATTATAGTATTCGCAGAAGAATAGCTACCACCCGGTATTATTGGCTCATAATTGTTAGACTCACTGAATACTTGATAAGCTCCCATGTAAGGCGGCGTATTAATTAACTTAGGATCCCACACATAAAACTTATGATCAATTCCCTCTCCTTTTGAAAGCTGTGTAAAATCAATTGCAGATGCATACACGTTGCCTATTAATCCAAACTTGCCAGCTGGCGTAGATATTGGGTTTTGCTCGCCTACATATAATGGACCTGTTGTACGCAAGGTAGTAGCACTGGTTGGCCCGCTATTGCCTGCGTTAGGTGTTTGACGTCTATCACCTCTGATATATAAGAAGTAGCCAGAGGTTGCTGCTACCGTACCAATTAACGGACCATTGGTAGCATCCACATCATTCCATTTATTAGTAACCTGGTCGTAAGTAAGCATAGATGCAGATGGTGTTTGATAATCAAATCCACGATCTGCCCAATCAGAAAGATTGCTTGTGATAATAGTACCATATCCTGCAGGTGTTGTAGAGCCTGTTGCTTCACCTTCCTGCAATGCATCGTGTACCGTTTGCGTTGTTTGCGTTGGAATAGATAATAATCTCCATGAACGTTGCGCATTTGCAGGTATATAACGCTCAACTGTTACATTAGCCGGATTATTAGAATTGATATCAATAATACTTCCGTCCATCGTTCCTACCCTTGCAGTACCATTTATATCAGACGCAAGGATCAAACTATCCGTTGTATATAAAGAAGATCCCGCTGCTAAAGAAACAGTACCTGATGATAAATTATTACCCGGTGCTATTTTCAATTTAGTACCCATTACTGCAGTGGTTCCACTCTCTAACGAAAGGTATTTAAGCAGCTCAGCACCCGGAGCAAATTTTACTGTTCCAGCTAACCCAACTGATGCAATATCCAAAGCCGAACTTGATGAACCTTTTAAGGTAACAGACGTGCCGTCATTTTCATCAGTATTATTATTGGATAGTGTACCGTTTACCGTTAGTTTATGATCACCAAGATCAAGTACAACATTGTTTTCTATCGTCAAATTTCCTACTACCACATCTTTGTTCAATACAGGCATATTTACTGCTGTATTTGGAATTTTGAAATCATTACCATCGGTCGGTACGCCGCATGTCCAGTTAGCTGCATTATCCCATACTGAGCTTACAGCACCTGTCCATGTCTTTCCTGATATAATTATATTAACAGTTGCTTGAGAAACACAAGGAGTTTTAGTAACTGTCCATTGTAAAGTATAAGTACCTTGTCCTTGCGCAGGAATGAATTTAGCAGCTTTATCTGTTGTTGGACTTCCAGGAGATGTTGAACTCGAGAATTGTCCTGCAGTAGCTAAGTTATCAGGATTAGGCGCACCTATTATTGACCATACACCATTTGCACCTGAAGGTAACTGTGCAGCTAATTGCACGTTATTAGCACCTCCATTATCACATACTGTCTGATCAGTACCTGCATCTGCAGTAATTGCACCAACTATAGTAACATTATCAGTAGCATCCACTGCTGCACAACCGCCACCAGCGGCTATTTGATAATGCACCACATATGAATTAGCTGTACTGGCAGAAGGTGTAATAGCACCTGCCGCACTTAAACTTAAACCGGTTGGTACCGATGAAAAAGTACCGCCTGTTGTTCCAGTACGTGTTACATTAATAACAGTAGCATCACTTCCGCAATAAGAAGCATTAGCATAATTAATAGTTGCTGAACGTGCTGCTGTTACAACAATAGTTGTGCTGCCTATTGTTCCGCAACCTGTTACTTGATAATTTACTGTATAAGTGCCTGCTGTACTTGCACCTAAATTAACTGCACCACTTGTAGCATTAATACTTAAGCCTGTAGTAGAAACATACGTACCACCAGCGGGAACTGATGTCGCTGTTACTGAAGCAGTACCTGAAGTGCTACAATAAGGCGTTCCGCTGTAGCTAAAAGTTGCTGTTGGACAAACTGTTTGTACTGATATTTCGTTAGAAGTAGCAGTAGTACTAGCACCATTTACTGCACGAACTGCATAATAATAAGTTGTACCTGCTGTTAAACCGGTTGTAACTTTTGAAACAGTTGGTGCTGTAATTGAGAATGGAGAGCCGGTTATAGGAGAATTTGTTATACCAGTTCCCTGTTGAATTGAAAGATTATCAAGGAAAAAACGTCCTTTACTTGACGAATTTCCTAGGAAGGTTATTGTTGTTGCAGCTGTACCTCCTGTAAGAGGAATTGAAAAAGTTTTCCAGGTGGTTTGATCAGTATTCATACTTGCGGTAGTAACTGTAGTACCATTTACTTGGATATTCAACTGTGCATTATCACCGCTCCAAGCTACTGCATCAAAAGTAAGGTTAAATGCACCTCCATTTGCTGACAAATTAATACTTGGAGTAGTTATGCTACCTACTGCGGAACCTGTCCCCATTTTGGTTGCACCTGCTGCCTGAAAAACCTTAACACCTGACCATCCTGGTGTTTGAGTAAAAGAATTTAAAGTGCCAGATCTATCAGTACTCTCACCTGCACTGGAACCACCGGTATTCGCAGTACCTCCGCTAAATCCACTAAAATTTTCACTAAGCACCGTGTTAATAACACTTCCTGTTTTTGTATAAACATCCAAACTATAGCTTGCTGCTCCTGTAACTGCATTCCAGTTAGCAGTAAATCCATTAGCTCCTATAGCTGTTGCAGCTGTAGCTACCGGCACACTCATTGCAGAAGTTGTAAAACTTAACGCAGTTGCAGAACCCGTACCTCCTCCATTAATTCCGTATGCTCTGTAATAATAGGTTGTACTTGGGTTTAAGCCCGTAATTGATGGCACAGAAAAATTATTTCCACTTCTGTTAGTTGCTGCTACTTTTGTACCTGCAGGGCTAACAAAATTCTGGTCTGTACTATATTCAATACCATAAGACGTAACACTGCTACAACCGTTTGAAGTAAAGGCACCCGCTAAGTTAGCAACACTGTTAACAGTAACAGTTCCACTGCTTACTGTAGTTAAAGCAGGTACTGTATTTACACCAACGCCTCCGGGAGTTACTGTTACATTACCTGAAAACCCACCACCGGCAACAACTATATTACCTGAATATGATTGTGCTGCAGTAGGATTAAATGATACCGACACTACCTGGCTAAAAGTACCGCCGGGTTGCGAAATTGATAATGAAGGAAAATAGTTTGATCCATCTATTGAATAGCTATATCCATTTAAAGCTGCAACAGTTACATTATCTGTTGTAAGGTTTGTACCACTTATCGTAAATGAAGCTGGATAATTGCCATTTATACATTGATTGCCAAAAGTTGTTATAGGTGAGCTTATTGATAATACTGGAGAAGAAACTGCTGTTACTGTAATACTACCTTTTACATAAGTTGGATTATAGTTACCAATAGTTGCTGTACCTGTAATGGGAGCGGATGGTGTAACTGAATTTGTATAAGTGCCGGGTGCATCACCTGCGGCAGCGCCTGTACCATAAGTCATTGTTACGCCTGTAATAGTTTCTCCATTTTGAGTTCCGCTTGTTGTAAAGAAAGCGTTCACGCCATTGGTCAATGTATTACCTTGTGGTTTTACAGTATCCTTAGCCGTAATTGTTATAGGTGCAGCTGTTACCCCGTTTCCTGTACCTGTGCTTATATTTACAGTAGTTAGTCCTGTACTTGTTAAAGCGATATTTTGCGAATTATAGCTACCCGAAACCGGTGCAGTAGCCTTTAACCGAACACTTAATGTACCGCTTACTGAGCCAGATGATGGCGTAAATACTGCGGTATTACCAAAGGTTGTACCATTTGAAGAAACTTCAAAATTAGTACTAGGTGCTGTAGCTGTAATTGTGTTGGTTCCTAAATTAGAGCCTGTAACAGTTGCCGTACGAACTGTTGATATAGCACCATAAGTAGTAGTTAATGCTCCGCTAAGTGTACCTGCTGACATAGAACCTGCAGGTGGTGCAGTAACAGTTCCACTAATAGTTAAAGATCTTGTATAACTATAACCACCTCCTGAACCGGCGCCTGGCGCACGATTTACTGTTATGGTAGCTCCTCCTGCAGGTATAGTTTGTCCATCACTAGGAGAAGTGGGAACAGATAAAGCAGTTAATGTTACATTCCCTCCACAATTACTGGAACTTCCAATACCGGTAACGGCACTGGTATAAGGCCCGCCTGTAGTACCACTTAATGTAAATGAGAAATTTCTTGAACCGGCATTACTGGCATAGGCTGCACCTCCTACAGAGGTAACTTTAACCGTATAACCGGTTTGTGGTGTAATAGTACAAGAATAAGAAGTATTAGCTCCGTTACCTGCTGTAACACAAGATGCAACAACTCCATTGTACTGGGAAACAGTTACCCCAGCAGGTACACCAGAAGCAGCAATATTACCGGTTAAGCCGGTAAAAGTAATAGTAAAAGCAGTGGGTGTTTGAGCCGATACGGAATTAACTGCTGCAAAAAGAAACAGCAGTACCAAAAGTTTTGGTAACAGATTTTTAAAGTGTGAAGCGCATAAATGTTTCATAAGCATAATTTGTTTAAGCCAGAATGATTTAATTATAATTCGATGTGAATCTTTGGGATATAACGGCTTCAGTGGATACTTAAATAGATGATGGCAGTAACGTAAAAGTGTGCGATGAGACTTTTAACAGGAATTTTGGAATTGCGATGTAAAAGTAGGTTTTGAGAAATAAACTTGATACAAATCAAGATTACTTAATCTTTACATAATTGTTACGTATCACATCTAAATAATCAGTATAAGTCGATAATTCTTACATTTTTAATAAGAAAGATGATAGTAGAAGACAGGACACAAAAAAAAATTTTATAAACATAAAGAGGACTGCTTTGCAGTTAAATAGTTTTTAACTTTCTTTATCCGCATTTAGAATTTCACTTATGCCAAAGAGTAAAAAAAACAAGGCAACAAAACTGCCTGCTGCTAATGTTGCGCAACTAACTGCTGCAAACGAACCCAGGCAATGGGTGTTACTTACTGTTTTAGTAATAGTGCTGTTTGTTGCTTTTTCTCCTTCTCTTTCTGCTTACTATATTAACCTTGATGATCCCATTTTATTACTCGATAATAAAACGTTGAAAGTGTTTAGTACAAAATGGAGCTGGAATGCAGTGTGGCATATTTTTACAAATGAGTTTGGAGGAACGTTTATTCCGTTGGTCATTCTTTCGTATGCAGTAGAAATATTTTTTTTCGCTCCCGATCCTTATGCTTCTCCATTTATATTTCACCTGGATAATGTGCTGTTACATATTGGCTGTGCAGTATTGGTATTTTTTATTCTTAAAAAGATGAATATAAATAAATGGGGTTCTTTCATAGGTGCGCTCCTATGGGGCATCAATCCTATGAAGGTAGACTCCGTTTCATGGGTTACAGAACGTAAAGATCTGTTATATGGATTCTTTTTTTTATTGTCGTTGCTTACTTACATTCAATACATCAGGGTAGATAAAAGCAAAACAAAATGGTACTTACTTACAATATTCTTTTCTTTATTCTCTTACTTATCTAAAACACAGGCAGTAACACTACCGCTCTGTATGATAGCAATAGACTTTTATTTTAAACGGGAACATTGGCGTACACCTAGGTTACTCTTACTTGAAAAATTACCATGGTGGTTCTTTTCAATTATGACAGGGGTTATCACCGTATCTTTTACACACACTTATCATGTTACAGGAACATGGGAAGCAGTGATACCATATACGTTTATACAAAAATTGGCAGTAGCCTGTTATACATATGCCTCTTACATCGTTAAGTTTATCTATCCATATCAATTAGCTTATTATCCTTTTCCGCAACAATTTCCGGTTATTGCCTATTTATGTTTGGCAATAGTCCCCTTAACATTGGCAGCAGTTATATGGATGGCAAGAAAAAATATAGTTATACTTACAGGGTTCGCCTTGTTTACAGTAAATGTGATGCTCATGTTCAATATTCCTTTCGATGGTGCAGGGTATATGACAGGGCGGTTTACCTATATTGCTTATATAGGTCTTATATTAATAGTAATACCCGCCTACCTGCAATGGAAGTATAAGAATAAAAAAATACTGCTGACTGCTTACATACTCTTGCTATTGTTTATAACGTATCGCCAGGGAAGTGTTTGGCAAAACACTGTTTCTTTTTGGAAATATAACATAAGTGAAAACAAAGATGATTATTATAATTATTTGGGGCTAGGATTATATTACCAGGACATTGCACAAAACAAATGGAAGGATCCTTTTGTGAATGCAAATGATCCGCAAATAAAACAACTGGCATTCCAAAATATAGAAACAGCAAGAATAAAAGATTCCCTTAATGGCGCCACAGACAGTTTTACTACAGCAAAAATATTAAATGCACATGGTGTGTCTTACACTATTTTAAACTCAAACAACGAAGCTATTGTTGATTTTAATAAAGCAATCGCCTTATCGCCGGGATTAAATGAAGCGTACGCAAATAGAGGATGGTGTTACTATCTTCAAAATAATTATGCACTTGCTTGGGAAGATTATGCGCAGTATACCAAAATGGATACTACCAATGCTGTAATGTATTACATATATGCTATTTGTGCAGGGAATATGAATAAATTTTCAGAAGGATTGAACGGTATTAATAAAGCCATTTCTTTAAATAGTACCAATGCTGAGTATTACCATGTAAAGTCCAGGTTTTTTCACTTTTTAAATCAGCCGGATTCTATGCACATCTATGCGCAAAAAGCTAAAGAAATGGGTATTGATGTAGAACCAATGCTGTTTAAATAACGCCCCGCATTAAATGATCTTGCAACACAAAACACAAACTTGGATAGAAAAATTATTCATGGCATAGTTGAAGACACAGAAATTATAATCGTAGATATAAACGGAATAAATGATTTAATTATCAAAGTATTCGTTTTGTATTTTATCCTCGCATAATTGTGCTTTATTCAATAGTTGCTTTCCCTTATAATAAACAGAAAGGTTTCTATAAATATCAGGTGTATGCACTGTAGATCTTTCTATTCCCTTTACAGAATATATTAATGCCGCCGAATCAAAACCATTAGCAAAACAGAAGGCAGCTTTCCTTATATCTGCTATGGACATTACCTGTTTTTTCCAGCCACTTTGTAACCACACGGTTATACCATCCGGTTTGTTAGGGCTGTCCACCAGCGAATCGATTCTTTTAATCACATTCTCATCAAGGCCTTTCAACACGCCTGTTGCTGTTAATTCCGGAACTTGAGGGAACACTGATACTTTAAGATAGATAGCAGACAGTCCATCAAAATAAACAGGCTTATATCCTGATGCAGCTTTATAAGAAAGAAAATAATTCCACCACCCGGGCTCTTCTATATAGGGAAACATCACAATATCCGGGTCAAAGTCGTCTAGTAGTTTTTTTATGCCGTTCTCCTCCATTACACTTGAATAGTAATTACTGAAAAAATCGTCGTCAATAAGTTCAAGACGTCCGTCAATAAAAACTTTAGTATTTGCCTTTGCCATAAGGTAACCACCAAAATTCAGATGATTCAATATCTTCCCTTTAATATTATTTTTTACAAGGAATGCAGTGGCTTCAACAGGTAGTTGATCTTTATCTTCATTAAGCCCAAATCGATACGGTGAATTTCTAAAAATAGCATAGCCATCAGTAATACTTGTAATGCTAATAATGATAGCCATAAAAACAGTTGCAATCATTATTCCGCGATAAGTGTTTTTATTAAAATTTACTGTTGTAAGCGTACTTTCCTGGTTGTTTTTTTTTCTTTTGTGATGATGATGTTTTTATTTTTTGCTTAGCTATTAATCGCAGCTCCAGCCAATTTGTTATGTAGCGGGTAGTTAAGGGTAAACATACCATTAAATAGTAACCGTAATTTTTTATACCCAGGTTTAGAATAAAAAGGTAAGCCGCCATCAACAATGTATCAGTATATTTTTTTTGTATTATTGAACGTAAAAGGCAAACAATAACAATTATGGCAGAAAGATGAATAAGTAATAATGGATTTGTAAAATAATACTTGCCCAATGCCTCTATTTCCTTTATAGAAAAAGGTGAGTGAAATTCCCCAATGTAAGACTTCGTCAATCCATTGCCTGATATAAGTCCAAACTGTTTAAAAGGAAAAAGTAATCCGTCAACAAAATACGGGTTTATAAGAAAAGCCCCTAGTGCGAAACCGGAGAATAATAAAAGCCTTTTTTCAATTTGTTTATTTTCAAAATAAAGTCCAACATTGTAAATACCTATAGTTACCAAACCCAGAATAGAAAGACTATGTGTATTTACCCAAAACAACATTATTACAGGTAGAAAAAAAATGGATTTGTATTTGCCTTTTTTATACGATTCAAGCACCAGCATTATAAGGTTCAAATATATCCATGAAAAAACATGAGGTCTTATTTCAAATGTAAGCGGTTGCACAAAAAATAAAGCCATAAGAGCAAAAAGACATGCTTTAATGTATGCGGGAACAGTGGTTGAATATTTTGAAAATCGAAACCAGGTTAAAGCAATGGAAAAAGTAATTAACAATGCGTTTACAATAACCAAAACAGGCTGCCCCATTTTATACAGAAAAAACACCAGCAATTGATACAACCATTGCATATCATAATTTGCATGTCCATCGGAACCGTAGCTAAAAGCATCCGTGTAAATAAATTTTTTGTTGTGCAGCATCCACTCTGCAGACTTCAAATGAAAGCCAAGATCGAAACTGTATATCTTTACAAGCCCCATTATAAAAACCATTACCAACAGTGCAAATAGCGATATTGATCCAATACCAAACTCAAACCTATTTTGAGTTTGCAAAACGCCGGATGTTGCAGAATTTTTATCCATATTGTTATCGTAATTCGCAAAAGTAGTTTTTTTGAGAAGTTTTATTGTTAAGTAATCAGCATGTTTTGCTCCTAAAAATAAAAGGGTTTGTGTATACACAACCCTTTTATTTTTTACTACTTGTTACTTGATCAACTTGATTTAATTGTTGCATTCACTGTCACTGCCTGTCCTAATTTTACTTTAATATTATTCACTGTTGTTGACTGGTATCCATTGCCGGATATTGTTACAGAATGTGTGCCATGTATTACCGGCTTTAAACTAAAATTGCCTTGTGCATCTGTTATACACTGTATAATATTGCCCATCAATTGTACTGTTACGCCCGCAACAGGTTGTTTTGTGTCAGCATCTGTTACAGTACCTTTTATTTGAGTGGCCGAATGTGCAGGATCTAAAATTATTCTTGCATTGGTATAAGCCGAAACAAAATCAGAATTGGATGATCTGAAGTTTACAATCAATTTATCCAACTGCTCTTTTAGCTGGTTATCTATGATCTTAATTAATTCTTTTATGTTCTGCGTATGTGTTCCTTTTATTGCTTTTGCTGTACGGGGTTTTGCAATTGAATTGTTATACGCATCTATCGCCGATTGAAAGGTAGTTAACATTGCTGCAGTAATTCCATAGTCGGTTAATGAAGCCGCATTATCATTAGCTGCTTTGTAAATGTTTTGTATAGTGGGCGCTACCAGTTCGTCTTTTAAACGGAATAGATCAGTATAGCTAAAATTAACCGACTGCTTTAATGTATTATTATTGTTGGCTGACGCAAAAGCAAATATAATGGCGCCTACATCCGTCGCATTTCGACAAAGGGCTTTCTTTGCTTCTGTTTTATCAATAGTAATACCCGTTATTACTTCACTCTCTAGTGAAATCGCGGTTATCAATGCGCTAATGTTTGCTTTGTAGCTGTTATACACTGTTTGAAAAGCCGGGTTAGTAGTGATGACATTAGCATTATCATCGCAAATTTTTTGTACGGAGTGATACATGTTGAGTTTTGTCTCCTGGCGTGCTTCCATGACGAATTTTTTTTGAAGTTATTTGATAAGGTTTGTAACTATAAAAGACTGGTTTTCTTTAATGCAGTTGCAGGTTGCTGCGTAAAAGAAGTTGATGTTTGATAATTAAATTTTAATTGCTTTGGTGGAGATGGTTTTTACTACAATGAAGATGGCGATTGTTTGAGTACAAGCACTCTTTACAAGATTCTGATTAACGATTGTTTTGCTGTAGAGGATATTTACAGTATTGTAAATACTACGTGTTTTTTGTTAGTTGATCATGCGTTCATATAAACTACTACTGTTTTACAGTAAGTAACAGTTGCTTCAACGCAAGCGGCATTTGTTGAAACGTAATGAGCGGTTGTTTTGGTGCAAATCATTGTTGTTTATTGGATTTTCGCACTGATCTCTTAAAAATATAATTAATATCTTAAACCCTTTTAGGGACGCTTACTTAGTATCAAAATCTTTTTTGGTAACAATTCCTTAGCATTTTGTTTACATAGCTCTTTTATGTTTGCGCCTCGATTATCCCACGTGATACCCATACCTGTGATTTCTGAAACCTGCATTGCACCAAAAAATGCTGCTTGAAAATCTAACAGTACAAGTGAGTGACACAAAGATGTTGATAGTAGTAATTCAGTTTGACTCAAAAAAATACTGGATACAAAGCTATCAGCAACAATTTTGTGTGATAAATAATAACCAACTGCTTTATTAATTAAAGCGATTTTAATTAATTAAATGAAGAAAATTTTTGCTTTACTCTTTTTATCGTTTTTAATAAGCGTTACTACCTTTAGCCAATGTCCTGTATTAAGGGCCTCTTTGATCAATTCATGTTCCAGTGGTGCCGGGGAAGGCTTGAACGAGTATGTTGTATTTACTACTACTGTTGCTGCTCCGGTAAGCTCTTACGATTATAAATATAGAAATACCGCTCCTACCAATAGTCCCACCGGGTTTTTAGTGGGTGCAAATGCGGGTGCTAAATCCGGTACAGGAACAGTTGCTACATCGGGCGGTTGTACAATTGTTGAAATAACATCACCGAGCCAGGTTATCCCTGCCAACAGTACAGTGGTATATCTTTCTGCAGCATTTGATCAGAACTATGACCTTTCAGGATTATGTACTACCGGAACTATCTATGTTGCTTATATTACTATTGGCACCAACGGTGCTGTATGGCCTACCAATGGCGTACAGGCAAACAGTGGCACCGGTGCAAGATATATGCAGCTTGCTTACCAGGGAACTGATTGCGATATCCATACTTATACTCCAAGCAGTTTAGTTGGTACAGATGGTGCAATGGTATGGTGGGATGCCGGAGTTACAGATGCAAGTGCTTATACCAATAACGGATGTACAACCCCTGTTCCTCCTACACCAACAACAACCATAACACCTTCTGCTATTGCTGCAGTATGTGCAGGCACTACTTCTACAACAATGGCATACACTGCTACCGGTAGCCCTGATGTATATAGTATTACATGGGATAATGCAGCTATCACTGCAGGCTTTACAAATGTTACCAATGCAACACTTACAGCATCACCTCTTACGATAACAATACCGACAGGAGCAACAGCAGGAACATATACAGGAAGCTTAGTTGCTACTAATACATCTAACAGTACCAGCAGCACTGCACAAAATATCAGCGTAACTATTAATGCAGGTAGTAGTTCAAGCATTACATTAACTTCTGCAACAGGAACAAATACTCAGATCAAATGTGTTAATTCTGCTATTACAGATATAACCTATAGTATCACAGGAGGAACGCCATCTGTTACCGGTTTACCTCAAGGCGTTACAGGTAACTTTAATGCAGGTGTGTTTACTATAAGCGGAACACCAACAACAGCAGGCAGTTTTAACTATACACTTAGCTTAAGCGGTGCTTCCTGCGGAGGCACTTCTATTGCAGTGGGCAGCATAACAGTAAGTGATGCTCCGGCTGCTACTATTACTACATCAAAGGCTCCGGTACTTTGCCAAAATGATTCTGTAACATTATCTACCATAGAGTCAAGCAATGCAGGCAATGCATTACAATTTACAGGCAGCAGCAATCAATATGTTGATCCGCAGATACTGCCGAACTTCTATGATAATTTCACTTTTGAAATGTGGGTGAATCCTACTACCACTATTACTTTACAAACACAAAATACATCAGGTGCTTCGGGCACAAGCGGACAACATTATGCATTGTTTCCTACATGGGGCGGTGGTAATGCCAATGGCGCCACTGATGCCGGTGCGGGAGTTTCTGTTGGAACCAATGGTATAGCTGTGTACGAACATGGCGCCGCTTACTTACCTGCATTATTAGTTTGGAATCATACAGTAACCGGTTGGACGCATATTGCCGTAGTATATACTAACAAGCAACCTTCCTTATATGTAAATGGTGTTTTAGTAGCAACCGGCTTAACAAGTTTAAGAACGCATGTATATCCATCATTAGGTCACGGGCAGAATTTCTCCGGACAATATGGTGGCATCGGCGGTGGTTATTACGGATCTTTTACCGGGCAAATAGATGAATTCAGATTATGGAAGACAGTTCGTACAGGTAATGAAATTGCAACTGATTATAACAAAAGCATAGCCTTACCAAACAGCGATCTGTTTGCATATTATAAATTTGATGAAGGTACAGGTACTACTACTGCAGATGCTTCCAGCAATGGCTTTACAGGAGCATTAACGAATGGACCTACCTGGGTTATACCATCGGGTGCTCCTTTAGGTGCATACAGTTATTTATGGACACCTAATGGAGAAACCACTTCCAGTATCACAGTGCATTCAGCAGGAACTTATACAGTTACTGTAACCAATGCAGCAGGATGTTCTAAAACAATTTCACAAGTTGTACAAAACATAACTGCAGTTGAAAAAGATACTGCTTTGACAGGTTGTACAAGTGTTACTTACGGGCCTACTACTTATACTTCTTCTACCACTGTAAGGGATACAGTAAAAAGTACAGGCGGTTGTGACAGTGTTTACATTGTAGCTAGTATAACCATACAGGGAATAACACCTGTTTCAAAAGACTCTTCACTCAGTGGTTGCAACAGTGTTGATTATGGATTAAATACCTATACTTCTTCTACTAATTTTAAAGATACTATACGAAGTGTGGGAGGTTGTGATAGTGTATACATAAACGTTAGTATATCTGTTACTCCTTTTAATGTAACAATAGCTGCTTCCAATAACCCGGCAGATAAAGGAAGTTCTGTAACGGTAATTGCCAGCGGCAATCCTAATACATTTACGGTTAGCAGTTGGGAACCTGCCGCAGTCTTCACATCGCAAAGTGCATTGAACCAAACATTCACTGCAGATACTTCTATGCTGATAAAAGTGACAGCATCCTCCAATGGATGTGCTGACACAGCTACATTGGCATTAAAAGTTAATCCCGTTAATAATGCAGACGATTTTTATATCCCTGATGTATTCTCTCCTAATAATGATGGTAAGAACGATGTGTTCAGAGCATATGGCAGCAACATAAAAATAGGGCAAATGAAAATATACAATCAATGGGGTGAATTATTATTTGAAAGCAGGAATATTGAATTTGGCTGGGATGGAACTTACAGAGGAAGAACACAACCTGTAGGTGTATATGTATATGTTATCACTGCAACTATGAACAACGGCAAAACTATTAACAGTAAAGGATTTTTTAATTTAATAAGATAATGCGGATAAAATTTAAAGTACTATTTTTTGTTGCGCTTTGCGTAAATGCAGTCAGCTCCTTTGCACAGGTGGATCCGCATTTTTCGCAATACTATGCGTTTCCTCTTTACCTCAATCCATCGCTTACAGGTGTGATGGATGGTGATTATCGTGCTACTGCTATTTATCGTAATCAATGGAGCAATATCGATAAGCCTTTTTCTACCATTGGTGTATCAGGCGATATGACCACTACTAAAAAAGTGAATATTGGTATCAGCGCATTCAATCAAACTGCAGGTAATGGAGGCTATAATTATTTGAATGCAAATTTATCAGTTGCCTATACAGGTCTTCAATTTGATCAGGAAGGATATGAACACGTATCGATAGGTTTACAATTGGGAATGATCAACAGGAAATTTGATCCTACTAAAATGAAATTCGGAGATCAGTGGACACAGGGAATCGGGTTTGATCCATCCTCTCCTACTATTGATCAGTTTTCTATAACTTCTTCTGCATCCTTTACAGCAGGTGCAGGCGCTACTTTTTTTAATGCCGATCCAGGCAAAAAATTAAATAGCTATTTAGGATTTTCAGCTATGAACTTAACGCAGCCTACTGATCCTTTTTTATCAGGCGGTAAAACAAAACTACCCATTCGTTATACTGTTCACGGAGGATTAAGATACCAGATAAATCCGAATGCAGCCATCATCCCAAATTTCATTTATATGGTACAGGGCAATGCGCAGGAAGTAGAGGCAGGCGCTTATTTACAATTAAAAACAAGTGAAATAAGCAATGTACTGGCAGGTGTTAATTATAGAGAATATGATGCCATTGCTCCTTATGCCGGATTATACTATAAGAACTTGTTGATCGGTTTAAGCTATGATATCAATACTTCAACTCTTGGTAAGGCAGTAGCAAACACCAACAGCTTTGAACTTTCACTAACAGTTACCGGAAGAAGAAAAGAAAATATAAAAAATTACAATTTCATATGCCCACGGCTTTAATTCAAAATATGCATTCTCGTTTAACCACAACAGCCGCCAAAGCGTTATTCATTGCGGGCATGTTTATCGTTCCTTCCATTACATTTGGTCAGTCTTCCCCTAAATTAATGGCAGCCAATAAATTTTATAAAGATGGTGATTATTACAGCGCCGTTATGCTGTATGAAGAATTATCAGACTCTTCTAAAAAAGATAAGCCAGAAGTAAAGCCTTATTCTTTATCTCGTTTACCTAATAATTATATTAAGTCTAATAGTGAAGACATGCAATTCCGCATGGGATATAGTTATTTTCAATTGCACAATTATAAAAAGGCGCAGCCCTTTTTTGAAAATATTAAAGACAAAAATTCACAGGCTCGTTATTATGCAGGCATATGTGAAAGAGCCAATCAGCAATATGTAGATGCTTCAAAAGATTTTAATGAAGTATTAAAAAGCGATCTTGACAGCAGCTTTAAAAACAAAGCCTCTGTTGAGTTGAACAATCTCCAGTTTGTTGAACAGGAACTGAACAAATCAACCAACGGCGTTTTTAGTGCAGAAAATATAAGCAGCGCAGATGTCACTGCTAACTATGCCCTTACTTCAATAGGAAATGACATCATCATTACATCTTCCCGTAAAGACTCTGTATTAGAGCAACAGAAAGGAAATCCATACATGAATCAATTGTATGCTGTTTCTATAACCAATGATCAGCTTTCATTCAACAATAAACTGGCTATTCCTTTTGATAAAGGAACACACCAGGGAATTGCTTCCTTTACACCAGATGGAAATAAACTATTTTTTACAAAATGGACAAGAACAGCGACTGACACGGTAGCTTCTATTTATATTTCTACAAAACAGATGAGTACCTGGCAGGCACCTGTTAAACTAAGCAATAAGATCAATGTGGATGGCTACAAGTCAATGCAGCCGTTTGTTACATCGGATGGCAAGTATTTAATTTTTGCTTCCGACAGGCCGGGAGGCAATGGCAAGCTGGATCTATGGTATGCCCCTTTGGATAGTAACTTTGAACCCGGCGATGCCATCAACTTAGGAAAAAACATAAACACTAACGGTAACGATGAAACGCCTTTCTATCATAACGCTTCTCAAACATTAATTTTTGCAAGCGATGGCAGGGTTGGTATGGGTGCTTTGGATCTTTATAAAAGTACCGGAGAGCTAACTTCTTTAAGTACTCCGGAAAATTTAGGATATCCGATCAACTCATCTAAAGACGACCTTTATTTTTACAGCACTAACAAAGATTCTATTTGGAAAGATGCGTATATAAGTTCAGACAGGGCTTCTGAATGTTGCTTACAATTAGTAGCCATTAAATATACACCGCCACCGCCACCCGATACTGTAAAGAATATAGTGGTTGACAGCGTTAAACAAGACACAACTGCAATTGTTGCTACAGATAAACAACCAGTGGTGCTTTATTTTGACTTTGATAAATCTTCATTGACAGATTCAGCACAGAATCTTTTAAATTTGATAGCAGAACATCTTCGTGAAAATCCTTCTACTGTATTAGACTTTACAGGATACACAGATGGATTTGGTAGTTCTCCTTATAATCTTAACCTCTCTAAACAAAGAGCCGAAGCCTGCCGGAAATATTTACTGGACAAGGGTATAACAGACAATCAGATCAAAATTCATTATTTGGGTAAATGTTGTCCTGTAGCAAATGAAAAAGATGCTTCTGGAAATGATAACCCGGAAGGAAGACAAATGAACCGCAGAGTAGAACTTAAATATATCAGCCCTGTAACGCTGTAGTAAAAGAAAAAACCTGTTGAACAATATCATTATGAAGAAGAATAAGATACTTGTAGCGCTTTTATCGTTAGCAGTTTTTTTTGCTTCCTGCGATAAAGAATACAATCCTACAAAACCTCCGGTAACTCCACCGGTTGATACAACTACTTATAAAGACAACGATAACCTATTGTTGGGAAATCCTAGTAATGCTGCACATATCTTGGATAGTGGCGATAATTATTTATTAGATCATCAATATTTCATTTTATCATACAACAAAGACAAAGGCATTCCTAATTGGGTAAGCTGGCATTTATCGCAAAGTGATCTGGGTTCAACAGATCGTACGGATGATTTTCGTTATGACAATGCATTGCCTCCAGGATGGTACAGACCGGACTATGATGCTTTTTTCGGAAGTGGCTTTGACAGAGGGCATAATTGTCCTTCTGCAGATAGAACCACTACTGTAACAGCCAACTCAACCACTTTTCTTATGTCGAATATGATACCACAGGCGCCTAATAACAACCAGGGAGTTTGGGCAAATTTCGAAGACTATATCCGCACAAGAATCAACACAGCAGGGCAAGAAGCTTACATTATAATGGGTAATTACGGCATTGGTGGCGTAGGTGATAACGGTCCTGCCAATTATGTAGATGGGGGGCATGTTACCGTACCGGCTCATATTTGGAAAGTAGTATTGTTTTTACAAAATGGCAATGATGATCTTAGCCGTATCAATACTTCTACAACCGTTGTAAGCATTGATGTGCCAAATACAAATTCAGTAAGCAGCAGCTGGCAAACCTACCGTACAAGCGTAGACGCAATTGAAGCTGCAACCGGGCTGGACCTTTTTTCAAGAGTGCCGGTAGATATTCAGGCTGTAATAGAAGCAAAATCAAACTAACATTTTAGCGCTGTTTTAATCTACTTACCAAGTTCGGAATTATCATTGTGTTGCAGATAACTTCTATCTGAATAAAACACCTGTGACGAGAATTAAGCTGAAGCTGAATAAATAACTTTTGTCGATCGTTCAATAGAAAATCATAGTGGAACGGAGCGTCGCCAATGAAGCTCAATCCAGCATCTGCAGCCGGGAAAAAAGACGGGCGGCATAAATGCCGCCCGCAGTTTATTTTTTAAAATGATTTTTAATTTTTCATAATTGTTTTAACAGTACTCAATTTATTAGTTCCTTTTGAACGAACGTTTACAAAATATATTCCTGTTCTATATCTGCTCATATCCACTGCAATCGTTTTTACTTGCTGATCTGCAGCAACAGTAGCAGTATACAAAGTAATGCCGCTTACATTGGTTACGGTAACCAGAATTGGTTCGTTTGTTATCGTAAGGTTTGTCAATTGTATATTTAGTGTAGAGCGAGTAGGATTTGGTCCCATTGTTACTTGTGCCTGCGCCGATGGATTTACCACTACCGAAACAGTATCTCTCGCAACATTACCTTTATTATCTTTCACAGTAAGCATGCATTTGTAAATTCCTTGAACCAGGTTGGCAAAGTTTGCTCTTGCACTACCTGCATTTGAAATACTTCCTGTTGAAGGTCCGGAAATTTTTGTCCAGCTATAAGAAACAATGGTCGTATTAACTGCGGTTCCGCTTCCGTTCAATGTTGCAGTACTTGTTGGCAATGCTATTGACTGGTCAGTCCCTGCATTGGCTGTTAATGCTGTTACCGGCGCTAACCTACCCTGGTCAACAAACACCTGCATAGTATCCGTTGCTGTAGCACCGCTATTATCCGTAACTGCTAGTGCAAACTGATAAGTTCCTTGTACCAAACCGGTTATTGTTGTTACAGCAAACGTGCTGTTAGTAATAGTTGCAGCACCTCCGGAAATTTTCGTCCATTGATACGCAACAATATTTCCATCACCATCATTACCACTTCCGGTTAAAGTTGCATTGTTAATAGGTAATGTAACTACCTGGTCTGCCCCGGCATTGGCTGTTGGTGCAATGTTTGCTGCAAGTACAGTTACCTGCATTATATCAACATCAGTGCCACCATAATTATCAGTAACAGTTAATACAAACCGGTATATGCCTTTTTGATCTAATACAACTCCAGCTGTTTTTGTAGTAGCATTATTGACAATTGCTGTTGAAGGTCCATCCACCTGCGACCATTGGTAGGATGCTACTGTACCATCAACATCCACACCACTACCGGTAATGCTTACACTATTTAATGGCAACTGTATCGTTTTATCAGGTCCTGCATTAGCAAATGGAGCAATGTTAGCAATTACCTGCATTGTATCCGAAGCAGTAGCACCCTGGTTGTCAGTTGCTGTTACTACAAACAGGTAAGTGCCTTGAGCAAAAGAAGTGATCGAAGTAGCAGAAGCATCTGCATTATTAATGATAACAGCTACCGGGCCATCTATTTGTCTCCATTTGTAAGAAACAATATTTCCATCAACATCCAAACCACTTGCTTTTACAGAAACCGTATTGGTTGGAAGTTGTATAACCTGATCAGCACCTGCATTTACCATTGGTGCAAGATTTGCTGCTTGAACAACAACCTGCAATGTATCTGTTGCTGTTCCCCCGTCATTATCCGTTGCAGTCATTGCAAACTGATATACACCTTCTTTTAAGCTGTTTATTATTGCATTGGCGGTGGCTGCGTTACTAATAGTTGCCGATGAAGGTCCTGTGATCTGCAACCAATTGTATGAAACGATGTCGCCATCTGTATCAGAAGCAGTACCTGTTGTTATAATACTGTCAATTGGTAATTGAATAGTTTGATCGCTGCCGGCATTAGCTATTGGCAATACGTTTGGCGCTTTCACAGTTATTTGCACAGTATCAGAACCGGTTGCACCTCTGTTATCTGTTACAGTGAAAACAAATTGATAGAACCCTTTTTCCAGATCAGCAATTGCTGTATTTGCTGATGTTGAATCACTGATAGTTGCCAATGAGGGTCCTGCAATTTGTAACCAATTGTATGAAGCGATGGTTCCGTCTGCATCAAGACCAATACCATTTAATGTAGTGGTTGTAACAGGAAGAATTAATTTCTGGTCGCTACCTGCATTTGCAGTTGGTGACATATTCTCTTTCACTGTAACCAATACAGTATCTATTGCCGCGGTTCCATTATTATCTGTTACCGTAAGTGCAAATTTATAAGCGCCTTTTATTAATTCAGTAGCTATACAACTGGCAGAAGCTGCATTGGTAATAGTTGACAGAGAAGGACCTGTTACCTGCGACCACTGATAAGAAACGATATTACCATCAGCATCTGTTCCACTACCGTTTAAAGTAACTTTATTAACAGGAAGGATTATGATAATTTCATTGGCTCCTGCATTTGCAGTTGGAGGAATATTTACCGGTTTTACAGTAACCTGGATGGTATCCGATGCTGTTGCACCCTGGTCATCTGTTACTGTTAATACAAACCGATAAGTTCCTTGTACTAAACCTTTAACTGTTGTAGTTGCAGATGAAGCATTTGCAATAGTTGCTGCTCCACCACTCAGTTTTGTCCACGAATAAGATGCAATACTTCCATCTGCATCAGTTCCACTTCCACTTAATATAATTGTATTTGTTCGTAATTGTATCGTTAGATCAGTACCCGCATTTGAAACCGGCGCTACATTCGTTGCTTTAACAGTTACGCTCAAAGTATCTGTCGCTGTTGCTCCTTGATTATCGGTTACAGTCAATACAAATTGATATACTCCTTGAGATAAATTATTTACTGTTGTAACTGCTGATGATGCATCTGTTATAGTTGCAGAACCACCAATTACTGACCAGCTATATGAAGCGATCGTTCCATCTGCATCAACACCGCTGCCGCTTAGGCTTACACTATTTGTTGGCAATTGTATTGTTTGATCAGTACCGGCGTTGGCTGTTGGTGCTGCATTCGCTGATCTAACAGTAACCTGAACAGTATCTGTCGCTGTTGCTCCTTGATTGTCGGTTACAGTCAATACAAATTGATATACTCCTTGAGATAAATTGTTTACTGTTGTAGCTACTGATGAAGCATCTGCAATCGTTGCAGAACCGCCAATCACCGACCAGCTATATGAAGCGATCGTTCCATCTGCATCAACACCGCTGCCGCTTAAGGTTACACTATTTGTTGGCAATTGTATTGTTTGATCAGTACCGGCGTTTGCTGTTGGTGCTGCATTCGTTGATCTAACAGTAACCTGAACAGTGTCTGTTGCTGTTGCTCCTTGATTGTCGGTTACAGTCAATACAAATTGATATACTCCTTGAGATAAATTGTTTACTGTTGTAGCTGCTGATGATGCATCTGCAATCGTTGCAGAACCGCCAATCACCGACCAGCTATATGAAGCGATCGTTCCGTCTGCATCAACACCGCTGCCGCTTAGGCTTACGCTGTTTGTTGGCAGTTGTATTGATTGATCAACTCCTGCATTTGCTGTTGGTGCTGCATTCGCTGATCTAACAGTAACCTTAATAGTATCTGTCGCTGTTGCTCCTTGATTGTCGGTTACAGTCAATACAAATTGATATACTCCTTGAGATAAATTATTTACTGTTGTAACTGCTGATGATGCATCTGTTATAGTTGCAGAACCGCCAATTACTGACCAGCTATATGAAGCGATCGTTCCATCTGCATCAACACCGCTGCCGCTTAGGCTTACACTATTTGTTGGCAATTGTATTGTTTGATCAGTACCGGCGTTTGCTGTTGGTGCTGCATTCGTTGATCTAACAGTAACCTGAACAGTGTCTGTTGCTGTTGCTCCTTGATTGTCGGTTACAGTCAATACAAATTGATATACTCCTTGAGATAAATTATTTACTGTTGTAGCTGCTGATGATGCATCTGCAATCGTTGCGGAACCGCCAATCACCGACCAGCTATATGAAGCGATCGTTCCGTCTGCATCAACACCGCTGCCACTTAAGCTTACACTATTTATTGGCAATTGTATTGTTTGATCATTACCGGCGTTGGCTGTTGGTACTGCATTCGTTGATCTAACAGTAACCTGAACAGTGTCTGTCGCTGTTGCTCCTTGATTGTCGGTTACAGTCAATACAAATTGGTATACTCCTTGAGATAAATTGTTTACTGTTGTAGCTGCGGATGATGCATCTGTTATAGTTGCAGAACCACCAATTACTGACCAGCTATATGAAGCGATCGTTCCATCTGCATCAATACCTCTGCCGCTTAGGCTTACACTATTAGTTGGCAATTGTATTGTTTGATCATTACCGGCGTTTGCTGTCGGTGCTGCATTCGCTGATCTAACAGTAACCTGAACAGTATCTGTCGCTGTTGCTCCTTGATTGTCGGTTACAGTCAATACAAATTGATATACTCCTTGAGATAAATTGTTTACTGTTGTAACTGCTGATGATGCATCTGTTATAGTTGCAGAACCGCCAATTACTGACCAGCTATATGAAGCGATCGTTCCATCTGCATCAACACCGCTGCCGCTTAAGCTTACGCTGTTTGTTGGCAGTTGTATTGATTGATCAACTCCTGCATTTGCTGTTGGTGCTGCATTCGCTGATCTAACAGTAACCTGAACAGTATCTGTCGCTGTTGCTCCTTGATTGTCGGTTACAGTCAATACAAATTGATATACTCCTTGAGATAAATTGTTTACTGTTGTAGCTGCTGATGATGCATCTGCAATCGTTGCAGAACCGCCAATCACCGACCAGCTATATGAAGCGATCGTTCCGTCTGCATCAACGCCACTACCACTTAAGCTTACGCTGTTTGTTGGCAGTTGTATTGATTGATCAACTCCTGCATTTGCTGTTGGTGCTGCATTCGCTGATCTAACAGTAACCTTAATAGTATCTGTCGCTGTTGCTCCTTGATTGTCGGTTACAGTCAATACAAATTGATATACTCCTTGAGATAAATTATTTACTGTTGTAACTGCTGATGATGCATCTGTTATAGTTGCAGAACCGCCAATTACTGACCAGCTATATGAAGCGATCGTTCCGTCTGCATCAACACCGCTGCCGCTTAGGCTTACACTATTTGTTGGCAATTGTATTGTTTGATCAGTACCGGCGTTTGCTGTTGGTGCTGCATTTGCTGCTTTAACTGTTATTGTAACTGTATCTTTCCCTGTTGCACTTTGGTTATCAGTTACAGTTAATACAAACTGGTAAGTACCTTGTGCCAAATCCGTAACTGTTGTTGATGCGGAGGATGTACTCGTTATAGTTGCTGTACCGCCACTTAATTTTGTCCATACATAAGAAGCAATTGTTCCGTCTATATCTGTTCCACTGCCGCTTAATGAAATATTGTTTGTTGGTAATTGTATTGATTGATTAATTCCTGCGTTTGCCGTTGGCGCTACATTCACTGCTTTAACTGTTATCTGAACAGTATCACTTGCCGTTGCTCCTTGATTATCTTTCACAGTTAATACAAACTGATAAACGCCTTGATTTAATCCGTTCACTGTCGTAGATGCAGATGAAGCATTTGCAATTGTTGCTGTGCCATTAATTACTGACCAGTTATATGATGCAATGGAGCCATCTGCGTCAATACCATTTCCATTTAATAAGACAGAGCTCATTGGCAACTGAATAACCTGATCATTACCGGCATTTGCAATTGGATCACCATTTGCTGCAAGAACATTAATCAATACTGTATCATTAGTAGTCGCGCCCTGATTATCGGCTACAGTCAATACAAATTGATACACTCCTTGAGATAAATTGCTTACAGTTGTAGTTGCTGATGATGCGTCTGTAATAGTTGCAGAACCGCCACTTAATGTTGCCCACGTATAAGATGCAATCGTTCCATCTGCGTCCGTACCGCTACCGCTTAATGAAATATTATTGGTTGGTAATTGTATTGTTTGATCAGTACCCGCATTTGCTGTTGGTGCTGCATTTGCTGCTTTAACTGTTACAGTAACTGTATCTTTTGCTGCTGCACTTTGGTTATCAGTTACAGTTAATACAAACTGGTAAGTGCCTTGTACCAAACCCGTAACTGTTGTTGCTGCGGAGGATGCACTCGTTATAGTTGCTGTACCGCCACTCAATTTTGTCCATGCGTATGATGCAATTGAACCATCAGCATCTGTACCATTACCACTTAAGCTTACGCTAGTAGTTGGTAATTGTATTGTTTGTGCTAAACCCGCATTTGCTGTTGGTGCTGCATTTGCTGCTTTAACTGTTACAGTAACTGTATCTTTTGCTGCTGCACTTTGGTTATCAATTACAGTTAATACAAACTGGTAAGTACCTTGTACTAATCCTGTAACTGTTGTTGATGCGGAGGATGCACTCGTTATGGTTGCTGCTCCACCGCTTAATTTTGTCCATGCATAAAATGCAATAGAACCATCAGCATCGGTACCACTGCCACTTAATGAAATATTATTAGTTGGTAATTGTATTGTTTGTGCTAAGCCAGCATTTGCTGTTGGTGCTGCATTTGCTGCTTTAACTGTTACAGTAACTGTATCTTTTGCTGTTGCACTTTGGTTATCAGTTACAGTTAATACAAACTGGTAAGTGCCTTGTGCCAAACCCGCAACTGTTGTTGATGCAGACGATGCACTCGTTATAGTTGCTGTACCGCCACTCAATTTTGTCCATGCATAAGATGCAATTGTTCCGTCTGCATCGGTACCACTTCCGCTTAATGAAATATTATTGGTTGGTAATTGTATTGTTTGATCAGTACCGGCATTTGCTGTTGGTGCTGCATTTGCTGCTTTAACTGTTACAGTAACTGTATCTTTTGCTGTTGCACTTTGGTTATCAGTTACAGTTAATACAAACTGGTAAGTGCCTTGTGCCAAACCCGTAACTGTTGTTGATGCGGAGGATGCACTCGTTATAGTTGCTGCACCACCGCTTAATTTTGTCCATGCATAAGATGCAATAGAACCATCAGCATCTGTACCACTGCCACTTAAGCTTACGCTAGTAGTTGGTAATTGTATTGTTTGTGCTAAACCCGCATTTGCTGTTGGTGCTGCATTTGCTGCTTTAACTGTTACAGTAACTGTATCTTTTGCTGCTGCACTTTGGTTATCAGTTACAGTTAATACAAACTGGTATGTGCCTTGTACCAAACCCGTAACTGTTGTTGATGTGGAGGATGCACTCGTTATGGTTGCTGCACCACCGCTTAATTTTGTCCACGCATATGATGCAATTGTTCCGTCTGCATCGGTACCACTGCCGCTTAATGAAATATTATTGGTTGGTAATTGTATCGTTTGATTCGTCCCCGCATTTGCTGTTGGTGCTGCATTAGTTACTATAGCAGGTACAAAGAAAGAAGGCGCACCGGTTAATGCTACTGTTTTACCCGCTACTGTTGTAGCATTTGTATTAGCATAATCCCATTCCATTCTGTTTCCTGAAAATGCAAAAGGGAAAGTGTAAGATGCACTTGCCGCTTCACTTTGGTCGATGGTTGTTTTTGCCCAAAGTACATACGTGTATGTTCCGTCACTTGCTTTAAACGCTCCACCGCCTATTGTTGAAGGCAAGTTTAATAAGGTCGTTTGCGCTGCATCATATGTTTTACCATATAATAATTTTGATTCGGTTCTTGTGGCATAGATCTGTTGTGTTATCGGAGCATTAGCAATGGTTGTAGTAGCCGGTGTTAAATTTCCATATACACCCATTACGTTAAATACACCGCTTGCATCCGCCCCGTTTCCTAAACCATATTTATAGGATTGCAATATTCCTAATTGCTGATGTAATATGTTTGCCTTAATAATAAAATTATTTGCTGCGTCCGGGGCACCCCATTGACCGCTTACAGTTGCCTGTCCAAGGTCAAATTCTGTTATGATGAATTTTTTTGTTGGATAAGTGACATCATCATATTTATATTTAGTCAATACTGCTTTAAACTGTTGCAAATATTCGTTTGCTACGGAAGCCATACCATCCGAGTGGCGACGACAAACCATTGCTCCTTTACTATTATCCCAGTAACAGGTATTGTATGTAGGATAATAGTGATAGCTGATCACATCAAAATAAGCACCGCCCTTTAAAGGATAATCAGTCGTAACACTTCCGTCAACAGGATTATCTGTATTTCTTAATAATGCATCTAAGAATGGAGGATACCCCAGACCACCTGTACAAACATAGCTGTTAGGGTTAAGTCTTTTTATTACATCATAACACACATGCATCATGCGTATGTAATATTGAATAGGCGCTAAAACGTTTGTCAATTCTGCAGGTGCAGGATTTGTTTTTCCCCAATAACCGGCTGAGCTTGCGTCCCACCCGTTATTTCCGTAAGTAAAATCTGCTTCGTTCACTACTTCATAAAATTTCACATAAGGTCCGTAAGTGTTTACTGTTTTATATATATAAGCAGCTAATGTATTGGCCGGATTGATCTGAGTCTTTCCTGCATCTAACCAGATAGGCAGATACATTCCTTTAAACGTTTTTGCTCTTTCTGCACAACCGGGAAAAACAATTGTATCCCTGTCATCCGGTGTACCCCAACCTATATCATTTGGAGCACCAACGAATACAGCGATATCTTTCATTCCTAATTGCTGATAATATTTAAAAGCATCTAAGCGTGAGTTGATACCATAGCCGGTAATTAATTGATCTGACAAAGAAGGACGAATGGATCTTGCGCCAGAGTTGTACGCAAGTGTTGCAATATCCTGATCGGTAAATTGATTACCGAACCAGCCCATATTACTTCCATAAGTAAATGCGCCTGTGTAAGGAACCACAGCGCCAAAATCATTGGCAGTTTGTGCGTGTACGCACAAGGTCACAAAGGTTACGAAAACGACTAATAATTTTCTCATAGGTATGGATATTTAAAACCAAAAAAGTATCGTCGTCGATATAACGAATACTTTAGAATACTTCCGGAAAAATATCCAAAGATGAAAGACCAACTATCGCCAAAGAGAAAACAACGTGAGAAGACGTTCTCAGTTTTGTTTCAGACAAGTGAAGTTTTGCCTGAATGTTTTTGGGCAGCGGATAATTCATATACTGGATTTTTCTTGGTAACTGATTCCTTTATACTAAAACGTAAACAGGCGTTCAATTATTACCGGATTCTTGACAAAAACAAAGCCAAACTCTAAAGTTTCGTAAAATTTCAACCACAATTTTTAAAACAAGTATAAAACGCAGGCCACGACTGCTTATTTCTCGTATTTTTCACATACTTTAAGTAGAAATTTTACTACGTGGATTTATACTAAGGCAGGTAAAATTAAATTTGAATCACATATATATCCTGAAGAAATTATTGTGCAGCATCTCTTATTTTTTTACAATAAATGCAAACTTATCTTTCAATTTAAGAAAATGTTTTTCATATAAATGATAAGAGAGTAAACTGATGATGATACTAACCACCAATACTATAGTACAGATAAGCAACGCAAAAAAAACTGAATTTACTGCAATATTTTTTCGTTCGATAACCTGTACGGCAATTTGAACAGCAATAAAGTGAAGGCAATACAAACCATATGTATAAACGCCCAGTTTACTGACTATTTTAAACTTAGAAAATTTGTAGAAGGAGTTGTTGGCGAAGTTTTGCTCTGCTATAATGAATGCAAAAAAAGCAGCTAATATCAACCTTTCGAACACCAATAAAATGGCAGTAGAAAATATTTCATTTTTAAACAATAAAATGCTGATGGCAAGAATATATACTACAACAATTTTCCAACGTTGCATATTGGTAATATATTTTAATACTTTACTATCCTTAGAACAGAAGTATGCCATTAAACCACCTGTTGCCATATCTCCTATCACAGAGAACGTATGAAAATTCAATACTGCAACATCATGAGAAGTTGCTCCTGTAAAAAATGAACGAAAGATCAATGTAAAAAAGGCAATACCGATAAACAGCCACGCATATTTCTTCGGCGAAGAAAATTTAAGTACGATCGGCCAAACCAAATAAAATTGTTCTTCCACAGCAACCGACCATAGCGCAGCTAAAAAAGCTGCATCAGGCAATGCATTAGAAGCTAAAGAACGCAGGCGTATAAAATCAAAATTACAGGCAAAGATGAGATAGCTTTTAAGATCGGCTACTTCTGCAGGGCTTGGGAAGGTTCTGAATTTTACATAAGGAAACACTACAAACCCCAACAATACCACTAAATAAAACAGCGGCCATATCCGCAATATACGGCGTATATAAAAATTCTTAAGGCTGATCGTTTGCTTAAAAGATTTTTCCTTTATCAATAAATAAGTGATCAAAAAACCACTCAGTACAAAAAATATATTTACACCAACATCTCCGTTTTGAAATAAGAAATTAAGAAAGTGTTTTATACGGCTATCTGGCAACTTCAACAAAATAGTGCCATTGCAATGGTATGCGAAAACAGCAAAAAAGCAAACAAACCTAAGTCCATCAAGGTTAGGAAAAAAAACTTTTTGTTGGGATGTTTCCGTCATATTGTTCGTAGCGATAATAATTGCTTTTATTGATTTTTTACAACATCACTTAGGGGAACACCTATTTGCTCTTCTAATTCAACCACAGAAACATTGTAGTCTTTTTTGGCTGAAACTAATTTTAATTGAGCAGCGATTGATTCTTCATATTGGCTGTTCAACTCATTCAGCTTAATAGAACCATCTGTATAATTTTTTTGCGCAGTTATGTAGGATTCATTTGTTTCTTCCACTATAATTTTTTGCAGACGCAGTAATTCTTTTTTTTCTTTATAGTTTTCATATAATGCCAGTACCTGCTTACGGATAGTACGTATCTTATCTTCTTTTTCAGCTTTGGCAATGTCTATTCTTTCCGTAGCAATTTTTTTGTCGTTCTTAGTTCTTGAAAAAATATCCAAAGGCACCACCACAGATGCATTGTATTTTGGATAGTATAATGCATTGGCACTATTATTTACAACAAACTCATTTACGTTACCAGAAACACTTAATGAGCTCAGCCAGGAATTTTTTGCTTTGTCGTAATTAATTTCTTCTATCCTTATACTTCCATCTGCTGCTTTTAATGAAGGATTATTTAATGCCAACTGTACCAATTTCTCTTTTATTACAGAATCATTTGGTTCATCTATTACGCCTAAGGTTTGTTTATTTTGTGCAGACACTACATTAGAGGATTGCTTATTCATTACTATTTTTCCTTCAGTAGCTGTTTGCGCTAAACTAATTGCACTATTACTGACTATTAATAATAATGCCGCTGTTAAACCCTTTTTTATTCTCATTTTCAGTTGTTTTTAAAACTAATTTACAAAGTATTTGAAATTCCGTTGCTGTTATTTAATTTTTCTGTTCTGCCAGATCAAACTCCATTAAGCGTTGTATTAAAGTCAGTGCTCCATAAAAAAATATTGCTCCGGGAATTTGCCCGATGGCGACCTGCGAGTATTGCGAAACGATAATGGGAAACAACGTACATACAATAGCTGCAACATATGCTCCGTATTCAGGATTTCGTATCCTGGAATGATACCATATTCCCTGGTAAAGAATTAATAAATCAAAAATGATGGTTATCGCCAATCCAAGCCAACCCGTTTCCAGCGCCGCTTTCAACAAACCACTGTCCGGAGGAAAACCGGCCAAAGGATGGGCAGGATAAAAACGTTTACCTTCTATGCCGCTTGTACTTAAACCACCGCCAAAAGGATTTGCATAAATATAGGGTTGAATATTATGCCTGTTTCGATCACGTACGTTCATTGATTCTTCTTTAGAATCGAATATGGTTCGAATGCGATACAATGTAGAATTAGTTACGGGCGCAAACAACACGGCAGCTATCAATAATACCGAAACGAATAAAGTAAGCAAGGTTGTTTTGTTTCTTACCGTCATCATTCCATATAAGGCCAATCCTGCGGGTAATATGATTAATGCAGTACGGGTACCGGAATAAGCCATGCCCATCATCAATATCAGTGTAAAGAAAAATAAAATGTACTTATATTTTTTGTTCGGAGTATTAACGCCTAGTATCAATGTTAAAACTGCCATTGAACCCGACAATATTCCAAACGAAACCACATCGGAAAAGAAAGAAAATTTCCGTAACAATCCTCCCTGATTCATCAACGCAAACTCTTCCGGCTTAGCCGTAATGTAATCCATTTCAGGTGGCAAATACCCAAACCACTGTTGAAAACAACCGTATAAGCCGCCAATAAATGAAAGTATTATCCAATACTTTAAATAGAATTTGAGTTTGGCCGGCGTATCTAATAGTCGATAGGTAACAACATATATGAATGTTAGAAAAACAAACCTTTTAAACGTAGAGACCCAGCCACCTAATCCCATACCGGAAATATTGGGATTGATCACTTCTAAAAAAATATAAATGAATGTAATGGTTAAGCCAATAGATACAGGCGTTTTAAACAGCTTATTTTCTTTTTTACGTTCTTTACGGGCTTTTAATACCGTTCCTAAAAACACAAACACTACCAATACTTCCACACCCGGCGTGATAGGCAGATCCTTCCTTAATAAATGGCTGGGATAAAAAATAAAAAAAGCAATTGTTGACATCAGGTAAAACCCGATCAACGGTTGAAAGATGCAACAATAAACAATAGCCAATCCTGCAATGGCAAACGTTAAACCAAAATTTAAAACTATCAGGTCTTTTGCTGCAAAAAATCCAAACGCAACAGCAATAAGAACAAGCACTATGTTTGCCAATGGCGATGTTAATTTTTTCCGGAAGATCTCTTTACGCATCCACCGCCAAAAACGAGGTTTTGTATAATCGATATTACTTGCCAATGATTAGTGGAATAATATTTTAATGAATAATGCGATCATTACTATTGTAACAAAAACAATAGAAACAATAGCAGTGAGCTGCCTGTTCTTCCGTTCTTTTTCATCTATGTTATTCTTCTGTTGCATGTTGCTTAACCAGTTTAGGTTTAAACCCGATCTTTTCTAAAACAATTTTAAACAGTTCTGGATAAAAATCAAAAGCATATTTAAAACAATTGAGAAAATTAATATTGAAAGACCGCCTCAGAATATACTGTGTCATTATAAATCCAATGACATGTGTTATTAGCAAAGCATATGCCGCTCCCATTAATGCAAAATTTTTAATAAAGAAAATGCATAAGCCGATCTGTATTAATGCAATGATGGTAGTAGTTAAACAATTGACGGCAGGCTTGCCGGTGGAATCGATGATAACACCATAATATTTTATGAACGCTAAAAAAACAACGCTTATAGAAGCCAGCTGCAAGTAAGGTGCTGCTCCATAATATTTGCTGCCACATAAAACCGCCAGGAATAATTTTGGAAACAATATGATAAAGATCACAGCGGGCAATACAAAGCTAAGCGTAGCGCCTACTGTTTTTTCATAATAGTATTTTATTCTTTCAGGATTGTTACTGGTATCACTCTTTGAGCTTTTGGGAAAAAGAATATCCGCCAATACCTGCGAAGGAGTATCAGCCAAATTAATTATACGCAATGCCATATTTTGATATGCATTCAATATCTTATTTCCCAATATAGATGAAAGCAGAAATTGATCAGCATTACGAAAAGCCATATTGCTTAACCCTGTGCCAAAAGCAAATTTTCCAAAATGCCATATCTTACTTACCCACTTTTTTGAATAAACGAGCGAATGACTTAAAGAAGATTTTACCGTAAAATAGGCAACAATAGCGCTGAATAAAATACCAAGGTTAAAAAGCCAAACTAGTAAGTTTAATGTTATATGATTGTTTGAGTAATAAAGAATTGCGATCAGCAACAAAGGAACACCTTGCCGTACAAGGTATGTCCAAAAAAGCCCTTTATACAATAGCTTACCATAGATAATAGATTCAAAATGCATAAATGGAATCAGCAGCAGCAATCCGATCTCATATGTATGCATCATTGGCGCCAGTCCCGGCATTTTTAGCCAGGTAGCTATTTGTACATTAAAAAAGAACAGTAGCACGGCAATAACAATTGTAATGACTGCATTCAAATAAAATGCAGCAGACAATACATCTGTATGTTCGTGCGATTCGCTGTAATTAATAAATTTAACAAGGGAGTTCTTTATTAAGCCCTGCCGGATAGTATCTATAAATGCAGTAACTGTTAAAAACAAACCCCATACGCCGTTTTCTTCTACAGTAAGAGCACGGCGTGCCAACAACATAGTGCTTAACAAGCCGAATAACGGCGTTGAAAAATTTTTCAACCCATTGTAAAACCCGGACGCTAACCACCCTTCATATTTTTTTGATACTGACATTTCTACTATTTTATTTCCATGAATAAAACGCAAGCAAGGTTATCTTCTATTTATCAGCTTTATGTGCTAATCGTAACGAAGGTGATCTTTCAAGACTGAACAACCAATCCATATTTAATCGTTTAGACAATTGGTATAATAAAATGGGAACTATACCTCCCGCAATTATACCCGACAACAATAACACCGGTACATTATATATATGCAATGCTTTGGTAAGCACTACCCGTAACGATGCAAATACTATTACATGCGATACATAAATATAAAGTGAGTGTCTTCCTAAAAATTGCAACCAATTAAGCGTTTTACTTTTTTGCAGCATAAAAGCAATGCAGGCAATAAAGGCGCATCCTATCATTGCAATTAAAATATAAACCAAGGGCTCTTTGTATTCAAAAGACTCATAGCGTGTGTCATTATCCTGCATTGCATAAGAAATACTTTGATGCAAAAAATACACTTGCGAAATAATGAAAGGAACAAGTAATACCAACAAGGTTTTCCAGGATTCAAACCAATGAAAATTCTTTCTGTCGTTCATAAAGCTACTGATAGCATCCCCAATTGCAAAAAATAAATAGTAATGCAGTATGTCTAACACAAATCCTAAGGCTGCCCCATAATGAAATACATAAATAATGGATGATACATAAAACAGTATGGCGCCAATGATTATATTTTGAAAAGCAGTTAGTTTAAATTTTGCTTTAACAAAAGCGTATATAACACTTACATTAAACAACGCATACAAATACCAGAACTGTTCTACTTTACGTGGCAGGTAAAGTAAGTACAGATAATCAACCGGAGAGCGCTGAGCATTTACATACTTTGAAAACACCAATTGCAACGTAATCTGTAAACCACCCCATAAAAAATAGGGGTACAAAATTGTTTTTACTTTAGTGACAGCAAAATCCGCCAGCCCTCTTTTTGCCAAACTACCCGCAACAAAAATTCCCGAAACGATAAAAAACAAAGGCATCCTAAAACTAAAAAACATAATATTGGCATGTTCCAACGAAATATATTTTTCAACCGAAATGCCTGATGCTTTGATCCCTTCAAACACATGACGATACAATACCAGTATAATGGCAATACCCCTTGCATAATCTATCCACGTCAACCTTCCGGGTTTTGTCATAAATAATTATGATTGTCAGGAATTAATATTTTCTACTGAGATATTATTCAGTATAACGCCAAAGTTTTTGTCATGTAAGTTTTGGGCAAACTGAAATGAATTTTCGTCTGCATGTGAAATAGATTCTTCTGCAGAGAACACTGTAAAAATTCCTTCTGCATATCCTGCCAGCTCTTTACTATCGGCGTAATCATTTAAAGATGCTCCTTCAATAATAATAAAATCAAAATATTTTTTCAGCTCCTGCAAAAATTTATCCATATCAATATTGTATAAAATTTCGGAAGGCGTGCTTTTAATTTCGTTACAGCCAATTATGCTTAATCCATCATAAGGTGTGCTGCTCCATAAATTTTGCTTATCTAACGGTAATGAATAATTGACCTTATCGCCGGCATCCTGGATAAATGCTTCTGCATTAAATTTAGTAGTAAGTGTATTGTGAGAGCAGTTCAGATCAATGATAAGCACCTTCTTCTTGCTTAATAACAAGCTGGTGGCTAGCGCTTCTATCACTGTACTTTTACCAGCTTGTTTTTGCGTGCTGGTAATTAAAAAAATGCTTTTACCGCTATTTATAAATTCATGGCGCAGTTTGCGAATGTTGTTTTTATAAATGCCTCTAGGTTTTAGATCTTTATCCGACTCCTGCATTATAATATCCATAACAGGCGTATGTTTCAATTTAAGATGATTCAATACTGCCACCACATTTGTTTTGCTTAACTTAGAAAAGATAGAAGGTGTTTTAACAGATGGATCAAATACTTCCAGGAAAATAAAGATCAAGGCAAGAAAAATTGCCATGGATATTCCTGACAAAGCCATCTTCACCAATGTTTTTTTAGAAGCCGGTTCTACAGCAGGTTGACCAACCCTTGTTTGAATAAAGTTAGCAGTAGGATCATCTTTTAATAAACCCTGTACCTGCGTGAATTTTTCTTTTGCAGATGATAATTGTTTATTCTCAATTTCCAGTTGTTGCTTTAAGGCATCCACTTTTACTCCACCACCAGGATCAGAATTCGCCATTCCCAAGAACTCACGGATCTTACCGGTATAATTATCTATAGTAGCGCTGGAAGCCGCCATTAATGCCTGTTCATCGCTTAGCTCTTTTCTGATATCACTGATCTGATCATTTACTTTACTGGCAGAAGAGCTGCTGTTTGATTTTAAAATGATCTGTGTACGCAGGTCACTTATTTGTTGCTGCAATCCGGCATCGTTTCCACCTTTACGTGAAAGCTCTTCCATCAATGCATTTTTTCTATTGGTTAATTGAATTACCTCACTGTTGCTTGCACTGCTTTGGCTAACACTATTTTCAAGCGAATTTAACTGACCTTGCAAAGCAGTTACTTTATTAGAATGTTCATTATATTTTCCTCTTTCTTCCGCCAGGCTTGCTTCATACTGCTCCACGGTTTTCATAGCGCTGCTGGATTTACTTTCAGGATCTATATTTCCCTGGCTAACCTTAGTTTCCAATAAAACCTTGCCAATACTATCTACCCTGTTTTGTTGATTTTGTACCAACTCTTTAATGCTTTCAGCATTTTCTTCAGTACGTTGTGAGTTTAAGTTCTTATAATAACTTAAAAATTCTTCTCCAATTTGATTTACTACAAATGCAGATAACTCAGCGCTTGGAGAATGATAGTTGATATCAATATAATCCGTTGCCTGAACTCTCTCAATGTTTAAGTTTTCTAATAATTTTTCATAATCATAATTATAGAGCTTAAGATATTCAATTAACAATCTTTCTTCCGGATCTTCTGAATTCAATAATTCATGGTTTGTGATCTTTAATGCCAGAATTCTTTTTGCATTTTCCACATTCACTTCTTTGTAAACCTGGCTCTGGGTATTTTTTACTGTTAGCTTTTTATATGCCTTAGGAGGATTTACGAGGTCGTGAAGCAATAAACGATAAGAGATCATCCCGATTACCTGGGGAGATTTCATTGTTTCAACTACGTTATTAAATTTTACATCCACAGAAAACAGATCTACAGCGGAAGTTCCGTCTGTCAGTCTAACTTTTTCCGCAGTAAAGCCGGTGGAATATTGTGCTACCGATTCATACAGAGGTTTTTTATTTAACAATAAAACAAAAGCGATAATCACAGCTAAAATAGACAAGCCTATTATTATCCACTTGCGACGGTATAATACCTTAAAGAAATAAATTAAGTCCATTATGGTTAAGATGATGGTTGTTAGCAAAAATAACGAAAAAAGGTCTGGCTATTATTTGCCAAACCTTTTACAAACGGGATTTTTATTATATTATTTTATTCAGATTCAATCATTTGTATATTATTAAAAGTCGATTTAAAGCATGAAGCCTGTTTTTCATTTCAAAGAAAACAGCAACAATTCGGCAAAGAACTCATTATCAACAAGATACACTTATCAGTATTAACAAAGAATAAAATTTTAAAAATCAAAAGGTTAAAACATAATGGATTAATTTATTAAAAAAGCCCGGAAATAAAATTACCGGGCCAAAGGTTTTTCGTTTTTAAATCAATTACAGATATAAAAAGTGGGGCTTACTGCACATTAGCAGCATAAATTGCTACAAATAACATCAATAACAAGATAATTCCTGTCAAGAATCTTTTTTTCATACTATCAATAAACTTTATTTAATTAATGCGAAATCTTTAATGGGGCTGTCGTAGTAAAAAGAAGACCGGAAAATAAATGAAAGGGTTACATGCTCAAGGACGCCATTGCAGCTTATTTGATATATATCAGCATAAAAATGGTGTATTTAATCTTCAGCCAATGGCAGCTCAACAAAGAAAGTAGTGCCTTTTTCTTTTTGTGTTTCAAACCAAATACGCCCCCTGTTATGTTCAACAATTCCTTTACACATCGCCAATCCTAAGCCGGCGCCGGAAGTTTTAGTAGTGAAGTTGGGAGTAAAAATATTTGCCTGCAGGGTTTCGTCAATGCCGGTACCATTGTCTTTCACCATCACTAAAATTTTTGAATCAATGAGCTGTTCCGAAACCTGTATATGTGGAGTACGATGTGCCGGTACTGCTTGTATTCCGTTTTGAATAAGATTTGTAAACAGGCGATTGATCTGTGTTTTATCAGCATTTATCATCACGGGCTCTGACAATGGTTCCCAATCCAACTGCAAATTTTCTTCAATAGAATGTAAGCGGGTAAGCTGTTTCAATGATTCGTTCAGATCAAACACTTCATTCTTAGGATTGCCAATATTGGCAAACAAAGAAAACTCTCCCGCTATCTGGCTTAAATGATCTATTTGTTCCACCAGTGTTTTTGCTACACTGCTGCTTAATGTTTTCACATCAGGAGAATTGCCGTCGATAGCTCTTTGCAAATATTGCAAGCTCAGCTTCATTGGCGTTAATGGATTTTTTATTTCATGTGCCACCTGTCTTGCCATTTCCCTCCACGCACCTTCCCGTTCACTTTTTGCCAACGCTGCTGCACGTTCATCCAGCTTTGCAACCATTTTATTGTATTCTTTTACCAGCCCGCCTATTTCATCATTACGGTTCCACTTTATTTCTTCATTCACTTCTCCCAGGTTAATTTCTTTCATTTTATTGCTGATAAAAGAAAACGATCGGGTAATGCGGTTAGTGATCACTAAAGCTACTAGACCTGCTATTAAAAATATAAATGCATTCAGGTTTATAATAGCAACCAGAAAATTGGATATCTCTTGCCGCAATTTTGTTTGTGAAGTGAAATAAGGAATGTTCAAATACGCAAACACCACACCGTTCTTATCAATTACTGGTATGTAATTACTCAAATATTTTAAGGAGCCAATCGTTTCTTCTTTAAAGAACTGTATCTCCTTCAACTTACTCAAATGATAGTAAGAAACTGGATCCATTTTAGTACTCACAATTCCCTTGCTGTATGGCAGCGGCAAAGAAGACACTTCCAATGTACCATCTATATCATACAAATTAACATCTACAGAATTTACTTCTGATATTCTTGTAATATCCTGTTCCAGCTTTTGCCGATAAATACTTTCATACATTTTGGAATTGCTGTCTGCCAGGTTCATTTCACTAACAGAGTTTTTTACTTCATTGCTTAATACCTGTATAGTTTCACTCAGCTTTTCCTGGTTGTTGTTATGATAACGGCTGATGAAAAACAATATGGTTGCAACACCAATTACCACAAATGATAACAAGCTTATGAAAATGATAATGCCATGCACCTGGCTGCGTATGCTTAACTGCCATGTAACACGAATATTTTTCCATCGCAAACGGGTGCGGGCGCAAAAACTAAGCAACCAGAACACAGCAGCGATCACAAGAAACGAACAAAAGAGATAAGAAAACAAAGTAATGGCTTCAATAGAAAAGTTATCTTCTTTTGCAATAATTACCACCCTGCCTCCACCGGCGTTATACCATAGTTCATCGTATCCTTTATTTCTAAAATTTTCAAAATCATTCTTAGGTATTTGTGAAGGTGATAATTGCAATGAGAAAGGATAATCATTATGACTATTTACCAACCTTAAATTATTATAAACTGCATAAGAATAAACCGGAGAATTTTCAATTGAGTTATTGTATCCTTTTAAAAACAGTTCGGGATATAATGCATCGGTTTTATATTTTTTCGGAGTAGTTAAAATAAATACGTACCCCAGCAAACTACCTGTTGTATCTGTAATTTCTTTTTTACTTATATAACTAAACTTATCATAGGATACATCATAATAGTATAGATCAGGGATTCCGGTAGTTTTTCCCTGTGACTTTAGAATAGTAGACAGCGTATTGTACGTAGTGGAATCCTGGTTAAATAAAGACCGTTCATCATCATCAAAAGTATAGATACGTGTATCGTATTTATTGAGATAGCCTGTAACATTTTCATTCAGTAAACTATCTTTTAATGACCGGTTACTGGCAGAATCATTTTTTAGCTTATTGAAAAGAGGAGCCAACACACCACTGCTAAAATCTGTCAATACGCTATTCATTAGCCTTTCGGTAGAGGGGTCGGCTTTTAAAGAAAGGGTTTCTGCGTAACTTTTCCTGTTCTCTGTTTCTTTTTTATCATTTTCAATAATGATAACAATAGTAATGGCCATTGAAAAAAAGAAGAGCCAAAAAATAAGTCTGGATGAGATTATATGGTAGGTATCCAATAAAAAAGCTCTGTTCACGGACAATAATACATATAACAAAAGCCACGCCAGTAAGGACATTTCAAAACCAACTGTATGTGTGCTCATTCGGATGGTCAATACAGCCAATCCTGCAAATGCGATCAGGGAAAGCGTCAATAAAATATTTTTCAGAAATAAAGGACGCAATAAATAAATAATGATCTGGCTCGAAAAAAAATAGCCGATAGCCACACATCCTAAAATAACAAAACCCAATACACTGTAAATATTAAGTGTAAAAAAGTTAACAACATCAAAAGAGATTTGTGAATCCGAAACCATTGATCGCACTAAATTTCCAGCCAACAAAGTGCATAATATCAATAATATTGCCCCTATTATCAGTATTGTCCATTTAGCTTCAGATCGCTGTACTCTTATCCGTATTTTTTTCTCCTGTATATAATATCTAATAAAAAGAATTACCCACAGAAACAATAAAGCGTTGATCAGCAAGTCGCCTAAAGACCTGAAAATAGCATTGTATCCATAAACAGTAGGATCGAATAATTCAAACTGCCGAAAGTTAAGAGGTATAGAAAAATAATAACCTAATATCCTGAATAATGTAACAGCAGTTATCAAAAACAAAACACCACGAAGAAAATTGGTTTGCACCAAATAAATGGCAGTCAGATGAATGAATAACAACAGCAATCCCCAACCTAACAAACGAAGTACGATCGCGATAGAGTTATTATACTCAATAGCACTGATCCTTTTTTGATTAAGATAAAACAATGTGCTGCCATCAACAGATCTAACTGCAGTGTGAGTAGGTTCTAAAGAAATATCATATTCATTGCTAAGCTCTTTGCCGATGATAAACGAATTCTCTAAATACTCGTTAGGAATTGAATAATTCCATTTTACAGGCGTTAATGCTATCAGTAGATAATCATTAATATTTGTCTTACGCCAAACATAATAGCCATTGACCAATTGCGCAAACCCGCTTTTAGAAGTATCATATATAATAGTGTTGGGAGGTTCTGTTACCTGCGTGTTCCAGAAAAAAAGTTTATACCTGTTATTATCGGCTTCCTGTTTATAAACAAATAGAAAGTATTTTTTATCAATTAATCCTTGCAGGAAATTTTCATCATATTGCTTATTGATTATTTTATTGATCGTTTCCCTGTTCCCGCTTAATGCATCAAAATCGATCTCACTTTTATTAATATAATTGGTCAGATTTTTTTGCACTATGTTCAATGACGAATTCCCCGACCAGTAATTATCAATAATGAACGAGATAGTGATCAGCCATGCAGCTGCCACCAGTATATAACTGTTGCGAATAAAGAACCGTTTGAAAGTATTTTCGTATTGCAACCTTTCTTAAATTTTATTTTGGCATTAACTGTACACAATCATTAACTTTTCTTAACCTTATTCCATATTTCATCCATTTCCCATAAGGTTAGTTGCTGTAACGTTTTTCCCGAAGCAGTAACCTCTTCTTCCATTTTTGTAAAGCGGTTGATAAATTTTTTATTCGTCCGTTCCAAAGCATTTTCTGCATCCAATTGCAAAAACCTTGCAAAATTCACCAGCGAAAAAAACACATCACCCAATTCATCTTCCATTTTATTTTTATCTCCTGTAGCTATAGCTTCCAAAAGCTCATTATTTTCTTCTTCTACTTTTTTCCAAACCTGTTCTTTATTCTCCCACTCAAAACCAACCTGCTTTGATTTTTCCTGTAAACGCATGGCTTTTACCATTGCCGGCAATGATTTGGGCACGCCGCTTAAAATGGATTTTTTCCCTTCTTTTAATTTTATTTTTTCCCAGTTTTTAGAAACATCTTCATCGGTTTCAACTTTTACATCGCCATAAATATGCGGATGCCTTGTTATTAATTTTTCGCAAACGCCATTTATCATTTCATCTAATGTAAATTGATTTTGCTCTGCCCCTATTTTAGAGTAAAAAACGATATGCAGTAAAATATCGCCAAGCTCTTCTTTGATCCCCTTCCAATCTCCTTCTGTAATAGCGTCTGTTAATTCATATGTTTCTTCAATGGTCAATTGGCGTAACGATTGAATGGTCTGTTTCTTATCCCATGGACATTTTTCCCGCAAGTCATTCATAATTGATACCAACCGCTCAAAGGCAACTGCATTTGCTGACATATTTTACTTTTAATTTTGTTAAAAATAATAAAGATAAATGGCATCTTCGTTTTTTGGTACATAAACAGCTATTCTAAATTCGATAATGTTGCAATTGCCTATTAGCTTATTTTTGCCGCGAAAAAAAACACTTAATGCACCGCTCAATTATCATCCTTTTGTTTTTTGTTGTTACTACAACAAATTCGCAGGCTCAATACTATTTTAAAGATATTCTTACGCCCAGGCAAATTGCCACAGACAATGGTATTTTAAAAGAACAAAAGATCCACAACATTATTCTGCACAGCTTTGAAGCAGATGAACAACCAAGTGAAGGGTTTTATTGCGAAAAAAAGATCAGCAAGGATTATAAAAAGATAGAAACTTATAATAAATCCCTATATACCAACAAATCCATACTAACTACTTATTTTAACGATAAAGGGCAATTAATTAAAACATCCGATAGTTCAGAAGCAAATGCCTCTTTTTCTGACTATAGTTATGATAGTCTGGGGAGAATAACCAATATCGCATCCGGTTCGCATTCCAGTGATGAAGACTTTCTCACTTCTTTAATCGAAATACATCAATATAAATATGATGACAGCGGACATCTGCAAAAAATGCTGCTTATAAAGAACAAAAAAGACACTACAGAAATAGATTTTCTGCACGACGAAAAAGGAAATATTACAGAAGAGATTGAAGTAGCCGTTTACGGAAATCATTATTATTACTATTATGATACTCAAAACAGGCTTACAGATATAGTTCGTTACAATATTGTAAAGCAGCAAATGGTTCCTGATTTTACCTATGAATATGATGAAAACGGGCAATTGACGCAGATGGTAGCTGTTGATGAAGGTGTTGGATCTAATTATTTCATCTGGCGATATCTATACAACGGTCCATTGAAAATAAAAGAGAAATGTTATTCAAAGGACAAAAAGCTACAGGGATATATTGAATACGAGTATAAATAACGCCTTTATTGATAGATATTCCATAATTATTGTTTAATTAACTTGCTTTTATTCGTTATTGTGATGCTTTAAGGTTACCTTCATCGCATGACTTTCATTGACCGGGTGCTTCAAAAACCCTCTTATGGCTGGAGTGATGAAAAGGGTGAACTGATAATTCCTTCTTCTAAAAAATTATATTCCGAAGCTTTTTCAAGAATAAATATCTTTTCTACTAAGAAAAATTGGATATCATTAATTAGTTGGCTGATGGCAGTTTGTATGCTTCCATTCTTCTTTTTCTTTCTTTTCAAATATTTTTCTTTAAAACTATTGGTTGCTTTTTTATTGTACAGCATGATCATCATGAGTACACATGGCACCATATGGTTCCATCGTTTCAGTACACACAAAGCATATACATTCAGTCATCCTATATGGAAATTTATAACACAGAACTTAGTACTGCGAACTTTTCCTGAAGAGATATATGTTGTATCGCATCATGTGCATCATGCAAAATCCGATAAGCCCGGCGATCCATACAATTCTCAAGGAGGCTTCTGGTATTGTATGCTCTCCGACGTAAATCATCAAAGCATTGCTAAAGATCTAAACGAAGAAGATTACAAACGTGCTGCCGGTTTTTTACAACACACCGGCATATGGATTAACAGCTACACTCAATATCTTAAATGGGGTTCTGTAGCATCCCCGCTCTATACAGTTGGCTTGTGGTTGCTAAATTGGTCTTTCTGGTATTTCATATTTTACCTGTTAGGCGGGAATGGCCTTGCTTGTACATTGTTTAGCGCCGCCATGTTTTGGTTCATTTTTGTAAGAGCCTTCAATTATACCGGTCATGGTAAAGGCAAAGTAAAACATGTTGACGGCATCGATTTTGACCGGAGAAACCTTTCCATCAATCAAACTCGCCCCGGTTTATTTTCAGGTGAGTGGCATAATAATCACCATTTATATCCGGGTAGTGCCCGTGCAGGTTTTCATCGTTTTCAGTTAGACCTGGCTTGGATTTATATCTTCAGTTTATACAAGATCGGGCTTGTTTCATCGTATAGAGATAACAAGAAAGATTTTCTTAAGAAGTATGGCACAAAAGAGGGCGAACTTAGCTCCGCCAATAATAAAACCGTCATTTCTCAATAAAAAGACTATATTTGCATTGTGATAATAGTTCTTTAAGCACTCTTTTTCGACAGACAGTTATATTTTATCTTCCTCTATTTAATATTTCTTCTTTTTTTATAGCGCTTTTCTTTCTACCGTCACAGGTATTTTATTTATTATTTAAATTTTATTTTATGAACATGTATGTTTCAAATTTGAGTTTCAATGTAGATGAAACTGAATTGAACAATCTTTTTTCTGCTTTTGGAACCGTTACTTCTGTTAAGATCATCACAGATAGAGAAACAGGCAGATCACGTGGTTTTGGTTTTGTAGAAATGTCTTCGGATGCTGAAGCAAAAAAAGCTATGGACGATCTTAATTTCAAAGAAATTGATGGCAGAAAAATTTCTGTTGCTGAAGCAAGAGAAAAAACAGAAAGAAGCGGCGGTGGCTCTGGTTTCAGAAGCAACTCCCGTGGAAACTCCGGCGGTTATAATAACAAATGGTAATTCATTCTTTCAATAGCAAGAGCCCGACAAAACGGGCTCTTGTTTCTTTTTATAAATCAATCATATGACAAGCGAACAAATTGAAAATTTTCTTTCCAAACATCTCCTTGACAATACAGAGATCAGAATAAATTTTAAATCACGTAATGCAGTCAAAGGAATATTTATTCAAACAAATGATTTCAACGAATTAAAGTCGAAAAATTTTTGGCGCATTGTAGGGGAACAACACATACCTGAATTTAAAAAAACCAAAGACATCAATCTTGCCAAAATATTTAACGGCACAGAGTTTACAAAACTGGGGTTAACTTAATCTTCTTTTACTGCATGTACCCGTATTAACCAGCATCAGAAGGCAATTCAACATCACACATAATCATTAAAATAATTTCTAAAGAAAAATATGGGAAAATCTCACGAAACATTTGGCAAGAAAGAAAGAGAAAACAAACGGCTTCAAAAGATAAGAGATAAAAAGGAAAAGAAAGAGCAAAGACAGTCTGAAGCAAAGTCAAAAAACTTTGAAGATATGCTTGCCTATGTTGATGAGAATGGAAATATTTCAGCAACACCTCCCAAATTTCCTCGTGCTAAGGTAAATGCAGAAGATATTACGATTGGTGTTCCCACCCAAACTGAAAGAGAGGCTGAAGCCATGAGAACAGGCGTGATCACCTTCTTTAACCAGGCTAAAGGCTTTGGCTTTATTAAAGACCAACAAACACAACAAAGCATTTTTGTTCATGCCAGTGCCCTACAGAATATGGTACAGGAAAATGATAAAGTTAGTTTTGAAGTAGAGAAAGGCCCGAAAGGATTGAGTGCTGTGCAAGTAAAAAAGATATAATTTTCTTCAACCGGAATAAATAAAAAAGCCGCTCAATTGAGCGGCTTTTTTTATCAACTATAATTAAGTACCCAGGATGGGAGTTGAACCCACACGAGCATTGCTGCCCACAGGATTTTAAGTCCTGCGTGTCTACCAGTTCCACCACCTAGGTATCCGAAAAAAAATCCTGTCTCACCTAAGCAAAACAGGATAATTTCTGAGCGGAAGACCGGGCTCGAACCGGCCACCCCGACCTTGGCAAGGTCGTGCTCTACCAAATGAGCTACTTCCGCATTATGTAAAGAACTATTCCTTTTTTTGGGATTGCAAAAATAAGGGGTTACAACAAAAAATAAAAACTTATTTATACTTTGGATTATACAACGTGTTTTCAGGAACTGCTACATCGGGTTTGCCCTTGTAACGATGAGCGTATAAGCCATAGCAACCGCCTAAAACAAAGGCAACCACTACAAACACCTGGCAAAACCAAATGAAACGGGAAGTAGATACCCAATTATGGGCGAAATCTTTATGCTTATTATCTATAAATTGTTCTTCCATTTTTATTAATTATTGCGATGCAAAAATAAGGTGTATCCAACAAAAAAAACTATTTGTTACCAACAATTTCCGAAAAGGTGCTCTTCTTTTTTATAAAATATTGCCATACAATAGAGCCTTTATAAACGCCTTCTAAATTCCTGTTATTTATTTTGGTAAAAACCGATCGCTTTTTATGAAATAATCTCCAGCTGATAAAATGAAAATGCGCTTTAATAACTGCAATAAAATAGCCCCCATTCCCTTTTAGTAATTCCATTACTGCGGCCAGCCAATCCAACAAAAATCTAAAAGGAATTTTCCATACAGCATTCCCAAACGATAAATTCTTTGCTAATAAAATAAGATTGTTTCTAAAATTCAAGAACACTTTTCGGTTATTACCGGTTGGCAATGTGCCGCCGCCAACATGATATACTATGGAATTAGGTTGCACGTATATTTTATATCCTGCAGATTGCGCCCGCCAGCAAAAATCTATTTCTTCCTGGTGTGCAAATAAAAAATCATCCAATCCATTTAGTTCATGATATACATTTGCTTTTACAAAAAATGCAGCCCCACTTGCCCAAAAGCAAGGACGTACTGCGTTGTATTGTCCATTGTCTTTTTCAACGGCATCAAATATCCGTCCTACCGCAAACGGGTATCCTAAGTTATCTATCCATCCGCCGCAAGCGCCGGCGTATTCAAATTCATTTTTATTAGCAAACGATAATATTTTCGGCTGGCAAACTGCTATCGTTGCATCATTCTTCATTAATTCAATAATAGGTTCAATCCAATCCGGCGTCACTTCAACGTCACTATTCAGCAAAACATAATAATCACTCTGCACTTGTTTTAATGCAGTGTTATAACCTTTGGCAAACCCTTCATTACTGCTATTCTGTATGATCTCTACACTGGGGAAATTTTGTTGCAGGAAAGAAACTGAATCATCTGTAGAAGCATTATCCGCAACAATGATCCTTTTGTTATTATAAGTAGTTGCCAGCACCGACGGCAGAAACTGTTGCAGGAAATGTTTCCCGTTCCAGTTTAAAATAACAATGGCCACAGCCGGATCTTTGGTACCAGCCGCAGTAAGCGCTTCGACATCATTGAGACGCATTTCGTTCATCGGCTATACTACTATTAAGCTTTAAGTATGTTTTGCACAAACATAGTTCATTTGTCTGAACCATAATGCTTGCCGGGAAGACAGGAAGTTGTAAAGTTTTAATTTACATAAGAACGTCTTTGCGACTTGCCGGCTATTAAATACATTTACAGTAATGTTCACTCAATATTTAAACTGGCGTACATTATTAGCCCTTGTTGCAATAACTATTGTAACAGGTACTATATTTTATTCCAACTTCTTAGCAAAAAAAATTGCTTTTGATGAACGCCAGAAAATTGAACAGTGGGTAGATGCCGTTAAAGATGTAAATAATGCCAGCAGCGCTACCACTAATTTATCTACACGAATATTAGTGGAGAACAGCAAAGAGATTCCCATGATCGCTGTAACAGAAAAAGACAGCATACTTGATCACTATAATTTAGATTCTTCGCTCGTTATCAACAAAGATTATTTAGAAAATACGTTAAAGGAGTTCAAATCCTTACACGAACCTATAGAATGGAGAAATCCTTTAGACACCACGCAGATCAATCGTGTATATTACGGAGAATCTTCTTTGTTAAAACAGGTTCGCTACTACCCTATTATTCAATTGATCATTGTAGCCCTATTCATCATTATAACATTGATTACTATTTCCACAAGAAATAAATCTACTCAAAACCAGGTGTGGGCAGGCATGGCTAAAGAAACAGCACATCAATTAGGCACCCCACTTTCATCTTTACAAGGTTGGGTGGAAATGCTGAAAGAAATAGAAGGCAACGAAAAAATTGCTTCAGAAATGTCTAAAGATGTTGATCGCTTAAAATTAGTAAGTGATCGTTTTGGAAAGATCGGTAGCATTCCACAATTAGAGCCGATCAATATAACAACACAGGTTGAAAACATGGTTGCTTATATAAAACGTCGTGCAACCGATAGGGTTAGCTTTGCCATTAACAGCAATGAAAAAGATATTGAAGCAAACATTAATGCTCCTTTGTTTGACTGGGTGATTGAAAATTTATTGAAAAATGCATTAGACGCAATGGAAGGCAAAGGCAACATTACTATCAATATAAAAAATGAAGCCGCCGAAACTGTTATTGATGTGACCGATTCAGGCAAAGGCATCAGCAAACAAAATGTTTCTAAAGTTTTTAAGCCCGGCTTTACTACTAAAAAACGTGGCTGGGGATTAGGCTTATCCTTAAGCAAACGTATTATTGAACAATACCACAAAGGAGAATTGTTTGTAAAGCATTCTGAAATAGGTAAAGGGACTACGTTCAGGATCATTCTTAAAAAATAAATATCTCACAGAGGCGCAGAGTAAAATTTGTCTTTTACTATTTAGATTATACATTTGCTTCGCAATATTCAATAGTATTTATTGAATATTCAACTATCAGCGGCGATGGCGAAATTGGTAGACGCACTACTTTGAGGTGGTAGCGGGGCGACCCATGGGAGTTCGAATCTCCTTTGCCGCACAAGGCTTCTCAAATGAGGAGCTTTTTTATTTATATTTATCCCTGCAAAAAACAAAAAAATGGCAAACGAAATAAAATGTCCTCATTGCGGAAATGTATTTGATGTGGAAGATGTATTGGCAGCAGACATCGAAAAAAAATATCAGCAAAAATACCAGGATGAATTAAAGCAATCACTTAATAAAGTAGAAGCCGACAAGAAAAAGCTGGAGACCGAACAAGTTCAATTTGAAGAAAAAAAGAAAAGAGAAAACGAAATTTTTGCACAAAAGCTTCAGCAGGAAAAACAAAAGATGGAGTTAGAACTCCAGGAACAACTAAAAAGCAAGATCGCAGCAGATTATGAAGGCAAATTGAAACTGGTAGAAGAAAACAATCGCCAAAACGAAGAAAAATTAAAAGCAGCAAGACAAAAAGAAATAGAGTTTCTTCAAAAAGAACAGCAGATGAAAAATAAGGAAGCTGAACTTGAAATAACCTTACAAAAGAAATTACAGGAAGAACGAACGAACATTACTGAGCAAATAAGAAAACAGGAAACGGAAAAAAACCTGTTGAAAGAAAATGAATTTCAGCTGAAGCTGCGGGAAATGGAGAAGCAACTGGATGATCAGAAAAAACTGGCGGAAGAAATGAAACGCAGGGCAGAACAAGGCTCTATGCAATTGCAAGGAGAAGTACAGGAAATAATTTTAGAAGAATTATTAAAAACAAATTTTCCGTTTGATGAAATTACGGAAGTAGGTAAAGGCGTACGTGGTGCCGATTGCATACAACATATTCGAAACAACACCGGGCAAGCGTGCGGTAAGATTATTTTTGAAAGCAAGCGTACCAAAGATTTTGCATTAGACTGGGTTGAGAAACTAAAAGTTGATATGCGCAACAGCAGTGCTGACATTGCCGTAATTGTTACGCAAGCTATGCCTAAGGATATGGAACGCTTTGGAGAAAAAAATGGTGTTTATATCTGCACATTCACAGAAGTTATTGCATTAGTAAACGTGTTACGCAACAGTATTATCCGGTTTTATGCGGCAACAAAATCGCAGGAAAATAAAGGAGAAAAAATGAATATGCTTTACTCCTATTTAACCAGTCACGAATTTGCGGAACAATGGAATGCAATACGGGAAGGTTTTATGTCCATGAAATTATCTATTCAAAAAGAAAGAGATGCCATGGAAAAACTCTGGAAAGCAAGAGAAAAACAGTTGGAAAAAGTTTTATTGAATGCAGCACATATCAGGGGTTCGGTAGAAGGTATTGCAGGAAGCGATAGTGTTGATCTGAATTTATTGGACTCAACCGAAACCAATTTATTAGACAGTTAAAGATTAGTATAATTGCAAGAATAATTTATGCCTCAGGAAAACCCTATAATCTCATACAAAATTGGCGACACTACATATGCGTTAGAACCGGGTTATTTACCCAACGGATTCGATACATTACCGCTTGCTACGCAGGATCAAATTCGGTATGCGATAGATAGCATTAAACAAAGCCGCGACCTTCAACAACAACAGGATGCAAGTGTTTCATTTGCACATTTTTGTTGGTCGGCAGTTTTTGGTGCTTTGTTGATCGTTGTGTTAACACTGGCATTAGGCAAATTCTTTGATCGCCTGCAAGGAATACTTAAACAAGAATTCAGCTGGTTCTTCATTGTAGGGCTGTCATTATTTATCCCTGCCATTTATTATGATATACAATGGCTTTCATCCATTCTACTTTTTCTAATCATTATAGCATTAATAATAGTTGTAAAAAAAGCAGGCGTACGTCCTGAAGATACTCCAACTCCTTACGCTATTCCACCGCAGGAAGACTATCCGCAGGAACAGGTGTTGCAATACAGAGGCAGTGAATTAAATTTTTCGCATCCTCAAATACATGATACGCTTACCAAAAGGTGGAACTATTATTCCACGCTCACTCCATTTAACCAACAAAGATTCGTAGGGCGCTTACAAGAATTTATTGCCATTAAAACTTTTTGCATTTATGATAAAAACGGCTTCCTGGAAATGCCCATTCTTATCAGCGCTGCTGCTATTCAACTAACTTTTGGGCTGGATGAATACCTATTAAAAAATTTTCCGGTTATCAATATTCATCCCGAAGAATTTATTGGCGTACATCCGTTCATTCGTTTTTTAGAGGGGAACGTTTCAAACGGTTGCATCAATCTTTCATGGAAACATTTCTTACTGGAGAGCAGCATTACTGATGATGGCCAAAATGTGGGCTTACACGAAATGTCGCATGCTTTGTATTGCGAATGTTTTGCAGATAGAGGAAGGGCAGACAAGCTTTTTCAAAAAACTTATGAAGAGTTCAATACAGTTGGCGGCAAATTATTTCAAACCGGGAAGCCAAATAATGAAAATTTGTTTTGCGATTATGCTTATAAAAATATCCAGGAATTTTGGGCAGTGAGTATCGAAATATTTTTTGAACGCTCAATAGATATGCAAAATAAATATCCCGAATTATATGCAGCACTTTGTGATATTTTAAATCAAAACCCGGCTAATAAAATTGCTATTTTAAAATCGTTGAACTAACCAGGATAAACTATATTCATCAAACAAAACAAATTGCACCTTTAACTGCTCATCGGTATTTTTTAAAAACCGGCATATGGCAGTACCTCTTTTGTTATCTAATAAAATATCCGTAATCTGAATATGCTCTTTAAAATCAACACCGCCATCTCCATACCATTTATAAACTGCTTCTTTGATGCTCCAGCAAAGCAGTTGTATATTGAGTGTTGAATATTGAGCATTAACTATTTTTTCTATTAATCGTTGCTCTTCAATACTCAAAAATTTATCTTTTATTCTACCGATCTTATCATTAAATAATTCAATATCCACTCCTACTCTTTCCTCTTTACTTACAATTACTGCTGCATAATCGCCACAATGTGAAATGGAAAAATGATACGCTTCATTTTCGAGAAAAGGTTTTCGTGTATCTGCAATCCGTATCAGGTCGTAAGGAAAATCAGGATATAATTGTTTTAATAATGATCTGCCTGCTAAATGTTGTAAACGCTTGTGCCAATGAGATATCTCACGTTGCAAAGGAACCTGTTCTAAAAAGAAATCTTCAGTTTCGGCAATATGCCAAATGCCAAGTTTTGTAGTGTCGTTAATATTTTGTTGATAAACCAGCGGCATATTGTTGATTGAATATTGAATATTGAATACTGAATATTTATTTTTACAAATTAACTGATAAATACATAAACAATGATATTGAGTGATAAGCGAATCCTGGAAGAAATAGAAAAAGGTACTATAAAAATCGAACCATACAATCGTGAAAAATTAGGGAGCAATAGTTATGATGTACATTTGAGTAAAAATTTGGCCCGCTATATAAATAAAGAATTGGATGCAAAAAAGCATAATGAAATTGATCATTTCGAAATTCCCGACGAGGGCTTTGTACTGCAACCACATGAATTTTATTTAGGTGTTACGGAAGAATATACTGAAACCCACGCCCATGTTCCTTTTTTGGAAGGTAAAAGCAGCACCGGTCGTTTGGGTATCGATATTCACGCAACTGCAGGAAAAGGAGATGTTGGTTTTTGCGGAAACTGGACCCTGGAAATTTCTGTTAAGCAACCGGTTCGTGTTTATAAAGGAATGCCTATCGGGCAATTAATTTATTTTCCTGTTGATGGCGAAATTGAAGTAAAGTATAATCAAAAGAAAAATGCTAAATACAGCGGTCAGCCAAATATGCCTGTTGAAAGTATGATGTGGAAGAATAAGTTTTAGAGCTTTCCATACTTTTTATAATATGCCACCAACAATCCTGTTACTTCATCGTAGGTTAAATTGCCGGCGGGTTGTTTGTTGCTCTGTAAATATTTCCCGTACATCCATCGTATGATAGGCTCTACAGGGTTTTGATGCGCTTCTGCAAAAGTTCTCCATTGTTTAATGTCTTCTTTTACAGCAGGAGATAATTGCTTTGCAAAACTTTTTGCAGCAACGGAATCAACGATATATAAATTTCTGTTAGTAGTTAAAAACAGATCCAGGTAAACAGAATAGTGAAACAAAGTATCCGATGATGCAGCAGCTGCAAGGTATCCCACAAAATTAGCTTCATCTTCTCTTGCATATCCCACCTGGTGCGCCATTTCATGGCAGGTTGTATAAGGTTGCAAAAAATACGGAACAGTTGTATTTACCTGTGCTTCTCCGGTGAATGGGTCATAATATCCCATGAAGCCTAAATAATTGCCCAACCATCCCCACAAAGATGATTTTACAGCATTGGTTTGATAGGTAAGAAAAGGAAATTGTATTGCAGCGTTTTTGTATGCTTCATCCGATCTTTTAAATATCTCTTTTTTGTTTATTTCTGTTTGATGAATTTGAATCAATGTCGATTTATTTTCATTTACTTTTTGCAGTAATAAAGAATCTACTGCTGCCAGGTCTTTAGCGGTGTATCTTTTTGTATCTAATCCAAGTTGATAAGCAATCCCTAACCTGTTATAGTTTATTCCCCATAAAACATTAAAAATGATGTAAATGAATAATATCCAAACAACCATTTTATAGGCACCACATTTCATCCATGCCCAATTCATTTCTTTTTTAAATATTTTGATAACTGCTTTAACGACCTTTACTACTAAACAAACAGCTATTACTCCATATAAAATATCGCCGATACTAAAAGGAAGCCAGCCGAAAAAAAATCGTAATAGACGGGCAAGGTGCGGATAAAAACCTGTTGAATAAGCAGTTTCGACGAAAAAGCTGTTATTAAACGCAAAATGAACGAATAGAGACAGAACAATTAATCCTAATATGATCAGAGATTTTTTCCGGGTTTGCATAACTGCCATAAAATTAAGCAATGCAGCCGTGCTAAAAATCTGTAATTTATAGCGCTTAATCTGCATTTTTTTATTACCTTTGCCGTCCTTTAAACCAAAACAGATGGCAAAACGAAGAGTATTTGAAATCGCATTTGTAGGTTTAAAGCCTGGAATCCATGAGTTTACGTACGAAGTGGATGACAAGTTCTTTGCAGAAATTGAAAACAAAGAGTTTTCCAATTGTCACGCTGCTATTAAGCTTGAGCTCGACAAAAAGAGCAGTTTTATGCTGCTTAAATTTGAAGTGGGCGGAAAAGCCGATGTAGTTTGTGATCGTTGCGGAAACTTGCTTACTAAAGATCTTTGGGATGAATTTAATATGCTGGTAAAGCTGGTTGATAATCCTGAAGAAATGAACGAGCAGGAAGATGATCCCGATGTTTTCTATATTTCACGAACCGAAAGCCACCTTTATCTAAACGATTGGTTATACGAGTTTGTAACGCTTAGTATTCCCATGCAAAAAATGTGTAGTGAAGATGAAATGGGTGGACCACAATGCAACAAGGAAGTGTTGAAGAAGCTGAAAGACATGGAAGCAAAAACAAAAGACAATACTTCGAACGATGTGTGGAAAGGGTTAGATAAATTCAGAGACAACTAGTTTATAATTTTTTAATTTTTAATTTATAGGTTATGCCAAATCCGAAACGACGCCACTCGCAACAGCGCAGCGCCAAAAGAAGGACACATTATAAAGCATCAGCAACTACATTAACAGTAGATGCCACTACGGGTGAAACACACGTACGTCATCGTGCTCACGTGAGTGAAGGTAAATTGTACTACAAAGGAAAAGTAGTAGCAGAAAAAGCTCCTTTAAAAGCATAGTATTTACAAATACCAAATTATAAATTCCAAATTCAGGGTAAATTATCTTGGGTTTGGTTTTTTTATTTTTGCTTGTAATCAATAATTTGCAATCTGTAATTAATAGTTTATAATTGTAATTAATGAACATTAGCATTGATATGATGGGTGGCGATCATGCGCCACTGGAAGCAGTAAAAGGTGTTGCTCTTTTTTTGAAAGAAGCTGCAAACAATGTTCATCTTACACTTATCGGTGAAGAAAATGCGATAAAAGAATTATTGACTCAACATAACATCCCTGCTCAAAACATAACCGTTGTAAATGCTACACAGGTTATTGAAATGCAGGAGCATCCCACCAAAGCTTTAAGAGAAAAACAACAATCTTCCATCGCTATCGGGTTTCAATTATTAGCTTCCGGAAAAACGGAAGCATTCATCAGCGCAGGTAATACCGGGGCTATGATGGTAGGCGCTTTGTTCAGCATTAAGGCAATTGAAGGGGTGAGCCGCCCAACTATTGGAGCTTATATGCCAAGAGAAAATGGAAAGCTGGGCTTATTGCTGGATGCCGGCATCAATGCTGATTGCAAACCTGAGAACTTAGATCAATTTGCCATATTGGGTTCTTTATTTGCTGAACATATTTTGGGCATTGAGCATCCTAAAGTAGGCTTGCTGAATATTGGTGAGGAAGAAGGAAAAGGAAATTTATTGGCGCAAGCCACCTATCCTTTATTAAAAGAAAACAATCTCATCAACTTTGTTGGGAATATAGAAGGCAGGGATATTTTATTGGACAAGGCCGATGTAATGGTCTGTGAAGGCTTTACGGGAAATGTAGTATTGAAAATGGCTGAAAGCGTTTTTGATATTGTACAACGCAGAAATATAAAAGACGAACATTTTGACCGCTTTGATTTTGAAGCATATGGCGGCGTTCCTGTTTTGGGGGTAGCCAAGCCCGTTATCATAGGACATGGAATTTCTCATGCCCTGGCATTTAAAAACATGATCATTACTGCACAGAAAATGATCGAGAAAGATCTGCTGCAAAAAATGAAAGAAGTATTTATCTCCAAAACTTCCTGATCAACTTTCTTTTTAGGGTGTAACTTTTTTTGCTCAACAGCATTACTATTGTTGACGGGCTGCCTGATTGAAGCGGCACCGTAGCGCAGCGAAGGTATAGCGTAAAGCAGGAACCGTATTTGAAGAAAGATAAAAAGACGAGAGCCCATAAATAAAAAACCGCTACATAAATGCAGCGGTTTTTTTATAAATAATTCGAATGAATTAGAAGCTATAAGCAGCTCTGATACCTGCGAAAGCAGAAGTACCACCATCTTTTGAAGCAGCTTGGTATTTAGCTAAAATATCAAAGTTTTCGCTCACTTTGTAGCCTATACCAGGAGCATAAGTGAATGCGCTTCCACCACCACTTTCAGTAGAGAAAGACATACCAACTTGTACGCTACCATACCAGCTTTCGTTAAAATAATAACGACCACCTACTAATACAGGAATTAAACCTGAAGAAGGGAAACCGTCTTTAGCCATGAAATTCAAATAACCAGCGTTTAATGTTACACCGATTGATGGATCAACCATATATTCACCTTGAACGCTACCGCCTATTGCGAAAGTTGAGATATTTCCTAAATCTCCAACAGGAACGCCGGCTTCAACACCTACGCTGAATTTAAGATCTTTTGAATCTGATTTTTTGCTGTCTTGTGCTTTTGCAGAAAAAGTAGCTATTGCTACAACTGCCAAACTTAAAATTAACTTTTTCATGTTTTAGTTGTTTTTGGTTTAAAAATTCGTGTTCTAGTTATTAAAAAGAGTTAAAAATAAAAATTTAATGATTTGCATAGATACCCTGAAATGGGTATTGGTTTAAACGGAATTAAAAAATATATGCAGCTCTTATTCCCAAAGCGCTTAACGAACCGCCGCTAACAGCATATCCGTCGTACTTAAACGTTAAATCAACTGCTTTCCCCTTATTGGTTTTAAAATTATATCCAATTTGAGGAGAATAAGCAAAACCTGTTGTAGAACTAAATGGAGAGCTAATGAAACCAACACCCAATTGAGCTCCCAAATGTAAACCATCACCAATATAATAGCGAGCCCCAATTCTTAACGGAAGAATAGTAGTTGCTTTATATTTTACACTTGAACTAATTGATTTTCCAAAATAATCAAGGAAACCAAAGTAAACTGTACCACTAACATTTTCCTGAAAAAAATGTTCAGCCTGCAGACTTGCTCCAATCCCAAAGGTAGAAACATCACCAAAACTCCCGGTAGGGAAACCTAATTCAACACCACCGCTAAAACGGGTGCCGTCTTTTTGAGCAAATGAGATGGATGCAAAAGAAATAGCAATAAGGGTTAATGCGAAGATTTTTCTCATAAGTAGAATTCGTGCTTTTAGTGAGGGCAAAAGTAATAGGCTGGCTGCTTACTACCAAATACTAACACATATAAATTTTCAACAAAAAGAGACAATTGGTGCATAATTCCCATATGACAAATCACAATCAATTGATAATAAAACAATTATGATAATACGGCAAAACAGACTTCATTAATTAAAGAAAGAGTTAATTTTTGACAAAAAGCTGATTATCATTACTTAAAATTTGGCCTTAAATGTCGTTTAAGATCATTTATAGGAGGGATAATACCTGCTGCAGATCATCGGGAGTATCTATACTATAACTTTCAAAACCGGTTTCTACGCACTTGATCTTATATCCATTTTGTAACCAGCGGAGCTGCTCTAAAGACTCAGCTTTTTCTAACGAAGAAACCGGCAGTTTGGTTATTTTTTCCAATACATCCGTACGATAGGCGTACATTCCTACATGGCGATAATAATTGTGATGCAAATGCCATTCCTTCTCAGAAACATTTTTTAAGTAAGGAATTACACTTCGGGTAAAATACAACGCTTCATTATTGGAGTTTAAAACGATGCGTGCTTTATCCGGGTTAAATAAGGTTTTATGATCTGTGATCTTTTGCATTTGGGTTGCCAGTTCCACCGTTCCGTCCAACACTGTAGCTAATTCATCTATTTGTTTTGGGTTGATGATGGGTTCATCGCCCTGTATATTAATTATGTATTGATAGTTTTCATTCAGTTGCTGTAACGCATCCCAACACCTGTCCGTTCCACTTGGATGATGAATTGCAGTCATTACCACTTCACCGCCGAAACCTTTTACATGATCGTAAATACGTTCATCATCAGTAGCAACAATAATTTTTTTTAATAAGGATGATTGTGATGCTTGCTCATATACCCGCCGTATCATGCTCTTTCCTTTAATATCTGCCAAAGGCTTGCCGGGAAACCTTGTACTGGCATAGCGTGCAGGTATAATACCAACTATCATTGCGGAACTTGTTCGGTGATTTGATTATTTAGAACAGTATAAAAACCGGTAGGCAATTCATTACGCTTTGCAAAATAAGTTTGATAATCGTTGGTAAAAGTAGAACGCTGCGTAATGGTTTCTTCAAATAATCCGCTTAAATGCATTGCAACTTCTGTTATTTCACGAATAGCACCATTGGCACCGCTGTGAAAGCTAACATAGTCTACCAGGTTATTCTTAATAGCGTAATCAATTAATAATGTATTGCAGGAATGTGCTACCATCATTCTTAAGCCGCAAATTTTAGCTGCAGAAAAATCCAGCACATCATCAAACACAAATAATACTTCGGAGGGTTTTAAATTGTTTTCATAACAGAAATGCTGTAATGCGGTCTCTTTATGTTTTACTCTATAATAAACATCGTTCAGATGTTCACGCTGTGCAAAATGAAAACCTGTTTTATTTTGCTCGCCGGTGATGATAGCTGTAGCAGCCATTTCTCCATTACTTTTTAAATAATGATTAAAGCGCAGCAGGTTGATGCCCATGGAATCGATCTCACTGAACATGCTGGTACCATCACTATATTTTACGCCATTCGTAAACACACCGTCCCAATCAAAAATAAATGCTTTAATGTGCTGCAGTTTTTCTTTGATCGTTTCAGGAGATGAAACAAATTTGCCTTTGAATATTTCTGATGGATTCATTAATTCGCTTCCAGGTTTTGAATATCTAACATTCCAACGGGTTTTTCACCGCTCACTACCATTATTGTATCAACGTTTGTTTTTTTGAATATTGCCAAAGCATCATTCAGCAAAGCATCCGCTTCAATGCTAACAGGTTGTTTATAAGTAAGGTCGCTTAATTTTTTAGAAAGGATCGTTTCTCCTTCTGTTTGTAAATACCTGCGAAGATCGCCATCTGTGAATACTCCTTTCACTGAACCATTACCGTTCGTAACGATCACTGCGCCAAAACCAAAATCGGTCATTTTAACAATAGCATCTTTAACTATTGTATTGGCATCTACAATTGGATTTTTACTATTGATGGCTTCTTTTACCGTTGTTGTCATTAAACGGGTATCACGATAGAATTGCTCCGTACCAACAGTAGTGAAATTATTTTCAGTTAATGATTTTAATACTTTTAAAGGAACAGTGATGGTATGTACACCAATATTAATGGCATTGCGCACATGTTCATTATGACGAACAGAACTGAACATGATCTTGGTATCATAGCCGTACGTATTCACAGCATCTACACATTGTTCTACTAACGCCAATGCATCATGCCCTTGATCTTGCAAACGACCAACCAACGGACAAACATAAGTAGCGCCTGCATGCATTGCCATATATGCTTGTTGTAAAGTGTACACCAAATGTACGTTTACCAATAACCCATCATTGCGAAGCAGTTTACAAGCTCTTACACCTTCCAATGAAACCGGAATTTTAAAAACGGTACGTTTAGGATCTAACCCCAAGTTTAATTGACGATGTGCTTCTTTTACTACTTCTTCGGCTGTATTACCCAATGCTTCAATCTGCAATACAGGAACTATTTTTGAAAGCTTTATAATAGTGCCGTCTACATCGGTTATACCTTCACGTTGCATGAAAGTAGGAGTTGTTGTAAGTCCATCTAAAAAGCCAAGCTTAAAGCCTTCTTCAATTTCTTTCAGGTTTGCTGAATCGAGATATAGTTCCATGTTTTTATTTTAATAAGGCAAAAGTATTACTTATTACGATACTTCACTTCTATCGCATGTAACTCCAATAATGGTTTTAAAAACTCTTCGAGGTCGTAAACACATAACTGGCTGGCTGCATCGCACAAGGCTTTTTCAGGTTCAGGGTGTGTTTCAATAAATACTCCGTCTACTCCTGATGCCACTCCTGCCCTGCTTAATACGGGCAAAAATTCTCTTGCACCGCCTTTTGCATCTGCACTTGGAATACCATATTTACGAATAGAATGTGTAATATCAAAAACCACCGGATAACCTAATTGTCCCATGTGATAGAAACTGCGTGGGTCAACGATCAGATCATTATAACCCATAGTGTAGCCTCTTTCTGTCAAGATAATTTTATCATTACCGGCTTCTACGCATTTGGTTACCGGGTGTTTCATGTTTTCGGGAGCCAGGAATTGTCCGTGCTTGATATTAATAACAGCACCTGTTTTTGCAGCTGCTACCATTAATTCCGTTTGCATACATAAGTAGGCAGGAATTTGTAATACATCGCATACTTCTGCAGCAGGGGCCGCCTGGTAAGGATAGTGAATATCTGTCAATACAGGAAAACCAAACTGTTCTTTTATTTTAGCCAGGATCTTTACCCCTTTTTCCAACCCTGGTCCGTTATAATATTTTAAACTGCTGCGATTATCTTTTGTAAAGGATGATTTATAGATAATATTGATATTCAGCCTGGCGCTTACTTCTTTTAGCTTTTCGGCGGTTTTCATCATTATTGATTCTTCTTCAATAACGCATGGTCCGGAAATAACAAACAATTCATCGGCGCCACAAGAGATATTGCCGACATTGATTTTTTTATTACTCATTTACAATTGAATTTAATTCGCCGCAAAGGTACAGGTAATGTACTAATTTGATAATACTGCTAATATGCTAATTTGAAGAGTTAGTTACATGCAAAAAGTAGCAAACTACTATTACAATTTAATAAGATCAAGAATCTTTTGCGTTGCACCGGCTTGTTCTTTCATAAACGCTAATAATGCCTGGTGAATATTTTGATAGTACAACTCTTCGCCTGAAAGATTTATTAATACGGCTTTACATTCCTCCGCATTCGTAACAGGAAAACAAAACTCTTTTTCTACTAACAGGTTTGCTTCAATGAATCTTTTATAATTAGGTCCGATAATTACAGGAAGTCCAAATACTGCAGGCTCTAAGGTATTATGAATGCCCGTTCTAAAACCGCCTCCCACAAAAGCTATTTGTCCATATTGGTATAAAGATGATAGCATGCCAATATTATCAATGATCAATACCCTGTCGTTGATATAATTCTTTTGCAATGAAAGACTCGAATACAAAACTGCACCTTCAAAAAATTGTAGCACTTCTGCTATACGTTTTTGAGAAACTTCATGAGGTGCAATAATCAATTTATAATTAGCAGGCAGTGCTGATAAACTTTCGAACAAGATTTTTTCATCATTCTGCCAGCTACTTCCTGCAATTAAAACAGGATCGTTGCCAATAAAGTGTTCTACTAACGGCAATTGTTTTTTGTTGGCAGCAATTGACAAAACCCTGTCGTAACGGGTATCTCCTGCCACAATAACCTTAGTTTCATCAACAATATTTTTTATCAATTCTTTACTGCTTTCATCCTGTACAAAAATGAAGGTGAAACATTGCAGCATTTTTCTGAATAAACCTCCATACCATTTAAAGAAAGGTTGTTCTTTGCGGAACGGTGCTGAAATAATTATTGCAGGAATGTTCTGCCGGTGAAGCATATGTAAATAATGATACCAAAACTCGTACTTAACAAATATTGCTAACGCAGGATTTACAGTTTGTATAAACTGTGCTGCATTCGTTTTTGTATCTATCGGCAAATAGAAAACATAGTCTGCATATTGATAGTTGTTTCTTAATTCATAACCGGATGGCGAGAAGAAAGTAAGTACAATTCTATATTGAGGATATTTTTCTTTTACTGCTTCTATTAAATTTCTCCCTTGTTCAAATTCTCCTACAGATGCACAGTGTACCCAGATGCGTTTTTCATTTGGCTGTAGTTTGTCTTTACTATTTTGTTGCCAATTCTTTCTTCCTTCTATCCATTGCTTTGCTTTTGGTTTAAAAAAGGATGCAATAAATATAGCTAAGCCGTATAAACGAATGACTATGTTGTAAAGGAAAAGCATTAATTGATCACACGATTTTTTGCGAATTTCACGAATTAAAGACAATTAGTTCAATTAGACTCAATTCGTGTAATAAAAAATTGAATAGAAATATGCCGTAAAAGGGAGTGACACAACAATGTTTAATAGTAGTACTAGGGCTAAGGACAAAAAAATCATAAATACCTGATCGGGTTGCGTCTCGCATTCATGATATAACGCTTGATATTCATCCAAAAGGCTACAAAAAAATAAACCACTACAGGAGAGCCGATGGTAAGAAAGGATATGTAAATAAAATATTTGCGGATGGTAGTAGTGGCAATGCCGAATTTTTCGCCAATGGCGGTGCACACACCAAATACATGCCACTCAATGAAATTGCGAAAACGGTTCATAGCTGCAATTTAAATAAAAAACGAAATCGTTGCCGTTAAAATTGTGTGATCGAATGCTCAGCCTTGGGCGTTTTTCAGTAAATTTGCAACTCAATTTGCTGATGCTTCGTGCATTATCGAATCCAAATCAAATTCTCAAATCTCCAAATCTGCACTATGGCTTTTGACATTGAAATGATTAAAAAGGTTTATGCAAACTTCGGCAGCAAAGTAGAAGCTGCCCGTAAAGTTGTTGGTAAACCGCTAACGCTGACTGAAAAAATATTGTACGCTCACCTTTGGGACGGTAATGCTACCCAGGCTTATGAACGTGGTAAAAGTTATGTTGACTTTGCGCCGGATCGTGTAGCGATGCAGGATGCGACAGCACAAATGGCTTTATTGCAATTCATGCAATCGGGCAGAGCAAAAGTAGCGGTGCCTTCTACCGTGCATTGCGATCACTTAATTGAAGCAAAAGTTGAAGCAAAGCAAGATCTTGACAGAGCCGTGCATGAAAGCAGTGAAGTGTATGATTTCTTAGCTTCTGTTAGTAATAAATATGGCATTGGATTTTGGAAACCCGGCGCCGGTATTATTCACCAGGTAGTATTGGAAAATTATGCTTTTCCGGGTGGTATGATGATCGGGACTGATAGTCATACTGTGAATGCCGGTGGTTTGGGTATGATCGCTATTGGTGTTGGTGGCGCTGATGCTTGTGATGTAATGGCAGGTTTACCATGGGAATTGAAAATGCCTAAATTGATCGGTGTTAAATTGACCGGTAAATTGAACGGCTGGGCTGCTCCTAAAGATGTTATCTTAAAAGTGGCAGGTATCTTAACCGTGAAAGGTGGTACCGGCGCTGTTGTTGAATATTTTGGCGAAGGCGCAGTAAGCATGAGCTGTACAGGTAAAGGAACCATTTGTAATATGGGTGCTGAAATAGGCGCTACTACTTCTACTTTTGGTTACGATGACAGCATGAGCCGTTATTTAAAATCTACAGGAAGAGAAGATATTGCTGCTGCTGCAGATGTGGTGAAAGAACATTTAACCGGTGATGCTGAAGTGTATGCAAATCCCGAAGCATATTTTGACCAGGTTATTGAAATTGACCTGAATACTTTAGAGCCACATTTAAACGGACCTTTCACTCCGGATCTGGCTACGCCGATTTCAGAAATGAAAGCCGCTGCACAAAAAAATGGCTGGCCTACAAAAATTGAAGTTGGCTTGATTGGTAGCTGCACCAACTCTTCTTATGAAGATATCAGTCGTGCGGTTAGCTTAGCTAAACAAGTAGCAGAAAAAGATCTTGTGTTACATTCTGAATTTACCATTACTCCGGGTAGCGAGCAGGTTCGTTATACTATTGAGCGTGATGGTTTCTTAGATACTTTTAATAAAATAGGTGCTACCGTATTTGCAAATGCTTGCGGGCCTTGCATTGGTATGTGGGCTCGTGTAGGTGCAGAGAAACAAGAGAAGAATACTATCGTTCATTCTTTCAACAGAAACTTTGCTAAACGTGCAGATGGTAATCCTAACACGTATGCATTTGTTGCTTCTCCGGAACTGGTAACTGCTTTGGCAATTGCCGGTGATCTTTCTTTCAATCCTTTAACAGATACATTAACGAATACAAAAGGGGAAAAAGTAAAATTAGATCCTCCATCTGGAGATGAACTACCTGTTAAAGGTTTTGCGGTAGATGATCCGGGATATCAGGCTCCTGCTGCTGACGGAAGCGGTGTTCAGGTTATTGTTTCACCAACCAGCAAGCGTTTACAATTGTTAGATCCATTTGCTGCGTGGGAAGGAACTGACCTTAAAGGTTTGAAACTATTAATTAAAGCAAAAGGAAAATGTACTACAGATCATATTTCTATGGCGGGTCCATGGTTGAAATTCCGTGGTCACTTAGATAATATCAGTAACAACATGCTGATCGGTGCTGTTAACTTCTTCAACGAAAAAACAGATTCTGTAAAGAATCAATTAACAAGAGAATACGGACCGGTGCCTGCAACGCAAAGATCGTACAAAGCTGCTAATATCGGTAGCATTGTGGTGGGTGACGAAAACTATGGTGAAGGTTCAAGTCGTGAACATGCGGCAATGGAACCCCGTCACTTAGGCGTTCGTGCCGTATTGGTAAAATCTTTTGCTCGCATACACGAAACAAACTTGAAAAAACAAGGTATGCTCGCATTAACTTTTGCTAATAAAGAAGATTACGATAAGATACAGGAAGATGATTCTATTGATATTGATGGCTTAACTGCTTTTGCTCCTAACAGACCATTGCAGGTTATATTAAATCATGCTGATGGAACGATTGATTCCATTACTGTTAATCATACTTATAATGAACAACAGATCGAATGGTTTAAAGCCGGCGGTGCGCTGAATATTATTCGTAGAGAGTTTGCTGCTAAAAATTAATAGCAACATCTTTTAAAATACAAAGCGAAGTGTAAAAGCTTCGCTTTTTTATTTTGTGAAATTTTTATTGTTGCTCTAAAGCAGTATTATAGTCTTTCTGCTATCTTAGTAAAAACATAACTCTTCTTGAAAACGTTCTACTTAACATTATTAGCTGTATGTGGGTTCCTATTGCCTGGAGTCGGTCAAAGGCTATATAATATCCGGGCACAAAAAATCAATCCCGATAAAGAACTTGGATTTGATTCCTCATATTCATATTCTTTTAAAAGAATTGTGGTGGACACCTTGTCCGTAGACAGTTTTTCAATAAGCAATCAAATTACATTTGGCGAATACAAAAGATATCTTTTAGAAATAAAAAATGATTCTTCTTATTCTTTTTATCTTCTTCAATTACCTGACAGCTCTATATTATCCAGGCAAGATTATATAAAGTACACTACTGATAACAAATACAATAATTATCCGGTAGTGGGCATACGCTGGAATGCTGCAATGAATTTTTGCAAATGGAAAACACTTAAAGAGAATAGCGGAGATAGCATCTGTTTTATTTACAGGTTACCAAAAATTTCTGAATGGTTAAGCGCTTATAAATTTTTAAAAGACAATTTATTAATCAACGATTTTAATAAAAATTTTTCTGACTGGACGGTAAACACCCATTTTGAAGGCGGTACCAATTTGGACAAGGATATTATTTTATTGACAAACGATAACGATCCTCCAAGGTTAAGCCGTGCAAATGTTATCGGTAATTCTTTTTTATTTCAACGACAAATACTACTCAATCCTATTGGCTATTTTAAATTCAATGGTTTTCGTCAAGTTGCATTTAGAGTTGTGAAAATAGATATAACGAGGGCGGACTCTCCCCGGAAGAGTATTAAAAGTTTATTAAACTATTGGAATATAAAAAATGACTACTAAAATAAAACCCGCATACCATCTCTTATATATACTTGTGTTGAATACATTCTTTTTTCTTTGTCCTTTTATCTCATTTTCACAAATAAATTCTCAAACAATTATACTGGATGACAGCATAAGCTCAACTTATACAATAAAAGATGGAAGAATTACAGGGAAATATTCTTCATACTACAAAAACGGGGTAAAAAAATCAGAGGGCTATTTGCAAAACGGCTATCGGATAGGCGACTGGAAAGTTTGGGATGCAGCAGGAAATTTAAAAATGGAACGGAACTATAAAACCATTTTAGAGTTTGATAGAATTTATCCCAAATCTGATACCAGCGGTGCTATTCCCATGCTTATGAATCATCCTTATAAAATAAAATATAATGAGGATGGTTATGTTGATCTATTTAACGTAAAAGCTGAGTTTGCAATTTGGCGTAACAGAAATTGGCGTTTTTTAAATTCTGTTGATAATAAAGAACTATTTAATGAGAACCGTTTGTATAAGATTATTTGTGCCGCATTGTTATCAAAAAAACAAACTGCTTTTGAAGATGAAAGATTTAAACAAGAACTTTCTTTTGACACCATAGCGAGCATAATAAAAAGCAATAACTCAATCATCATTGGCTATAAAATAAAAGAAGAACTCATTTTTGACCTGGATAGAATGGTCTTTGAATACCGCATTCTTGGAATATCGCCGCAAATAAAAAGCAATGATCAGTCTTCAGATTTATTTTGGGTCTATTATCCTGATTTTAGGAAAATCTTTGCTGGAGAAACTATAAAATTCCCTTCGTTCAAATTTATCAAATCTATTGATGATCTTTTTTTCTATCGTGACTTTTCTTCTACTCTTATCAAAACATCTCTAAATAATCCTTTTGACATGTCTTTAAAGAATTTTCCAGGAATGACTGCTGACAATATTCAATACGAACAAAAAATATTAGAATGTGAATTCATTGAAAGTGAAAATGATATTTGGCTGAATTTAGCCTACTAGAATAAGTCGTGAACAAATCGAATTAATTACACGATCTTATATCTTTGCAAAAAAATAAACCATGGGTATCGCCGATAAATTATTCCAGTTAAAGAACGAAAAAGCACAAGCCAATTTAAAAGAAGGAGAAGATTTTTTGTCAGCTAATAAACAACGGGAAGGTGTACATGAAACTGCCAGTGGCTTACAATACGAAGTGCTGATGTTAGGAGAAGGTGCAAAGCCAACTGCCAACAACAAAGTAACCTGCCATTATCACGGCACTTTAATAAACGGAACTATCTTTGATTCATCTGTACAAAGAGGCACGCCCGCTACGTTTCCGTTAAATATGGTTATTAAAGGTTGGACAGAAGGTTTGCAATTAATGCCCACCGGAAGCAAGTTTCGTTTTTATATTCATCCCAACCTGGGTTATGGAGATAGACATGTAAGCGCTCAAATTGGACCAAACACTACGCTAATCTTTGACGTAGAATTGATCTCTTTTAATTAGACTCAATTTAAAATATCCAGTTTTATTAATAGGACTTTAGAGCCATCCTCTCCCATTTCGATCAAGCTACCATTATTAAATATAACCCTGTTCTGTATTTCAGAATATTCTCGGCTATAAATATCTATTTTGTTATGGGAATGATATCTTAACTGTAGTTCTAAAAAATTATCTGCGTGTTGGTGTGATATCACAATATTGACCCTATTGCAATCTTTAAAAGACTTTAGCAGCAATAAAAAATTCTGTATTATCCTAAAGATGGATGTTTTACGCTTATCTGAAATACTTTCGATCCCTTCATAAGAACAATTAAAATCTACATCGCCTGCAAAAGTTTTGGCAAAGCTTGCAATATGTTCTTCCAATGCAGTGAGTAATCCAAAATGCACAATAACAGAAGAAGACAGTCCGGAACTGATAGCGATCAATTCATCAACAGTCATAGATATCTGATCCAAAATTTCCAGGAGAACCTTGTCATCAGTTTTTGAACTCTTTTCTTTATTACGGCTTTCCAACATTATTTTGCAATAAGAAAGTGTCTGGCTGATATTATCTCTCAGCTTTACCGCCAATGCTTCCCGTTCACCTTCCTGCGAATAGATCATCGACTGCAAAATATGGTTGTTCTTTTCTTTTTCCTGTGCCAATAATTTTGTTTCCAGGTTTTTAATAGGCGTCATATCAATCCCGTGCACAATAAATCCTCTTACTTCATTTTCCACTATATCGGGGTAATACATAACAAAAGCTCTCCGCATTTCGCCATTGGGCAATGTAAATTCTCTTTCAAAAGATTGTTTTTCTCCGTTAAGCACTTTAGCAATAAAGGGCCTCTGCTTGCTGTACAATTCTTTTCCCAGCACTTCAGCAATTGTCATTTTTTCTATCATCTCATCCGGCGCTTTACCCATCCATTCTTTATAAGATGCATTGGCAAAGCGGCATACTTCATCTTTGTCCCAATATGCAAGAACAGCACCAACAGATGATGTTACCAATCGATGCATATTATCAAGATTGTATATCGATGATGACATTAAAATGAGTTTATTGTTTTTAAATTTTTTAAGCTACCAGATCACAATCCTTTTTTCTTCCGGAACATACATTTTATCGCCGGGCTTAACATTGAAGGCTTTATAAAACGGGGTAAAATTGGATAATGGTTCGTTTATCCGTGCAATGTCCGGCGAATGTGGATCGGTATTTATTAACTGCATTGTAAGTTGTGGAGTGTATTTACTGCGCCATTCCGTTGCAAATGCTAAAAAGAAACGTTGATCCGGAGTATACCCGTTTAGCTTATTATTACTTTGACCTTGCTTTGTCATTTTAAACGCATCGTAGGCAATATTCACGCCGCCGAGATCTGCAATATTTTCGCCGGTGGTTAATGAGCCATTGATATGCACGCTATCCATCACAATAAAATTATCAAACTGGGTAATAATACTTTTTGTTTTATTAGCAAACTTTGCGCTGTCTTCAGAAGTCCACCAGTTATTTAAATTTCCTTCCTTATCATATTGCGATCCTTGATCATCAAAACCATGAGTCATTTCATGCCCTATTACCGTACCAATGGCTCCATAATTCAGTGCATCATCCGCATTCACATCAAAAAACGGCGGCACTAATATGCCTGCAGGAAAAACGATCTCATTATATGTTGGATCATAGTAGGCATTTAATGTTGGTGGAGTCATTTGCCATTCGGTTTTATCTACCGGCTTACCTAGTTTTCCTAAATTGTATGCGATCAAATTTTTTTCACAGGAAATAAGGTTTTCAAAGTATTTATTTTTATTGATGACCACTTTACTGTAATCAAACCACTTGTCAGGATAGCCGATCTTTTTAATAAAGGCATGTAATTTATCGATAGCCACTTTCTTTGTTTCACTGCTCATCCAATCCAACTTATTCATCCTCCCTTCAAAAGATTTTTGCAGGTTATTTACCATTTCAAGCATACGTTGTTTTGCCTGCGGTGTAAAATATTTGTCAACATATATTTTCCCTAAGGCAAAACCTAACTGTTCATCTATTGTATATAATACTCTTTCCCAACGTGGCTTCATTTGTTGCGATCCATATAATATCTTAAAGTAATCAAAACGGACCTTTATAAAAGAAGAACTTAAATAGCGTGCGCTGTTACGCAGTGTTGCTGCAGTTAAATAGGACTTCCATACACTAACCGGAGCTGAGGAAAGCAGTGAATCGAGCTTTTGATAATAAGCAGGCTGTTCAAGGTCCATTGAATCAGTATGCAGTCCCAATTCGTTCATGGTACTTAGCCATTTAAGCGAAGGCATTTGTTTGTCGATATCCACTATTGCTACTTTATGATAATTACTTTGAGGATCTCTTAACTCTACATTGGTACGATGACTTGCCGCCAATACTTTTTCCAGATTATAGACCTCGTTCATTTTTTGAGTAGCGGTTGATTCGTTATAACCAATCTGCATGAACAATTTGGTGATATAGGTTTTGTAACCGTTCACTACTGTTAGCGTAACCGAATCATCTTTAAAATAATAATCTCTATCCGGCAATCCCAAACCATCCTGCGAAAAAATAGCAATATTCATCTTGCTGTTTTTTTGATCAGGACCTACATTAACGCCCAATAACAGAGAATTGGCATCCAGAGCCTGGCTGGTTACAAAGGGCATTATGTCTGCATTGGTTTTAAGCGTTTCAATTTGTGCCAAGATCGGTTTAATCGGATCATAACCACGCTTATCAATACCGATGGTATCCATCCCTGAAAGAAAAAAATCGCCCACTTTTTGTGCCAATGTCCCGGGCTGGTTATTTGCTTTTGAAACCGAAAGAAGAATACCATGAAGTCGCTTGTTGGTTTTATTGTACACGTCTGTCCATGTACCAACAGACACTTCATCAGCTGGTATCTTTGTTTTCTTTATCCAATTACCATTTACATAATTATAGAAATCATCTCCCGGTTTTACAGATAGATCCATACCCGGTGAATCAGGAAACTTATTGTATTGCGCCATCGAACCTTCGGAATACAATATCATCAACATAAAAACTATAAGAGTATATTTCATAAACAGGATTTTAACTCTTAACAAGATACAAAGAGAAAAGTGAGGCGCATAATTACAACCGAGCATTTCGGTTTTTTTTGACTTTTGAACGTGTAGGATTTTACTTACACGCTTATGGGGGAAAATACTTAACCAGCTATTAACGCATCAATATATCAATAAAAATCCCGCTTTAAAAAGCGGGATTTTTTATTAAACTAAAAATTTAGACTTATGATCTTATGCAACAGCCTTGTTTACCAATGCAGCAGCTTCGCTCAATAAGATAGCGCTTTGAACTTTCAAGCCGCTTTCATCAATTAATTTTTTAGCAACATCAGCATTGGTTCCTTGCAAACGAACAATAATAGGAATTTCAATATTGCCGATTGATTTATAAGCATCGATAACACCTTGTGCAACACGATCACAACGCACAATACCACCAAAGATGTTAATTAGGATCGCTTTTACTTTCGGATCTTTTAAAATGATGCGGAAACCGGCTTCTACCGTTTGTGCATTTGCAGTACCGCCTACATCCAAAAAGTTAGCAGGTTCGCCACCGCTTAATTTGATCATATCCATAGTTGCCATTGCCAAACCGGCACCATTTACCATACAACCTACGTTGCCATCTAATTTTACAAAGTTCAGGTTGTATTTTCCTGCTTCCACTTCTGTCGGATCTTCTTCATTCAAATCTCGTAAAGCAGCAATGTCTGCATGACGCATCAATGCATTATCATCAATATTCACCTTAGCATCTACCGCAATAATTTTATCATCACTTGTTTTAAACAAAGGATTTATTTCGATCATGCCTGCATCAATACCAACATAAGCGTTGTATAAATTCGTTACAAACTTTACACAATTCTTTAATGACTCCCCGCTTAAACCAAGATTGAACGCAATTTTACGAGCCTGGAACCCTTGTAATGGTCCACCCGGATGAACTAATTCTTTAAATATTTTTTCAGGAGTATTATGTGCAACTTCTTCAATATCCATACCTCCTTCGGTACTATACATAATTACATTCTTGCCTGAACTTCTATCTAACAAAATAGATAAATAAAATTCTTTAACAGGATTTGGTCCATCATAATAAACGTCCTGCGCCACCAATACTTTATGAACCACTTTACCTGCCGGTCCGGTTTGAATAGTAACCAATGTTCCGCCTAAAATATTTTGAGCTATTTCTTTAACCTGTTCTGCACTTTTTGCAACTGCCACACCACGTTGATCTTTACCAACTATGCTTCCTTTACCGCGACCACCGGCATGTATCTGTGCTTTAACAACAGCGAATTTGCTGTCGTACTGAGTATGAATTTGCTTATAAGCTTCTTCCGCTTCGCCGGGTGTATTGCAGGCAATACCTTCCTGTACCGGAACATTATAACGTTTTAAAAGTTCTTTGGCTTGATATTCGTGAAGGTTCATTGTAAAAAAATTTTGGCGAAGATAAGTAATGACTTTCAAGCCACAAGTCGGGAAGCGGGAGTTTTTACGCAAACGTTGTAAATAGTAGATTTTGGTCTTTTTTGTACCATCAGCACATCATTATTCAACATGGTTGTGAACTTATTCTGTTATCCATTTCTTTCACTGAAAAAAATGAGATAATCTCACTTACACAACTACCTTTGCTGAACCTCTTTACCTTATTGCATTTTTGCCTCCTTGCCTATACTCCCTACCTTTGCCCCTTAAAATCAATCAATAATGATAGCAAAAATCAAAGAAGCTGTTGCATATATACAAAGCCAATATCAAACAAAACCAATTGCAGGTATTGTTTTAGGAAGCGGATTGGGAAGTTTTACCCGTGAAATGAACGTGGAAAAGGAAATTAAATATTCTGCTATTCCCCACTTTCCTGTAAGTTCAGTGGAAGGACATAGCGGTAAATTGATTTTTGGCGAGTTGGGGGGTAAGAAAGTAGTATGTATGTCCGGTCGTTTTCATTATTATGAAGGGTATTCTGCACAGGATGTGGTCTTTCCTATCAGGGTAATGAAATTCTTAGGTATTCAAACTTTATTCATCAGCAACGCAGCAGGCGGAATGAACCTTAATTTTAAAGTGGGTGAACTGATGGTAATAAATGACCATGTAAGTCTTTTTGCGGTAAATCCATTATTAGGAAAAAATTATGACGAACTCGGACCTCGTTTCCCGGATATGAGCGAACCTTACAGTAAGGAATTAATTAAAAAAGCAAAAGTTATTGCTGCTGCAAAAAATATCGATCTGAAAGAGGGTGTATATGTAGGCGTAACAGGACCCACATTTGAAACAAGAGCAGAATATAAATTATTGCACATTGTTGGCGGGGATGCAGTAGGTATGAGTACGGTACAGGAAGTAATTGCGGCTGTTCACATGGGCGTTACCGTATTTGCAATGAGTGTAATTACTGATTTAGGTATACGTGAAGAAGAGAATAAAATAACACATGAGGAAGTATTGCAGGCTGCTAAAGAAGCTGAACCAAAATTGACTGCCATCTTTAAAGAACTGATAGCTCAACTATAACACACGGATGAAGCGACTCATCATTTTTTGTTGTTGTTTATTATTTGCTGAAGCCGGTATTGCTCAATTGGGCAATATACTCACGCAAGGCACGGGCAGTAGTGGCAATAATTCACCCAATGACAGCACGCTTGGTTTCACCCATCGTGATCCTGCTGCTGATTCAGTTGCCATAAGTTTTAAGTACTTAGATTCTATTCGAAATAATCCCATTGATTCGTCAGTAAATGATTTTTCAAGATATTATAATATTCCTTCTGATCTGCAATATTTAGGCAACACCGGCAACGCAGGTTATGACCTTATCTATTCCCCTATAACAAAAACCGGATGGGATGCAGGCTATCACGCATTTGATGCCTATCGGTACACCTTACAAAACACTAAGTTTTATAAAACATCCAAACCTTTTTCCCAGATAGATTATTTGTTCATTGGCCCAAATTCTGAGCAGGACCTGCATGCATTTTATACAAACAGCATCAAGAAAAATTTAAACATTGGATTGGAATATAAACTGATAAGTGCACCGGGTTTTTTTGTTACGCAAAATACCAATCATAACAGCTATCGTTTATTTGGAAATTACCAGGGTGTGCGTAAACGTTACTCGTTATTTTTTACCATGGTTGGCAATACCATAAAGAGTTCAGAAAACGGAGGATTAATTAGTGATACGTTTTTAAACAATAAATTATATCCGCAGCTATTTACCATTCCTGTTCAATTAGGCGGTGCAGTTGGTTATTCTCCTAACCCGTTCAATACATCGATTGCTACGGGTAATATCTATAAAGACCTTACTCTATTTCTTCGGCAAACCTACGATATAGGTAAAAAAGATTCTGTAGAAATAAACGATTCTACCACGGAATATTTATTCTATCCTAAGCTACGCTTTCAACATTCATTAACATTTAGCACTTACTCTTACCAGTTTACCGACAATGCCGTAAATACTGCATTTGCAGCATATCAACAATGGTATAATTTAGATTTCCCTTCTACTGTAACCAGCTTTACCAATACCACAAAATGGAAAGTGATCTCCAATGATTTCTCCCTATTACAATTTCCTGATACAAAAAACCAGGCTCAGTTTTTCTTAGCGGGTGCACGACTGGAAAATATAACAGGCTCCAGGAGCACTGCTACTAATTTGTATTCATCCTCCAGTGATAATTATTCGTATTATAATATTGTATTACATGCAGAGTATCGTAATAAAACAAAAAATAAACTATGGGATATAGAAGCAAATGGAGCATTATATTCTACCGGTGTAAACAGTGGTGATTATAATATCTATGCAACTCTTTCAAGATACTTAAATAAAAAATTCGGCAACGTACGTCTTACGTTTAATAATATCAATAGAAGTCAGTCGTTTATTTTTGATCCCTTGTATTCTTTTAATAAAGGTACTACTATCAATTATTCAAAAGAAAACATAACTGCTTTAAAAGCTACTGCCGAAAATCCTTTTATCAATTTGTTTGCTACGAATTACTTTATTACTAATTATGCTTATTTCACAGACTATTACCATACGGCCCAGTACAGCGGTGTAATAAACCTATTGCAGCTAGGCGCTTCAAAAACAATAAAACTAAACAAACACTGGAATTGGTATATTGATGCAGTGCTTCAACAAACGGATGGCGCCGCTCCTATCAGAGTGCCTTTATTTTATACCCGTAATCGTATTGCATATGAAGGACTTTTCTATAAAAACCTGAACGTAAGCACAGGTATTGAATTCAGGTATTATACACCATATAAAGGATATAATTATTCCCCTGTTGTAGGACAGTTCACATTGCAGGATTCTGTAAGCATCAGCAACCGCCCCGAAATTTCTGCTTTTCTTCAATTCCGGATAAAAACATTCAGCGGTTTTTTACGTGTTGAGAATTTGAACACGTTGGATGGCGCTGTTAATTATGCCGCTCCTTTGTACGCCTACCCGGGTTTTATGATCCGTTTTGGTATCCGCTGGTGGTTTGCTAACTAAAATATCAGCCAATAACCTGTAGAAACATTACTAATTTGACAAGCGGTCTTTCAAAATAGACATAAGTCGCTTAATTTTGCAGTGCAATGCGCAAAGTCATTATAGGCATATTAGCTTTTTTATACCTGGGGATCTCTTCAGGTATTGCTATGGATCTGCACTATTGCATGGGCAAACTGATACGCGTTGAACTGCACGAAACACACGACAGCAAAAATTGTGATCATTGCGGCATGAAAGCCAAAAAAGGCTGTTGCGGAGATGATCATAAATTTTATAAGCTTACCGATTCTCACAAAGACGTATCGAACGATATTGATTTCAGCAAAATTGTAATAGCATTCATACATTCAAATTATGCTGTTTACAATACACTGCTACCTTCTAAAGATTCATACAATAATATCAGCAATCACTCTCCACCTGATTGCAATACAGTTTCACTCTGTATATTGAATTGCGTTTTCAGAATTTAAAAATGAATTGATTTTGTTTTTCCGGTAACTGTTTGCCGGAACATTTTTATTTCAATTCATCAAAAAAATCATTCAATGAAAACGTATTTATATTTCAGCATACTATGCTTATTATTCTTTAACATCGTCGCAAAAGGGCAAAGTGCTCCCGGCGACAGCACCATAAGTTTTAAAGTACACGGTACTTGCGGGCAATGCAAACAACGTATAGAAAAAGCAGCAAAGGTCAATGGCGTAACCCAAGCCAATTGGGATATCAGCACAAAAATGCTAACGGTCATTTATGATCCGTTACAGGTTACTCTTCCTTCTATTAAAAAGAATATACTTAATGCAGGGCATGATGTGGAAGATACTAAAGCAACTGATAGAGCTTATGGTAATCTACCACCTTGTTGTAATTATCGCGATCTGGAAAAAGAAGAAAATAAATCTTCCGACTTACCTGGAGTAAACGATAAAACACCCATTGTAAAAGGTATGGTTTTAGAAGCCGATAAAAAAGGGAATTTTAAACCATTAACAGGCGCTTCTGTAATTTGGTTAAATACTACTAAAGGTGCAACTACCAATAACGATGGTTTTTTTGAGATAGCTCCGGACAATTCAACCAATCAATTAATAGTTAGTTATTCAGGGTTTACGGCAGATACTATAGCAGTAAACGATTCAAAAGAATTAAAGATCGTATTGGCATCTAATCATCGGTTAAAAGAAGTGGTGGTAACTGCAAAACAACGTTCTACTTATGTTTCAGCATTTAATCCTATTCGTACAGAAGTGCTGAACGAAAAAGAATTATTCAAATCTGCCTGTTGCAATTTGAGTGAAAGCTTTGAAACAAATCCTTCCGTTGATGTTTCCTATAGCGATGCTGTTACAGGATCCAAGCAAATTCAGTTACTAGGTTTATCGGGGATTTATACACAATTAACCGTTGAAAATCTGCCAGGTCCAAGAGGTATTGCTACTCCTTTAGGTTTAAACTCTATTCCCGGCACATGGGTAGAATCTATTCAATTGATAAAAGGAACAGGTTCCGTTGCAAACGGATTTGAAAGTATTGCCGGACAAATAAATGTAGAATTAAAAGAGCCTGAAACAGCTGAAAAATTGTATGCCAATGCGTATGTAAATGACGGTGGGAAAACAGATCTGAATCTGAATCTCGCTAAAAAAGTAAGTGATAAATGGTCTACCATTTTGTTGCTGCACGACGATTTTTTAGCAAATAAAAATCTAGATTTTAATAAAGATGGATTCAGGGATCTGCCTACTGGAAATCAATTCAGTGCTTTAAATCGCTGGCAATATGAGGGAGAAAATTATCACATACAATTAGGTATTAAGCTATTGAATGATGATAAAACAGGCGGGCAAATAGACTTCAATCCACAATCGGATAAGTTTACTACTAATCATTACGGTCTGGGCATTAATACAAAACGGTATGAAGCATTTGCAAAAACAGGCTATATGTTTCCTGCTAAAAAATATAAGAGCATTGGCTTACAGTTATCAGCCATCAGTCATGAACAAAACTCTTATTTTGGATTAACAAAGTATGATGCTACGCAAAAAACCTTTTATTCTAATCTTATTTATCAATCCATTATTGGAAATACCAATCATAAATTCAGAACAGGTTTGAGTTTTTCGCATGATGATTATAATGAAACGTTTAATGCAAATAATTATTTACGTACTGAAAATGTGAGCGGAGGTTTCTTCGAGTACACATACGATTATCTCACCAAACTTACTATCGTAGCAGGTTTACGTGGAGACTACAATAATCTATATGGATGGTTTGCAACACCTCGTTTGAATATTCGTTATGAACCTATCAAAGGAACAACCATTCGTTTAAGTGCAGGGCGTGGGCAACGTACTGCTAACATTTTTGCAGAAAATATGGGTGTGTTCGTAAGCGCAAGGCAAATAATAATCACTGCTGCTAATAATAAAGGGTATGGGTTGGATCCTGAAGTAGCCTGGAATAAAGGTATCAGCATCGATCAAAAACTAAAATTGTTCAGTCGTTCATCTACATTAAGTTTTGATTTTTATAGAAATGATTTTACTAACCAGGTTGTAGTTAACCTTGAAAATCCAACGCAAATAAAATTTTATAACCTGGCAGGCAAATCATATTCCAATAGTTTCCAGGCGCAACTAAACTTTGAACCGGTTAAAAAATTGGATGTACGGTTAGCGTACCGCTATTTTGATGTAAAGACAACTTACAGCGGAACTTTGCTTGAACGTCCGTTTACCGCTGCCAACAGGGCTTTTGCAAACTTTGCTTATGAGCTAAAAGGATGGAAACTGGATTATACACTCAGCTACACCGGCAGCAAGCGTATACCCAATACCGAAGGCAATCCTGCGCAATATCAATTGCAACAATATTCACCCGAGTACGTTACAATGAATGCACAATTAACAAAAACCCTCGGTAAAAAATTCCCTGTGGATGTTTATATTGGCGGAGAAAATCTAACGAATTACTTCCAGAAAGATGTAATTGTACAAGCCGACCAGCCTTTTGGTGAACATTTTGATGCATCAATGGTTTGGGGTCCGGTATATGGAAGAATGTTTTATGCGGGTCTTCGTTTTAAATTAAAGTAGATGAAAAAGATATTCAAGTTTATATTATCACTATTCAGAAAGAAAAAATGTTGTGAGTAGTTGTGAGTAGTGAATGGTCAGTAATGAACCAATGTTACAGAAAAAATAATCTATAGAGATTTCACTATTGACTATTGACCATTCACTATTTATCTATTTTCCCGCATCCGATCACTAAGTGTTGTAAATTCTTTTCTGCGAAATATTTTTTACAAATATCATCCGATCTATCTAATATCTTTTTTATTGTCAGTTGTTTAGTACCGGTGATTTTATATGCCTGCTTAAATGCATCTGCATCACTCAACGAAGTATTTTGTTGCAATGCTTCCTTAATAACAATTACACGTAAACCTTCATCTTTCAATTTGCCTAGTTCGGCGATCATCCAGCTTAGTGCATAAAAGTGATTTTGTTCCAATATCAGGAAATGCTTTTTATCTCCTGCATCGGGCAATTTATTGAAAGGAGAAGACACAATTTCTTTCGTTAAATACTTTTTTAAATGTGCTGGAACTTTTGGGACTTTGCTTAATTGAATACTTCCGCAAAAAGCCTGGGGATAAATGCTCAGCCAACGCAGCTTACGACGTAGCTCGTGTACATCTGCTTCTACATTTTCAAAATGAAAATCAGAACGCCTGGTGAACTTAATGATCTCTTTAATGGATAGATCGTAATATTCTTTTATCGCTTTTATATCTGCCGCCTCTTTTCTCCATTTTATTTCGCTCATTTTAGAGCGTATCTTTTCAATTTTGGGATCCTTATCAGTTATCCAGCTTTTTTCTTTCAGTATTTCATTGAAATTTTGAGTCTTTTCTCTTGTCATAGCCTGCAGGTATGTAAGAACCGGAGCCGGTATTGCTTTATTAATAGCAAACTCTTTGGCAAAAGCATCATAATAATCAATAGCACCCAAAGCATCTTCCAACACTTTAAAACGGGCATCTAATTTGGAAAACTTGAACTCAGGATACATAGCTGCATACGCTCTTGATAAGGCTTCCAGCATAAATAAGGGCGTACGGGCGTTGTTACGGTATAACCATAATGCAGGATTTTTTTGACTGGTAGCCTTGTTTAACAGCACTTCCAGCTTGCTTAAATAAAAATCGAAGCAGGTAAAACCCTGGTATTTTTTTGATTTCATGGCTATCGCATTGGTTGGATTGACAAGTTATAAATATTTTTTTATCATTCGTCAACAAAAAAAACAATAGATTGTTATAAAGCAAAACAATGTTTAAACATTGATTAATTAACTTTGTATAAAATTACCAACAATGGCAACAACAAAATGGTCAATAGACCCTACACACAGTGAAATTCATTTTAAAGTAAAGCACCTGATGATCACTACCGTAACCGGAAGTTTTGGAAAATTCAGCGGTACCGCAGAAACCGAAGATGAAGATTTTACTACTGCAAAGATTAACTTCTCGGCAGATGTTAACTCAATATCTACAGGAGTTGCAGATAGAGACGGACATTTAAAAAGCGCCGATTTCTTTGACGCAGCCAATTATCCTGAACTGGCTTTTACCGGAACAAAATTCGCAGGTAAAGATTCAGATTTTGAACTGGAAGGAGACCTTACCATCCGTGGTACAACTAAAAAAGTAAAAGTAAATGTAGAATTTGGTGGTATAACTAAAGATCCATGGGGTAGTACCAGGGCAGGTTTTACTATCAGCGGAAAAATAAACCGTAAAGACTTTGGATTAAGCTGGGGTGCTGTTACCGAAGCAGGCGGCGTTGTGGTTAGTGATGAAGTGAAAATTGCAGCGGAAGTTCAATTTGTAAAACAAGCATAACATATATTTCCTACGAAACCGTAAAGCAAAGTTGGTAAATGCCGGCTTTGCTTTTTTTAGTTTTGAGCTATTCTGCCCCGCAATTTATGTTTACGCCGATGCGCTATAATTGCCATTGGCTTAGTGCTTACATTTTTAAAATCATTTGATATTACGCTGATATTTCCATCCGCTTCCAGCGTAGCAATATCTACTTTTTTTACATCTTCTACTCCATGTTCCCTTACTGCTGCTTCCAGTTCTTCTACAGAAATTTGCAGATGATGCAAATGGTCAATCTGTATTTCGCCTTTATAAATAAGTAATACTGGCTTCCCCTCCAGGAGTTGATTTAGTCGCTGGCTTTTATATAAAATACGTTTTAAAATAAAATTGGTAATAAATAAAGCGCCGGCAGCCAATAAACCACCCGATAAAGAAGAATCCTGCCCTACCATTGCATTTTGCACTGCATTGCTTATCAATAGAATAAAAACGAGGTCTATCACTGAAAGTTGCGCCAGTTCTTTCTTTCCAAATATTCGTATAGCAACTACAATAAAAAGATACACCAATATTGAGCGTACCACTACATCAACATAATTACTATTAAAAAGAGAATGCATGAGAATTATTTTTTCAAAAATAATTTGCCTTATGGAATTAACACAGTTTCCTTTGTTAATAACCGTAAAATAGTCAATTGGCTTACTTAAAGATAAAGAATTGAAAACTATTGCTTCGCATCAAACCATATTTGCGTTGCATCTTTCCAATCACCGTTGTAATTAATAGTCAATTCTTCTCCTTTTTTAATAGCTCTTACTGTTTGAATAGTGATAGTATCATCAGTATAGTCCATAATATACTCGCAATTACTTTCATAACTATGATTATACATCGGCACTAATCCAATTGCCATACAGCATTTACCTTTTTTGCCCCAATCAAAAATATAGTTAAATAATACTGTCTTTTCGATGTGAGCTTTATCTTCTTTGCTCATGACGATCACCGGAGAAATTTCGATCACTGTTCCGGGGGCAATACGTTGCTTTGTGAAAACACCTCTGCCCTTTTTTGCTGTTTTGTCAATAAATAAATATGGTTTCAACATAATGTTCAGTTAAAATTAAATAGAGTAAATTGCGGCACAAATTTCAGGGCTATTTTAATAACTTGTATCAATGTCTTTAGAACTGGAAGATATATCTATTCAACAACAGTTTGAAAAAGTAATAGCCACCGGCGATAAATTGCAGTTGCAGGAATTCCTCGACGAGCAAAATATTACCGATGTAGTAGAACTGGTATATGAAAATGAAGATCATGAAGGCAACATCATGAACTGCCTCTCTACACACAGAGCTGCAAGTGTTTTTAAGATCCTGGAACTTACCTATCAAAAAAGAATTATTAAGGAATTATCTCCTCACAAAACAGCCGAGCTTTTAAACGAACTTCCTCCCGATGACAGAACTGCTTTTTTAAGTGAGCTGCCGAGCAATGTGGTACGGGAACTGGTGAAAACACTGGATCCGGAAGAAAGAAAAGTTACCTTGTCACTTTTAGGCTATCCTGAAAACAGCGTTGGGCGCTTAATGACACCGGACTATGTGTATGTTTATGAAAATGATAGTGTAAACGATGTATTAGACACAATTCGCCGCTTTGCTAAAAACAGTGAAACTATTGATGTTATTTATGTGATTAACGAAAAGGGAGAACTGTTGGATGATATTCGGATAAGAGATTTTATTTTGGCTAGTCCCGATAAAAAAGTAAGCGAATTGATGGACGAACGCTATATTTCTTTATATGCCGAAGACGATCAGGAAGTAGCAAATGAAGCGTTCAAAATGAATAACCGTGTGGCATTGCCGGTGGTAAGCCAAAGTAATAAGCTGTTAGGTATTGTAACGATAGATGACGTTTTGTGGGTAACCAACGAAGAATTTAGTGAAGACATTCAAAAGATCGGCGGTACGGAAGTATTGGACCAACCCTACCTGGAAATGCCCATTTTTAAACTGGTGAAAAAACGTGCCAGCTGGCTTATTATCTTATTTTTAAGTGAAATGCTAACAGCTACGGCTATGCAATATTTCAGCAAAGAGATCGAAGCTGCTGCAGTATTAGCATTATTTATTCCTTTAATTATGAGTAGTGGTGGTAACAGTGGTTCACAAGCTTCTACGCTTATTATTCAAGCCATGGCTTTGGGCGAATTAACTATTACCGACTGGTGGCGGGTAATGCGCAGAGAAATCATATCAGGCCTATTATTGGGATTAACCTTAGGCAGCATTGGTTTTCTCCGTATTTTTTTATGGCAGCATATGCACATTTATGACTATGGAATTTATTGGAAATCGGTAGCTACTGTAATTTTCTTCTCACTCACAGGCATTGTGTTGTGGGGTAGTCTTATGGGATCTATGCTCCCTATTATATTAAAAAAATTAAAATTAGATCCTGCTACTTCTTCAGCGCCATTTGTTGCTACCTTAGTGGATGTAACAGGCATTATTATTTATTTTTCAGTTGCCTATATCTTTTTAAAAGGATACTTATTGTAAAAATCTACTCGGACTTATTCGGATACTTGTGCAAGCAGCGTTTATTTTTTATAAATTGCCTCTTCTTTGCTGTGCTGATGTTTTCCATTTTGGCAATAACAATCTTATAGCAAAAAAATTAGTCTAATAATCTTTATTTAGCGCAAAAATAATTAAAAAAATATGTGTGGAATTGTTGGATATACAGGACCAAGAGAAGCTTACCCCATCATTATCAAAGGTCTTAAACGATTAGAATACAGAGGTTACGATAGCACCGGTGTTGCATTGCTTAACAGCGGACTAAAGGTATATAAAAAGAAAGGACGTGTAGCAGAACTGGAAGATTCAATTGTCGGAAAAGATCTGCATGCACATACCGGCATTGGTCATACACGTTGGGCAACCCACGGCGAACCAAGCGACAGAAATGCGCACCCTCACACTTCAAGAAGTGGTAAACTGGCCATGATCCACAATGGCATTATTGAAAATTATGCTCAATTAAAGCAAGATCTTACCAAAAAAGGGTACCAGTTTAAAAGCGATACGGACACAGAGGTTTTATTGAATTTCATTGAAGACATTAAAGAAAACAATCAGTGTAATTTAGAAGAGGCTGTGCGTATAGCATTGAAAAGAGTTACCGGGGCGTATGTAATATTATTGATCGCAAATGATGATCCCGATACGATCATTGCAGCACGTAAAGGAAGCCCATTGGTGATCGGCGTTGGCAAAGGCGAACATTTTCTTGGCTCTGATGCTTCTCCCATGCTGGAATACACAAAAGAAGTGGTGTATGTGAATGACTACGAATTAGCGATCGTTCGCCCCGATGAATTGATATTGAAAAATTTGGGCAACGAAAAAATAACTCCTTTTGTTACTAAGTTAGATATGGAACTGGCTGCTATTGAAAAAGGTGGTTATGATCATTTCATGCTAAAAGAAATTTTTGAACAGCCCAGCACTATTCATGATTGCTTACGTGGACGATTAGACGCAGAAGCCGGTTTAATAACCATGAGTGGTATTACCAATAACCTGGAGCATTTTAAAAATGCCAACAGGATCATTATTATTGCTTGTGGAACCAGCTGGCATGCAGGCCTGGTAGCAGAATATATTATAGAAGAGTTATGCCGTATCCCTGTAGAAGTGGAGTATGCTTCCGAATTCCGGTATAGAAATCCTATTGTAAACAAAGGCGATATCATTTTTGCTATTTCTCAAAGCGGTGAAACAGCAGATACTTTAGTTGCTATTGAAAAAGCGAAAGAACAAGGTGCTATTATATTTGGTATCGTAAACGTAGTAGGCTCTTCTATAGCAAGAATCAGTGATGGCGGCGCTTATACACATGCCGGACCTGAAATCGGTGTAGCTTCTACAAAAGCATTTACAGCACAATTGGCAGTACTTACCATGGTAGCTTTAAAAATTGCCAAAGAAAAAAATACTATCAGCGAAGCGCTTTATAAAGAATTATTGTTTGAGTTAGCAGAAGTGCCGGAAAAAGTAGAAGTACTTTTAAAAAGCGCAGACACTATTAAAGCTATTGCTGAAAAATATAAAGATTCTCCCAACGCTTTGTTCTTAGGAAGAGGTTATAATTTTCCTATCGCATTGGAAGGAGCGCTTAAATTAAAAGAGATCAGCTATATACATGCAGAAGGTTATCCTGCAGCAGAAATGAAGCATGGCCCCATTGCATTGGTAGATGAAAATCTTCCGGTAGTTTTTGTAGCTACCAAAGACAGTTACCATGAAAAGATCGTGAGCAATATCCAGGAAATAAAAGCCCGCAAAGGAAAGGTAATTGCTATCATTACCGAAGGCGATGAAACAACACCAACCCTGGCAGACGATGTATATTATGTTCCATCTGCACATGAAATAATAGCGCCGATGCTGGCTACTATTCCATTACAATTACTTTCTTATTATGTTGGCATTGCTAAAGGCGTTGATGTTGATAAGCCAAGAAATCTTGCCAAAAGCGTAACTGTTGAATAATTACAGGTATCATTAAAACTATTTTAGTACATTAGGTGGCTATTTGTTTTAACTTTTGCTATCCTTGTAATCATTTATGAATATCATCAACAAATATCCGGTTAACGAGCTTGGTTATAATTTTATTCCTGCTGAATATATTCCTGCCGGCAAAGATGAATATTACCTTCGGGATCAACAGAATACTAACGATATTGTGTATCGTAAACTGACAGCGCTTGAAATTGAAGTACTGGTTCGCAATCGCAACACTTCTAACAACTGGAATGAAATATGGGTTTCAGAATCATTTAGCCCTGAGTTGGTTAAAAATTGTCAGTTTTTTGGACTGGTAAGAATAGGCAAGCTGGAATCTTTTTATTTAGAATATCATAACCTGCGGGTTCCCGTGGGACTTTACAATAGTACTATTATTAGTTGCGACCTTGGAAATAACATTTGCATTGACAACGTAAATTATTTGAGTCATTATATTATTGGCGACGATGTTATCATTGTGAATGTAAATGAAATGGCAACTATCGACAATGCAAAATTTGGAAACGGAATTCTAAAGCAAGGTGAAGAAAAGAAGGCGCGGATAGAATTAGAATTATGTAATGAAAATGGTGGCAGAGCCATCCTTCCATTTGACGGCATGTTGCCCGGTGATGCATATATGTGGAGCAAATACCGTGACGATGAAGCCTTGTTAGAAAAATTCAAACAATTTGTCGAACGTAAATTTGATAAGCAACGAGGTTATTATGGAAAAGTTGGCAATAGAACTGTCATAAAGAATTGCAGCATCATTAAAGACGTTCACATAGGAACGGACGCCTATTTAAAAGGGGCTAATAAACTAAAAAATCTTACCATCAATAGCGATGAAAATCGCAAATCTCAAATTGGCGAAGGCTGTGAATTAGTAAACGGAATTGTGGGTTATGGCTGTAAAATATTTTACGGCGTAAAAGCTGTTCGTTTTATCATGGCTTCGCACTCGCAATTGAAATATGGCGCAAGATTGATCAATTCTTATCTTGGCAATAATTCTACTATCTCCTGCTGCGAAGTATTGAATTCATTGATATTTCCTGCTCATGAACAACATCACAACAACTCATTCCTGTGTGCATCTTTATTGATGGGACAAAGTAATTTGGCGGCAGGTGCTACTATCGGAAGCAACCACAACAGTAGAAGTGCAGATGGAGAAATTGTTGCCGGTCGTGGTTTTTGGCCAGGACTTTGCGTGAGCCTTAAGCATAATTCAAAATTTGCTTCATTCACTATTTTAGCCAAGGGCGATTTTCCTGCGGAATTGAATATTTCTATCCCTTTTAGTTTAGTGAGTAATGATATAACGAATAATAAATTGGTGATCATTCCTGCATACTGGTTCTTATATAACATGTATGCACTCGCCCGCAATTCCTGGAAATATGATGACAGAGATAAACGCACAGAAAAAATACAGGTAATAGATTATGGCTATTTAGCGCCGGATACTATTAATGAATTATTTGATTCATTAAAATTTTTGCAGCAATTACGTGTAAATGAAATGGGGGTGGCGGAAGTGAGTGGCTGGGAAAATGCGGATCGTAAAACAGAAATTCTAAAAGTGCCGAAAGCAATTGGTGTTTTTAAAGAACTGATACAATATTATGGTGTAACGGAAATACTAAAACAGATTGCTTCGAATGAATTTGCTGATTTTGATACATTGAAAAAATCTTTATCCGCAAAAATACAACGCAGCGAATGGTTGAATATTGGCGGCCAATTAATTCAAAAGCAATCGATAGATAAGTTAAAAAAAGATATTAAAGAGGATAAAATAAAAAGCTGGGATGAATTGCACAACTTCTATCGCCAACAAGGTGCTGCCTATGCAAAAGATAAATTGCATCACGCCTATACCTCTCTGTTGGAAATATTAAATATTACACCGAAACAATTTACGGCTGCATTGTTTGGCCAATTACTGCAACAATGTTTGATCACTAAAGAATGGATGTGTAAGGGTATTTATAATTCAAGAGAAAAAGATTATACCAATCCGTTCAGAAGGATGGTTTATGAAACCAACGAGGAAATGAATAAAGTAGTTGGCAAACTCGAAGACAACAGTTTTATTCAGCAACAATTAGCAGAGCTGGAAGAAATGAAAAAACAAATTGCCGCCATTACTAAAAAATACAAGCTGTAAGTTCTCCCTATCTTTATCAAAACAACTACCGTGAATAAATTATTCCTGAGTTTATTTTTATTGTGTTGCTGCAACTTTGCCAATGCACAAAGTATTGCGCAAATGAAAAAAGTATTGGATACTACTTCTGACCCTATTGGTTATGTAAAATATGTATTAAAGAAAAAATACACCATTGACACTATAAGTATTTCAAGTACTACTTCTTTTGCCGGCGTTGCGGATAGTCTTGCCTATAAAGGAAAGCAAGGAAAAACATATGGACCTTACACAGGGCGTAGAGGAAAATATCTGGTTAAAATATTAACGAAAGTTCCCAATACGTTTTATCATGTTAGTCATATTTTATTAGATACTTCTGTATTTAGAGTAAAATTTGCCAACTCATTGGCTGATACAATCATTGCAAAAATTCAAGCCGGCAGCAGCAGTTTTGCAGCAATGGCAAGTACTTATAGTTCTGATAATTTAAGTGCTGCAAAGGGCGGAGACCTGGGTTGGTTTAGTCGTGGTGCAATGCTACCTCAATTAGATAGAGCTATTGCCATGCATAAGAAAGGCGACATTTTTAAAGTATGGACTCGTGCCGGTTTGCACATTGTAAGCATTACAGATAGTCCAAAAGAAGATGTAGGATTTGCTTTAATTTTAAAAGTAACGTTGTAATGCTACGCTTTAATTAAAGTTGAAAATTGGAATGCCGTACAAGAGAGTGACACAACGATGTTGAATAGAGGTCAAATGATTGCTACAAAAATTATAGCAGATAAATTATTTCTCTTCTAATTTTTTAAAAGCATAAAACATACAGCAAGCGTGTAATGCCTGTTCAAATTTATTTTGGTTGAGCATTTGTCTCACTTCTTCCAAAGGCAATAATACGATCTCAATATCTTCATTTGCATCCAGTTTTTGCGATGCAATTTTTTTGCCTCCCTGAGCTAAAAACAAATGAGTAAACCCATCTAAAACACCAGGATTAGCAGCTATTTTACCAAGATGAGTGTAGGAGGAAAATTCATAGCCGGTCTCTTCGAGTAATTCACGGGCAATGGCTTTTTCCGATGCTTCATTTTCATCAATGAAGCCACCGGGCAATTCCAAAATAGTTTGTTGAATGGGATGGCGATACTGGCGGACTAAAACTACTTCATTGTTTTCGGTGATTGCCAATGCACATGCGGATGTAGGCAATTCAACAACAAAGTAAGGATCAACAATTTGCCCGTCGGGCCGTTGACAACGGTCACGACGGGCAGTAAAATATTGATGCTTTGAAATATATTCTGAAGATAAAATTTTCCAGTTCATTACCAACTGTTACGTTCTCTTAATTTAGTGATATGCGCTGTATGATGCCTGCCATGCCATGAATAAATAGCCAACAGATCCCACAACGTAATAGTTTTTTTCATTTCAGGATGAAATACCGTACGCTGCCATTCTTCATCTTTAATGCTCTTTAATACTTCCACCAAACGTGTATGTAATGTGTACAACAACGTTATAGAAACATTTACAGGAACATTTTTTGTGTCTGCTAAGTTTGCCCAGCGATCCTGATCGTATGGTTTAATAGTTGGGTTATCTTCCGTTAAACCCAATTTGAATCGTATCAATGAGTTCATGTGGCTATCTGCAACATGATGCACCACTTGCTTCACCGTCCAACCGCCTTCACGATAAGGCGTGTTCAATTGCGATTCATCTAAATTCAGAATTGATTCTTCCAATAGTTGCGGTAAGCTTTCAATATTTTTGATTGCAGCTTTTTTTAATTCTTCCGAGTAAGTTTCTTTACCTGTAAAAGCCTGTTCACTTACTTTCCCGATAGGAAAACTTAAATTCTCACTCATGCTTATTGCTTTTTAGGTTCTTCTGCTTTTGCTGCAGCGGACTTGATGCCTAATAATTCCATTTCAAAAACCAATGCAGAGCCACCGGGTATTGTATTACCTGCGCCTCTATCGCCATAACCCAATGCACTTGGAATATACACTTTCCACTTGTCGCCAACATGCATCAATTGTAAAGCCTCTGTCCAGCCTAAAATTACACCACTAACGGGAACGGATAATGGTTCTCCTCTTTTATAAGAATTATCAAATTCTGTTCCGTCGATCAATGTTCCAATATAATGTGCCACTGCTGTATCTTCTAATTTTGGAGAAGCTTTGGATGAATCGGGAGCTTTTTTCAACACTTCATATTGCAAACCGTCAGGCAAGGTAATTACTCCGGGGCGTTTGCTATTAGCCAATAAAAAACTATCACCGCTTGCTTTCACTTTTGTAGCTTTAACAGCAGCTTCAGCTTGTAACACTTTTTCACCTTCTTGTAATTTTACCTGTATTACTCTGCTTGCCTGCGCCTGGTCTAACAACGACGGAGTTCCTTTAAAACCATCAGTCATTGCTTTTTGCACCATTGCATAATTAATGCCCACACCGTTAATTCCCTGGCTTTTTAAATTGTTGGCAACATTTGACCCTAAGGCATAACTAAAAGAGTCATTCAAAGTTTTTAATAATGGTGCAGCAGGCTTTACTGCTATTGCTTTTGTGGTAGTTTTGGGTTTTGCGGGGGTTGTTGTTTTTGGTTTCACCTGTGCGTTAGCGGCTGTAGTTATTACCAGTACGCTTACTGCAAAAAAGAATTGCTTCATTTGTTTGGTTTTTTATTTATAGATTTTATTTTTTTGTTACAAGCATGTCACCTTTGCTCATCATCGTTGTGTCACTCTCTTTTACTTCAAATTCTTATTCAACCAGTTTAAACTATTCTTCTCTTATATCTTTTCCTGTTAAGTGAATAAAAACGTCTTCTAAATTAGCTGCTTTTACCTGCTTCGGGCGTTCAAAGCCTGAAGCAATCAGGTCGTCGATCAATTTATCAGGCGAAGCTAAAGCAATTATTTTCCCCTCATCTAAAATTGCCAGGCGATCACAAAGTTGTTCCGCTTCATCCATATAATGAGTAGTAATAATAACCGTAGTTCCTTTTGAACGGATGTCTTTGATCAGGTCCCACAAATTTCTTCTTGCCTGCGGATCTAGCCCGGTAGTGGGCTCATCTAAAAAGATAATTTTGGGTTTGTTAATTAAAGTAGTAGCAATAGAAAAACGTTGCTTTTGTCCACCGCTTAATTCTTTGAACTTATTTTTTGCTTTGTCTTCCAGGTTAACCAGCTTCAATAATTCATTTGCATTTACCGGTTGATTATACAGTCCTGCAAACAGTTCTATCAATTCAACCAATTTAAGTCCCGGGTAAAAGCCGGAAGTTTGCAACTGAACGCCAATGATACGTTTTATTTTTTCCTTATCGTTGTCAAGGTTCAACCCATCCACAATGATCTCTCCCGAAGTTTTTTCACGCAGGGTTTCAATTATTTCCAGTGTGCTGGATTTACCTGCGCCATTCGGGCCAAGTAATCCGAATATTTCTCCTTCGTATACTTCAAAAGAAATATCCTTTACTGCCTCAAACGAACCATAACTCTTTTTTAAATTTTTTACAGAGATGATTGTGTTATTCATATCTATTAATACTACGCCTGCTTTAAATAAGTTTCCAATTCCTCCATCATTAATTTACTTCCTACATAGAACGGTGTGCGCTCGTGTAAAGAAGTTGGCTGAATATCCAGCACACGTTGCTTTCCATTGGTAGCAATGGCACCTGCTTTTTCTGCTATAAATGCAAACGGATTACATTCATATAATAAACGCAATTTACCATTTGGTTTTTTAGCAGTACCCGGGTACATAAAAATTCCTCCTTTAATAAGATTACGATGTACATCGGCTACCATACTTCCAATATAGCGCTGCGTATAAGATTCAGGTGTATCCAATACTTTACCCTGGCAGGCATGAATATAATCCTGCACCTGCTTAGGATATTGAAAAAAGAATCCATGATTAACAGAATAGAATTTTCCTGTTGGAGGACATTTTATATCAGGATGACTCAATGAAAATTCTCCAATAGATGGATCTAACGTAAAACCATTCACGCCCACTTTAGTGGCATATACTAAAATAGTTGATGAACCATATACCACATATCCTGCTGCTACTTGTTTATTTCCCGGTTGTAAAAAATCTTCTTTTGTTGCAGGCTTACCTAATTCAGAAACTCTTTTATAAATGCTGAATATTGTTCCGATAGAAACATTCACATCAATATTTGCACTGCCATCTAACGGATCGAACAGGCAAACGTATTTACTTTTATTACTTGTTTCATCATCAAATATTACTACATCTTCCATTTCCTCACTGCCAATACCTGCACAACTAATACCATGACGTAAAACTCCCATCATTTGGTTATTAGCAAATATGTCCAGTTTTTTCACTTCCTCTCCTTGTACATTGGTGGTTCCATAATCACCTAGTATGTCAACCAGCCCGGCTTTATTAACTTCTACATTAATTCGTTTTGCGGCCAAACCAATATCTCGCAATAAGCTTGATAATTCGCCGGTTGCTTGTGGAAATCCTCTGAATTGTTGAATGGTAAATTCGTCTAAGGTTAAAATCCTGCGGTCAATAGCCATAGTTAATTTCTAATTGCAGATTATAGATTTTAGATTTGCGGTTCAAATGTAGTAAGAATAAGGTTCTAAAGAGATACAATTTTAAATTTTTAATTAACAACAGATGAAAGTTTTCAAGTTTGGGGGAGCAAGCATAAGTACCATAGAAAGAATACAAAACGTAGCAGCTATCATGCAATCGTTCCCAAAACAAAAAATATTGATCATTATTTCTGCAATGGGCAAAACTACCAATGCGTTGGAAAAAGTTGCAGAAGCTTTTTATGCCGGTAAAAAAGAAGAAGCATTACAGTTATTTCACCAGGTAAAAGAAAATCATTTAAACACGCTCAAGTATTTGATCTCTGTAAACTGGCAGCAGGCAGAAAACCAATTGAAAGATTTTTTTACAGAAGTTGAATGGCTATTACATGATAAGCCTGTTCGTGAATATGATTATTACTACGACCAGATCGTTTGCTGCGGCGAATTATTAAGCACAGCTATTGTCAGTAATTATTTGAATGAAACAGGCATTAAAAATACCTGGCTGGACGTAAGAGATATTTTTAGAACAGATGATAATTTCAGAGATGCTGCTATTGACTGGAATTTTACACAGCAAAAAGTTACAGAAGATATATTACCACTTTTTGAAACGAATGATATTATAATTACACAAGGCTTTATTGGCGCTACAGATGAAAATGAAAGCACTACTTTAGGCAGAGAAGGGAGTGATTATAGCGCTGCTGTTTTTGCAAACCTATTGGATGCAGAAGATCAAACCATCTGGAAAGATGTAGAAGGTGTAATGAATGCCGATCCCAAACAATTTGCTGATGCAAAATTTATTGAACAATTAAGTTATGCAGAAGTAATTGAAATGGCTTTTTACGGTGCGCAGGTTATTCATCCAAAAACCATAAAACCATTACAGAATAAAAGTATTCCCTTACATGTACGATGTTTTCTAAAACCGATATTACCGGGAACCATTATCAGCAACAAGCCGGTTCATAATCTACCGCCGATCATTGTTGTGAAAGAAAACCAGGCACTGATACAATTTACATCCAAAGATTTTTCTTTTGTAGAAGGAAAGCCGATCGATTTTTTACATGGATTGTTTGACGAAATAAAGATACAGCCCAACCTTACACAAAATACTGCTATTACTATTTTTTGCTGTTTAGATGATCGTACTGATAAAATAGAAAAATTAGCAATAGCTGCAGGTGAATTGTTTGATGTGCAAATTCAAAAAGGGTTAACGTTATTAACGGTTCGCCATTATAATAAAGAAATAGTAGAAGAATTAACAGCGAATAAAATTGAATTGCTTAGTCAAAAGACGAAAGATACTATGCAGATATTGGTTGCTAGTCCAGCTCAATAAAAAACAGAAAGTACAAGTGAGTGACACAACGATGACGGGTAAACGCAGAAATGTTTGTTCCAAAAAAATAACTATATAAAACAAGAAGCGCCTTCTACGAAGGCGCTTCTTAACTCTAAACTATTATTAAATAAGAAAACTAAACTTTAGCCGATTTAACGGTTTTGATGATACGTGCAGCTACTTTGTAAGGATCTGCTGCAGAGTTTGGACGGCGATCTTCTAAATAACCGCTCCATCCTTTTGCAGGAACCAAAACAGGGATACGAATAGAAGCACCACGATCAGAAACTCCGTAAGAGAAATCGTGGATAGAAGCTGTTTCATGCTTACCTGTTAAACGCAATTCGTTGTCAGCGCCATAAACTGCAATATGTTCTTTAACTACCGGACGGAAAGCTTCGCAAACCGCATCAAATGTAGCTTTGCTGCCTGCAGTACGCAATAATCCGTTAGAGAAGTTAGCGTGCATACCGCTTCCGTTCCAATCCAATGCACCTAATGGTTTACAATGCCAGTTAATGGCAACTCCGTATTTTTCACCAATTCTTTCTAATAAGTAACGAGCCACCCAAATTTGATCTCCTGCTTGTTTAGCACCTTTAGAGAAAATCTGGAATTCCCATTGACCGGTAGCAACTTCAGCATTGATACCTTCCACATTGATACCAGCTTCCAAACAAGCATCTAAATGCTCTTCTACTATTTCACGACCGTAAGCGTTGCTAGCACCTACTGAACAGTAGTAAGGACCTTGAGGACCAGGGTAACCACCCGCAGGGAAACCTAATGGTTTGTTTGTTTCTGGATTCCACAAGAAATATTCCTGTTCGAAACCAAACCAAAAATCATTGTCATCATCTTCAATTGTAGCACGACCGTTTGATTCGTGTGCACTTCCATCAGCGCTCAATACTTCGCACATAACCAAGTAACCGTTTTTACGTTGTGGATCTTTTACAACATATACAGGCTTTAATAAACAATCAGAAGAACCACCTGGCGCTTGTTCAGTAGAAGAACCATCAAAGCTCCATTGTTCCAAATCTTCCAGCTTACCGCTGAAATCTTTTACGATTTTTGTTTTGCTACGAAGGCTTTGAGTTGGTTTATAACCATCCAGCCAGATGTACTCAAGTTTAGATAATGACATAAAATAACGATTTTAAAAACATTAAGAAAAATATTAATAATAACTATTTACTGTTTTTTGTGATAGTTACCTTACAAAAATAAGGCGTTAATTCAATAAAAAAAATAAAGATTGAATAAAAATATTAAAAAACTGAAAAAAAATTGATATAATTTATAGATTTAATATAAAAAGATAATAAAATCAATTACAGCGGGTTTTAGAGCGTTTTATTGGTTGCAATGTATTAACATAAAAAAAGGCTCTTTATAAAAAGAACCTTTAAAAAATATATATTTTATAAAATTTTTATCTTAGGAAAAGAAGCTCCCTGTATTTAGGCAACATCCAATGGGCATCGTCTACCAACATCTCCAATTTATCTACATTATAACGGATAACATCAAAATATTTGCCCTTAATAGTATCGCAATATGCGATTGCTTTTTCTCTAGTGTCTGTTAATGCATTTGCCTTTTTACGTTCAGCGATCATTGCCTCCACGCCGCTACTCATACCTTCAATATGCTTGCATATTTTTTCTAACACCTGGGTTTGACTTGCATAAGCAGCTTCACTCAACCCGGCATCTTTCAATCCCTTAATATTTTGAATTAATACGTTCTGGTATTTTATTACAGATGGCAATATGATAGTAGTTGCCAACTCTCCCATTATCCTCGCTTCTATCTGCACTTTTTTAATATACTCCTCCAGCATTATTTCGTGGCGGGCTTCCAATTCAATATGATTGTATATATCGTTGCTTTCAAAAAGTGTTTTTGATTTTTTAGTCAGATATGCATCCAATGCCAATGGCGTTGTTTTTACATTTGGTAAACCACGCTTAGCTGCTTCTTTCTCCCATTCATCGCTATATCCATCTCCTTCAAATAATACTTTTTTACTTTCTACTACATAGCGTTGAATAACGTGCATTACCGCAATTTCTTTCTTCTCTCCTTTATCAATGCTCGCTTCCACATCTTTCTTAAACTGCTTTAATGTTTCTGCAACAATGGTATTCAAAACTGTCATTGCCTGTGCGCAACTTACAGAAGAACCAACCGCCCTGAACTCGAACTTATTTCCGGTAAATGCAAAAGGAGAGGTTCTGTTCCTGTCTGTATTGTCCAACATCAACTCCGGAATACTTTTATGAATATCCAGTTTCAACATGGCTTCATCCTGTTCATCGAACTTGCCTCCTACTCTTGTTTCTACCTGGTTCAATACTTCTGATAAATACTTACCAATGAAGATAGAAATGATAGCCGGTGGTGCTTCGTTTGCACCTAACCGATGGTCGTTACCGGCGCCTGCTATTGAAGCTCTTAACAGATCTGCATAATCGTGTACCGCTTTAATAGTGTTCACAAAAAAGGTAAGGAACATTAAATTGGTTTTCGGCGTTTTACCGGGAGCTAATAAATTAACGCCGGTATCCGTTGCCATACTCCAGTTATTATGCTTACCACTGCCGTTGATCCCTGCAAATGGTTTTTCGTGTAACAATACTGCCAGGCTATGACGTTTAGCAACACGGGTCATAAGATCCATCAATAATAAATTATGATCAACCGCCAGGTTCACTTCTTCAAAGATGGGTGCACATTCAAATTGTGCAGGAGCCACTTCATTATGACGTGTACGTAATGGAATACCTAATTTATAAGACTCTTCTTCAAAGTCACGCATAAAAGCGTATATGCGTTCGGGTATGGTTCCAAAATAATGATCTTCTAATTGTTGCCCTTTTGCAGGCGCATGACCAAATACTGAACGACCGGACATTAATATATCAGGACGGGCATTTGCCAAGCCTGCATCTACTACAAAGTATTCCTGCTCCCAACCTAATGTAGGCGTTACTTTGGTAATGTTCTTATCAAAATATTGGCATACATCTACCGCTGCCTTATCTAAGGCCACCAATGCTTTTAACAAGGGGGTTTTTGCATCCAATGATTCTCCGGTGTAGGATACATATATAGTTGGTATGCATAACGTTTTACCTGTTCCGATCTCCATTACAAATGGTGGAGAAGAAGGATCCCATGCAGTATAACCTCTTGCTTCGAATGTTGCTCTTAAACCTCCGCTTGGAAAAGAAGATGCATCCGGTTCCTGTTGGATTAATGCAGCACCTTCGAATTCTTCAATAGGTGTTCCATCTCCTTTTATAGTAAAAAATGAATCATGCTTTTCTGCAGATGCACCCGTTAATGGTTGAAACCAGTGTGTAAAATGCGTCACTCCTTTTGTTTCTGCCCATGCTTTAATTCCGTTGGCAATTTGATTGCCCATCATGCGGTCGATCTTTTTTCCACCACGTACCGATGACAATAAGCTTTTAAAAGCTTCATCGCTTAAAAACTGTCGGGCCTTTTTTATAGTGAAAACATTCTCACCAAAAATGGCGGTGATCTTTGCAGAAGATTCTACTTTAATATCAGTAGTACTATTGTTTAATTTATCAATTGCCTTAAAACGGAGAGATTGCATATTTTTAAGATTTTGGGACAAAAATGAGGTTGAAGCTAATAAATAAATATAAATATTTGAGTGATTAGCAATAAAAGTTTTATAAATCTTTGAAAAAAGATTAAAAATCAGTGAAATTTAAAACATATATTAATTTTTAATTTGACTGTGCTTATTCCAAAACCTCCAGTTTACATTACATAAAACTGGTGCTATTAAAAAAGGAAGATAAATAGAACGGTATCGAATGACAGCACCTATTACCGGTATTGTATATCCTATTATCAAACAGATTGATAAGGCAAAAAACAGACAAAACGCAATCAATGGATCAGGATTAAACTTCCTGAATTTTATAATAAAGAGAATAGAAGCAAGCAACAATAATTCATATATAAAAACTTCTCCCGCAAATGGAAATAAATATTTAGCATAATGAAATGCGTCTTTAATCGATGGGCGCATTAAAGAATGATTAATTGCTTGCGGTGCATTTCCAAAAAAGCTCTTAAATGTTGGTTGTAATTCATTTACAGGAATATTGGTTGATGATGCCGGAAGCAATAAAAAATCTTTTTGTTTTGTTACCACTTTTTCGGGTAGGCTAAATCGTGAGTTTATTTTATCAGCATTAAAAAATACTACTATTCCAATTATATAGATGCACGAAAAAACCAAAAGCGTTTTTCTTTTATTATAGTAAGATAGAATCCACGCTACTACGGCAGGCAGTAACATTAGCAAAATATAACTACGTAAAAAGAAAATAAATACGGATGCAATCAAAATAGTGATAATAGCACTAATACTTATTCTGCTTGTTTTTAATGATTGATGAATATGATATACAATTCCACTGATCGCCAATAATATTAATCCATCTTTATGAATGCTGCTACCAAAGTATAATAAGGATGGTAAAAGAAAGCAGGCTACGATCAATTCACATTTTCTATTATTGTATACATCAGTAAAAATTCTGAACAAAGCAATACCGCCAAAGAACACAATGAAATTATAGAATACAGTATTTACATAGTAATTACCAAAACTCAATATATCAAATAAAGAATCGAGCTTGATCATCACATTACTTTTCAGATCATTCCAATAGGAATTAGTAGTAGCATTAAAACTTCCGTAAGTAGAATAATTAGATTGAAAAAAGTTGAGAAAATATTCTTTCGGATTGGAGAATAAAAGATGATATTCCTTCACCCCTTCATTATGATAGATCCACACATCTGCCAGGTAATTTACATGTGCTAGTTGCCATCCGTTCACTACACCTGCAATTACTTTTAGTATAAAAATCAGCAATATGATTCTAGTGCTTATCCCCGCATTTTTGATAAATGGAATTTTTACAAGCACCCATGCAAATACCAACAGGTAAATGAAAAACAATAAGTAGCCCAAAGCAGAAAATTTTTGTGTGGGAAGATAGTTAAAATATTTACCATCAACCTAACATAAAAAAGAAATAGCAACGTACTTTTGCGTTTTCTTAAAATATATGGACATAACCGTTAAAACCGCCGAAGAACTTCGCCTTACTGCCGAAGAGTTTGAACTGATAAAACAAAAGCTTGGACGCACTCCAAATTTCACTGAACTGTGTTGCTTTAGCGCCATGTGGAGCGAACACTGCAGCTATAAAAATTCTATTAAATGGCTGAAAACGTTACCTCGTGAAGGAAAGAAAATGCTGGTAAAAGCCGGTGAAGAGAATGCCGGTGTGATGGACATTGGCGATGGTTATGGTGTGGTGTTTAAAATAGAAAGTCATAATCACCCTTCAGCTATTGAACCCTTTCAAGGGGCGGCTACCGGCGTGGGCGGTATTCACCGTGATATTTTCACCATGGGCGCTCGTCCTATTGCTTCTTTAAATTCTCTTCGTTTCGGGAATTTAAAAGAAGCGAAAACGCAACATCTGTTAGCAGGTGTGGTGCATGGTATTGGTCATTACGGAAATTGTTTTGGCGTACCAACTGTTGGTGGCGAAATATACTTTGAAAACTGCTATCATACGAACCCGTTAGTGAATGCAATGAGCGTTGGCACATTAAAAAATGGTGAAACAATTTCTGCTACTGCAAAAGGAACGGGCAATCCTGTTTTCTTTGTTGGTAGTGCAACTGGTAAGGATGGTATTGGCGGTGCTTCTTTCGCATCTGCAAATATTACAGAAGATAGTGTGGAAGATCTACCTGCTGTACAGGTAGGTGATCCGTTTCAAGAAAAAAAATTATTGGAAGCTTGTTTGGAAGTAATCAAAACCGGCGCTGTTGTTGGAATGCAGGATATGGGTGCTGCCGGAATTATTTGTTCTACATCTGAAATGAGTGCTAAAGGAAACGTAGGAATGAATATTCATTTGGATAAAGTTCCTGCACGACAAAATAACATGAAAGCCTGGGAATTATTATTAAGTGAAAGCCAGGAAAGAATGTTGATGGTAGTAGAAAAAGGAAAAGAAGAGGCGGTGTTAAAAGTGTTTGATAAATGGGATCTGCCTTGCAGTGAAATTGGAACAGTAACAGAAGATGGCATATTGAATTTTTATATGAATGGAGAACTGGAAGCATCATTACCAGCAGAAGAATTGGTATTGGGCGGCGGCGCTCCACAATACACAAGAGAGTTTACCAGGCCTTCTTATTTAGATAAAGTGGAATCATTTAAAATTGATTCAATTGGTGAACCTAAAAATTTAAAAGAAGTTGCAGAGCAGTTAATTCAAATTCCAAGTATTGCATCTAAACGTTGGATATATGTGCAATATGATAGCACTGTTGGTGCAGGCACAGTAGGTACAAACGCTCCAAGTGATGCGGCTGTTGTTATTGCTAAACCTACTGATAAAGGTTTGGCATTGACTACCGATTGTAACAGCCGTTATGTGTATGCTGATCCATATAAAGGTGCAATGATCGCTGTTGCTGAAGCTGCAAGAAATATTGTTTGCAGTGGCGGACAACCAATCGGTGTTACCAACTGTTTGAACTTTGGCAACCCTTATAACCCGGAAGTATATTATCAATTTACAGAAGCAATTAAAGGAATGGGAGAAGCTTGTAAAAAGTTTGATACTCCTGTCACCGGTGGTAATGTTAGCTTTTACAATCAATCGCCTGATGGCGCTGTTTATCCTACACCAACAATTGGTATGGTAGGCGTAATGGATAGTGTGAATGATAAGATGACATTGAATTTTAAAGAATGCGGCGATGCCATTTATTTAATTGGCAAAAGCAGGAATGATATTAATTCATCTGAATATTTACATAAGATACACGGCGTAGAACATAGTCCTGCTCCGCACTTTGATATTGATGAAGAGTTTGCATTGCAACAAGCTATCAGCTCATTAATAAAAGATAAATTAATTTCATCTGCACATGATATCAGCGATGGTGGTTTATTTATTACATTGATAGAAAGCGGCTTTACTAATTGTTTAGGCGTTGATGTAAAACAAGCGGCAACGGATATACGCAAAGATGCTTATTGGTTTGGAGAAGCGCAAAGCCGTGTAGTTGTTTCTGTTAAAAAAGAAGATATCGCTAAAATTGAATCTTTCCTAAAAGGAAAAAATATTGCTTTTGAAAAATTAGGCACTGTAACATCGGGCGAAATAATTATAGATGATACCAATTGGGGGAATATTGCTGAGTGGAAAGATAAATATGATAATGCAATTGGTAATTTGTTAGCCGTGCATGAATCAGAACATGCGTTAAGTGCTTTGTAATTTTATTTCACGAATCAAATCGAATTACACTAATTAACTACATCGGACAGTTTTTAAATTCGTGTAATTAATAAAAATAGTGTACTGCAAGATGAAGTTTCTCGTAATAAGACTTTCTTCTATTGGCGACATTGTGCTGGCATCTCCTGTACTGCGTTGCCTCAAGCAACAGGTAACAGATGCTGAAGTTCACTTTCTTACCAAATCATCTTTCAAAATAGTTACTGAAGCCAATCCATACATTGATAAGTTTTTTTATTACAACAATAATATGGATGAGCTGATCGAAGATCTAAAAGAAGAAAACTACGATTACATCATCGACCTACATAATAATATCCGCACATTAAGAATTAAGACTGCGCTAAAAGTAAAGTCGAACACCATTAATAAACTTAATACGCAAAAATTCCTGTTGACGAAATTGCGTATTAACCTGATGCCAGGTATTCATATTACTAAACGCAGCTTGCAAACGGTTGAAAGTTTTGGAGTGAAAGATGATGGTTTTGGATTGGATTATTTTATTCCTGAAAAGGATATTGTTCCGCAAAAAGATATTCCTACTTCTCATTTAGCAGGCTTTATAGCGATTGTTATCGGTGCATCATATTTTACAAAAAAATTACCCGTACATAAATTAAAAGAGCTGTGTAATAAGATCGATCATCCTATTATTTTATTAGGAGGAAAAGACGATGAAAAAAATGGAAGGGAAATTGCGGCTGTTGATCCTGTAAAAATTTATAACGCTTGCGGTAAGTTTAATTTGAATGAATCTGCAGACTTAGTAAGACGTTCAAAATTGGTAATCTCTCATGATACAGGCTTGCAATATATCGCCTGTGCTTTTAATAAGCAAGTATTGGCGATTTGGGGTGGCACTACGCCAAAGCTGGATGTAGAGCCCTATTACGGCAGCCGTTTTTTATCTACTCAAAATAAATTACCTTACGAAAATATTATAGTGCCGGGTTTATGGTGCCAGCCATGCAGCAAATTTGGAAAGAAAAAATGCCCGCTTGGACATTTTAAATGCATGGAATTGCAAAACATAGACAACATTGTACAAAAAGTAAATGAACGATTAAAAAAATGATATGAGTAAGAAAATAGCCATCATAGGCGGAGGAAATTTAGGTAGCGCCATTGCAGAAGGAATATTGAAAAGCAAGTTTGCAAAAGCTGCTGATATTATCGTTACCAAAAGAAATGTAAGCACCTTAAAGTCATTAAAAGACAAAGGTATTGCTGTTATCAGCGATAATGCAGAAGCTGTACGTAAAAGCGAATTGATCATTTTGGCAGTTAAGCCTTTCCAGATTGCAGATGTATTAAGCGGATTAAAAAAAGAACTAACGGCAAAGCATATACTGGTTTCTGTTATAACGGGCGTTTCTATTGCTGATATTGAAGAAATCACCAAAAAGAAATTACCTGTTTTTCGTGCTATGCCTAACACGGCGATCGCTATTCAACAAAGCATTACCTGCATCAGTCAGAAAAATGCAAGCGATGAACAAATCAAATACGTAAAAGAGTTGTTTGCTACATTAGGCAAAGAAGTAAGCATTGACGAAAAATTAATGGATGCTGCTACTGTACTAGGCGCTTGCGGAACTGCCTATGCCATGCGTTATATTCGTGCCAACATTCAAGGTGGTATTGAAATTGGTTTTGATGCAAATACTGCAAACACCATCGTTGCACAAACCGTAAAAGGCGCAGCGGAATTATTATTGCAAAAAGGCACTCATCCTGAACAGGAAATTGACAAAGTAACTACTCCAAAAGGCTGTACGATAGCAGGTTTAAACGAAATGGAACATCAGGGTTTCAGTTCTTCTTTGATAAAAGGAATTGCGGCGAGTTATGATAAGATATTAAAGGGATAATTCTTTTCAAGCAAAGCTTATCCAATTCTTTCAGTGAAACAATTGGACAAGAGAACCAATTCACAACGATGTCACATCAAGGAACAAAAGTTTGTAACAAAATTCTATGCTAATTTTTCAATAACATCAACGGTATCTCCTATCTCTCCCATTCGAGGAAAAATATGTTTTAAACTGTTATCGTGTGCTTCGGGAAACATATCTGTCATTGCATCTTTTACAAAAGAAATATTATAGCCTAATTCGCTTGCCTGTCTTGCTGTACCTTCTACGCCAATACTTGTAGCTACACCGGCAATAACAATCCCTGTAACATTTTTTTCCTGTAAAGCTTCGTGAAGCTTGGTTTCAAAAAAAGCGCCCCAGGTATGCTTGGTTATAAAAATATCACCAGGTTGTGTTTGTATTTCAGGTACGATCTCCAGCCAATCTTCTTTAAAAGCACGATTGGGAACAGGATTGGGTTCTTTACGTGTTTTTGTCCATGCTGCGCCGGCAGGATTTACATTTACTATTACGATCGGCAAATTTGCTTTTCGAAAAGCAGCTACCAATTTTGCCGAATTGTTTAAGATAGTACCCATTGTATGTGCAGTGGGTAACCCTGCAACTCCTTTTTGAAGGTCGATCAAAATCAAAGCGGTGTTTTTGTCAAGTGTGGTAATCATATTAAAGTGTTTAGGTTATACTTCTATTGCAACTTCAACAGGCTGTTTGGAGATCATTTTTTCTACAGACTGTTTTAGTTTTTGTTTTCTAATAAAGCGCAGATGCAGAATACCTATAAGTATTGCCAGAATGCCTTCTGCCAGTACTGTATTTTGAACATCTATCCATTGCGATACAGAGCCTACGATCAAGCCTCCTAAAGGCGTTAACCCAAAAAAAGCCATAGCATAAAAACTGATTATTCTTCCCCGCATATCTGCACTTACAGTGGTTTGTATAATGGTATTGCTGATAGTCACCTGCGACATCATTCCAAATGCGCCTATAGCAGCAAATAATAATGCGAATGGATAATTGGTACAATGCGAAAACAACACCAATCCAATACCGAAAACAAAAGTATTGATGGTTAAAATTTTTCGTAATTCAGTACCCGGTTTTAAGGATGCTAAAAAGATAGCACCCGAAAAAGCACCTAAGCCGATCACACTATCAATTACACCAAACGTAGAGGCCGTTCCATGAAAAATATCTTTTGCATATACAGGTATTAGTGTTGCAAAGGGAAGTACCAACAAACTTATTAGACCGAGCATGATAATTATAAATGCTATTTCAGGAGTTTGTTTTATATAAGTAAATCCTTCTTTGAAATCGGCAAAAGCATTCTTTGTTTTTGGCTTCATGGCACGCTTAGGCAGTTTCATCATTAATAAGGAAACGATCACAGCCAAAAAGCTCAAGGCGTTCAATCCAAAACAAACTGCATCTCCTAATTTTTCAATAGCAATACCTGCAATGCCCGGACCGATCAATCTGGACAGGTTAACCATCGATGAATTTAATGCTAACGCATTCGGCAAGTCATTTTTATCATCTACCATTTCATACACCAACGATTGGCGTGCAGGCACATCAAATGCATTAACAACTCCTAATAAAACGCTCAATACAATTATTCCTGTAACGGAATAATATCCTAAAAATATCAATACGGTCAGCAATAATGCCTGCACCATAGATACTATCTGTGTTGCTAAAAGCAGTTTGTAGCGATCATACCTATCCGCAGCAATTCCACCTATAAAAGAAAATAAAAATGATGGGAACATGGTAGCGAATAAAGTAACTCCCAACATAAACTTTGAATGAGTAAGGGAATAAATTACCCAGCTTACAGCGGTTTTTTGCATCCACGTTCCTATCAATGAAATTGATTGTCCTGCAAAAAACAGCCGATAATTACGACTTTTAAAAGCTTTGAATGTAGTGATCTTCATATATTATTCGTTCTCACAATTGTAACGCTTCAAAAACTGAACCATTACAATTATTAATCATAATTCACCAATTTGGTTAAGGAGTTTATTGCTTTCTGCAATAATTGCAACTCCTGGGCAGAACAGGTTTCTTTTAAAGCTTTACTTAACCATATGTCCCGCTCATCACGAACCGTGTATAAAACCTGTTGCCCTTTTTTTGAAAGGGTAATGATCGACTTACGTTTATCTGTTTTAGAAGGTTTCCTGTTTATATATTCAAGTTCAACCAAATGATTTATTATTTGCGACATTGATTGCGTAGTGATCTTTTCCATTGTAGCCAGTTCACTCGGTGTTAGTTCTTTATGATGATCGAGCAGGGAAAGTGTGGAATGTTCAGTGAGAGAAAGTTTACCGTTTACATCCGATTTGCTACGCAGTTTCATTATAAGCCTGCGTATAACAGTACGTAAATCAGAAGCTAATTGTTGCTCTTCAGTTTTTGTTGGCATTTTAGTAAAGTAAACTTGTAAGTTTACCTTACAAATTTAACTATAATAAACAAGCACGTCTAAAGATTGTTTGGCAATTAACAGTCTGTTTACAAGAAAATTATCGCATGGCTCTTTTATAGAGGTAATACGCCAATGCTCCGAATATAATATTGGGTGTCCATGCTGCTAACCAGGGAGTAAAGTTTCCCTTTTCGGCAAATACCACGGAGAAGCGGCTCGACAGCACATATAATACGCTTAATATAACGCCCACTCCTAAGTTTAATCCGCTACCACCACGGGTTTTACGTGATGCCAAAGAAACAGCAATAATGGTCAGTATAATAATGGATGCAGGAATAGCATCCCGGTTATATTTTTCGAGCAATAAAGATTTTACAATTTCTGATCCGCTTAACCTGCTTTTATTAATATAGGAATTCAACTCACTTGAAGTTAGCCTATCTTTAAAATAATCATCGCTATGAAGATCTTCCGGTTTAAAATCGTATTTTTTTTTCATGACCGATGTTCGTACTATTCTTTCTTTTTCACCTGTAAAATAATGTTCCACCACCTGATTTAGTGTCCATTGCTTTTTTATGGTATCCCATGAAATAGACTGCGCCCGCAGATCATATTTCAATTTATTATCGGCAAATTGCTGAACGAAGAAAGTAGATCCATTCCTATATATGGCATCATAAGAACGTAGCCCGATATAAGAATTATCGGCACCTTTAAAATAAATATTCGCCGGCCTGTTCAAATCAACAGAACCGCTGTTCTGCGAATCAATATACCTGGTCAAAAAATCTCCCCATATTTTATTTGCTTTGGGTAATGTGTATTGATAGCCCACCCACAACAACAACGCTAAAAAAATACTGCCGATCCAATAAGGAAATAAAAATCTTCTGTAACTAACGCCACTGCTTAATATTGCTACCACCTCCGATCTGTCGGCCATCCTGGAAGTAAAAAATATTACGGATATAAATACAAATAATGGAAAGAGCATGGCATCAATATGCGGAATAAAACCAATGTAATAATTAGTGACCAGCTGCCAGAAAGAAAATTTTATGCGAACAAAATCTTCGGTTTTCTCACTAATATCTACCACCACCACGATGGCTGTAAACAATAACAAACAGAAGAAAAAAGTGGTAAGAAATTTTTTGAGTATATAGCTGTCTATCTTCTTCATAAACGTATGCCTGCAAAAGTAACCCAAAAGAAGCAGGACATGAAAAAAGCCGCAAATTGCGGCTTTCGTTAATTAGTTATCGGTGCTTAATGTTTTTACTTCTATGCGTCGGTTGTTGGCTCTTCCTTCTGCGGTTTTATTATCATCAACAGGATTACTCATTCCAAAACCTTTTGCACTAACCCTGGTGGCTGCAATGCCTTTTGACACTAAATAGTCTCTTACTGTATTTGCCCTGTTTTGTGATAATACCAAGTTATCTGCCGCCTTCCCAACATTATCAGTATAACCGTCTATTTCTATCACTTCATTTTCTTTACGTTGAAGATAAGAAACCAATTCATCCAACACGGCAAATGATTCTTCTTCCAAGGCTGCTTTACCTGTTTCAAAATTACAGCCTTGTATTACAAAAGAACTGGCAGGTGTAAAGGAAATGTCGATGGTAAAAGGTTTAGAATAATATTTGTTAGGACCTAAAGCCGGAATATCCAATACATTATTTTGTAAAGAATCATGAAAGCCTAATATAAAATAATCGTATTTATCCCCGGCAGGTAAGCGCAATGAAAATTTACCACCGGCATCTGTCTGTCCCTGGTATTCCGTACCATTTATCTGGCTTTTAAAAATAACGATCTCATTTTGCAATGGCTTATCATTTTTATCATCGTGTACTGTTACATCAATTTTTGCATCCTTTGGCAAGTTAGCCGGTGTTACCGGAGTTTGAGCAAACATTGTTGCAGAAATAAAAAGTAAAACAGCTAAAACAGAAAATTTCAGTTTCATATCATCTTTATTAAGTCTTAAAATTATAATATCAAAAATAACTTTTGGCATTTTTTCAATTATTATGCCATTTTTAACTAATGCCAGACTACAATCGTTGTTGCAAGTTTAAAACCATGTTATTTTTCCATGAAATAAAATCGCCTTCTATAATATGTTTACGAGCCTGCTTTACCAGCCATAAATAAAAAGCCAGATTATGTACGCTCGCAATTGTCAATGCCAGTATCTCCTTTGATTTTACCAGGTGACGAAGATATGCTTTACTATAATAATTACTCATTTCGCAATCAATTCCATCATCGATCACAGAAAAATCCTTTTCCCATTTTTTATTATCAATATTAATTACACCTTTAGACGTAAACAACATAGCATTTCTTCCATTGCGTGTCGGCATCACGCAATCAAACATATCTATTCCCAGTGCAATACATTCCAAAATATTCCACGGAGTGCCTACGCCCATTAAGTAGCGGGGTTTATCTAGAGGCAGGATATCGGCACATAAAGAAGTAAATTCATACATCATTTCAGTTGGCTCTCCCACACTTAAGCCACCAATAGCATTGCCTGCTGCATTTTTAGAAGCTATAAATTCTGCTGATGCAATTCTTAGATCCTTATAGGTACTCCCTTGAACAATAGGAAATAAATTTTGCGTATAGCCGTACCTGTCAGGTGTGGCATTAAAACGGGTAAAGCACCTGTCTAACCAGCGATGCGTAAGCTCCATACTGTCTTTGGCATATTTATATTCGCTGGGATAAGGCGGGCATTCATCGAATGCCATAATAATATCGCCGCCAATGCTGCGCTGGATATCCATTACATTTTCAGGAGTAAACAAATGTTTGCTGCCATCTATATGCGATTGAAAGATCACTCCTTCTTCGGTGATCTTTCTATTGTTAGCCAAAGAAAAAACCTGGTAGCCGCCACTATCTGTCAATATGGGCTTGTGCCACCCATTGAATTTATGCAGTCCGCCCGAAGTTTCCAGTACATCTAAACCAGGCCGTAAATACAAATGATAGGTATTTCCTAAAATGATTTGTGCCTGCACATCTGCATTTAACTGTTGTTGTGTTACAGCTTTTACGCTTCCTACCGTTCCTACAGGCATAAATATCGGCGTCTCAATTTCGCCATGATCAGTTATGATTTTTCCTGCCCTGGCCTTGGAATCTGTATTGGTATGCTGAAGTTGAAATTGTAAAGAAGACATAAATTAATTACACAAATTAAACCATCAATTTAGGATTAGTTATTGGGAATTTAGAATTTTGTTCGACAATGGTATGCTGTTCAAGTGAGTGACACAACAATGCTGAACAAAGCCGAAATTGTTGGTAACAAAAAGATAATTTTAGATCGCATACCGCTATTTTTGCGGCATGATGCACCTGCACTGGCAACCAATTCTTTTTTACTGCTTTTGTTTTTTTACTTTTATTCAAGTGTTGTATTATTTAGTGCTATATGTGCGGCTGGCATTATATAAAACACACAAAAAGGACATTTCACAAACACATCCTGTAACTGTAATTATTTGCGCCAGGGATGAAGCGGCAAATTTAGCAAAAAATCTGCCCGGTTCTTTATTGCAGCAATATCGTACTACGCACGAGATTATCGTAGTAAATGATAATTCATTTGATGACAGCAAATATGTATTGGAAGAATTACAACGCCAGTTTCGCCAATTGAACATTGTTGAATTAAAGCAGGAAGCTAAATTAATTCCGGGAAAAAAATTTCCTTTAAGCATCGGCATAAAAGCAGCCAAGTATGAAATTGTTTTATTAACAGATGCAGACTGCGTTCCCGCCAGTGAATTATGGATCGACAAAATGCAACAAACATTTGACGATGATACGGAGATCGTATTAGGTTACGGCGCTTTTCATAAAACAAAAGGCTTATTAAATAAATTGGTTCGCTGGGAAACCTTTCATACTGCTTTGCAATATTTCAGTTATGCATTGGCCGGTATTCCTTACATGGGCGTTGGTAGAAATTTAAGCTATAAAAAAACAATTTTCTTTCGACACAAAGGCTTTTCGGCGCACAATCATATACCCAGCGGAGATGATGACCTTTTTATTAATATGGCTGCCACTAAAACAAATACTAAAATAAATATCGATAAAGATGCTTTTACTTTAAGCGCTCCTGTTAAAACATGGAGCCAATGGAAAAAGCAAAAGCAACGCCATTACAGTACAGGAAAATACTATAAGCCAAAGCACAAATTTCTATTAGGGGCATACAGCTTTTCACAATTTGTATTTTATCCGCTGCTGGCTGCCTCTTTAATTTTTTATTGCTGGCAATTGGCATTAATAGTTTTTGGCGTTCGCTTTTTGATACAGGCAATTGTTTTATACCCCGCAATGAAAAAACTAAATGAACAGGACCTCTACCCTGCTTTTCTTTTCTTTGATATATGGATGTTTTTTTATTACCTCATCTTTGCAGCATCTATTGTAAAAAAGCCTAAGCAATCGTGGAAATAGTTTTAAAATATTTTGATGACTTTTCTGAAACACAGCTTCAGCAATTTGCTGCATTAAAAGATCTGTATACTGAATGGAATGAAAAAATAAATGTGATCTCCCGCAAAGACATCGATAACTTTTATGAGCATCATGTGCTACACTCTCTGGCAATTGCAACACAATTTGATTTTACCCCGGGCATGCAAATAATGGACCTGGGTTGTGGTGGTGGTTTTCCCGGCGTACCATTAGCAATATTTTTTCCTGATGTTCATTTTCATTTGGTTGACAGTATTCAAAAAAAACTAAAAGTAATAGATGCCGTTGCTGCTGCTACCAACATAAAAAACATCACTACTCAACATACCCGTGTGGAAGATATTAAAGATAAAAAGTTTGATATAGTGGTTTCAAGAGCAGTTGCGCCCTTAAAAGATTTATGGAACTGGAGCAAGCCTTTGCTCAAAAAAAACAATACCTCTACCTCTGGCTTAATATGTTTAAAAGGAGGCGATCTTTCTAAAGAAATTGCCGAAAGCGGTTGCAAACCACTGATCTGGGAGCTTGAAAGCCTATATACAGAAGCATTTTTCAAGGAAAAGTATATGTTACAGGTTCCACTTAAGTAGATGTTTTTCTACACAACAATGAAAGTTATCGCTACACATATAAAGTAAATCATCTATTCCCTATGTGTTGACTTATTTGTCAATTTGCATATTCGTTTTTAACGAAGAGCTATTGCACAAATATTCAATATCTATGAATTTCGAACTAACCCAAATTTCTTCGACAGAAGAAAAGAATGAACACAATCTGCATCGATTGGTGAGCAAAATACTTCAATCCTATTTACCTATTGCTACCGATAAAAAAACGTTATTGGTAAATGATATCGATGAGAAGATAGTGGCTAATATTAATGGAACGCATCTTTCTGGCGTCATTGATTCTATTATCAATATGCTCATCATAAATTCCGAGAACAATTGCATCTGGCTTACTGCCAAAAGATTCCATGATGTGGTATTGATACATGCCAAGAACAATAAACCATTTGATGTTTATTTAAATAAAAGAGAAATAGAAAAATTGCAGGATATTGCCCAAAAAGCAGGAGGCTGTATTTCTATAAATGTACATACCATTGGGAATACTACCATTGTTTTTAGCTTTGTAAACTTAGCTGTTGCAGCTTAAAAGAATTTCCAAAACCATAGATCTGTTTGCGGGGTATTGCCAATCGGGAAATCGTGTCTGTAACCCGAATCTATAAAGCCATACTTACCATAAAATTTTTGCGCTCTAAAATTAAATTCCCATACGCCGAGCCACGCAGCTTCGTATTTATTGCTAACTGCATGATCCAAAAACAATCCCATTAATTGTTGTGCAATTCCTTTTCCGTGAAATTTTTTTTGAATATACAATCGCTTTAATTCTATTGCCTTCCATTTATTTATTTGCGGAAAGCTTTCATCATCTTGTTTAAAGCGGATATACCCTGCAGGAGCATTATCGATCATCGCAAAAAAATTGAAACTATCCTTTTCTTCCAATTCTTTTGTTATTTGCACAACATTAAAATATTGTTCCAGGAAACCCTGCATATCTTCTTCTGTACAGGTTCCGGTAAATGTATCATAAAAGGTTTGTTTTGCTAAAGCAGATAAAACTTCAGCGTCGGTAACTTCTATTTTTTGTATGATGATATTATTCGTCAATCGTGAAACGTAAGAGGTTAATGGCGAGAAGTCTATAGAGAAAGATAAAATATATAATCACATTCTACGATTGACTTCTCACGTTATTACCATTTTAACTCTAATAAATTATTTTTCCTGTCCACATCCGCCATTCGTTTAGAAGGATCGATCTCAACCTTTCTAATATTGGTTAAACGCTGTTTTATTTCAACAACATAGGTTGGATGGGTCCAACGCCATTCATCATGTACAATCCTTGTTTCTTTTGCATTTTCATTTGGCTTTTCGCCGAACATTAGATTTAACGGAATGTAATGCACTTCTGAAGAACCATCTTTAAATGTCAATTGCAAATCTATCGGCATTGGCATTAACCCAATTCTTTTTAAACGGATTTTAGTTACACCATTTTCTTCCCATAAACTATCAATAGAATAATTGATCGTTTTGGTAGTGCTGCACCAATATTCTTTGTACCAGTCCAATTTAATATCACTGACATTTTCGGCTATACGTACAAAATCATCTGCGTTTGGATGTTTGAATCGCCATTGCTTATAATATTCCAATAAAATTTTATCCCGCACGGGAGCTCCAACAATGTAACCCAATTGTTCTAAGAACATTTCTCCTTTGCAATAAGATGCAATGCTGTATGCATAGTTAGTATTGAAATGATCGGCATGAGTGGTCAACGGTTCTTCAAACCCGCTTTTTTCTAATTGAAAATAGCCTGCATATCCATCGCAATGATCATCAGGCAACATGCTTAACAGGTCTTTTAAATTATTATTTTCGGGATCTTGCTTTAATGCATCTTTATATTCATCAATAGAAGCATGCCCCGTGTAAAATTTCATTACCAAATTTTCCGCATAGCTTGTAAAACCTTCGTCCATCCAGGCATACATGCTTTCATTCGTTCCCAACATCATCTGGAACCAGCTGTGCATCCATTCATGAAAAGCGCCATCCAATCCCGGTCCTACCAGCAATGTTGCCATTGGATATTCCATGCCGCCATCACCGCCTTGTATAAAAGAGTAAACAGGATAAGGATATTTACCAAACGTTTTTTCAATAAACGGCAACACTTTTACTGCAGCATCTGCCAATGTTGTCCATTGTGCATCATTGTCTTTATCTTTTGGTTTATTCTTATAGATAACGTTAATAATGGGACCTCCGGCATAGGTTTTACGTACCAAATGAATATAATCAGGATCAGCAGCCCAAACAAAATCATGAATATTGCTACCGGTAAAATGCCAAATTCGTGTATCCTTTTCCGTTGGTTTCAGATCTGAGTTTGGTACATCATATCCCCACCCTATTTCATTGGCATTCTGTAATGTTCCTGTTGCACCTAATTTATATGTTTTATCTATATTGACAGTAACATCGTAATCTCCCCAAACACCATAAAATTCTCTGGCAACGTAAGGAGTAGGATGCCATCCTTCATAATCGTATTCGCACATTTTAGGATACCATTGACTCATGCTGTAACGAACCCCGGTAGTAGGATTATCTCTTCCGCTGCGACGAATTTGTAAAGGAACCTGGCATTTAAAAGCTACGTCAAATACTACTTTTGACCTGGGTAAAATAGGCTGCGCAAGATCTACTTCTAAAATTGTTTCGTGATATTTTAATGATTGCAAAATGCCATTCATTTTTAATGATACTACAGAATCATACCCGATTTCGTCAGGTGTAAGGTTTACGATCCTGTCCCTAACTCTATTATCCCAATCAGGACGCTTTTGATTGATCATTATTTTACCTAACTCACGGCTACGCACATCCATACTGCTGTTTGGCTGAAATGCATTCCAGTATAAATGATAAAACACTTTCTTTAAGGTATCAGGAGAATTGTTGGTATACTCTAATTGTTGCTTGCCTGTAAAGCGATTCGTAGTAACATTCACATCCACATTCATTGTATATTTTACATGTTGCTGCCAACGATCGGGCTGAGCAAACGCTACAACGTTACATAGAGCAAGCAACGAAAGAAAAAATTCTTTTTTCATCTTATTATTATTTTATTTTCCTGCAACAACAATTACGATTTCGCCTTTTACAGTTTTACTGTTAAAGTAATCACAGACCTGTTGCAAAGTACCTCGTTTATTTTCTTCAAATTTTTTTGTGAGCTCCCTGCTAACACAGCATTGGCGTTCTGCACCAAAGTATTCTATAAAATCATGTAAGGTTTTAACCAATCGCATCGGGCTTTCATAAAACACCATCGTTCTTTCTTCTTCTGTAAGATTTTTTAAAAAAGTTTGTCTTCCTTTTTTTAATGGAAGAAATCCTTCAAAACAAAAATTATTTATGGGTAGTCCGCTATTTACCAATGCCGGCACAAATGCCGTAGCTCCGGGTAAACATTCTACTTCAATATTATTTTTGATACATTCCCTTACTAATAAAAAAGCGGGATCACTAATCCCCGGCGTGCCAGCATCTGTAAGCAATGCCATTGTTTTACCGGCTTGCAATTGCTCAATTAAATGTTGTAAAACTTTATGCTCGTTGTGCTGGTGATAAGGCGTGATGGGCTTTTGTATTTGATAATGCTGCAATAATACAGAAGAGGTCCGGGTATCTTCTGCCAAAAGAAGGTCGGCTGTTTTTAATGTATCAATTGCACGAAAAGTTATATCAGCTAAATTACCTATTGGAGATGGAACAAGATAGAGTTTCATATGCTGATGTAAATGGAACGCTGATTTTTATGATCTATCATGATCATCTGCTCTATCTGCATTATCAGCGTTCTATCGTAATACTTTATTATTTTAGCTGATCGATACTTCGAACATTTCCATTACCGGGTTTGCCAATAGTTTTTTAGCGGCTTCTTCTGCAGTTGCCTTTGCACTGTCGGCTGAAGCGGCTTCTATTTGCAAAACAATATTTTTACCGATGCGTACATCCTGAACATTGTTTAAACCCAAATTATCTAATCCGCTTTTTACAGCTTTTCCCTGTGGGTCTAATAATTCTTTTAGCGGCATTACTTTTATCTGTGCAGTAAAGGTCATGTTGATTGTTTGTTTTTAAAGAGCAAAGATAAAATAATGTAAGCAATGAAAATAACCGGAATTGCCAGCCACCTCAACAATAATACGGCAACTATTCCCAATGCTATTAATATAAATTGAGGCTGGTTATTTTTAAAGGAGAAATTTTTAAATTTTAATGCTAATAAAGGCAGATTGCTGACCATGAGCCAGCTTACTACAATTATTACCGAATATAAAAACCATTTGTTGATAAGCCATTCGTTTATGTTGATGAAACCGGAAGGAAAGTGCAATATCAACGGAAAGGATGCTATCAATAACCCAACTGCTGGAGTTGGCACACCTTTAAAGCCGTATTGTTGTGTTGTGTCTATATTGAATTTTGCCAGGCGGTATGCTGCCGCACAACTAATTAAAAATGCGGGTAATAATAGAAAAATGGACACATCCAATCCCATTTCTTCCTGGGCATAGCTCATTCGCAATAATTGATACACTATTACTCCCGGTGCTACACCAAAGCTTACTACATCCGCCAATGAATCTAACTGCTTGCCCATTTCTGAAGTTGCCTTAAATAAACGAGCTACAAAGCCATCCAAAAAATCTACAACAGCTGCAAAAAATAATAGAAGCGCGGCTACTGATAAATTTTCAGGAATATTGAAACTGCTGGCAAATTCATCATTTGTATATATTAATACACTTTGCGTTTGTAATGCAAATACAATTGCCACAGCACCCAGAAATAAATTGGTGAGCGTAAAAAGATTGGGAATTTGTTTCATTTATTTATGAATAAGAAGCAAGATAATGGATATTTGATTAACGTAACTGTTGCCAACAAATGTGACGAGTTCTTGACGGAAACGAATTTACTATTTCTATCTAGTCCCAGCTACAATGATCTTTTGTACTACAGGTATTTTATCACTACCTGTTACCTTAAGTATGTAAATACCTTTTTTAAAAGAAGTATTTATAGATGATATGGTCTGAGTCATCGTACTTGTATAAATCATTCTTCCTTGTTGATCATACAAGCTGACAATGGCAGGTAAAACTTCGGGAGGTGTATTAATGGAAATACTACCAGTAAAAGAATTATTAATTACTTTAATTACTGATGTTATAGGAGCTTTTACAGAAACTACTGAAGAATATTTTATATCCCCTGCTACATCTACAATTTTTATACGATAGTAAAGCGACGCTTCCATAAATGATTCGTCTGTATAAGAATATGTTTTTACAGCGGCAGCATTCTTTGCTTTCAATGTGCCAATATCTGTAAAACTGTTGCCATCAATACTTTTTTGTATAATGTATGAAGTATACCCGGACTCAGAAGAAACATTCCAGTTAAGTATGTTCTTTTCATTGACAGCATTAACAGTGAAATTATTAAGAGTAACCGGCAACACAACATTGTATATAATAACACAACCATTTAAAGCATTGGGAACATTAGAAGCAAAGATCAGATCCTGATGACAAGGGATACATACAAAAGCAGCACCTGAAGGGCCGATAACACCAGAAGAACCTATAGAATCGAGTGGAACTGCAGTAAATATGTTAACAATAACTCCGGGCGGCCAACCTTGTAATAATACACCGCATCCACCTGTACAGGTTGGATTTCTTACTTCAATACCTGATGCTCCCGGGGGACATTGCGCTTGAATAGTAGTTATAAAAAAAAGCGCAATAAAAAAATTCAAAACAAACTTCATAAAGATATTGTGCGTTTTCAGGGTTCTCAAAGCTACCTTATAATTTTTAAATGAAAGAAAGAATAGTAAAAATTATGTCGGCAATTTTCAATAAAATATTATAAACTGATTTAAATTATTTTGTTTTAAAATTTGTCTTACCGAAAAAAGGTTATGCGAAGGCGTTAGTAACGATAAACTGAAGGTATATTATAAAAAATACATCTTTTAAGTAATTTATATTTATGAAAAAAAATATAAATTATTTGTTACAAGCTATAAAAGATTTTGTTACCCGACCTGGTTTCGAACCAAGACTATCAGAGTCAGAATCTGATGTACTACCGTTATACTATCGGGCAATAATGCAACTGCAAAGATAAAATGTTTCTTTACTGATGAAAAGAGAAAATAAAATTTTAATGCTATACTTCAAATGCTCCTTTCATATAGAACACACACTGGCCGCCGATGGAGACTCTCTCTTCATTTAACTGTTCGCACCAAAGTTCGCCTCCGCGTTGCGATAATTGAAATGCATGCAGCTTATTTTTATTCAACTTTGCAGACCAATAAGGAATTAATTGAGAATGTGCAGAACCCGTAACAGGATCTTCATTTATACCGGCAGATGGAGCAAAGAAGCGGGAAACGAAATCGGCATTACTTCCTTTTGCTGTGATGATAACTTTTTCTCCTGTTTTTTTTAATGCTGTAAAATCCGGCGTACAATTTTTTACAGCATCTTCATTTTCCAATTCTACTAAAAGATCTCTATTTTTTGAAACGTTTACAATTTTTACGTTTCCTAATATTTCTGATAGATGAAGAGGATAAGAGCTATACGGTTGTGGTTTCCACGAGGGAAAATCCATTATATACTTGCCGGCATTTTTTGTAATAGTTAATAACCCACTTTTAGAACTAAATACGATCTTATCTTTTTTAAAATCCAATAACTCATATAAAACATAGGCAGACGCCAATGTAGCATGCCCACATAAATTAATTTCAATTTCAGGTGTAAACCAACGAATATCGAAATCGGCGTTTTCATTTTGGGAAGGAATAAAGAAAACAGTTTCGGCCAAATTATTTTCCAACGCCAATTGCTGCATCAACTTATCATCTATCCACTGCTCCAAAGGCACTACAGCCGCAGGATTACCATGAAATAATTTATTTGTAAATGCATCTATTTGATATAATGTCATTTTGTTGTTTTATATGATTGATTACGAAATAAACAGCAGGAACAAGGGTCACTAAAAGTATAGCCGGCAAAAACCATATGCCTAATCCATTGCTTTTCCCGATTGTCATTAAATAAGTTGTTACCTCTATCATACTAAAGATAATAAGTATTATCATTTTAAGGTATCTAAGCATTTTAGTTGAATTTGCATACAGCGTCAATGCGTTTTCTTCCGTTACATTTACCGGATAGTTATGCAAATAAGGATACCTGTTTATTATTGTAAGTAGCAGGTAAATGAAAGTAGCAACAGAAGGTAAAATAAAAATAGATGATCTGCTGCCGTATTCATTTACTTGCCCTGAAGTATTAAAATGTATTGGAATTGTTTGGGGCAAGTTTGAAAAGACAAAAAAAGGCAAACACCAAATAAAAACCAGCAAGACTATAGCAGCTATTTCAAGTAGTTTATCACGAAGAGTAAGTTCAGCTTTTAAACGTGGTCTTGTTTTCATATTGATAAATTTAAAAGCCGGGCAATATGAATTTCAACAATTACTCACCCATCATTTCTTTTATTACCCTGATTATATCTTCTACATTCGGTTTACTGAAATAATCTCCATCGCTGCCGTAAGAAGGGCGATGTGCTTTTGAAGTGATTGTACGGGGAGCAACATCCAGCCATTTATAACCATTTTGTTCTTCCATTACTTTATTGAACATGTATGCTGCTGCACCACCGGGCACGTCTTCATCAACAAAAAGAATGCGATTGGTCTTTTTCAATGAGTCCAGGATAGAGTGATGGACATCAAATGGCAATAAGGTTTGCACATCTATTATTTCGCAACTGATGTTTAGTTTTTCTAACGCTTCAGCCGCTTCTGCAATGATACGCAATACAGAGCCATAGCTTACTATGGTAACATCATTCCCTTCTCTTATTGTTTCAGGAATACCCAACGGCACTGTATATTCCAACAAATTAGAAGGCAGCTTTTCTTTTAAGCGATAACCGTTCAGGCTCTCTACGATCATCCCCGGATCATTTCCTTTTAATAAACAATTGTATAAGCCAACAGCCTGCACCATATTACGAGGCACACATATATACATTCCACGAAGTGCATTAATGATCATTCCCATTGGCGAACCGCTGTGCCAGATACCTTCCAGGCGATGCCCCCGTGTTCTTATTATCAATGGCAGACTTTGTTGCCCGATCGTTCTGAAATGTGTTGAGCAAACATCATCACTCAATGTTTGAATGGCGTATAAAACGTAATCCAAATATTGTATTTCAGCAATAGGTCTTAATCCGCGGAAAGAAGTCCCTATAGCTTTTCCCATTATGGTTAATTCACGAATACCGGTGTCGGATATACGCAGTTCGCCATGTTTTTTTTGCAGGCCGGCAAAACCCTGGTTCACATCTCCTATCATTCCCAGGTCTTCTCCAAAAGCAATTACTTTTTTATTAGTTGCAAACAGTTCATCAAAATAATGATTCAACACTTCGTACCCATTTACAATTATTTCTTCTTCGCCATAAGTAGCTTCAACACCTGCAACACTCACCGTTGCCTTTCCTCCTTCATTGTACAATTGCGTATTGAATATATTGGCAAAATCAACCCTCAGCTTTTGATAGTATGCATTTACTTCTGCATAACTTCTATTGTTAGCGGCAATATCCAGAGCGCTTGCCAATGCCTTCATTACGTCTTTACGCAATGGCTCTCTTATAGCAGTTAACTGACTTATGATTTCTTCCACTCCGGGAGTGTCTGTAACCAATTTACTCAAATGAGCAGCAGTTGTCGCCACTAATTCTTTTAGAGGCGCAATATATTTTTCCCAGGCATGTTGCTTTCCTTCCTTCACAAGCATTTTTACTTCTATTTCAATTTCGCTAAGCTCATGCTCGTCTGCCAGTTCATTGGAAAGTATCCATTCCCGCATCTTTTTATTACAATCCCATTCTCTTTCCCAGGCAAGACGCTCAGGTGTTTTATAGCGTTCATGGCTACCCGAAGTAGAGTGCCCTTGCGGTTGCGTTAATTCTTCAATATGAAAAACAGCCGGTGTATGTGTATCCCTTATTTTCTGAATGGCAGTGTCCAATACTTCGCACATTCCTGCATAATCCCAACCTTTCAACTTATAAATATCGATTCCATTCGTACCGGGTTCTTTTTGCAACCCCTGTAAAGCGTCAGATATAGAACCTTTGGTAGTTTGATATTTTACCGGAACAGAAATACCATATCCATCGTCCCAAACAAAAACAGCCAATGGTATCTGCATTACACCTGCAGCATTTACGGCTTCCCAAAAATGCCCTTCACTGGTGGAAGCATCGCCAATGGTACAAAAACAAATTTCATTTCCATTATTGCTTAAATGTGTCAGGTCTTTCAACTCAGGAATGTTCCTGAATAATTTAGAAGCGTAAGCCAATCCTGCTGCTCTCGGCATTTGCGATGCAGTAGGCGCCATATCACTGGTAATATTCTTTCTATTTACCAGGTCAAGCCATTCGCCATTTTCATTATGTATACGGGAAGCAAAATGGGCATTCATTTGCCTGCCTCCGCTGAACGGCTCGTGTTCTATATCAGGATCTGAAAATAATTGAGAAAAATATTGTTCAGGAGTAACAAGATTGCTGGCAAACATAAAAGTTTGATCTCGGTAATAACCTGCACGATAATCGCCGGGCTTAAAGAACTTGGCCATTGCTACCTGTGGCACTTCTTTCCCATCACCAAAAATCCCAAACTTGGCTTTACCGGTTAACACTTCTTTACGTCCCAGCAAGCTTACCTCACGGCTTATGCATGCATAACGATAATCTGTCAACACTTCCTTTTTGAAGCTTTCAAATGAAAGCTCCTGCAAAGAGACATTTCCGGTATGAACTGTATCCATATAACAAATGTAAAATAACTATTCCTGATTGTGCGAACAAGATACAAGGTTTTATGCTTTTTTGTGTCTTTCGTTTTTGATAATATATGTTGCGAAAGCTCCGCCATTAATAATAAAATTAATGTGGCAGATACTTCCAGAGATGTGCTAACCTTAACTAAGGCCAAATTCGATTTTAGGAAAATTCAATAAGGCAAACCTGGAATAAAATTTAGGGCTATTTATAATGGCTTTCTCGCTGCTTTTTTCACTAAAAACATTTAAAATTGTATATAATGATAACAGGAAAATTCTTGCGAGACAATGTGAAGAAGACAATTAGCGTCTACTAACCATTTTCAATAAAACAGGCTGGCTGTTTAAACCATTTTAATGACACGCTGTCTTATTCGCCATTATTTGTTAATAAATTGATAAGCAAGTACAATTTACGATGATTTACGTCGTTTTTGTATCTTTGGAATTATATTTGAAAATTGCCGGAATTATTATGAAAAAACTGTTTTTCCTTTTTAGTATAGCTTTAATTTCGTTTTCGTCCTATGCCCAAACGGCAACTTCGGGGCAAACGATCTTAACGGGAGTTAAAACCGGCGATATATTAGATCTTAAAGAAACAGAATTTGATTTTGGAAAAATACCTCAAGGCAAGCCTGTAACACATATTTTTCATGTTGCAAATACAGGAAAGGATTCTTTAAAAATTGCCAACGTTCAGGCAAGCTGCGGATGCACTACACCTGAATGGGATAGAGACAAGGTAGTTGCCCCGGGAGAAGGTACCGATATCACTGTAGGATATAATGCAGCGAATGATGGCCCTTTTACAAAATTCATTACGATCACTTATAATGATAATAAAACAAAACAGATCACTATTAAAGGCGAAGTATGGAAAACTCCTACCAGTTCTGCTCCTGCAAATAATGATCTGGATAATTTAAAAGATTAATAACTTTACAAAAATTTAAAAACCTAACATGAAAAAATTATTTTTCTCAGCAATTTTTTTAGCGGCAACAACAACTACCATATTTGCACAACAGGCAAAGAAAATATCGGATGTGGCAAGATTTCAATCGGACACAGTTATTCTTGGCAATATTAAACAAGGTAACCCTACTAAAGGTACTTTTAATGTAACAAATATCAGCCCTAGTCCATTGATCATTGAACAAGCTAATCCAACTTGCGGATGTACTATTTCTGATTATACAAAAGAACCTATTGCTCCGGGTAAGAACGGTGTTATCAATGCTACTTACAATGCAGCGAACGTAGGTCATTTTGAAAAACACTTAACAGTAAAATTTGCAGGTGTTGAGGAAATGAAAACCATTACTTTAAAAGGTGATGTTTTAGTTGCTGCAGATTACGATAAATGGAAAGCTGAACAGGATTCAATTCAAGCAGCTAATGCAGCTGCCGCAGCTAATGCAGCTGCCGCAGCTAAAAAGCCTGCTAAAAAAGCGAGCAAAAAGTCAGCGAAAGCAACCACCAGCAATGCTTCTCCTGCTAATAAAAATTAATTTTTTTTCTTCTTAATACAAAGCCTCCGTTGATAAAATTAACGGAGGCTTTTTTATTTAGAGGTTAAATAATTATTTCACGGATGCGCTAATAATTTTTAATCCAACACTATCTGTATCTTTTGCAACGTATTGCTTGGTTTTGAATTTTACTGTATTCCCCGGCGGCACCTCCTGGTAAATAGTTTGATTATCTTTTTCTAAAAGGGTACCTGTTTTGCTGTAATAGGATAATTCCAGTTGTACATCTTTATACACGCAAACGGTGGCTGTGTTTGTAATAGCACCCTTGATAACAGTTTGGCCTATTAGGTTGTGTTTGTTTTCTCCACTTATTGATAGAAACAATAAAGGGTTTTTCTTTTCCTTTTCTTCCAGTGTTTCTTTTATTTGCTCATAGTTCTGCTTTTCTTCAGCCTCATTCGCTTTTTTACTATGGCAGGAAAATAACAATAAAGATGAAACAGAAAGTATTGCCAGGATTTTCATGCTATTAATTTTAATCGCAATAAAAACATTTTTACTTAAACAGTTTGTTAAATGAACCAGTTGTTTAATTAATTGTCTGACCCTAACCACAAAGCACCTCCACTACTTGCCCTCGTTGCTCCTGTTACAGACGTCATAACATTCACTTCTTCCCTCCAACGCAAAGCGCCGATCAACGCCATGATCAAGGCTTCCTTGTATTCGATCAATTTATTATCAGGAACTACTATTTCAATACCCGGCAAAAGAGCTTTTAAACGATCAATTAAAAAGCTGTTATAGGCGCCTCCGCCGGTCACTAATAGTTTTGATGAATTATTTTTTAAATGCTGGCTTAACTGTACACAGATATGTTCTGTGTAAGTACGTATAGCATCTTTTGTAGCAATGTGATGCTTTTTTATCAATGGCATTATTTCATTTATACCAAAACTATTATCCAATGATTTGGGATATGGTTTACTATAATATTCCAGATTGTTTAACTGCTTTAGTAATTCTTCATTCAAATTTCCCGAAGCAGCGATCATTCCTTCCTTATCAAATTCTACATTCAATTCTGCCGCTAATGAATTCAACACCCTGTTCGCAGGACAAACATCGTATGCTACATGACCATCTTCTTTAAAAAAAGAAATATTTGCAATTCCCCCAATATTTAAAAAGCTGTCATAGCCTTTAAATAGTAATTTATGCCCAATCGGGACTATAGGCGCTCCTTGTCCGCCTAATGCCACATCCATTGAACGCAGGTCACTAACTACCGGCAAATTTGTTGCTGCAGCAATAGCAGCACCACATCCAATTTGCGCTGTCATTTTCTGTAAAGGCAAATGAAAAACGGTATGCCCGTGAGATGCTACCAGATCTACTTTATGATGCAGGTTGTTTTTTTCAATGAAGTCATTCACTTTATTACCGATAAAATGCCCATAACGGGTGTGCAATAATTGATATTCCAATGCCGAAACATTTACTGCATTACTTAAATTATTTTTCCAATCACGTGTATATGAATAACAGTCAGCCGCAATTATTTCATATCCCCATTTACCGCCGGTTTCCTGTAAATGCACATAAGCAATATCCAAACCATCCAGTGAACTGCCACTCATGATACCCACAACTTTATATAACATAATAAATTTCAGATTTTAACCCGCAAAATATAGATTTGTAACTCAAGCGGCAAAACTACAAACTAATATGGTCATCAATCTCAGTAAAGAATTCTCGTTGGTAAGCACATGGGTGGCAGAGTTACGGGATACCGAAATTCAAAAAGACATGATGCGTTTCCGCAGAAACCTCGAACGCATTAGCGAGGTTGCCGCATATGAGATAAGCAAAAAGTTAGAATGGAAAGAAATTGACGTAACTACTCCTTTAGGAACATCCACCACAAAAATATTAAAGCAACAGCCGGTAGTTGCAAGTATATTAAGGGCTGGTATTCCTATGCACAATGGTTTGCTTAATTATTTTGATAAAGCAGAAAGCGCTTTTATAGCTGCATATCGGAAACACAGTCCCGATGGCTCTTTTCAAATTAGCCTGGAATATATGAGTTGCCCTGAACTGGAGGGAAAAGTGGTGATCATTAGTGATCCTATGATTGCTACAGGTTCATCATTGGTAAAAACTATTCAATTCTTAAAACAGGAAGGTGATATAAAAGAACTGCATATTATCTGTGCTATTGCCTGTACTGTGGGTATAGAATATGTATTAAGGGAATTACCAAAAGCGATCATTTGGTGCGGAGATATTGATGATGAATTGACTGCCAAAGGATACATTGTTCCCGGGTTGGGCGATGCCGGTGATCTTGCTTTTGGACCAAAACTGCAAAGCTAACAAGCGTGTGAAATTTTATGATCGTAAAATATCAAGAGTTTAACACACAAAATGTAACATTTTGCTGCAATACCTTATCTTTATTGCCGAATAACTATTGTAAATGAGAAATCTTATTCTGCTGTGCTTACTTGCTGTAACAGTTTCTGCAAAGGCACAGGATCCGCACTTTTCACAATTTTTTGCTTCACCGCTTACTTTAAATCCTGCTTTAACAGGTAAGTTTGACGGGCAATTTCGTTTTGAAGCCAATCATAGAGATCAATGGCCTAGTATTCCGAATGCTTACGTAACTACCAGTGCTTCGATTGATTTTCCTATATTAAAGAAGATTGTTCCTGAAAATGACCGCTTAGGTGTCGGCATTTCCGGCTTAAGCGACCAAAGTGCAGATGGCGCTTTAAATCTGAACTACGGATCTTTGTCGGTAAGTTATCATAAAGCTCTTTCAGATGACGGATTCAATACTATCGGTGCAGGTTTGCAGGCAACCTATAGCTCTCTGAACATTGATATGGCAAAACTTACGTTTGAAGACCAGCTTACTCAAAATGGTTTTACAGGCGTTACCTCTGAGGTTTTGACAAACGGAAATAATGTAAACTATTTTGATATTGGAGCCGGATTATTATTTTCGGGTTCTACCAACGGAGAAAATAACTATTACATTGGTGCTTCTATGTATCATATTAATCAGCCACAAGTTGGTTTCCAGGATAAGAACTGGATCTTATTACCAAGAACTACATTACATGCCGGCGGTACATTTCCTTTAAATGATCAATACAGTGTGAGCGCTTCCATTATTCAACAATTCCAAAATGAAGCTTCTGAAACAGTTTTCGGAGGTGCGTTAGGAATTAATTTGAACCATGATACAGAAGACCCCACCAATTTTTATATTGGCTCCTGGTATCGTTGGGAAGATGCTGCTATTCCTTATGTGGGATTGGAATTTAATGGCTGGCGTTTAGGTGCCAGTTATGATATTAATATTTCTTCTTTAAAAGCAGCTACACAAAGCCGGGGTGGAACTGAGTTTTCGTTGATCTATATAAAGAAAACTTACGAAACGAAAGGTATTCCCTGTCCTACTTTCTAAAATAAACCTGACTTTTATTTAACAGGACTGCCACTAACAAATTTATTTCCTTTAACATAAAATCTATATGGCAGTGAAGCGGATGGCTCTCCGGCGCCTTCCACACCAATTCGTATACTGGTGCCCGTTATTTCTTTATCAGCAACAAATCCGTCATCTGCAATATATAATTGATTGCCCAATAAATTTAACCCCGAATGTTGCTTATCAATTCCTAAAGCCTTTCCCACATTGCCCGGTCCCTTGGTTAATGTATTATCTAATTTCCTTTTGCCGGTACGTTTCAACATAATATCAATTCCCTGCAAAGGTTCAACAGCCCGTATCAATACAGCATCGGGAATATCCTTTTTATTAGTAACCACATTAAACAAATGATGCATGCCATAACAGATATACACATACGATGTTCCTGCTTTAGCATACATATGTTCATTGCGTGCTGTGCGTCTGCCGTTAAATGCATGAGAGGCTTTATCGTCAACAGATAAATAAGCTTCTGTCTCTACTATTCTTCCGGTTGTCAGTCCCTCGTTAAATTTTGTTACAATGATCTTGCCCAATAGCTCTTTTGCAATTTGTATCACATCTTGTCTATCAAAAAAATCAATCGTTAATTTCTTCAACTTATATGTAATTTTAGCCGTTAATCTTAGATAAATGGAGAATTAGTTAACAGATAATTGAAAATGTATTTGTGCTATTGAAGTAAAATTATCCATTCTCTATTATAAAATTATCAATTAAACAAGAATGCTCAAAGAAATCGTTATCGCTATACAATCTTATTTTCAGGCACACCGCTTTATTAACAAGCATCGTTTATGGAAATGGATCTTAATACCGGGCATTATATATGCCATTCTTTTTTTTGCAGGTATTTATTTGTTTTGGATAAGCAGCAATCATGCAATTGATTATTTATTCTCCATAACAGGAGCTAAGGCCTGGATGCAGGCTTTGCAGGATGGATGGTTACGGTTCTTATTTATTTTTGGACAGGTAATTCTTCATATGATATTGCTTTTATTTTATTTCTCCTTATTCAAATATTTATTTTTGATACTCGGCTCTCCTTTATTTGCTTACCTGAGTGAAAAAACAGAATCCATCCTGGAAGAAAAAGAATACCCATTTAGTTTTTCTCAATTTTTAAAAGATATTGCAAGAGGAATTAAAATAGCCTTACGCAATAGCTTGTGGCAAACAGTTTACACCGTTTCACTTTTAATTTTATCATTTATTCCGTTAGCAGGTTCGGTTACCCCTGTAGTAGGATTATTTACTGAATGCTATTATTTAGGGTTCTCTATGTTGGATTATACTTTTGAAAGAAACAATCTATCTGCATCCCAAAGTATTGCTTTTATTGGCAGACACAAAGGCTTGGCAATAGGCAACGGCATAGTATTTTATTTAATGCACCTGGTATTTTTTGTAGGCTGGGTATTAGCGCCAAGTTATGCAGTGATCGCAGCTACTTTAAGCTTACACAATTCAGGACTAAGTTCCGATACACAAAACCTAAACCTGCATAAGATCAATTCATGAGCAATATCGTTTATTTAATTCCTACTGTTTTAGATGAGATGGCTACGCATACTATATTGCCTTATACCATTGATGCAATAAAAGATTCCAAAGTGATTTTTGCTGAGAATGAACGAACTGCCCGTCGCTTTTTAAAAAGCATCGACAAAACGATTGTTATTGATGATTACGAATGGTTTACTATTCATAAAACGGAAGAAGATCAGCGAAATGTTTTTATTCAAAAAATCAAGGAAAATAAAAATATTGCTATTATTAGTGAAGCCGGCTGTCCCGGTGTTGCCGATCCGGGTCAATTATTAATTGAAACAGCTCAACAATTAAATGCCATCGTAAAACCTTTAGTAGGTCCAAGCTCGATTTTATTGGCTTTGATGGCGAGCGGCATGAACGGACAACAGTTTCAATTTATTGGTTACCTGCCCATCAATCAACAGGAACGCATACACGCTGTCAAAGAATTGGAGATCGAATCCAGAAGAAAAAATTGTACTCAGATCTTTATAGAAACCCCTTATCGAAATAATCAACTGATCGAATTGTTATTAAAAACCTGTCAGTCATCTACCCGAATTTGTATTGCAGCAGAACTTACATCTGCCAATGAATATATTAAAACAAAGACTGTAACCGAGTGGAAAAAAGAAAAAGTTGATTTTCATAAAAGACCGGTTATCTTTTTATTAAAAGCCAGTTGATATTTCCTCACTGATTTTGCAGATTTATGGACAGGCACTTGCAGAAAATGAGTAGCCAGAATTTGTGTTTACAATCCCCAAAAATCTGCTTGAATCCTTCGAACAATTGCTTATCAAAAATGTTATAGGTAAATTGCATTAAGAAACTAAAAAGCAAACTATGAATATTGCGATTGTTTGTTATCCGACATACGGCGGAAGTGGTGTACTAGCTACCGAATTAGGAAAAGCACTGGCTGATAAAGGGCATAATATTCATTTTATAACATACCAACAGCCTATTCGCTTAAGCGGATTTCATACCAATATTTTTTATCATGAGGTAAGAGTTCCTGAATATCCTTTATTCGATTATCCTCCTTATGAAACTGCATTATCCAGCACAATGGTAGATGTTGTATTGAATCATGACATTCAATTGTTGCACGTACATTATGCCATTCCGCATGCTTCCGCTGCCTACATGGCTAAGCAAATTTTGGCAAAAGAAGGCCGACACATTCCTGTTATCACCACTCTTCACGGCACTGATATTACATTAGTTGGAAGAGATAAAACATACAGCCCGGTAGTAACCTTTTCAATGAATGAAAGTGATATTATCACAGCGGTTTCGCAAAATTTAAAAGATGAAACGTATAAGAATTTTGCTATTGATAAAGACATAGAAGTAGTACACAACTTTGTTGATGTAAAACGTTTTCATAAAAAACCGGTGGATGCATTTAAAAAATTAATTGCGCCGGATGGAGAAAAAATAATTGTACATGCTTCCAATTTTAGAAAAATAAAAAGAGTAGAAGATGTAGTGAAAGCTTTTTTATTGATCAACAAACAACTTCCATCTAAATTATTATTATTAGGCGATGGTCCTGAACGTCCTTATGTAGAAAGCATCTGCAGAGATTGTACAGGTATTGAAAGAATTAAGTTCCTGGGCAAGCAGGAACAAATGGAAGATATCTTCCCTATTGCCGACTTGTTTTTATTAACCAGCGAATATGAGAGTTTTGGATTGGCTGCATTGGAAGCAATGGCTGCAGAAGTTCCTGTAATAGCTACTAATGCAGGCGGCTTACCTGAAATTGTAATAAATGGTTATAATGGTTTTATGAGTAATGTGGGCGACATTGAAGACATGTGCAGTAATACGCTTAAGATATTCAAAGATGAAGAAACTGAAAAACTATTCAAACAGAACGCATATACACAGGCGAAGAAATTTGATATTCACCACATTGTTCCGCAATATGAAAAACTATATGAGCAGGTGACATCATTGGTGTCTTAACCAGCTTCTCGGGTTTTGATTTCCTTTATCGTTACTGATAATAAGATCCATTGCACCAACGCCTTCATCATTAGAAGCAACTCTTCCTATTACCTGCCCGGTAGTAACTTTTTGCCCACGTGATACTGTTACACTATTAAGATTGCTATAAGTGGTAAAATATAATCCGTGCTTTATTATTACCACTTGCATGTCTTCAATCGGAGTAATATTACAAACTTCGCCATCAAATACAGCTTTTACAGAAGAACCGATATCACTGCCTATCGTTAGCCCAGGATTATCCACGATAACCCCGTTCGGTAATTTGTTAGAACCAAATTCCATAATAACATATCCCTTACTAACCGGCCAAGGCAAACCTCCTTTATTCCGTACAAAGTCTGCATTCAATTTAACATCTTCAGATGGCAGATTGCTTAAAGTACGAACAGGTGCCGGACCTTTACCCCCCTTTACCCCTTTAATACTATTATCATTGGGACCGACATTTGTTTGGGTTTGCGTTTCAGCCAATCTTTTCTTTCGTTCTTTTTCAGCAGCAAGTCGTGCATCTTCCTGCGCTTTTAATATTGCCTGCTTAATAGCAACATTTACTTTCTGCATCTGCTTCTTTCTTGCTGCAATTTGTTTATTCAGCTCCTTGCCCTCTGATTTCAATTTTGAAACTACATCATTTTGTTCTTTTTGCTGATCCGCCAAAACATTCATCTCTTTACTCTGCGTTTGCAAAGCATCATCTTTTCTATTCTTATTAGAATTTAAGACCCCAATCTGGTTTTTTAATAATCCCTGTGTACGCAGAATATTCTCACCCTGCATTTCACGATAGCTACGATAACTTTTTAAATATTGAATACGACGTATCGCATCATTAAAGCTTGATGCAGAAAAAATGAAATTTAAAAAATCAGCATTACTCCTGTTCTTATAAGAATAGATCATGCTGGTAGCATATTGTTGTTTCAATGTATCCAGCAACAGTGATAGTTTCCGAACATCTTTTTGTGATCTCACAATATTATTATCAAGCATATCAATATCCTTATTAATGTTCTTGATAACACGTTGTTGCAGATCAACCTTGCTTCGGATCAATGCCAGCTGGCTAAGATTTTGCTTGGTTAGCTTTTTATTCTTATCCAACAAACGTTGCTTTTCTTCCAATTCCTTTTTTAAAGACGAGCGTTCTTTTTCAAGATCCTGCTGTTCTTTATCTGCCGCGGTTTGTGCAACAGCTGCATTTAAAATAAAAAAAGAGAAAAAGGTTAAAACAATTTTATTCATACACTGATTTTATCAGTAGGGATTCAAAAATACTATTCACACAGCTAGTATGTCATCATTAATAACTAACAGGTGTGTATAATGTTATTTACGGGTGTAATTCTGAGGAATGTTGAAAGCAACCGACACGTCCTTATTAAACTCATACTGTTTGTAATTTAAACGAACGTCAATTTTATTCTTTTCGGAAACCGTTACTTCACGATATGTTGAAAAATTGAAACCGATCTTATTTTCGTAGGCATCATAGGTAATATCCGCAGTTCGGTTCTCATTAATATCTACATCATCCAGTTTACTGTGCAATAATAATGCCTCATCGCTATTATTAAGTGTTATCAGGTTCTTAAAATATTTTCCAATGGTTGCTATCAGTATTTTGTTTTCAGCAGTTTTTTTATAGGAAACAATATTCTTATTATCTAAAAAAACAGGGTTGCCTACTAAGAGATCCTGTAGGGTTTTAAAGTCAAAAGGAATATTGGTGACCTCCTGCAAATAGTCCATAGAACGTAGCGTGGCTTCTTTCTCTATTTTATTTAGAACAAAAACACTGTCTTTTGTTATCAATACACGCAATGCTTCTATATTGAATACAGTAGCATACATGGAAACCCATATCACGCTGTCTTTTAAAATATGCACATAAGCGGTAACGTTAGGCTGCTTGCCTTTACTATCCTCATATTCCACTTTTATTTTTGCAGAGAATGTATTAAAATCTATATAACGGCTATGTAAGCTGTCTAATGTTTTTTTTACTTGTTGAGCAGAATCGATTTCCGTTTGATTGATTACAACAGTTGGAGAATCTTTTTTTACAATGGCAGTTTGTATTTTTTTTGCTGTCTTACAGCTCAATAAAGAACTGCCAAACAATATTGTTGTAAATAAAACAACTACAAACGCTGACTGACCATAATTTTTTTTCATTAAACGCAATGTTTTATGCCTTGCTAATTTTTTCCGGTATGCCCAAAACCGCCCTCTCCTCTCACCGTCTCCGTTAATTCTTCTACCAACAAAAACTCTGCCTTTTCTACTTTAGCAATGATCATTTGTGCAATTCTATCGCCATGGTGTAGTGTTTGGGGCTCTTTTCCTAAATTAACCAATATTACTTTTATTTCGCCACGATAATCGCTGTCAATTGTACCCGGTGTATTTAAACAGGTAATTCCCTGCTTAGCTGCCAAGCCGCTACGCGGACGGATCTGTGCTTCAAAACCTTGTGGCAATTCTATAAATAAACCTGTAGGCACCATTGCACGTTCCAAGGATTGTAATGTTATCGGTTCAGAAAGATTTGCTCGCAGATCCATGCCTGCAGAACCTTCTGTAGCATATGTCGGTAATGGGTTAAGTGATCTGTTTACGATCTTAATATGAATGTTTGACATGGCAGCAAAAGTAATTGATAATTGGTATTTGTGAATGACGAATAGTCAATAGTGAAATCTTTGTTAGAAAATTCAGATCACTCATTTTTCCAGTAATACTGTAGCATAGGCCACTAATCCCTCTTCCCTTCCAACAAAGCCCATTTTTTCTGTTGTGGTTGCTTTAATGGATACATCCTCTGCCTCAATAGAAAGGATACCGGCGATCGCCTCCTGCATTTGAGGTACATAATTTTTTATTTTGGGCGATTGCAGGCAAATGGTACTATCTATATTTACAATTGAATAACCTCGCTGTTTTACCAGGTCATACGTTTTTTGCAATAAAATCTTACTGTCTATATTTTTAAATGAATTATCCGTATCGGGAAAATGCACTCCAATATCTCCCAAACAAGCTGCCCCTAAAATAGCATCGCAAATAGCATGCAATAAAACGTCTGCATCGCTGTGCCCTAATGCACCTTTTGGATATTGAATTTTTACACCGCCCAGCCAAAATTCTCTATCTTCTATTAATTGATGAAAGTCTATTCCGAAACCTATACGATAACCCATTGATAAAATTTTAAAAAGTAAATATCTGCAAAATAACTGACGGAAAATTTATTTTACCGATTGTTATGATTTTAAAATAATAGCAGTGTGAATTATTTCCATGCTATCGTATAAATAAAGAAGCGCAACATTTCTGTTGCGCTCCACCAAACAAAATATTTTGTATTCCTTATTCAGGTTTTGCAGTACCGTCAGCAGCACTTCCATCTGTATTTATATCAAACAGCATTGAAAAACGCAATGTATTCGACAATGGATTACGAGTTACGCCATCACCCGCAGGCAACAGGTAAGAAAAATCCAAACCAAATGTATTATACTTTAATCCTACACCTGCAGTAAAGAACTGCCTGTTTCCTTTGTCAGGATTTTCGTAGAAATAGCCTGCACGTAAAGCAAACTGGTTATTATACCAATATTCAGCACCAACAGATATCTGGAATTCTTTTAACTCTTCGCTGAATCCACCGGGCGCATCACCAAATGAACTGAACCAGCTGCCTACTACACCCTGGCTACGGTACTTTTCAATAGCTGCTTCATTAGTTCCTGACGTATCATTGCTGAATGTTGGTGGCGTTGGCACTAATAATTTATTAATGTCCATAGCAAATGTAACCTTGTTACTTGCGTCATATACTTTAGTATAAGCAACACCTAAACCAAGGTTGGCAGGTATATAATCTTTTTGAGTAGCATCTGTGGTGTAAGATATTTTTGAACCTAAATTAGTAAGACTAACACCAAGTGATAATCCTTCACCGTTTTCTTTCAGGTTATTATAATAATATTGAAGATCACCGGAAACAGCTATCCCCGCTTTATACACTGTGCTGCCTGTTCCCACCGGACCATTGGCAAGTGCAGAGTTAATATATCTTAATGCAATACCTATCCCTGATTTAGGAGATAATTTTCTTGAATAACCAACATCCAAACCAAATTCTTTTGGATTACCCAAACCGGTAGTTTCGCCTGAGCCATCTGTAAATTGAATGCTACCCAAGCTGAAATAACGTAAGCCAAGAGATAATGCCTGGTCTTCATCCAATTTGTAATATCCTGCTAAAGAAGCCAGGTAAACATCGTTCAATCCAAGATCTTTTAACCATGGAGTATAGGTTACCATTACGCTTGCGTTTTGTTCTGCAAAAGGTAATTTTGCCCTGTTCCAGAATACTGCGCTGGCGCCACTGTTAGGTGTTGCAACACCTACATCACCCATTCCGCCTGCACGGGCATCCGGTGAAATACGTAAAAAAGGAACCGCCGTAGTAACTACGTTAATGGTATTGGATTGTGCATTTACTTTGGAAAAACCTACTACAAAAAGCATTAGTGCAGTTAGTTTTAAAAGTGCTTTTTTCATTCTTTATTCTATTGTCTGGTTAGGTAAACCTTATATCAATAATAGTAGGATTTTGTAGTTAATTTTTTTTGTAAAAGTAACAGATTTAATTAAATGCTCAATAAAATAAACTTTCATTAAAGCAAACTTTTAAAATCTATTAATTAACAATTTTTTTTTACAATTCTTTTAGCAATTTGGTTAAAACAAAAACGCCTTTTTGGTATGTTTATTGCTTAAAGACGAGTCTTTATAAAAAACTGTTGCCTGTAAATTGTTGAAAAATAACACTAATTGACAGGCAAAAAATTAGTTTTAACAGGTTGTTTTGCAGAAAGTAGCATATATTCGCACCTGCAAAATTGCTTGCACAATAAAAAAAGAAAACCTTTCGTTAACAACTCTGCAAAACGGATGCACATGCAAAAAATAATTTCTGCTAAAAATTTCATTATCCTTGCGGCTACTGCATTTTCTATCAGCTCTTGTAGTAAGAGCGGTAAAAGTGGCAAATCATCTGTAACAGGATGGAACTACGATGATCCAAAAATGGGAAATTATCACGTTGCCAAGTTAAAATACCCTAAGGCTGGTCCTGGGTTGGTATTTGTGGAAGGTGGTACTTTCTTAATGGGAGCTAAAGACGAGGATGTAATGCGTGACTGGAACAATGTTCCCCGTCGTGTTACTGTTCCTTCTTTTTTTATAGATGAAACAGAAGTTGCCAATGTACACTATCGTGAATATTTATATTGGTTAAACAATACTTTCAGCGGCGATACAGCTATTATGCGTAAAGCACTTCCTGATACTCTTTGCTGGAGACAAGAATTAGCATATAACGAACCTTACGTAGAATATTACTTGCGTTATCCTGCTTATAACTACTACCCTGTTGTAGGTGTTAGCTGGTTACAGGCTCATGATTTTTGCGTTTGGAGAACTGATAGAGTAAATGAATTAACACTTGTTCAAAAAGGTTATTTAAAACCTGATTTTGCAAAAAAAGAAATGAAAGGTGGTGGTGCAGATGCATCATTTAATACAGATGCTTATTTAATTAATCCTGAATTGATCACCAATAAAGGAAAGCCTAAAAAATCTGATCTAAAAGACGTTAATAATAAACCTAGAACTACTGTACAGATGGAAGATGGTATTTTAAACATGGGATACCGTTTACCAACAGAAGCTGAATGGGAATATGCTGCATATGGTTTAGTTGCTCAAAACCCTGCTCCCCGTCAAAAAGAAGGAAAACCGGGTGAAGAGTTGGAAACAAATCAACAGATCTATTCATGGAGCAAAAACCCGAATGGTTTACGTGATAGCAAAAGAGGTACATGGCAAGGACGTTTCTTAGCAAACTTTAAACGCGGTAGTGGTGATAATATGGGTGTTGCAGGTGGTTTGAATGACCGTTCTGCTATTCCTGGTGAAATTCACTCCTTCTTTCCTAATGCATTTGGTTTATACAATATGTGCGGTAACGTAAATGAGTGGGTAATGGACGTTTACAGACCATTATCTCCCGGTGACGTAGAAGATTTCAATGCTTTCCGTGGTAACAGATTTCAGAAATATTATAAAAATGGTTCCGGAGAATATGAAAGAGATTCAATGGGTATTTTAAAGAAAGTAGATGTTAGTGATGAGGAAACTAAAAACCGTCGCAACTATCAACACAACTATGGCTTGAACTTTAAAGATGGAGATAGCTCTACTCAAACATTTTATGATTACGGTAATACTACTTTGATCAGCGATAAATCAAGAGTATATAAAGGTGGTAGCTGGAATGACAGAGCTTATTGGTTATCTCCAGGCACTCGTCGCTTCTTAGAAGAAGATCAATCTTCAAGCACTATCGGTTTCCGTTGCGCTCAAACATATATGGGTGCGCCTGAAGGACCCGGCTTTAAAGAAGGTAATATCTTCAGCAAGCGTAAACAAAACAGCAGAAAGAAATAATATTCAAATAAGTTATTCAAAACCCTTCCTAATTACGGAAGGGTTTTTTGTTTTAATAGCTTTCTCTATATATTTTTGATTTATGCAAATTGCTCAACTATACTCCATCTTTTTAGAATATCCTTCTATACAAACAGACACAAGGAAACTACAGTCCGGCGACATTTTCTTTGCATTAAAAGGAGACAATTTTAATGGTAATCTTTTTGCAAAACAAGCATTGGAAAAAGGTGCTGCTTATGTTATAGTTGATGAAGAACCTGGTTTTACAGATAAAAGAATCATTACAACAACAGATGTATTGACCACTTTACAGCTATTGGCAAAACATCATCGCGAACAATTTAATATTCCGTTTATAGCCATAACAGGAAGCAACGGTAAAACAACTACCAAAGAATTGATACATGAAGTTTTAACTACCAGCTATAAAACGTATACCACTAAAGGTAACCTGAATAACCATATCGGTATTCCGCTTACTATCTTATCTGTTAAGAAAGATGCTGCAATAGCAGTGATCGAAATGGGCGCCAATCATCAAAAAGAAATACAAGGGTATTGTGAATATACAAAGCCTACGCACGGATTAATTACCAATGTGGGCAAAGCGCATTTAGAAGGTTTTGGCGGAGAAGAAGGCGTTAGAAAAGGGAAAGGTGAATTGTTTGACTATTTACGAGCTAACAAAGGCACAGCTTTCATCTTCCATGATTTTGATTATTTGCTGGAAATGAGCAGCGGTATTGATAACATAATTTCTTACGGAACAAAAAATGCTGATATCATTGGAAATGCACTGCAAAACGAAAATGAATATTTGCAGGTTGTATTTGAAAAAGGAACTTCTATTAAAAAAATAAATACCAATCTTGTTGGAACTTATAATTTACCCAACGTATTGGCAGCAGTAACACTTGGCAAATATTTTACTGTTGATGATGAGAAAATAAAAACAGCGCTGGAAAATTATGTACCCTCCAACAGTCGTTCTCAATTAATAGAAAAGGATAGTAACAAAATAATACTCGACGCTTATAACGCTAATCCATCCAGCATGAAGGCGGCTATTGAAAACTTTGTAAAAATGAAAGCCGATAATAAAATTTTATTGTTGGGAGGAATGATGGAATTAGGGTATGAAAGCGTAAAAGAGCATCAATCTATCATAAATCTCATTCAGTCTTATGGCGGCTGGAAACAAGTTGTTTTAGTAGGTGGTGATTACAACAAAACAACCAATCCTTTTATTAATTTTTCCAATGCAGCAGAGGCTAAACAATGGTTTCAGCAGCAGCATTTTTCCAATGCTACTATTCTTGTAAAAGGCTCCAGAAGTATGCAAATGGAAAAGGTATTGGAATAAATTATCCAATTACCTGATTACGTAACAGGTCCTCAAATACATCTCTTTTGCGTATAAGCTGCGCTTTACCATCTTTCACCAACACTTCAGCAGGCTTATAGCGGGAATTAAAATTAGAAGACATTTCAAATCCGTAAGCGCCTGCATTATAAAATACCAGCAGATCATTTTCACGTATTTCAGGGAGTTTTCTATCCCAGGCAAAAGTGTCGGTTTCACAAATATTACCAACAATGGAATATTTTTTTTCTTCACCGTCAGGATTGCTTATGTTCTCTATATGATGATAGGCATCGTAAAACATCGGGCGGATCAAATGATTGAAACCGCTGTTAACGCCGGCAAATACTGTGGCGTTCGTCTCTTTTAAAACATTTACACCAGTAATTAAATAACCACATTCGCTTACCATGAATTTACCCGGTTCAAACCATACCTGCAAATGCTTTCTATTGGGGTTAGGATGATTCGCAAACGCTTCTCCTACTTTTTGCGCCAATAAATGTATATCTGTTTCATAGTCGTGTTTTTTATACGGCACTTTAAAACCACCACCCAGATCAATTGATTCGAGCTCATTGAACTGAGGAATGATATCAAACAACACTTCAATGCCTTTTACAAAAACGTCAACATCTTTGATCTCACTACCGGTGTGTATGTGCAGGTTGCGGATAAAAATATCATATTGTTTTACCAATGATAGTATATTATCGAGCTGGTCAACAGGTATTCCGAATTTACTTTTATCATGCCCTGTTGAAATTTTCAAATTACCACCCGCCAAAATATTTGGGCGTAAGCGAATACCAACAGGATAACTGTGCCCGTATTTTTTGCCAAATTTTTCAAGGTTATGAAGGCTGTCGATATTAATATGCACTCCTTCTTTTACAGCTTCCTCTATTTCTGCAAAATCAATTCCGTTGGAAGTATATAAAATGTTTGAAGGTGCAAAACCTGCCAGCACAGCCAGTTTTACTTCATTAATAGAACTGCAATCAACACTGGCACCAATGCTTTTTATATGTTTTAATATATTAACGTTGGTAAGCGCTTTACAAGCGTAGAAAAATCTTGTATCTGTTTTTGCAAAAGCATCTGTCAATTTTTTGTATTGCTCTGTTATACGTTCTGCATGATACACATATACGGGTGTACCAAATTCTTCGGCAATTTCTTTTAATTGTTGATGTGATAATACCTGGGACATTTCTAACCTTGTTTGTTAAATAAAAAAGGCATGAATAATTTCATACCTCTTGCTATTCGCTTTGTAAAGTATGTTGTTTACGTTTCTGATTGCTTGTCATCTTGTGCAGGCTCGTCATTCACAATTTCCTGTTCTACTATTTCTTCATTCACTCCTTCCAATTGTTCTTCCATTGGTTCAATTGCTGCTTCAGCCTCTGACACTATTGTTGCCTGTACCAACTCTTCCATCAACACTTCACTTATCTTGGGTAGATCATCAGGGCCATTAATTCCAAAATAATCCATAAATGATTTAGATGTTGAGTATATCAGCGGCTTACCAACAGCTTCTTCATTTCTTCCTGAAATAATGATGAGATCTTTTTCCAATAACTTTTGTACTGCATAATCGCAGTTAACACCACGGATCGATTCGATCTCACTTTTGGTGATCGGTTGCTTGTATGCAATAATTGCCAAAGTTTCCAACGATGCAGTAGAAAGACGTTTTAAAAACTTATCGCCGTTTAATTGTGCAACCGTTTTATGATATTCTTTCTTTGTAAGAAACTGCCAGCCGCCACCGCTTTGCACCATTTCAAAAGAATAAAACTCACCGCTGTACTTTTCACGAATACCTTCTATTGCAGCTTCTATCTGTTCCAATGTTGCTCTGTCTTCAATAAAAGCCAACGCATTATTCAGCAAGTCCACCAACTCTAAGGTTGTAAGTGGCTTTTCACTGGCAAATATCAATGCCTCAATATGTGGTATTATCTGTGAAAGTTCCATTATTCAATTAGCACATTATTATCCCTGTAATGCTGCGGCACCGCTTACAATTTCCGTTAATTCGGTTGTAATAGCCGCCTGTCTCGCACGGTTGTAACTGATCTTTAAAGATTTTAATAACTCATTGGCATTGTCGCTCGCTTTGTCCATCGCTGTCATTCTAGCCCCATGTTCACTTGCATTTGCGTCCAACACCGCTTTGTATAATTGCGTGTTCAATATTTTAGGGATCAATTCTGTTACCAGTTCTGCTTTGCCCGGTTCGTAAATGAAATCGGCTTTCTTTTGTCCTGCTTGTGCCTCTACTTTTTTTACAGGTAAAAATTGTTCGGCAATAAACTGTTGAGTAGCCGCATTTTTAAACTCACTGTAAATAACCTCTACCGCATCAAATTCTTTATTCGCAAATGCATCTCTTGCATATTGAGCAGCAGCCTGCACCTTATCAAAGCTCAAGCCTGTAAATATATCCCAGAATTTATCGATTACATTGAATTTATTCTTCGCAAAATGCTCATATCCTTTTTTACCGATCGGTAATATCTGAACATTTCCTTTTTGCTGTTGACTGCTGTATTTATCAGCGATGACCTGTTTCGCTAATTTAATAAGATTACTATTGTAACCACCACAAAGACCTCTATCGCTGGTAACCACAATGATCAATACTTTTTCTACCGGGCGTTCAACTGCCAGGTCTATGTTTACATCACCTTCGCCGCTGCTTACAATGTTAGCCAGCATTTCCTGTAACTTTTGCGCATATGGGCGCATTTGTGTAATAGCATCCTGTGCACGACGTAACTTGGCAGCACTCACCATTTTCATTGCTTTGGTTATCTGCTGCGTACTTTGAACTGATTTTATCCGGTTACGAACTTCTTTTAAAGCACCACTCATGTTTGATTCGGTTTAACTCTTTTCGGGGGGCAAAGGTAGGGCAAAATCAGTTGATAATTTATTCGAAAATGAGAATTTTTACCCTGTTTATACCCAGTTTATGCTTCAAATTGAGTATTTCCTGCCCGTAAAGCCCAAATTGCTTTTATGGTATTAAAAATCACATCCCTCTAAATCATTATTTATGCAACCGATTACTAACAAAAGCATTATAGCATCTCCGATAATACGCTCATTAACGATATTATCCTGCAGCAAAGAAAATACGACCGGTGGAGTGAGTTTAGAAGATAATAATTTTTCGTTCGATAGTAAACTAATGGTACATCAACAGAAATGATCTAAAAAATTAAGTGCTTATACAAAAGCCTTTAGGAATATTTAAACAAACCCGTCTTCGACAAGCTCAGACTGAAAGCTTAATAATTCTGCTTTTCTATACCCGATAAGCAATTTAATTAATATCCTTACCTGCTTTTAATTTTTCAATTATTGTTTGCATGTTGTTTTTATTGATCATATCAGGAGCCTGTGGCAAGGCAATGTTTGCATATTTTAGTGCTTCCTTGTAATTTCCTTCTGCGCTTAAGCAACGTGCCATACCCACATTGGTAGTAAATTGGTTCGGAAACTTTTTATAGTTTGCCCTGAAAGCTGCACAAGCTTCTTTTGTACGTTTGTTCGTTAATAATTGCCTTGCATAATTGTGTACATCGCTTATAGATCCCAATGGCATTGCTTCTTTCATCACTGAATCAGCCTCCGCCGGTTTACCCATAAGCTGCAACAGTCTTGATTTTACAGATAATGTTTTAAAATTCTTTTCTCCTACAAATGTTCCGTTAATAGAATAATCAGCCCATTGCAGCGCTTCATCCAAATTGGTATTATTATCAGCACACCACTCTGCAGCATACTCCCAAGCTTTCCAATCAAAACCTCTTTGGCTAATTAATTCACGTCTGAAAGATTCGATCTGGCCTTTATTAACATCCACTTCTATTTTAAAAGGAATAGAAAGGTATTCCCACTCCAGTGCAACAACAGCACTGTTAGTCGTTTCATCAGTAAATTCATATTTCAGCCATTCCACTTCTTTTTCTAAAGGCTTGTTTTTTACAGACACTCTTAATGCATCTTTGGTAGAATCATAAAAGAAGCTTCCCCAAGCGGAATTGGTTTTAGAAAAAATTATTGTCGATTCATCTTTACCTACCGCAATAAAGAATGCATATTTACCTGCAGGCAGATCCTTGCCTTCTATTTTTACATCACCGGAAAATTCTATTGTTGTATTTTCATTTGCACCTGCACGCCATGGTGAAGCTTTGCTGGTACCAAAGCCCAATGCATTAAAGCCATAAGGAACCAACGATCCCCATATCTTTCCTTCTCTTCCCTTAACGCCCGGACGGTCATAATTAATTTCTACTTCCGTAATACCAATATGTTCGCCAACCATTGCTTTTTTATTACCGCCATTTTGAAGTGCAGTTAAAAACTGTGCCTGTGTAGATGAATAAGAAAGGAAGATCACTATGCAAATAATAAACTGTTTCATATAATTAGTTTTTGGTGATCTAATGTACTCAACCTTAACGGCAAATAAAACAGGAATTGATGGACGGCAAAGATGCTTCTTAAGCGGCTTTGCCTCATCAACTTGCCTGCTTCTAAAAAATATTTACCTTACAGTAAACTTTACAAAATGAAGAGAATAGTTTTTTTACTTGTTATTTTAATGGCTTTGACCTACTTCACTAACCCGGGCTATGAAAAACATCTAAATAAACTAAAAGAAAAATTTGCCGACGAATATGCACAGTTTGCAGAAAGTGGCGGAGATTTTGATGCTGCCTTCGAATACCATAACTATTATTTTTTTTCTACCACCACCGATAAAGCGTCCGACCTGCATGAATTGGCAACTATTGGTATTTTAGGATTTGTACTTTGATATTAACCCAACAGGTCTTTACGATCCTTCTTTTGCATCTGCATCATAATTCCAAAATGCCAGCCTTTACTTAACGCATTTACTGCTTGTGCAATACGTTTGGCTTTGGTAGGTTCTGTTTTGGCACTCTTTATCCAATTGCCATAATAATTCTGATGCCCTTTGGTAAGTTTTTTAAAATTCTCAAAAGCTTTCGGTTCATCCTGCAAACATTCCAGTAATTCCTGCGGTACCGTTGTCTCCTCTTTATCTTCTTCAATAGCCACTTTTAGTGTAGCACCTTTTCGTTTACCAATTTCCTTTCGTATAGTGGCATTTAGCGCCATTATAAATTTTCCATCACCCATTGGCATTAATGCAATGCCTTTTATGGGATGATCATCCAGCTTACCTTTAACGCGGAACGATTTTTTATTTCCCGGTTTTAATTTTTGTGCAATGGAAGCATCCAGTTCAATATAAGTCCAGCCGGTTTTTTCTCCCTGCTCAGCAAATTGTAATATAGTAGTGGTAAAACGAACCATGCGTTAAAATTACAGATCGGAAATTACTTTGAGAATTTGTTTTGCATAACAACATTATCTTCCAATAACCAGACAAACCAACGTTAGATTTAAGCAATTTACTGTTGCAGCGAAACAATAGCAGGTAATGGTAAAGCAACCCGTGCTAACTGTAAAACAAATAAATGTAAGGGTTTAGCAACTTATTGTTACCTTAAAACAATTGAAAGTAATTGTAAAACCAATGATGCGGATAGTAAAGCAAGACGGTTGAGAGCCTGACCAAATTGCAGTTATCCTGAAACAATTTCATGTAAGGGTAAAGCAAATCGTGCCGAGGGTGAAGCATATGAGTGTAAGAGCTAATTAATTAATAATGAAGTAGAAATGATGACATGTAAGTATTGAGTAATTGATATAGACCCTTATGCAGGCAGGGATCATAAAAGATAAATGAAAAATAGAAGATATTGCTATCTTAGTGACTGTTGAAACAATTGAGAAAAGTTTGGTTAAAAGAGCGAACATCGAAACAAATGAAAATAAGGTATCTACGAATTAAAATTTCAAACTGAGACATTCCCCTAATTTATGAAACCCATACTTTTTCTGCTTATTAGTTTGTTGATTATTTCTTGTGGTACCAATAAAAAATACAACTCTTTACACAGATGGATAGTAGGTAATCAGGATGAGTTTATGCGGACTACAGATAGTATAATTAATGCCTACCATAAAGAAAACAATTTGAGTACAACTTGGTATTCGGCAAGTTTTATTAATACCATTTACGCTCATAATATTTTGGGGGAATTAGCAAAAATAGGTGGAGATTCAGATGAATGTATAGCCGTAGAAGTCACTTTTTATAGAGATGTCAAGATAAAAAGACGCATTGTGATTGTCGCACAAGATTCAACATGTTCAAATAAATTAGCCTCACTAATGTTGGAAACTGATTCCACCGATAGATTCATATTTGGTAAAAGTGAGCAGTAAATTTCAAACTGCGTTACTCCCCTAATCCCTCTCTAAAATATAAATTCTTCCAATCATTTATCTTTGCACCTTATTTAAAAATATGAGCAAAGTAAAAGTAGCCTTGGTACAGGTGAGCTGCGTTGCCGATAAGCAAAGCAATCTTGCCAAAGCCATCGAAAAAATAAAAGAAGCTGCTGCAAAAGGTGCACAAATAGTATGCTTGCAGGAGTTGTTTACTTCGTTGTACTTCTGTGATGTGGAAGATTACGAAAATTTCAAGCTGGCAGAAGCCATCCCCGGTCCATCTACCGAAGCCATCAGCAAAGTAGCTGCCGAACATAATGTAGTAGTGATCGCCTCTTTATTTGAAAAAAGAACACAGGGCATTTACCATAATACTACTGCAGTGATAGATGCGGACGGAACCTATGTAGGCAAGTATCGTAAAATGCATATTCCTGATGATCCTGCATTTTATGAGAAATTCTATTTTACTCCCGGCGATTTAGGCTACAAAATATTTAAAACAAAGTTTGCAACATTCGGTGTATTGATATGCTGGGATCAATGGTATCCTGAAGCAGCAAGAATTACATCGTTGATGGGCGCCGAAATATTATTCTACCCTACGGCTATTGGTTGGGCAACATCGCAGGATGAAGCAACCAACAACGAACAATACAATGCATGGCAAACCATTCAACGCAGTCATGCTGTTGCCAATGGCGTACACGTAGTAAGTGTAAACCGTGTTGGGTTTGAACAGGATGGAGCAATGAAATTCTGGGGGGGCTCCTTTGTTTCCAATCCTTTTGGAAATTTAATTTACCAGGCATCGCACGATACAGAAGAAACTACTGTTGTTGAAATTGATCTGGCAAAAACAGATAGTTATCGTACGCACTGGCCGTTCATGCGTGACAGAAGGATCGACTCTTACCAACCCATTACCAAACGTTTTATTGACGAAGATTAAAATGACTCCAAATTATTTAGGCTTTCGCTTTCCTGCAGAATTTGAAAAACATGATGCGTGCTGGCTTAGCTGGCCGCATAAAGAAGCATCGTGGCCGGGAAAGATAGAAAAGATATATCCTTATTATTCGCAGTTTGTAAAAGAGCTTACGCAAAGTGAAATTGTTCGCATCAATGTAAATGATGAAGCAATGAAAAGTTTTGCTGTGGGGCATTTACAAAAAACTAACGTTGATCTGGATAAAGTTGAATTTTATTTTCATCCTACCAATGATGCCTGGTGCAGGGATCATGGACCTGCATTTCTCATCAATCCAACAACAAAGCAAAAAGCAATTGTTGACTGGAATTATAATGCGTGGGGCAACAAATATCCTCCATACGATCTGGATGATGTAATTCCTACATTGATCGGCAAGCAATTTAATTTGCAGGTATTCAATCCGGGTATTGTTATGGAAGGAGGTTCGGTAGAGTTCAATGGTAAAGGAACAATACTTACTTCGACCGCCTGTTTATTAAATCCTAATCGCAATCCGCAACTTGATCAACAACAGATAGAAAAATACTTGTGCGATTATTACGGCGCTGAACAAGTACTTTGGATAGATGAGGGCATTGTTGGTGATGATACGGACGGACATATTGATGATACCGTTCGTTTTGTGAATGAAGATACTGTGCTGACTGTTATTGAAGAGAATAAGAACGATGAGAATTACGCATTACTTCAACATAATTTAAAACAATTACAACAACTGCGTTTATTAAACGACAAGCAATTGAATATTGTTGAGTTGCCGATGCCGGATGCTGTTGTTTATGAAGATCAGCGCCTGCCTGCATCTTACGCTAATTTCTATATTGCCAATCATGCCGTGATCGTTCCGGTATTTAATTGTGCTAAAGATGATAAAGCATTGCAGATAATACAGGAATGTTTTCCTACAAGAAAAGTGGTTGGTATCAATTCTGTCGATATCATCTGGGGATTGGGAAGCTTTCATTGCATGAGCCAGCAGGAGCCTTCGGTTTAAGGATTATTAACGATTGTTTTTAATCAGCATCCATTAGTTATTGTTATTTTTATTGCATGATACAAGTGCGAAAAACAATAATTGCTATTCTCTTCATTGCTGTTTCTTCTTCTGCCCGATCTCAGGGGTACAAACAAGTAGATGATTATGTAAAAAAGCTAGGCTCGTTAGATTCCATGAACATGGGAACGATTGCCAATCTGCTCACTAAAAATTTTCCTGATAAAATAAATAAAACAAGAGCCATCTTTGATTGGATCGCTTTTAATATCAGCTATGATTGTAAAGCCGCCCGTAATAGTGATAACAGTAAAACTGGCAGCGAAGAAATATTAAAAACCCGTATGGCTACAGCGTTTGGCTATGCAGCCCTCTTCCAGGATATGTGTAGTGTTGCTGGCATCCGTTGTTTAACGGTGGATGGTTATTCCAAAACTACTACAACAGAAGATGATGAATTGCCGGAAGGTTTTAATCACTCGTGGAATGTGGTTCAATTAGGACAAAGTCCCAGTGAATGGTATTATGTTGATCCAACCTGGGGAAGTGGTTATACGGATAACGATGTAAAGGTTTTTACCAGGTCTTTTAATGATAAATATTTCTTTACAGATAATGCTATTTTCAATGCAACGCATTTTCCTGATAATACAGCGTGGCTATTAGGCGGTGCTCGTGGAGGTCAGAATAAAAAAACCTTTTTTTCAATGCCCGGCATAAAACCACAAGCTATTGAATTTGGAATTACAGGTGTTAAACCGGCACAATCTCATATTAAAGCCAAGGTGGGTAAGCCGGTGCAGTTTAGTATTGATGTAAGCAATAAAGATGCGATCGGTATTGTATCTCTTGCAATGGGCGATGCTAAGAAAAGAAAAACAAAACAGGTAGATTATTCTACTGCGGGCAGCAGCATTGTATTTAGCTATAAGTTCCAGGAGGCAGATGAATTTCCTGTTAGCGTATTGTTCAATGGCAAAGAAGTAATAGTGTTTTGGGTAGTAGTGGAAGAATAGTTTTATTATATGAAATAAAAGAAGAAGGAGACTCATAAAGTCTCCTTCTTCTTTTATAAAACTGAAAGATGTTTTATTTATGTAGTTTAATATTACCTAATGCTACGTTTCCACCTGCCGTTACGTTTACATTAGTGATGGTTGTATCTGAATAACCATTAGAAGAATTGATAAATACAGAATAGCTTCCTGCGGTTAACCCTCTAACCTTAAATTCGCCACCGGGATTAGGTAAAGCATAAGCTGTATCCGTGCTGTTTGATATGGTGATCACAGGAAATGCATCTTTAACCGGGGTAACTCTACCATTGATACTTCCGGTAGTTTTAATAGTGAATACTTTTATGAACGGACTAAGGAAGAACTCATTATTACGTACTACTACAATTGAACGTTGCACATCAAAATCCAACCATAGTCTTACATGTTTTGGCTTAAATTCATCCCATTCATCTCCTCTTAAATTAACCACTATAAAACTTGGTTGATTGGTTGGAAGATTTAATGGATAAGTAACTCCATCTTTTACCAATGAATTATTAGTTCCCAATTCAATTTTGATCTTTACGATCTTTCCATCGGGTAGATTACCGCCGGCTAATAAGGTGTCCGTACCGTTCCTTAAACTTAACAGGTCATAAACGCCGGGTGTAATATTTAATGTATCCCAAACCGGACAATGATCATCAGAACCATTATTGTGATCGTCGTTTCCATGATGATCATCGTCTCCCCAACCCCATCCGTTATCATGTTTACAAGTATCTACTAATACCTGTACCGAGCGAATGTCTATCATTACATTATCAAAAAAGCCCGGGGCATCGGTCATGTAAATAGAAGCATTTTGTGTTCCGGGAGTTAAGCTTTCACTCAAGGAGGCATCTTTTGAGCAGGAAAAAAATATGAGAACGAGGGATAATACAATGGCGAGCAAGCTCGCAACTTTGGCTGTCTTTTTCATATTCTGCATTTTTAAGTTTATAATAGAAAACAGCTAGTTTTGGAAACAAAGAAAAAAGATTCAAATAGTATGCCTTTAATTAATTGCCATTAGTGTCTCTAACATTTTTTTAAGGCAATAGCAACCAGAACGTGTTGTTGAATAATGATACACCGTAAAAAGGGAGTGACACAACAATGTTTAATAGTAGTATTACAGCCAGGTACATAAAAAAGCAAAACCTAATAATTGTTTTGCATAATGTGAAGCAATATTTTTATTTACTATTCTTTAACTTTTTTGAAAGGGAAACAAATAAAAAACCTCAACGGATTGTTGAGGTTTTTACATATTGTGAGATATTTTATGCTCTTTGTTTAGCAGCTTTTGAAGCCGGTTTCTTTTTAGTTTTTTTCAAGGCATCTTTTAACGCTTTGCTTAAACCATCAAAAGTTGGCTTGCCTACATAGCGTTCACCGTTAATAAAGAATGTTGGAACATCTTTTACTCCACGATCCAAGCCTTCACGCAGATCGCCTTGTACCTGCCAGCCATACGTTGCATTCACCAGATCATCCAGGAAATGCTTATTAACAACACCTGCTTCTTTTGAATATAGTTTTAAACTGGTAGTTCCCAAATTGCGGCGATTGGCGAAAAGTATATTGTGCATTTCCCAAAACTTACCTTGTTGCGCTGTAGCTACAGCTGCTTCACCTGCTTTTAAACTGCGTTGATGAATAGTAGTTAATGGAAAATGGCGGAAATTGAAACGGATATCTCCGTCAAAGTCTTCCAGTAATTGTTTTACCACTTCGTTTGCTTTAGCACACGCTTCACTTTCGTATTCGCCAAATTCTTCTAAAGTAACTGTCGCTTTTGGATTGCCCACAAATACATTTCTAGGCTCGATTATCTCTACTGTTTCTTTCTTAAATGCCATAATTGTTCGTTTTAGTTTTATCTGATACTCCCTGAAAAATCAGGGCTATATTGTTTCAATTCAGCATGCATGTTAATGGGAAAAGTACCGTCTTAAAACTCTGTCAGAAGTAATAACAAGTTGCCGAAGGTAATTGTTTTGCCAATACACAACTGTACCGATAATGTAATTTTTTGCTGATTAACTATAAATTAACTGATAATCAACGTTTTATTTTTGAAAAAACTACTTTATTTTACCTTTTCCCGTTGCTTTTTTGGCTCTTTTTCGGTGTGAGCAGCCTCATTTCTGAAAACTACTGTACCGTCAAATACATCCACCAAAACAGGTTTTGTTTTATCGATACTACCGCCCAAAATGCGCTTACTTAATTGATTTACGATCTCTTTTTGGATCAACCTTTTTAAAGGACGGGCACCAAACTGAGGGTCGTAGCCATTTTCTGCCAGGTAATCGAGCGCATATTCGCTGAACTCTAACTGGATGCCATTTTGTGCTACCAGTTTTTTCAAATTATCCAATTGTATGCTGATAATACCTTTTATTTCTTTTCTCATTAAAGGCTGGAATAATATGGTTTCATCGATCCTGTTTAAAAATTCCGGACGAATGGTTTGACGTAATAAGTTTAAAACTTCTGCCTTTGTACTTTCTACGATCTCATCTTTATTTTCATCTGAAACCTTTTCAAAATTATCCTGGATAATAGTGCTGCCAAGGTTGCTTGTCATGATGATGATAGTGTTTTTGAAATTCACAACGCGACCTTTATTATCGGTCAAGCGACCATCGTCCAACACTTGTAACAATACATTAAATACATCCGGATGCGCTTTTTCAATTTCATCCAACAATACTACAGAATAAGGCTTTCTTCTAACCGCTTCGGTCAGTTGTCCACCTTCATCATAACCAACATAGCCGGGAGGTGCACCTACCAAACGACTTACCGAATGTTTTTCCTGGTATTCGCTCATATCGATACGGGTTATCATGCCCTCATCATCAAACAAATAATCAGCCAATGCTTTTGCCAATTCTGTTTTACCAACACCGGTTGTACCTAAGAAAATAAATGAGCCTATCGGTTTTTTAGGATCTTGCAAACCTGCCCTGCTCCTACGTATCGCATCACTTACCGCTTCAATAGCTTCCTCCTGCCCAACTACCCTTTTATGTAATTCATCTTCCAGGTTCAATAATTTTTCGCGTTCGCTTTGCAGCATTTTTGTAACAGGAATGCCGGTTGATTTTGCTACATTTTCAGCAATATCTTCCGCATCTACTTCTTCTTTCAATAAGCGCTTTTCACTTATTTCATCTAATTGCAGCATTTGTTCTGCAATGATCTTTTCCTGTTCCTGCACTTTACCATAACGTATTTCAGCAACTCTTCCATAATCACCTTCTCGTTCTGCTTTTTCGGCATCTAATTTCAATTGCTCCACATTTGCTTTAGCAGATTGAATTTTTTCAACGATCTCTTTTTCCTGTTTCCACTTAGCTTTAAACGTATCTCGTTCAACAGAAAGATTGGATATATCAGTATTCAATTCTTTCAGCTTTACTTCATCATTTTCTCTTTTGATAGCTTCTCTTTCTATTTCCAGTTGACGGATCTGTCTTTCGAGCTTGTCTAGTTCTTCCGGCATAGAATTCATTTCCAATCTTAACCTTGCTGCACTTTCATCAATTAAGTCGATGGCTTTATCCGGTAAAAAACGATCAGTTATATAACGATGTGATAATTCAACCGCAGCAATAATTGCTTCATCTTTTATACGTACGTGGTGGTAGGTTTCATAACGATCTTTTAATCCACGCAAAATGGAAATTGCATCATCAACAGTAGGTTCATCGATCATTACTTTCTGGAAGCGACGTTCTAATGCCTTATCTTTTTCAAAGAATTTTTGATACTCATTTAATGTGGTGGCGCCAATTGCTCTTAATTCACCACGAGCAAGGGCAGGTTTTAAAATATTAGCTGCATCCATAGCTCCATCACCGCCGCCTGCACCCACCAACGTATGTATCTCATCTATAAATAACACTATTTCGCCTTCGCTGGTAGTAACTTCTTTAATAACTGATTTTAAACGTTCTTCAAACTCACCTTTATACTTTGCGCCGGCAATTAACTGCCCCATATCCAATGCATAAATGATCTTTGATTTTAAGTTTTCGGGAACATCGCCATTTACAATACGCATTGCCAAACCTTCGGCAATAGCAGTTTTACCAACGCCGGGTTCACCTACTAAAATGGGGTTGTTTTTTGAACGACGGGAAAGTATGTGCAAGGTCCTACGGATCTCTTCATCACGACCAATAACCGGGTCTAATTTTCCTGTACGTGCCATTTCATTCAGGTTCTTTGCATATTTATTCAATGAATTGAATTGTGTTTCCTGTGTTTGGGAAGATACAGTTGAGCCTTTACGCAGATCTTTTACAGCCGCGATCAAACCCTTTTCTGTTAAACCTGCATCTTTTAATATCTTGGCTGTATTGTCGTTGCCTTGCAGAATAGCCAGCAATAAATGTTCAACGCTTACAAACTCATCATTAAATGTTTTTAATAAAGAGCCTGCTTTTAAAATAACATTGTTGCCATCCCTACTGATAGATTGTGCGGGTTCGCCTGCCTGAACAGGAGGAAGTTTTTGAATACTTTCATCCAATTTGCTTTCAACAAAGTTCACATTCACATTGTTTTTCTTTAATAGAAATTCAATCGGCGAATCTTCGTCGCTCAACAATGCTTTTAGCAAGTGTTCCGTTTCTATATTAGGATTCCGTTGGTTAAACGCCAATTGCTGCGCTTTTGCAATGGTTTCCTGTGCTTTTATTGTGAAATTATTTAGATTCATATATTTAATATTGCTTTTAAGTTTAAACATTCAAAGCAAAGAATAATCCAAACGTTTTTGTTACGCAATTATGTCTTATAATTTTAATATAACCTGTCGCAAATGCAGCCTGATTGTAGTTTTCATGTTATTATTACAGGTTTCTTTTGCCCAATATAATTTTAGCAAAGTTGATGCCTGGCTCGGCCAAAATGTAAAGGAATTAGGTGGCAGAGCTGTTATTGTTGTTTATAAGGATGGAAAGGTTGTGTATGACAATGCAGCTAATAACCTTGGCTGGCGGCAAAAAATGGTAGGCAAATTTTTAGCAAAAAGACAGGGAAGACCGGCAACCGATGAGGCACTTAAATTTTCTGACACCAGTAAAGCTCCGATCGCCAGTTGTAGCAAATGGTTAAGCGCTGCATTGGTAATGAGTTTTGTAGATGAAGGCAAATTGAATTTAGAAGATACGATCGGCAAATATTTACCGGTGATGAATAAATATGGTAAGGGCGGCATTAAAGTAAAATATTGCTTAAGTCATTTAACCGGAATTAAGTCAGGCTCTTTAAAAGAAAGCAGGGATCTGATCAATAATGCAGCTTCGATGGAAGAGGCAATCAACAATATAGCCAGGGCATCAATGGATGGTGAACCGGGAAAAACATTTCATTACAGTAGCGCCGGCCTACAAATTGCAGCAGCGATCATTGAAAAGATCGGTGCCAAAGATTTTAATACTCTATTTAAAGAAAGAATCGCTAAACCTTGCAAAATGTTGAATACTGATTTTGGCGATGGTAAAGTTCCTTTAGCTGCGGGAAGTGCTTTAAGCACTCCATTAGATTATTTGAATTTTTTAGAAATGATCTTGAACAATGGTATCTTTAATGGCAAGCAGGTTTTAAGTAAAGAGTCGATTGCAGCCATGCAAATAAACAGAATTTCACAGGATGTTGTTATTGCATATACTCCCCCGGGAGCTGAAGATTGGGGGTATGGCTATGGGGAATGGACAATGGATGCTACATATAATACGATCTCAAACGCAGTAAGTAGTCCGGGATTATTTGGAAGTTTTCCATGGGTAGATAAACAGAAAAATTATGCTGCTTTTTTGTTTACGGTCAACATCAATTATAAAGGAAGAAAAGAAAAATACACAGAGTTAAAAGGATTGGTAGATGAAGTATTTTCTCAATAACTTAACCATTCTTTACGAAAACGATCTTTTCCCTATCTGCCTTAGAAATTTTATTTAAATAATCCGCCAATACTTTGCCATCACTTGCTGGATATACGCCGGCAACTCTTTCATTCATTCTATAGTAAGTAATCTTTTCTGCTGATACTTTCGCTGAACAACTATATCTTCCAAACTTAGATTCGATCGATACATCTGCAGGTAAAGCTTCAGGAGAATACCCTTTAGGAATGGTGATCTCTACTGTATCAATATCACGATATTCTGTCTTAATAACTATATCGCATGTACGCTTTTCATAGTCAGTAAACTTATTTTCGTAACGCGAAAGAATATTAGGCATTACAAAAAGCCGCTTTCCACTTATTGTAGCATAGCTTCCTGACGTGATCTGAACATTTTCTTCTACAACAGGCATGCTGTTCTTTTCTTCAGAATATTTATACGAAACAAGATCAAAAGAGGGCAGGTTAAATTTTTCTCTTAATTCATCTTTTATCTTTTCTTTTGATAATGCATGGATCATTTCAAATAAAGCATCTTGTTGCAAACAGGCATATTTCGTGTCTGCGTCTAACTGCAAAAAACCTGTACTATCAACTGTTGCTTTTATCTTTCTCAACTGGATGTTATCTCTTTTTTCATAGTCCGGCGTGTGAACCAATTTACTATTTCCACCATCAATTAATAAGGCGCTTCTGTTGCAAGTAAATCCACTTAAATACCCGGCAGGAAGTATTTGGCTTGTACACTCTAGCCAAACGGTATCCGTCTTCATAGGCACACAAGCAATTGCATGGTTAAAAAGATTACAGGGAAAATCATCTATTAACCCTGTTTTGTTTCTACCTGCCAAAATAAGTACATAATCAGCTTTAATTCCTGCTTCTCTCAATAATGAACACATATAATTACTTAACGCTTTACAATCGCCATATCCTTTAGTAGCTACATACGAAGCACTAAACGGTTGCCATCCTCCAATACCTAATTGAATGCCTACATAGCGTGTATTCTTTTGCATGTATTCATAAAGCAATCTTATTTTTTCATGAACATCCTGAATTTTATCCGTTAAAGAATGAACTGTTTGTTTGATCGCATCCGGCAATTCATCCCTGCCCTCGTTTAAAGCTGTAATAAATTCTCCAAATCCCTTCCATGTATTCATATTGCCGTCATAATCTTGCATTTTAAAATCGGAAGGTGCCAAAAAAACCGTTGGAGTTAGCTTATACCAGTCAGGTTGATATTGCTGATCTAAAACAGCAGCAATATTTTCTACAGACCAGTTATATGTTTTAACAGCATTATTTATTGCACTATCAGGAGCTTTATTGTAATTAAACATTCTATAGCGAAGCGTATAAGAAGCTGGACATTGAACCTGCAAAGCGCTTAATTGCACAGCATATTTATCATCCTCTACAGGTTGCCATGCGGGTAGAAAAAAGATATCATCACAATCTGTTTCTGATTCATACTCTATTGTATAAGGATATTGTCTACATTGAAAATTATGATGCTTAACTCTTCCATCTGTAATAATATTTGCTCCTACAGCGCTTATATCTTCCAGGTCATCTTTTTTCATAGAGCGTATCTTTTTCCCATTCGCATCATACAACTTGCCTTCTATATGTTTTACATCCCGGAAGGCATCATAAAACGTAACGAAATCTGCTTGGTGATCTCCGCCCTCATTTAAAATAGTGATAGCATACTTTTGATAAATAGTAGCTTTATCACCAGTATTGATAATAATTTTCAGTTCTTCAACCCTTTTAACAGCATTGGCGTTTTTTAATAATTCGACAGGTATTGCACTAACTGCATACTTATTTTCCTGTGCTGCTATGTGTAAAGACCAACAAATGTTCAGCAATAAAAAACAGGCTATTCTTTTCATCATTATTGTTTCTTCTTAAATACGATTTGCTCACTGCATTTCTTTACTATATAGTCAAAAAAACCTCTCAGGTCTTCATAACTATCCTGCGAGAAAGTGGCTTTAAAAAATTGCAAATGAAACAAAAGGTCAATCTTCTCTGCATCCGCAACAATAAGGTAATCAAAAGTTGCATCCGATTCATTAAAAGTTACCTTACTTGATTTCGGAAGTTCATCTACTACATATCCATCGGGTATTTCTATGCTAAGTGAATACTTATCATCAATTAAATAAGGCATTTCCACAGGATATTTTCTTTCTGCCGATTTAAGCGGATTTTCCTTGTATTCGTTTCGCATTATCGGAGAAAAATAAATAATGTTGTCAGCCGTTGTTCCTTCAGCAGTAACATTACATTTCATTGTTAACGGCTTTTCACAGTCGTCTTTATCTTCAAACTTTATTTTTGAAATAGAACATTCATCTGTATTTGAAGCAGTAAGCCCTTTTTCAACATCCTCCATTCCTTTTGTTGCAATTTTTTCTCTTAGTTCATTTGATTCATCAAAATTCAAATTATATAGAATATTACCACTCCACTTACCCGGAGTGCTATCTTTAAATAATATCACGCCTGTGAGCTTATTCTCTTTTAATATATCTGAGGAAAAAAACACAGGTTTTGCTTCGTTATCTATTATTCGTGCATGCCCATTATAGCAATAAGACGGAAGTTCATTAAATCCTAAATAATGTTGAGATGCATCTAAGTAATAAGTACTAGAATCTAAAGTAACCTGGCACACCACATAATTAAATTTATCAATGATAGGATAATAAGGACTAGTGTAACCATGACTTTTTGTACTTAATATAACCGGCGTTGCCTGAATGTTTTCATGACGAAGCATGGTTACCAATAACATATTTATATCGGCAATTGAACCGCTTTTATTTTTAAAAACATCTTTCAGGTTTTTATCTAATAATATTCCTTTTATATCTGTTGATTTAATATTATTACGCACATAATAATATATCTTCTTTGTCTTATCCAAACCAGTTGTTGCACCAGATAAAATATTGGCTGACTCGTCATTTAGCCATCCATTGTTCCTGTTAAGCCGATCTCCAAAATCTTCCCGTTTTAATAATTCTTCTGAGGCTTTGGTCCAGGTGCCCATTATACTTTCGTAAGGCCGATTAGGAAGTTTTATTCCAGCCAATTGAAATTCGATCTTTGCGATATGATTTTTAATAGAACTTGTATAAGCTTCTTCTTTTAATGCAGGCACGTTTTTCATTACCCAACGTTTTTGAGAAGTATTAGGAGATAATGTAAGATTTTCTGCTCTTCCCGATTGCCCATCCGGATGAATGGTAATATTATAAACAGCAGAACCGGATTCTTCTGTTTTTATGCTGAATGGTTCATACCCCTGAAATAAAGTGACATAATCAAAATATTCAGGAATGTTTACTGAATATTCACTCCACACTACCGGGTAATTATCCTGAAAGGCCCACGGTTGCAGATCAAACAAAAAGTCCGAATGAACTACATAACTATATTCTATAATTGAACCTTCTTTTACAGAAGGAAGCGTAAATTTTTTAATAAGCCTTTTCTGATCATATTGGTCAGAAAAAATAGCATCGCTTTTCATTTTTGTTTCTTTTACCTCTCCATCTTCTATATTATAAGTAGATGCTTTTACATTTGATAATATTTCTTCTCCACCACTATTTTTATATAAATACACGGACACATCAGCCAAATCAAATCCGTTCTTATTAATAATTTTGATTCGTTTTTGGTGTTTAAACACAAGACTAAACCAGCCTGCTGAATTACCTTCAAAATCGCTATAGCCAACATCAGAAACTATTACAGCTCCTGCAGATGTATCTACATTATACTTGCTAACATCAAAATCATCTTTTGTTACGTGTCCGAATTTTACAGGTGTTTTTTCTTGTTGTGCCAGGGACAACAAACAGCTAAACAATAACAGAGATAGCACGGATAAAGATTTGCTGAACATATTAAGTAGATTTGGGATTATTTGGCGAAAGATATTCCATTTTTTAATATGATTCTTTTGGACAGAACAAATTTTATTAAACTCAAATCTAAAGACTTAGGTTTTGATTATTGTGGCATTGCAAAAGCTGTGCAATTAGAAGAAGATGCCCGCCGATTAGAACAATGGTTGAAGAAAGATATGCATGGTTCCATGCATTATATGGAGAACTATTTTGACCTACGTATAGACCCCTCTAAATTGGTACCTGGTGCAAAATCAGTTATTACTTTATTGCTAAATTATTTTCCTGATCAACAACAAAATGAAGATGTTCCTAAAATTGCCAAGTATGCTTATGGTAAGGATTATCATGAAGTAATAAAAGAAAAACTAAATGCATTAATAACGCTTATAAAAGAAAACATTGGAGACATAAACGGAAGAGGCTTTGTAGATTCTGCCCCGGTATTGGAAAGAACATGGGCATTAAAAAGCGGATTGGGCTGGATCGGTAAAAATGGAAATCTCATTAATAAGCACCAAGGTTCTTTCTTTTTTATAGCTACGCTGATAACTGATCTTGAATTAAATTATGACAACGCATATGTAAAGGATTATTGCGGAAGCTGTACACGTTGTATTGACTCCTGCCCTACAGATGCCATTTTACCAAACAAAGTAATTGATGGAAGCAAATGTATTTCTTACTTCACCATTGAACTAAAAGAAATGCTGATTCCGGAAAACATGCAAAACAAGTTTGATGGCTGGATGTTTGGTTGTGATACCTGCCAGGATGTTTGCCCCTGGAATCGTTTTTCAAAACCTACTAAAGAAATCAGCTTTAACCCCATTCCAGAGATATTAGATTTTACTAAAAATGATTGGGAGGAATTAAGCGAAGAAAGTTTTAAAAAAATATTTGCTCATTCTCCATTGAAACGAAGTAAATGGAAAGGAATTAAAAGAAATCTTCAGTTCATAAATAATTATTGAATTTTTATTCCTTTATTTTTTACCGATCTGTGTTTGTACCCGGACTCCTATAAAGCTATAGTGACTATTTGCATACATACCTGTTTTAGCTACTGTTGACAAACCATAATAAAAATCCGGACCAAGCTGTAGTGCTATTTTTTTACCATAGATCAGATCAAACAAATAAGCTGCAGTTATACCAACTCCCGTGTTATTAAGCAAAGAGTTGTCGGGATAATATAATCCGTTGCCTCCATTCCTTGCCGGATCAAACTGAAGAGTGTTTGTTGCAACCAGTTTCGATAAACTAATACCTGCTATAGCATGCATTGATAACTTATCATTGTTCCCCACACGAAACTGAAATTCAATTGGAATATCGATAAACTGATACGAATTGCGATATGTTTTGTTGCTTCCAGTTTTATAAACGGTAAAACCGGCACTATCTTCACTATTGCCGGTTTTCATTGTAGTTGTATATAATTTATACGTTACTCCTGTAACTATGCTCCATTTTTTTGAAAGAGCATACGTAGCAGAAATACCCAATTTTCCTGCCAATGAAGAGCTAATACGAGAGAAATAGACCGAATTACTATATTGAGGCCCAGTAGGCGTTACAGATCCGCCTGAAGTTAATGGAGGTGCCACATCGTAATAACTATTATTGTTTCCAAAATATCCTTTTCCTGTTGCAGCTATTCCTGCTGCCGCCTGAACAGCAAAACTCCATTTGCTTTTTTTCTTTTTAGTAGATGCCGAGTCACCTTTAGAAACAATCACATTTTTATTTATTTCCTTCTTTTCTGTTTTAGCCAATAAGCTATCATTGATTTTTATAGGGTCATTATTTATTTTACCTTCTATATTAATTATTGAATCAAAAGTTGCTGCTCCGTTTTGTTCTTCTTCACCCTTTACCATTTCATCTGTATCGACATTTGATACAGTGGTTGTAATTTTTTGCTTAGTAGTTTTTTTTCGCTTTACAGTAATGCCTGTGGGTTGTGTATTGATTTTACTACTAATGAATGAAATGGCTTTTATCCTTTTTCGTTTATCGGTTACTAATATATTTTCTGTTAACCCAATACTTTTTTCATTCTCAACAACTTTATTTTCGTTTGCACTTTCTTTTAAACCATTTTGCTTTGATGGAATTGATTGATGTTGATTAATTGAGACAATCCTATTAGTCTTATCAGCTTTTGATGTCCACCAATAAACTCCCCCCGAAAGAAGCAATAGCCCCAATAACAAAAACCAGAACCCGACCCTGCGCCTTTTGTCCTGCCTGATCTCCAGCTCTACCTTTTGCCATACTTCTGCAGAAGGATGCAATTGCAACTCTTCTATCTTTTTCTGCACTTGCTTTTCAAAATTATTTTCCTGCATAGCTTTCTCTTTTTGAAACCGAAGAATGTTTTTCTATCCATGAGATCAACAATGCTCTTGCTCTTGAATATTGTGATCGGGAAGTGCCTTCATTAATTCCTAACATCTCCGCTATTTCTATATGCGAATAACCTTCTATCGCATATAAATTGAAAATGGTTTGAAATCCTGTGGGTAATTGCCTTACTAAATCAGCTAATTGCTTAGCATCCAATTTAACGGTTGGGTTTTCATCAGAAACCGGGTGCAATACCTCGTTTGTAAAGGACAATTCGTTTTGATATTTTTTATTGCGCTTTAAATAGTTGAGCGCAGTTGTTACCATTATTCTTCTGATCCATGCGCCCAATTCACCTTCTGAGCGATATTGATGCAAGTTTTTAAACACTTTTACAAATCCCTCTTGTAAAATATCTTCCGAATCTTTAGTGGATTTTGTATACCGGTAACAAACCACAAACATAGCAGGAGCAAAATGCTCGTACAGCTGACGCTGAGCATCCGATTTCTGCTTTAAACATTGTTTTACCAGTAAGTTATAATCCATGATCTACGGATTTGACAATAGCATATGTTGAATCGTTGCACAACAAATTAAAAATTACAACGCAGAAATTAAAATGATTATGATACAAATAGTGTTGGTATTGCGCTTGTTACATAAAACCTGGTCTTGTTGGTTCAAAAAACAATGATATAAGTCAAATATTTGTAGGCAAAATACGACACAACTCAACTATCAATACTACAAATAACCTTTTTAGAGGAATATATCTTTGTCTTACAATAATGCAACAGACGAGTAAAAGAATCAAAATAAAAAATAGAAACAGCCGGTAAACGATTTTAATATCCAATATCAAAAACCAAAATCGTTACAATATCCAGAAAAGCCCGTTTTTAATCCGTACAACACCTATCAAAACATCCGGCTGTTTCTACTTTTTAAAACCGAAATCCAGTACTCTTTTGAAAACATGTAATCCGTGAAAAACTTGTTTTTGATCTGTGCCTTGAGAACTTAATATCCAAATCCTGTTGAAGATGTTTAAAATTCAGTTTTAAACAATTTTGTACCTTTTGAAAAACAATGTTTCGTTCGAAAAATCCTCTTTAATCCGTACCTGAGTACGTTAAAATCCAAACCTGTTGAAACCTTGTAAAATTCAATGTCAAAACACTCATCAACCTCTCAAAATTTTTTATGTATCCTGTGATCAGTGTAAAAACATTTTGATATGATTAGTTGGTCTCGGTAATCTTTTTTAAATTATTTAAAGACTCTTCGTAACCGGGGCCAATTATTCTGTCAATAAAAATGCCGCGAAATTTATCCCAGGGGAACCAGCTGAGTTTAACTAAGGTCTTCCATTCAACCTGTGTTTGATTTGTATTTATTGGAGTAATGCTTATTTCATTGAAAATATCTTTTTCATTTTTTGATTGCAACAAAAATTGTATTGCCGAAGGCATATTAGATAGCATTTGTATGTGCAATTGCCTGCCTTCAGAATTTATATCGCAAAAAGGGTTTTTATTTAAAGAGTCTGAATAGGTAATAGCAGACCCACTGTCTGCAAACAGCGGTTGCCAGTTTTTCCAATTTCTTAGATCTGCTACTTGTGGGTAAATTTTATAAGCGGAACTATTAATTACAACAGCCCTTGAAATTTTTATTTGAGATGGCAGCAAAAGAGACATTAATGTAATAACGATTGTCAGTCCAGTTAATCCAATTAAAAAGGGCTTTATAAATCTCATAAATTTTATTGAAAAATAGGTTTGGAATGCAGCAATTTCTTTCTTTACCGGAATCAATATTTTATTATTCCCAACGGAATACTTTAATAGCAATTGCGTATACTATGATGCCCCAAATAGCAAGAACTCCTATTTCTTTGCCACAACTTGTAATATGTGCTCCTTCAAAAGAAATCTTACGTAGGCTGTCATTCAAAGCTGTTAATGGCAATATTTTTATCAACCATTGAATATTATTAGGCAAAGCAGCTTTTGAAAAAAAAGTGCCTGATAAAAAATATTGGGGAATCATGAATAAGTTTGAATATATGGGAATTACATTCTGGTTTTTTGCAACACTGCTGATGATAAATCCAACACCCATAAAAACCAATACTGCCAAAGTACTTACAACCAGCATATTCAGGAATGTTTCTATCCCATTCGCTAATGTAAAATGATAGAAAAAAGTTCCGAATAGTATTAAAATAACTACTGTAAACAATTGAAATATTATTCGGGACAAAGTTTCTCCCAAAATTATATTACGCTTGCGGATAGGAGATGCATATAATCGTTTTAATACAAGAGTTTCTCTTAAACTATAAAACAAAAAAGCTACTCCAAAAACTGCAGAGCCTATCAAGGAAAAGCCGATCATACCCGGCAAATAAAAATCAATTAATTTATACTCTCTTCCCTGTATAATATCAGGCTTTGATATTGTTGCAATAGAAGGTGAAGTAACACCTGCACCTTTATTAATTTTTTCTATGGTGTTTTCTAAAATAGCTTGTAAGCCGGGCAATTCCCGTTGGTTAGCAGATGATGATCTCAATTGGATATTATACTTATCTGTAAAGTCGCGTTCAAATTCCTTATCACTGGTTTTTGGAAGTTTTACAATATTGATAAGTGCAGTGATCTTTCCTTTTTGCATCAGATCCACCAAAGAATCTTCACTTCCTGAATGAAAGTATAAAAAGGGAGAATGTTTTATTGCTTCATATACAGCATTGCTTGTATCTGCTTTTTTATCAATTGCAACATCCATACTTATGCCCCCACCTCCATTACTGATAGCACCAAAGATCACTATCAATACAATTGGAAAAAACATAGAGAAAAAAACAGATTGTGGGCTTCTGAAAATAGCTCTTAAACTTGCTTTTGCTATGGCCAACAAGGCTTTGAACTGACTATATTGCTGCATTATTGTGTAGGAAAGTTTCAGCAAAACTATTAAGAAAAAAAGTGGGAGAAAAATTTAAGAATTACAGACATTTGTCGTAAATTCGGTGACAAATGGCAGGAAATGAAAAAAGGTATTAAATCTAAAAAAACAGCGGCATACAAGCATGCCGATGAAATCATTTCAAAGGTAGAAGAACCCGTTGCATTTTATAAAACATTAAAGGTAGTTTCACCGGTTACCAAAGACTTTACTTACAACGAATTTAAAAAAATCGCCGATAAAACACCGCTTACACAAGCAGAATGGGCATCGGTACTGCACATTAGCGAACGCACTTTACAGCGCTATGCAAAAAATAACGGCGTGTTTGCACCTATTAATGCTGAGAGGGCTGTGCAAATTGCCGAAGTTTTAAAACAGGGCAAAGTTACTTTTGGGAGCATTGATAAATTCTATAGCTGGTTAAAGCAAAATCCATTTATGTTAGAAGGAAACCTATCTTTCGATTCATTAAAATCTTCTGAAGGCATTAACAGAATTCTTACGCAATTAGGAAGAATCCAACACGGCATATTTGCATGATCACTTATCGCATTACCAATTCGCTGTACAATAACGACATTTCGGGAAACGGTGCTAAGATCAATGGAGGACGTTGGAATTCAAAAGGTATTCCTTTATTATATACGTCACAATATATTTCACTAACATTGCTTGAAATGCTGGTGCATTCAAACTTTTCTAATTACACCAAATCGTTTGGGTTGGATCTGCTGTATATCTTTATTCCGGACAATTCTCTTGTTCGGGAAATAAATGCAGAAAAACTAAAGAAAGATTGGATTGAAGATGTAGAGTACACCCGCTTTATTGGCGATGAATTCATAAAAGCAAAAGAAAATCTTATTTTAAAAGTTCCTTCGGTGGTAGTAACAGAAGAATATAATTTTCTTTTAAACCCTTTACACACTGATTTTAAGAAAATAAAAATCAATAAAACAAATCCTTTTAAACCTGATCAACGACTTTTTCATTTTTAATGAACAGAATATATCTACTTCTTGGAAGCAACATAGGCAATAGCCAACAACAACTGTTAAAAGCAATCAAGCTGATCGAAAAAAATATTGGCAATGTTATTCGTCAGTCAAAATTGTATCAAACAGCGGCCTGGGGAAATAATGATCAACCTGATTTTTTAAACCAGGTTATTATAGTTGCAACAAAACAAGCTCCTGAAAAATTAATACAAACTATTTTAGCAATTGAAGAAAAAATGGGCAGGGTACGCACTATAAAAAATGCACCCAGGATAATTGATATTGATATTCTTTTCTTCGATAAAGACATAATTCAGCAAAAAGACCTGATCGTTCCTCACCCTGAAATTCAAAACCGACGTTTTGTTTTAACTCCCTTAAATGAACTTTCACCTAATTTCAAACATCCTGTCATTAAAAAAAATATCCACCAATTACTCAGCATTTGTAAGGACAAGCTGGATGTGAAAAAATTTTAATTGGGCTTACTATCCTTTAAAAGTATTTTGCGCTATACAAATCTGCTACTTATACATTGAAGTATAATTTTATTACCATAGAAGGAAATATTGGCGCCGGCAAAACCACGCTGGCACACATGCTTAGTAAACATTTTAATGCACGATTGATATTAGAGCAATTTGCAGACAATCCTTTTCTACCTAAATTTTACGAAAACCCGCAACAGTATGCTTTTCCACTGGAATTATTTTTTATGGCTGAACGCTATAAACAATTAAAAGAATTGCTGCAAACAAAAGACATGTTCCAAAACATTACTGTTTCAGATTATCTTTTTACCAAGTGTTTATTGTTTGCCAAGGTTAATTTACCGGATGAAGAATTTCGTTTGTATCAAAAACTGTTTGATATCATTAACCCGCAGATCGTTCAACCCGACATATTGATTTATTTGCATGCGCCTGTTAACAGGCTGCAACAAAATATTAAAAGTCGTAATCGAACATACGAGCAGGCAATCAGTAACAGTTATTTATTTAATCTACAGGAAACATACACTCAGTACATCAAACAGCATAATATAAAAACGCTATTTATTGATTCATCCAATGCTGATTTCTTAGGCGATTCCGGTCATCTGCAAATTGTGATTGACGCTTTAGATAAAGAGTACAGCGATGGGCAACATTACATTACACTTCCTTGACGTGAAACATGAAACGTCAGACTTGAGAAGTGAAAAACGAGGCCTGATAATATCACATTTCACGATTGACGTCTCACATCTACTCGCCTTTCCCGTTTGCCGTATCTTTGCATTTCACTAATATTTTTCTTTTGAACAAACCAATATCAGCCGCTTTAAAAATTCCTGAGTTTAGAAACTTCATCATTGGTCGTTTTGTTTTTGTAATGGGCATCCGCATGATGGGCACATTGGTTGCCTGGTGGATGTACGAATTAACAAGAGATGCTTTTTACATTGGCATGATCGGGCTGGCAGAAGCTATTCCCGCCGTTTCGTTAGCATTATATGCAGGACTTGTAATTGATAAAAGCGAGAAAAGAAAATTATTGGTTAGCACGGTTATATTATATGCTGTTGCAGCAGCTATTCTATTAGGCACTTCAACACATTGGTTTAATGACGCATTTGGCAAAAAAGTTATCATTGCCTTTGTTTATAGTATTATTTTTTGCACAGGTATTGTAAGAGCGTTTACCGGTCCAAGTTTTGGCGCTATCATTGCGTCATTGGTACCAAGAGAATTATTAACCACTGCGTCACAATTAAATTCATCTGCGTATTTAACAGCCAGCATATCAGGGCATGCTTTGGCTGGATTTTTAATTGCAGGGATAAATGTAACAGGTACTTTTTTAGTGATTACAATATTTATTGCTGTTGCCAGTTTTTTATTATCCAGGATCAAAGAAATACCGCCGATCATAAGCGCTGAAAAGAAAACACTGGAAGCGGTTGGTGAAGGATTGAAATATGTTTTAAAAACAAAAGAAGTGTTGGGTGCTTTGTCACTAGATCTGTTCGCTGTACTTTTTGGTGGCGCTGTTGCAATGGTGCCTGTGTATGCAAAAGATATTTTACATGTTGGTCCCATTGGTTTTGGCTGGCTCAATGCTGCTGCAGATATAGGATCCATCTGCATGGTACTTTCGCTTACATTAACTCCATTAAAACGTAAACAAGGATTAAAATTATTGTTAGCCGTTGCCGGCTTCGGTATTTGCATTATTGTATTTGGACTTTCTAAATGGTATTGGCTTTCCTTTGGAGCATTGTTGATCAGTGGCATTTTGGACGGCGTAAGCGTAGTAGTGCGCAGCAATATCGTGCAATTAAAAACTCCTGATGAATTACGCGGAAGGGTAATGAGCGTAAACTCTATGTTCATCAATTCATCTAACGAAATTGGACAGTTCGAAAGTGGTGTTTCTGCAAAACTGATGGGCAATGTTGCGTCTGTGGTTTTTGGTGGCTGCATGACGGTCTTAGTAGTGATCTTTACAGCTATTAAGGCGCCTGCTTTAAAAAAGATGGAATATTAGTTTTCTATTTTGATACCGGCATTTTCCTTTATTCAACATCGTTGTGTCACATTTCGTTCATCGGCATTGCTACTATTAAGCTTTTATTAAAGCAGCTCATAAAGGTCTCCTCAAAAATAATTTCGAAAAATAAATACATTGCAGACAACAACGTAAAAAAGTTTTGTCTCTTATTATGCAAAGGCCCGTTTTTACGAAGTTTACCTATAAAAAAGCAAAAATGTACAGATGAAAAAGATACTGGCATTGGTACTGTTCATTGTTATCACATTTTGCCTGCTGAATTCCTGCAGAAAAGATGAGAATGATGAACAGTATACACCAATAGATACGCATATTATTCCCGATTTTACACCTAAAGTAATTGCAACGGTAAGCGGTTTTATTACAGATGAAAACAACAATGCAGTTGAAGGCGCTTTTGTTACAGCAGGTACAGCCTCTGCCACTACTGATAAATTTGGCTATTTTACTATCGGTAATGCTTCCTTTTCCAAGGCAGCCGCATTTATACAGGTAAGTATGAGTGGTTATTTCAATGGTTATAGAACATTTGTAGCTAATGAAGGAAAAGAAAGTTTTATCCGCTTAAAATTAATCCCTAAAAAAACAATAGGCACTATTAATGCTACTACAGGCGGAGCCATAACTACTACAGAAGGCGCTTCTGTTACATTACCTGCTGATGCAGTAGTTACAGCATCTAACAATGTAGCATATAGCGGTGTAATAAATGTGGCAGCACATTGGATCGATCCTTCATCAGATGACCTGCCTTTAAACATGCCCGGCAACTTGTGCGGAATAGACACCGCCGGTTATTTAAATGCATTAATTACCTACGGCATGTTAGCCGTTGAATTGACTGATCAAAATGGCAATCTATTGCAAATAGCCAATGGAAAATTAGCTACCATCAGTTTCCCTATCCCACAAGAATTAGCGTCCATTGCTCCTGCAAGCATTCCTTTGTGGTCATTTAATGTAACAAATGGTCTATGGCTGCAAGAAAGCCAGGCAACAAAAACAGGAAATAATTATACCGGGCAGGTAAATCATTTCTCCTATTGGAATTGCGATATCGGTTTACCTTTAGTTTATTTCAAAGCACAGGTTGTAGATGAGTCGCTTCATCCTTTAATAAATGTTCCTGTTTCTTTAGCGGTTAATGGCTCACCATATACAGCCAGAACAGCTTATACCGATACTGCCGGTTATGTATATGGAATGATCCCCGGCAACTCCAATATTATATTAAGTATACTAAATGCTTGCGGTTCGCCTGTATTTGCTAAAACTTTTACTGCAGGTAATACTTCTATTGACGCAGGTACTATTACAGCCAATATCAGTTCCAATCAATCAACAATTACTGGCTTTGCAGTCGATTGTAATAATAATCGGATAATTAACGGCATTGTATACCTGATAGATTCCAACAATACCAGTAAAAAAGTAGCCATAAACGCAAACAATGGAAGCTTTAGTTTTGATATGCTTTACTGTGCAAATAAGAATATTTCAATCTTTATAAATGACCTAACGAATAATTATGTAAGTGAGGTACAAAAAATAACAGTAACGCCCGGCAATAATGACTTAGGCACTTTAACAGTATGTAATCCTGTTTTGAATTTATCTAAGTACATAGATTTTACTGTTCAGGGGCAAACACCAATTGTATATACCGATATTACTTCATCAGGAATATATAATTCTATAATTGATTCTACCAGTATTGTAATCGGATCCCCATCAACCGGTGGCATATTGAATGTGAGTTTTAAAACCGGTGGAACAGGCAGCAAACAAGCAGTAAATGGAACTTTTTGGTACAATGGATATGCCTATACCCCAACACCAAGTAGTTTTCCAATAACAATAACAGAATTTGGCGCTGCCGGTACAGGAAACATTAGCGGAAATTTTTCGAATGTAACTTTTCATAATGGTATAGCAGGAGATATAGTTATAAGCAGTTGTAGTTTCAAAGTACCACGTGATCAATAACAAAGACAATAAGCATCAACATATAACCCGTTTGACAGAAGAAGAACTGATAAAAGGCTGTATAAACAATAACACACATTGCCAGAAGCTCTTATTTGACAGATATTCCGGCAAGATGATGTCGCTTTGCCTGCGCTATAGTAACGATGAACAGGAAGCACAGGATATTTTACAGGAAGGATTTATTAAAATATTTGCTTATCTCCATCAATTCAGGTCAGAAGGTAGCCTGGAAGGCTGGATGCGCCGTGTATTTGTTAGTATAGCAACCCGTCATTTAAGTAAAAGAAAAATAAAATTTACAGATATAGAATCCGTACCCGAAAATATAAATAGCAACTTACCAATTGTTGTATCAAAATTATCTGAAGATGAGATACATAAATTAATACGCAGCCTGCCTGATGGTTACAGAACTGTTTTTAATATGAATGTGATCGAAGGTTATAGTCACGATGAAATCGGTAAGATGTTAGGTATTCAGGCTACCACTTCAAGAACACAATTATTAAAAGCAAGGAAAATGTTGCAGCAGCTTATTATCAAACAATATAACAGTATTGAAATATGAGTAATGAAAATTTAGATGATATTATAAAACAGCGTTCTCAAGATCATGAGGCGCAGGTACCCCCGGATGCCTGGGATAATATCATTAACAAAAAGAAAAGAAAACCCTACCCTTTCTTTTGGTGGCTATCGATCTTGCTCATTGGATTGATAGTGACAGGAGTGTTTTATTTTAATAAGAGCAATTCAGTATCAAACAAAAACACTGCGTCCAATACTCAAAAGAAGGAGAATTCAACTAACAACAATAATAATCAAAACATATCAACCACTAATCCTTTTTCAATAACCAACAATACAAAAACGGACAGCACTCAAACAAAAAACCTCATTACAAACAGCATAAGAAAACCAGATCATCAAACAACTAATTTCACCAACATAGAAAATACATCAACAAAGACCTCCAACTTTCCTAACAATTTTATTGCCACTACAATCAATCCAAAAGGCAATTCAAAAAATAGTAAAAGATCTACCAAACAAAAAATCCGTTCTGTCATAACTGGTGGCGAAACAGATGAAATAGCTTATGAACAAAAAAATACCGCTTCTTTTTATACTGAACGAAATAAAAAAAGCAAAACAAAATCTAAAATAATTTCACCGGATGTAAATGAAATAAAAACTGGCACCAACGAAGAAAGCACAACAGCACCTGAAGAAAACTCTATAACAACTACCACCAAAACTATTCAGCCGCCGATTGAAAATATAGAAGGCCCAATAGAACAGCTTACTAAAACAAAAGATTCATCACTCACAACCGCCGGAAAAGATTCCGGCAATTTGGTTAAGAATACAAACAGTAATAAAAAAGAAAAATCAAATAATAAATCTCATAAAAACCAGTGGTGGCTGGATGTTTCTGTTATTCCATTTTCTCCCTCGCAAGCATATGACCAACCATTGTATTTAAAAAGATATCTTACCAATAGCGATGGTTCCACATCAACTTTAACAACCAATAGTTTTAAATCAACGCTTCAATTTTCATTTGGCTTCCAGGCTTTAGTAAGAAAGAACATCAGTAATAAATTAAATATAGGATTAGGGGTATATTATTCAACAATAAAAGAAGACAACACTTTATCAGGCACCGATACAACAGTTTCTTATAACACTATACAGCGATTGGTAAACGACAATGTTAATCCGCCTTATTTAAGAAATGATACTGTCTCCAGTATTTCAACCGGACTTAGAACCATTCATGCAACTAATACTTATACACTGTTTAGTATTCCGCTTTTGTTGCAATACAATTTTATAAGTACGCCAAAAATTTCTGTAGGGTTAAACGGAGGTATTTATTTTAATGTATCTACGCAATACACCAATGTTATAAAAGGAAATATTGAGGCGCAATATCCGGACGGCACTCAACCCGCCAATTCAAATAACCGATCAAGTATAGACTACTTTGCCAGTCTCCGTATAACAAAGCCTTTTGGTAAAAAGCTTTCTTTATTCGCTGAGCCCGTTTATAGAATTAATGGCGACAAACTAAAAGTTAAAAACACATTTGTTAATAAAAAGATAGACCAGGTTGGTATTGGTATAGGACTTACTTACAAAATAAAATGAGACTACTTTATTTAGTCTCGATCAATTTTTCCAGAACATAATAAACTGCAGGACAAAAACCGGAATTTTTCAACGTAAGATTCGGGCGTTTTAAAAGCACATCTTCATCCGTATAAGGAAAACGTTCACAATCCGATGGTCGAACATCATAAATACTGCAATAATTATCGGATCCTAAAAATGGGCAAGGCTTAGTATTTACCACGTAATCACCTTCCTCATCCAGGCGAAGATAAGTTTCTATAAAATCGCCTTCCTTCATTTTCAGGTGCTTACTGATCCGTTTTATATCCGGCGTTTTAAAGCGTGGGGAGTAATTCTTACAGCAGGCAGCGCAATCCAGGCAATTAATATGGCTAAATGCTTCCTCATGCAGATCAGGCAAGGCTTTCAGTACCTTATTCTTATCTGCACGATTCAGTAACCGCTTATACTCTTTCTGCCGCTCTCCTGATTTTTTTCCCCAGTTTTGTAATAATTTCTCCGTCATTTTAGTTGTTTTTTTATTCATCAGTTTTCCACAACTCAAAAGTAGCGAACATATGGGCAATTAATCTTGTTGTGTTAATGTAAATTTGCGGCTTATTTATCCCTGTAATCTATGACCCAACTCCCGCATTGCTCCATAAAGAATAAAAAGTATAAGTGAGTGATCCTTCGTCTACGCTCAGGACAAGCTCCACGAAGCCGCTTCTTGTACAAACGCCGATAACATAAAACAAACAAAGAGGATTTATATGAACTTATTTGATAATCAACAGAATGAATTTGCAACAAGACATATTGGACCGGATGAACATGAAACAAAAGAAATGCTGGACACGATCGGTCTACAATCGATTGATGAATTAATTAAGAAAACTATCCCTGGTTCCATACGATTGAAAAAAGGGTTGGCACTTCCTGCGGCAGTGAGCGAATTTGAATATTTGAATGAACTGAAGAAGACTGCTGCAAAAAATAAAGTATTTAAAAATTATATTGGCCAAGGATATTATGACACCATAACGCCTTCGGTTATTTTAAGAACTGTTTTTGAAAACCCGGGATGGTACACACAGTACACTCCATACCAGGCAGAGATCTCGCAAGGACGTCTGGAAAGCTTGTTAAACTTTCAAACAATGGTAAGCGACTTAACAGGCTTACCAATTGCCAATGCAAGTTTATTGGATGAAGCTACAGCGGCTGCAGAAGCAATGACCATGCTGTTCAATCACAAGAACAGAAATCACGATCACATAACTGCTCCCAAGTTTTTTGTAGATGAAAAAATATTTGCTCAAACAAAAGATGTTTTAATAACAAGAGCAACACCAATCGGCGTTGAATTGGTATTTGGTGATTTTGCAACGGCTTCTTTAGATGAATTATACTTTGGCGCTATTCTGCAATATCCTAATAGCGATGGCGCTGTTATTGACTATCGCTCCTTTATTGAAAGTGCACATAGCGTGAACGCACAAGTGATCTTGGCTACCGACTTGTTAGCGCTTACTTTATTAACTCCTCCGGGTGAATTAGGCGCTGATGTTGCTGTTGGATCTTCGCAACGTTTTGGTGTACCCATTGGCTTTGGCGGACCACATGCAGCTTTCTTTGCTACAAAAGATGAATTTAAAAGAAATATTCCCGGTCGTATTATAGGTGTTAGCATCGATGCAGAAGGTAATCGTTGTCTGCGTATGGCGTTGCAAACAAGAGAGCAACATATCCGTCGTGAAAAAGCAACTTCTAATATTTGTACGGCGCAAGCGTTGTTGGCAAATATGTCGGCAATGTATGCTATCTATCATGGTAGTCAAGGTTTAAAAAATATTGCAACACGCACTCATTTGCTAGCACAAAAAATAGCAACAGCTTTAACAGAATTAGGCTTTGAGCAAACCAATGAATTTTATTTTGATACATTGAAAATAAAAGTTGCTGATGTTGCTATAGTAAAAACAAAAGCAGAAAAACAAGAGATCAACTTTAATTATTTTGCTGATAACACTATAGGAATAACATTAGATGAAACAACTACAATAAAAGATGTTCATCAGATTGCAAAAGTGTTTGCTGCAGTAGCAGATAAAAAATATGCAGTTGATAAAAAGATAAGTGAAGAAATAAACTTACCGGCTTTTGCTGTTCGCACATCAGCTTATTTATTACATCCGGTCTTTAATACACATCATAGCGAAAGCCAAATGATGCGTTACATCAAATCTTTAGAGAATAAAGACCTTAGCTTAAACACTTCTATGATAAGCTTGGGAAGTTGTACGATGAAACTGAACGCTGCGACAGAACTGATTCCTGTAAGTTGGCCGGAGTTCAGCAAACTACACCCATTTGCTCCAAAAGAACAAACGAAAGGTTATTTGCAAATAATATCAGAATTAGAAAATTATTTAAGTACGATCACAGGTTTTGCTGCTACATCTTTACAACCCAACAGCGGTGCACAAGGCGAATACGCAGGACTATTAGTTATTAAAGCCTATTTAGAAAGCAAAGGACAACATCATAGAAACGTAGTATTGATACCGATTTCAGCACATGGAACAAATCCTGCAAGCGCTGTAATGGTAGGCTTTAAAGTAGTAGTAACCAAATGCGATGATGCAGGTAATATCGATGTAGAAGATCTGAAAGCAAAAGCAGAAGAACATAAAGATGACCTGGCAGCGTTGATGGTTACCTACCCTTCCACGCATGGAGTGTTTGAAGAAAGCATCCGTGAAATTATTGATACAGTACATCAATACGGCGGACAGGTTTATATGGATGGTGCGAACATGAATGCACAGGTTGGATTAACTAGTCCGGGCAATATTGGTGCTGATGTTTGTCATTTGAATTTGCATAAAACATTCGCCATTCCACATGGTGGCGGTGGTCCGGGTGTTGGGCCGATCTGCGTAGCAGAACATTTAGTTCCTTTCTTGCCGGGGCATACAAATATCAAAACGGATGTAACTAATATTCATGCAGTAAGTGCTGCTCCTTATGGAAGCGCCAGCATTTTACTCATCAGTTACGCTTATATAAAATTGTTGGGTGCAACAGGTGTTCGCAAAGCAACAGAGTATGCAATACTCAATGCCAATTACATGAAAGCCCGTTTAGAAGAATTTTATAAAATATTATACTCCGGTAAAAACGGTACAGCAGCACATGAATTCATTGTTGATCTTCGCCCATTTAAAACCAGCGCCGGCATTGAAGCAGAAGATGTTGCCAAACGCTTGATGGATTATGGTTTTCATGCGCCAACACTTTCTTTCCCTGTTGCAGGAACATTAATGGTAGAACCAACAGAAAGCGAAGACAAAGCGGAATTGGATCGTTTTTGCGATGCGATGATCGGTATCTATCACGAGATAAAAGCAATTGAAGAAGCCAGCGCAGATAAAAAAGATAACGTACTAAAAAATGCACCGCACACACAATACGTGATCACTTCCGATGATTGGCAACATAGCTACTCACGTACGCAAGCTGCTTATCCTTTGCCCTATAGCAAAGCCAATAAGTTTTGGCCAAGTGTAAGCAGGGTTAATAATACACACGGCGATAGAAATTTGATTTGTACTTGTGAGCCGATTTCATCTTATGTAGAACAAAAAGCTGCTGTAGCTACTGTGTAGTTTTATTTTGGTACATGCATTTGTTCTTTGCTCAAAACCGTTGTGTCACATTTCGTTCATCGGCATTGCTACTATTAAGCTTTAATTAAAGCGTAGATTTTCACGCAAAGAAGCAAAGAACGCAAAGTCTTAGCGCCTTTTTAACTTTGCTTCTTTGCGTGAAAAATAATTATGAAAAAAGTCTATTTCATAAGTGGTGTTGGAGCAAGTAAAAAGCTGTTCAACTTTTTAGACCTGTCCTTTTGCGATCCCCATTTTATTGAATGGATACCTCCTTTTAAAAAGGAAAGCTTGCAACAATATGCTTTACGCTTAAAAGCACTCATGCCCGAAAATGATCCTGTAATAGTAGGCGTTTCATTAGGCGGAATGCTGGCTTCTGAAATTGCAAGAGCCTACCCCCTTTCTAAGGTCATCATAATCTCAAGCAATAAAACAAGCGCAGAATTTCCTGCTTATCTGCGAATAGGAAAACACATTCCTGTCTATAAACTATTTCCGGATAATTTCTTTACCAAACGTTCTTTCATACTCAAATACTTTTTTAATTCAAAAGGAACTGAAGAGCAAAAACTGCATAAGATCATTTTACAGGAAACAGATGTTCCTTTCACAAAATGGGCGATCGGTGCTATTCTAAAATGGAAAACAAACAATCCTCCTTCCAACATTACACATATACATGGCACTGCAGATACATTATTACCTTACTATAAAGTAAAAGCGGATTATACTATTAAAGGAGGTACACATATAATGACATTGGATAGAGCTAAAGAGATTTCAGCTTTGCTTAAAAAATTGCTTTAACAATCCTTTAATAAACTTCATTCTTGATCTTCGTTCTATTTAAGCGTAACAAAACTTAAATAAAATGAAAACAAATTTTACAAAAACAATCATACTTAGTTCAATAATTACTATTGGATTATTTTCAACAGTAAAAGCCCAAACAGCTTATAACGATCAATATTATAATAACCAATATAATAATGGTTATAACCAAAGCTGTGATCAGCAACAAAGCTTTTACTACTATCCTTCTGCCAACGTGTATTACAATCCATTTGCGAATAATTATTCTTATAATAATGGTCGTGGATGGTTAACCGTAAATGTATTACCTGCCGGTATATCTGTTTACAATGCTCCTAGATACACCGTTTATCACAGAGGTCCACAAGTTTGGTTAGACAATCCGGTTCATATAAAAAACTACAGACAAGCATCCTATTACAAACCAGTTGTTGTTAATAACCATAGAGACAGGGATTTTAGAAGAATGCAACGTAACAGGTGGTAACCGAAACCACACAAACAACTAATAAAAAATGCGGCTAACTCAGCCGCATTTTTTATTAAAATAATTTTTAAATTTATTTTCCAACCTGTATCACTCCTTTTATATTGTGGGTATCTGTTGATAACACTTTTACATCACTGGTATTTTCATCTCCCTTTACTAATATAGAATTCTTCTCAGGCAATAATCCATCTGTTAATTGAAAACCTTTTACATTTGTTAAGGCATACACAGGACTAACTGTTACTTCCGGAATTATTTTCACGGATTTCAAATCTAAATTAGCAGCATAATTCGCCACAAAACCTTTAGTAGCGCTAATAGTCACATGATCGAAAAAGATATTTTTTACCGGCATGTCTGCTAATCCATTTATATATACAGCTGTTTTTGCGCCATTACAATACACATTGCTAATGTGAAAATCCCTGAACTCTGGAGTTTTTTCCTGTATTTCAGGTTTGCCGTCGCTCTTTGTTTTTCCTGCAGGCATATCTTCATAATACGTGTCAAATGAAATTGCTTCACCCGCAATATCTCTCATATAAATGTTACACAAATAAATATCTCTTACCAATCCCCCTCTTCCATAATTACTTTTTACACGTATGCCGATATCAGTTCCAACATAATTGCAATCGGTAACGTATACATTTTGCATGCCACCATCCGTATTACTGCCAATTACAAAACCACCGTGTGCATGATAGACATTACAAGCTGCTATCAACACGTTCTTTAAATTCACGGTGCCGGGAGCATCACTTTTGCTGGCGCTCGATTTCATACAAATGCCATCATCTCCTACGCTTACATTACACTTATAAATAACTACATTTTCACAAGCGCTGATATCAATACCATCACCGTTTTGCGCATTCCATTCGTTATATACATTTACATATTTCATAGTAAGGTTGGTACACTTACTTGGATAAAATACAAATTTGGGAGAGTTTCTTATCGTTATTCCTTCAAGCAAAATATCATCGCAATTCACCAAGTACAACATATGCGGACGTAAAAAATCTCTTGCAGCTATATAATCTTCTTCGGTTGACTTAGTGGTTTTCTTTTTAATTTCTTTTATTATGCTGTCACCACTCAATGCTTCTTTGCTAGGCCACCAAACATCGTTGCTAACTACTCCTCCTGAGGTAACTAATTTCTTCCAATCGCTTTCAGGAACTTTGCTTCTTTTTACTGGTCGCCATGCATCGCCGCCGCCATCCAATATTCCTTCACCGGTAATAGCAATATTTTTCAGATCGTATCCATAAATCGGGGAAGCAGGTTGGTAATTAGTACTTTGATTAGATGTTTTTACAATCGGGTATTGCGTTCTGTCTTTTGTGAAGATTATTAAAGCACCTCTTTCTAAATGTAGATTGACATTGCTTTTCAATTGGATAGGTCCGGTAAGCCATAAACCTTCCGGAACTAATACGGTTCCTCCACCTGCTGCATTGCAGGCATTAATGGCTTTTTCAAAAGCCGCAGTATTCAGTGTTTGTCCATCGCTGATAGCACCATAGCTCTTAATAGAAAAAATAGTGTCTTTAAATTCCAGAACTTTTACTGTTGGCATTTTAAACGGCGCATTAGCAGTATACCATTCAATTGTTTTTTGCTGTGCATTTACCGATAGAAAACTAAAAAAGAAAATGATCGATATAAGAAAGCGAGGTCTCATGGAAATAAATTTTTATGACTAAGCAATAGATCAAAATTACAGCATTACGTTTTTGACTTAACTATTACTTACGAAAACGTTGCCGAACAACTATATATTCTGCCTGTTTATAACAATTAAAAGATTGTCAGCTTGAGCTCGTCGAAAGGGGACTGTAATAGTAAAGGAATATAGGGCCGTCTTCTACAAGCTCAGACTGGCAGTATAATTATTTACATGGATATACAATAAATAAAAAAGCCCCAATCACTTGAGGCTTTACAAAAAGATATACTTAGTTAGATGTACAATATTTTATAGTATTCATCTGCCATGCGATTACTGTCGAACTGGTAGCGAACATCTTTCATTCCGTTTTGAACAATGTTTCTCCATTTATTCTTATCATCGTAATAAGCAGGCAGCACCTGGTTTTCAAGAATGTCATACAATTGATTTAAATCGTATTCATCCTGTTCCTGCGTGCTCATTTTTTCGTAATCAACCGATGGAACCACAAAACCATTCACTCCGCCTTTAATAAATTCACAGATCCAGCCATCATTAGTACTGAAGTTAGCAGCGCCATTCATAGCAGCCGTCATACCGCTGGTACCACTTGCTTCACGAGGTACACGGGGATTGTTCAACCATATATCAGCTACTTGTTTCAAGCTTTTACTTAAGCCTAATTCGTAACCAATACATACTGCCACATTTTTATACTGTTTGCTTAAATTAACTAAATGATTAAAATCGCTGATAGCCGGGTTGTCCAACGGATAAGGCTTTCCTGCCCAAACCATTTGCACCGGGTATTTTGTATTGCTCATTAAAGCCTGGAAACGCTTATGATCTCTTGTAATTAATTCCGCTCTTTTATAACCTGCAAAACGACGAGCCCACACAATTGTTAACACATTCGGATCTAATATTTTTCCTGACTGATCGGCAATGATCTCCATTGCTCTTTTCTTTGTATAGATCTTTCGTTCATCAAAAGCCGCATCATTCTTTTCTTCCATTGCTTTATACAAATGCTTATCAGACCAGTATAACCAGTTTTGAGCGTTGGTGATGGATTTTATTTCGCATACACCCGGATATTTGCCCCACATTTTTCTGCTTACTTCGCCATGTAATTGCGAAACACCGTTTGCCAGCTTTGCAAAACGCAATGCCGCCAAAGAATGATTGAACTGGTCATCTTCCATACCGGTTATTTTGCGTACATCATCAATATGCATTCCGCAGAAATAACTCATCTTTTCACACAAATGAATATCGTGCTTTTCATTCCCTGCTTCTTCCGGCGTGTGTGTGGTAAACACTACACGTTTCTTTACTTCCTGGAGGTTATTATATTTTCTGTATAAATAAAATGCAGCACTAATGCCATGTGCTTCATTAAAATGATATAGATCGGGATTAAAATTTAATTCGTCAATCAATTTAGCACCGCCAATACCTAGCAAAATAAACTGCGCCACTTTTGTAGCTACGTTACCATCATACAACCGATGAGTGATGGTTTGAGAAACGTAATCATTCTCGGGTAAATCAGTTGTAAGAAAAAATAAAGGTGCTGTATTAAATGTATTCGGATTGAGATACATGGCTTTGACCCAAACCGGGTGACTGTGAATTTCTATTTGAAACTTAATGCCTGTATCTTCTAAAAAATTATAAATTTTTTCGTTCCATTGAACCTGTAAAGTTTGATCTGAATTGCGTGCCTGATCGTAATAGCCATATTTCCATAAAATGCCGATACCGATCAAATTCTGTTTTAACTCATACGCACTACGCATATGTGAACCTGATAAAAAGCCTAAACCGCCGCTGTAAATTTTTAAAGGTTGATGAACAGCAAACTCCATTGAAAAATACGCAACCTTTTTACTATACCTTGAATCGATTGCGAAAGGAACATTAAAATTGGTAAAACTCATAAGGGAAAATCAGTTAGTGAGGGCACAATTTAAGGGAATTTTGAAGAAAAAAAGTTCTGCCGGATGCCCAAATGCAATAAAAATCAAACGCTTATACGTAACCAGACTGCTTAATTTTTTGTTGTTTATTTTAGTTCCAGGCATTATTCTTTCATCTCATCATCTATCATTAAGTCCTCTTTGTTTTAATTAATTATCAATACTTTATACAACAAGTACCATAACGACAATTTTGTTACTTTATTATTGTAAGCATTACTGTTTTGCTATAATAAAGCAATATTGCACCAAAAATTTATAGTGGATTAATTGTGGACATTTGTGTATAAATTACACAATAAAATAGAACTACTTAATAATTGCTGTCACTTCAATTTCAATTAATAAATCTTTATCGATCAGCCTGCTTATTTCTACCATTGTAGCTACCGGTTTAATCTCCTTAAAAAATTCGCCATGAGCTTTTCCTACTTGCTCCCAATCATTTATATTAACAACAAACATCCTTGTACGTACTACATCCTTTAAAGAAGCCCCTGCCTGTTGCAATGCCTTTTCAATTTTTTGTAGAATGAATTGTGTTTGTGCATATACATCACCCTTACCAATTATAGTTTCGCCATTAACTGCCGTTGTGCCCGCTACTTCCACGACATTTCCAATACGTACTGCTCTTGAATAGCCCACAACATCCTCCCATGGTGAGCCGGAACCAATATTTATGCGTTCAGCCATATATCATTAATTTTGTTAGGATGATTGAAGTTAAAGATTTATCACTTAGCGAAGTACACGCTACTATTGATACTACCCGCAAAAAAACAGGCTGGAGAAAAGCGCTGTCGTTTTTAGGCCCTGCTTACTTGATAAGTGTTGGTTATATGGACCCGGGCAACTGGGAATCAGATATACAAGGTGGAAGCAAATTTGGATACTCATTGGTTTGGGTATTACTGATGAGTAACTTAATGGCATTGCTTTTACAAGGCTTATCTGCACGTTTAGGAATTGTAAGAGGACTGGACCTTGCTCAGGCCAACAGAAAGACTTACCCAAAGCACATCAACTTTATCTTGTACATTTTTGCCGAGATAGCTATTGCCGCCTGCGACCTGGCAGAAGTATTGGGAATGGCGATAGGTATTCAATTATTAACCGGGTTACCGTTAATATGGGGCGTTTCTATTACAGTACTGGATACTTTTCTTTTGTTGTACTTACAGAAGTTAGGCATGCGAAAAATGGAAGCATTTATTATTGCATTGATTGCAGTAGTTGCTGCTGCCTTTTTAATTGAAATATTAATTGCAAAACCTCAACTTGTTGAAGTTGCCCATGGACTTATACCTTCTTTAGCAAATGAGCAGGCTACCTATATTGCCATTGCTATTATTGGCGCAACCGTAATGCCGCACAATTTGTATTTACACTCTGCATTGGTGCAAACTAGAAAAATTGAACGGTCTGAAAAGGGCATTAGTGAAGCTATTCGTTTTAATCGTATTGACAGCACCATTGCATTAAACATTGCCTTTCTAGTAAATGCTGCTATATTGATCTTAGCTGCTACTACTTTTTTCAAAACAGGCAATTCGCAGGTAGCAGGTATAAAAGAAGCGCACCAGTTGCTTCCTTCTTTTTTAGGAAATCTGGCCCCTGTACTTTTTGCAATTGCCTTAATAGCTGCAGGACAAAGCAGTACTGTTACAGGAACATTAGCCGGACAAATTGTAATGGAAGGTTACCTGCGCTTAAGGATAAATCCCTGGGTGCGTCGTTTATTAACAAGACTTCTTGCCATTGTTCCGGCAGTATTGGTAATATTAATTAAAGGAGAGAATGATGTAGACGATCTGTTACTGTTAAGCCAGGTAATATTGAGCTTACAATTAGGCTTTGCTATTATTCCTTTGATACATTTTGTAAGTGATAAAAAAACAATGGGCGTTTTTAGTATTAAGCCCGTTACAAAAATTGTGGCATGGTTAATTGCTGCTGTTTTAGTTTATCTCAATATAAAGATGCTGATAGAAAAAGCAATTCCACATTTTGCATACAATGCTCCGTTGATGCCAAAAGTTGCAATGGTGCTATTGGCATTGTCTCTTTTAGCATTACTTCTTTATATCACTTTACACCCCTCTTTAAGTAAGAAAGAAGATACAAGACCAATACAAGTTCACCCGGATATTAATTTGGCAACCGATCTGGTGATACCCGAATTTAAAACCATTTCTGTAGCATTGGATTTTAGTGATAATGATGAAAAATTATTGGCATTTGCACTTGGACAGGGTAAGCCCTATACTAACTATATTTTAGTACATATTGTTGAAAGCGCTTCTGCTAAGCTATTGGGCAAAGACAGTGACGACTATGAAACAAGAAAAGATAAGGAGCGGATGGAGCTGTATGTAAATCAGTTACAGGAAAGAGGTTTACGGGCAGAGGGACTCTTAGGCTTTGGAAACCGTGCAAAAGAAATTGCCCGGATTGTAAAAAGCAATCATTCAGACATGTTGGTAGTTGGTGCGCATGGACACACCGGATTAAAAGATTTTATTTACGGCGAAACCGTTAATACGGTTCGTCATGAATTAAAGATACCAGTGCTGATCGTAAATTTATAACCAACAGAATATTTTTGTGACTTTGTTCTTTTGCTTCTTGTGTGAAACATTTATTCGATGAAAAATATTTTCAAAAAAGGCGATACAAAAACATTTACACACACAGTTATGGCTGCTGATGTTGCCGCTTTTGAGAATCAAACAATCCATGAAGTTTACTCCACTTTTGCATTGGCAAGAGATGCAGAATATTGCTCCCGCTTATTTTTATTGGATATGAAAGAAGCGGATGAAGAAGGCATCGGCGTTTCAATAAACATAGAACATATTGCGCCTGCTTTTATTGATGACAAAGTAATCTTTACAAGTCTTTTTGAAGCAATAAGCGGCAATAAAATAACATGTCATTTTGAAGCATCTGCCAACAATGCAATCATTGCAAAAGGGACTACCGCCCAAAAAATAGTTAAAAAAGAAAAGTTGAAATTATTGCACCACCGAACTTAATGTTTGTAACTGTTCTTTTATTTTATTGTTCCATTCTTCCTGCTTGTCTTTAATTAGACCGTTGTGTGTTTCAGTATCGTATTGATTTTGCATAGAAGACATTTGTGATGCTGTTTGTCGATATGCATTTTTAATAACGCTGTTATAATTAGCAAGTGTATATTTTTCTTCTTTCAGCTTTTTTATAAATAATAAAGTGCAGATATAGCTGATATCAAAATGATGTTGCTCATGATTTAAGATGTAATCATTACGCCCCTTTTCTTTCACCCACGAACCATTTTTATTAAAATCACAATACACCGTTATAGTTAATGTCCCTTTCCCATCTCCGTCATCATCGCTAAAAGTAGCACCATAGCCAAATCCAGCATAGGTTAATGCGGCGGTAAAAGTATTGTCATCATTCGGAGTTCCTTTAAAATCATCCCAGGTAAGTCTTTGCTTCCCGTCGTAAAAAATGAGGTTGTTATCTTTCAAGTCGGGCTTAGTAGTATATTTTACTGCTACATCAACATTTTGTGCAGATGCTCCCGTTGTTATGAGGCAAAATAAAAATAATGTAAGTATTATACGCATAGGTTTCACCATACAAACTAATTACAAATATTCTGTTTTTAATAAATGACAACTAGACTTTAAAAGTAAATTAACAAGCGTTAAAAAAGAAGAATAAAAGTATGCAGTGCAAGTGAGTGACACAACGATATTGATTAAAGAACTATTGCCTGTTCCCAAAAAAATCAGATAGCTATTGATTAAGCCTGTTCAATATAATTAAGATCTTTATGAAACGTTTCTTCGGTAAAGAATGCTGCAATTAATGAAATACAAATTACCAATACACCTGTATAAGCTGCACTTTTACTCATTGTGAAATGTTTTGAATCCTGCAATACATCTTTGTATAAAAGATTCATTAATGGCAATGATCCTCTTACCATATTTGGAATAGTAGTGGCGGCAGTTGCTCTTAAATTAGTGCCGAATTGTTCTGCTCCCATGGTAACAAACACTGCCCAAAAACCTGTGGCAAAACCCAATGCTCCGCATAAAAGATACATTACGGTGTCGTTATTATTTAACGGGCTAAAAAAGATGATGGCTGAAATAACCGTGAGTGCATAAAATATAAATAACGGTTTTTTCCTGCTTTGCATCCACTGGCTGATCATGCCAATACAGATACCTCCCAAAGAAACACCGATATAAGAAAACATAATGGACCTTCCCGAATCAATACTTGTGCTTCCATATAGTTCTTTGGCAAAACCATCGCTGTAATTCACTAAAATACCAACACAATACCAGGTGGGCAATCCAATTAAAATTGCTTTGATATATTTTAAAAACCGTTTACTATTATTAAAGAACATTAAAAAATTCCCTTTAACTACCGCATGCTGTTCTTTTACACTATTGAACATACCACTCTCGGCGACGCTTATACGAAGAATCAATAAAACAAAACCCAATCCTCCGCCGATATAATAGCAAAGACGCCAATTCTGTGTATAATGAAAAATAAAATAAGCCAATACTGCTCCACTTAGTCCTACACCAGCCACAACAGATGTACCTATGCCTCTTTTTTCTTTTGGTAATAATTCGCTTACTAAAGTAATACCAGCTCCAAGTTCTCCTGCTAAGCCCAAGCCTGCAACAAATCTTGCCCAGGCATATTGATCTACATTCTGCGTATACCCTGTAACCAGGTTGGCTACTGAATACAAAATAATAGAACCAAATAATACTGATAACCTTCCTTTTTTATCGGCCAACACTCCCCAGATAATTCCTCCGATTAAAAGCCCATACATCTGAAGGTTAATGATTTTTATACTTGCTGATTTTATACCGTCAATTGTAGTGACGCCTAATCCAATAATGCTGGGTTTGCGAACAATAGTAAAGATCAACAGATCGTATATATCTACAAAGTAACCCAATGCGGCTACAAATACAGCCATATTAAAAATGACAGACTGTTTTTTCATATAAGCAATTATGAATTTTGATTTGGAGTTGGCTGTTTCTTTTTGCCAAAAAATAATTTAATTAAAACAGGAGCAGTAGTTATTAATACAATGCCGATCACAATTACTTCTAAATGTTTTTTCAGATCAAAATGAAACCAATGTAAAACCAATCTTTGCAAATAATGTCCACCCAATAGCATTGCATAAACCCATAAAAAACATCCTATAACATTGTAGAAAGTAAATTTCTTTTTATCCATTCCAACCACACCGGCAACAATGGGAGCAAATGTTCTTACTATGGGCAGAAAACGGGCAAATATAATTGCAGCGCCTCCGTGTTCTTCATAAAAATCGTGTGCTTGTATAAGATATTTTTTCTTGAACAATAGAGAGTCTTTACGTTCGTATAAAAATGGGCCGCTTTTTTTACCAAACCAATAGCCTACATAATTGCCGATTATTCCTGCAATAGAGATCATCAATCCTAATATAACCAAGCCCAAGAATGAATTGATATTAAGCCCCAGTCCTTCTTTTACCAGGTCATTGCTCCATATACCAGCAACAAATAACAACGAATCGCCGGGAAAAAAGAAACCTGCAAACAGCCCTGTTTCTGCAAACACCGCAAAAAGGATAAACCATATCCCGCCATTTTCTATGTACCATTGTGGCTGCAATAATTGCGACCAGTGAAAATCCAGTAATATAAAATCGAACATATAGCGTTAAAAAATTTTTTAAAATTATCTAATAATATTGACACTTGAATCATTTAGCTCCCCTTCCCATTTGCTTACTGCAACAGTTGCCAAAGCATTGCCCAAAACATTTGTCATCGTTCTTCCCATATCACAAAAAACATCTATTGCTAATATCAACCCAATACCTTCCGGTGGAATGCCAAACATGCCACAAGTTGCCAATACTACTACCAGCGATGCTCTTGGAACTCCCGCAACGCCTTTACTTGTAAGCATGAATACCAACAACATTGCTAATTGAGTTTCTATGCTTCCCGTTACGGATGTAACATTATACGCTTGTGCAATAAACATGCTGGCAAAGGTCATATACATCATGCTTCCATCTAAATTAAAAGAATAACCTAATGGCAATACAAATGAAACTATTTTATTATTACAGCCAAAGCCTTCCATTTCTTCCACCAATTTGGGGAATACGGCTTCGCTGCTGGCAGTATTAAAAGCCACAAACATAGGGCTGTACAAACGTTTTAGCAATTCGGGTAAGCGTTGCCGTAATATTAAATATCCTGCCAGCAATAATACCAGCCACAAGGCAATTAATCCCAAATAAAAAGAACCGATATACAGAATATATGTCTTTAAGATACCCAACCCCTTCATCGAGATAACACCTGCCATAGCGCCAAAAACACCTACAGGAGCCAATTTCATCACATAATCAACCATTTTCAATGTTATATTGCCTACAGCATCCAATCCTTTTAAAACAGGCTCTCCTGCTTTGCCAACAGCAGTTAAAGCAATCCCAAAGAATACAGAAAAGATTACTATCTGTAATATCTCGTTATTAGCCATTGCTTCAACAATACTTTTAGGCACTACATGTTCAATAAATTTGTCTAACGAAAATTCACTTGTTTTTCCCATTAATGCTTTAGCAGCAGCTATATCAGCATTTGCCAAATTAACACCTTGACCGGGTTTTATAATATTTACCAGGATCAACCCCAGCAATAAACTAATTAAAGAAGCAGAGATGAACCATAGTAACGCTTTGCCCCCTATTCTGCCTACCGTTTTTATGTCTCCCAGTTTTGCAATACCGGTTACCAAGGTTGCAAAAACCAATGGCGCAATGATCATTTGCACCAGGCGCAGAAAAACAGTTGCTAATAATTTTATTTTAGGAGAAAAGCTATCAATAAAACCTGTAGATGTGTTATGATGAATAATATACCCTACAACAATTCCACTTATCATTGCAATCAATATATACAAAGTAAGGCTGCGTGAGCTTTTGGTGGTTGTATGACTGTTCATATTGGCGTAAACTCTTGCAATATAAGATTTATATCTTTCTTTATTTTAAGCCATACGTTTACGTTCGTTTTAAGAATTATTGTCTATTTTTCCATAACAATTTATTCATCCAAAGTAACTGATATGAGTTTGTTTGTAAAAAAGCCGCTGAGCAAATTAATAGCCGAAGCAGAAGATTCTGAAAAGGGGTTAAAGAAGACATTAACCTCCCGATCGTTAGTAGCATTGGGCATTGGCGCTATTATCGGAGCAGGATTATTTTCAATAACTGGCGGTGCGGCAGCAGCCAATGCAGGTCCTGCTATTACCATTTCATTTATTGTTGCTGCCTTAGGTTGTGGTTTTGCAGGCTTATGTTATGCAGAGTTTTCTTCAATGATTCCAGTTGCAGGAAGTGCTTATACATATTCTTATGCAACCATGGGTGAGTTTATTGCGTGGATAATTGGCTGGGATTTGGTTTTAGAATATGCAGTTGGTGCTGCAACGGTTAGCATAAGTTGGAGCAGATATCTTGTAAAGTTTTTAGGATCATTTGGAATGCATGTTGACCCTACTTTTACAGCCGGCCCATGGGATGGCGGAATGATTAATTTACCTGCCGTTTTTATTGTTATATGCATGAGTTTGCTTTTGATAAGGGGAACACAAGAATCTGCAAAAGTGAATGCAGTAATAGTAGCTGTAAAAGTTATAGTAGTATTAATCTTTATTTTTTTGGGGTGGAAATATATTAATACTGATAATTACAAACCTTACATACCCGAAAATACAGGAACATTTGGCGAGTTTGGTTTTAGTGGTATTATCCGTGCAGCCGCTATTGTATTTTTTGCATATATAGGTTTTGATGCTGTTTCTACAGCTGCACAGGAAGCAAAGAATCCTAAAAAAGATATGCCAATTGGAATTTTGGGTTCATTAGTAATTTGTACAGTCTTATATATTTTGTTTGCGCACGTAATGACAGGCGTTACCAGTTATAAATCATTTGCAGGTAAAGATGGTATTGCTCCTGTTGCGGTAGCTATTGAGCACATGGGCAAAGTTGGTGCTGATGGAACATTACATCCTGATTTCCCCTGGTTAAACAAAGCAATTATCATTGCAATTCTGGGTGGGTATTCATCTGTAATATTAGTCATGCTATTAGGTCAAAGCCGTGTATTTTTTTCCATGAGTAAAGATGGCTTATTGCCTCCTGTTTTTTCTCAAGTAAATGCGAAATACAGAACTCCTGCAAAATCCAATTTATTATTTATGGTGTTTGTAAGTTTATTTGCGGCATTTGTTCCGGCAAGAGTTGTTGGCGAAATGACAAGCATTGGCACATTGTTCGCATTTATATTAGTTTGCCTGGGTGTGATCGTATTAAGAAAATCGCAACCCGATGCTCCTCGTGCTTTTAAAACTCCATTAGTTCCTTTGGTTCCAATTTTAGGGATCGTGACTTGTTTATTCATGATGGTATTTCTTCCGCTGGATACGTGGTTACGTTTAATTGTATGGCTTATTATCGGATTAGTAATTTATTTTACTTATGGTGCTAAACACAGTAAGTTAAGAAATCCTGATTAAACAAACTTTTTGAAAAAGCTTTTCACATATTTCTTTCTACTTGTTCTAGCTGGCTGTACTTCACAAAAAGCTTTAACTCCCGGCGAAGGTTATATCAATGTAAAAGGTGGGAAAGTTTGGTATAATATTGTTGGGCAAGGGAAAAAACCTCCTATTCTTTTATTGCATGGCGGACCAGGTTCTAACAGCAATTATTTATCGCCGTTCACTGCACTAAGCAAGGATCGTTCTGTGATCTTTTTAGATCAATTAGGTTCTGGAAATTCAGACAAGATATCAGACACTTCTTTAATGCGAATTGAAAACTACGTTGACGAATTAATACAAGTGCAGAAAAAACTCAAACTAAAAAAGTATTACTTATATGGACATTCATGGGGAACCATGTTGGGAATAGATTATTACTTAAAACATCCTAAAGGAATAAAAGCAATCATTTTTAATAGCCCGTTATTCAGTACAGATTGTTGGATGAAAGACGCAGACACATTGATATCAACACTGCCCAGCAATATAGAAGCTGCTATCAGAACAAATGAAAAAAATAAAACCTACAATACACTTTCTTATCAAAATGCCGTATCACTTTATTATAAAAAGTTTTTGAGAACACAACCCGATACAGCCCCAACACCCTATAGTTATTTTGCAGAAGATATTTATGAATATATGTGGGGACCAAGCGAATTTACCTGTACAGGAAATTTAAAGAATTATAACAGGCTTGCTGATTTACACACCATCAAAGTACCAACATTATTGATCTGTGGTGAACATGATGAAGCAAGACCTACTACCGTTAGATATTATCAAAGCCTTATCCCTAACGCTCAATTTATTGAAATAAAAAACTCCGGGCATTCAACTATGCGTGACAACCCAAAAGATAATATCATAGCAGTTGAACAATTTTTAAGCGGGCTGGAAAATGATCATTGATCAAACTTCCTTTGCAACAAAGCGATAACCAATACCCGATTCTGTAATGATGTATTCAGGATGATTGGCGTCATCTTCTATCTTTCTTCTTAATTGTGCGATGAACACCCGTAGGTACTGAGATTGATCGATATAATCATTTCCCCATATCTCACGCAAAATATATTGATGTGTTAATACTTTGCCTTCATTCTTTGCAAATAAAGTAAGCAATGCATATTGAGTAGCAGTAAGTCGAATTAATTCATTATTTTTTTTAACGGTGTGTGCCGAGAAATCAAATTCCAGTTTGCCATGTTTTAACACCGGGTTGTTTTCTTCTCTTGCTACGCCTCTTAAAACAGACCTTATTCTTGCCAGTAACTCACCTGTTCTGAAAGGCTTTACCAAATAATCATTCGCTCCATTATCCAGCGAAGAAATAATATCATCTTCATTATTTTGGATAGAAAGAATGATGATAGGATTTTTATACCATTCTCTCAGCTTCTTTAAGACTTTGCGCCCATCCTCATCCGGCAAGCCAAGATCAAGAATAATTAATTGAAATGAAGATGCTGCCGCAGCTACCAAGCCTTCTTTTCCCGTCAATGTTTGCTTTACGGAATAGCCATGCGACTCCAGCGTTATTTGTAATAACTTTTGAATTTGTAACTCATCATCAATTACCAAAATTTCGTTGTTACTCATTTAGCAGATATTTAAAGGATGATTCTTGCATGGGGATTTGTACAATAAACTTAGCGCCGCCCAAATCACTTTTTTTAAGCTCCACCGTGCCATTATGAGCCTCAACAAAACCTTTCACAATGGATAATCCAAGTCCGGTACCACCGGTTTTTGAATCTTTTAACCGATAAAATTTTTCAAACACCTTTTCCCTCTCCTCTTCAGGAAAACCGTTGCCATTATCTTCTATTATGATCATTAAAGTGTCCTGAATATTTTCTGCGCTGATCATAATTAAAGAACCTTCCGGTGTGTATTGCGCCGCATTATTAACGAGATTATGGATCACATGCTCCAGCAATCCATGATCTACTTTAAACAAAGGAAAATTTTCGGGTATGCGTACCTGTAAGTTGTGTCCTTTAAACTCTTCATTGTATCTATCAATAATAGTATATACCAGCTCATTTATATCACACCAATCTTTTTTGGGTTTTAAAAAACCGGATTCAAGTCTGGACATATTAAGCAGGTTTTCTACCTGTAAATTCAGCCTTAGTGAAGCTTTTGAAATTTCAAGTACCAGGTTTTCTTTATCTTTTTCTGATAATTGAGGAGAACCTCCTGAAAGATTATCTGTAGCCGCAATGATTATAGAAACCGGTGTTCTTAATTCATGAGATAAGGAGTTAAGTAATGTATTGTAGAGTTTAAGTGTCTGTGCTTTTTCTTCTTTTTCTCTTGCTTGTTTTTCTACTTGCCGGATCTTAGAAGTTAATCCTGCGTTTACTAATACTATTACAAAATACATTAGCAGCATGATCTTGTCTTCTGTAGTTCCAACCTGCAAATTGTATCGTGGAGTAAGAAAAAAGAAGTCCCATATCAATGCACTTAAAAATGCCGCTAATAAAACAGGTAATATATCGAAGAACATGGCAATGATGGAAAGGGTTACCAATAATATAAACGCAACTACTTCAAAACCGATAAAAGATTTACCTGCAAAACAAATAGCGGATACAAAACAGATGATAAGAATGCTGAATAGATATTGCTTCCGTTTTGGAAGACTATTCATCAATAGAAGGACACCCGAAATTTTTGACAATTTCAGCACATGATTGGTTTTAGGTTGAATGTAATATACTTCATCTTAGCCAAATAAAATAAAGGAAGCACGAAGCTTCCTTTATTAACCTAAACTATACAGCAACTCAAAGGGAATATTATCCCAAAACAATAACAAACCTCGAGTTACAGATTTTGCAGTTGCTCTCCTTGTGGTGTTTGAACCAACAGAGTGCCCTGAATATATTTTTCATCATGCTGGCTTGCATCCAATCCTTCCTCTTCTTCTTCTTCACTTACACGTAAAGGAACAATAAAGTTGATGAATTTGAAGATAAGATATGATACAACAAAGCTATATATAACAGCACAAAGCATTGCTTTTAATTGAATTAAGAAAAATGCACCACTTCCACTTGCCAAACCACCCGCTTCAGGTACCAATGAATTAACATTATGGTCTGCAAAAACACCCGTTAACAACATCCCTACCATACCACCAATACCATGACAAGGAAACACATCTAATGTATCATCCAACTTAGATTTAGATTTGATCATAACCGCAACATTAGAAATAATAGCTGCGATAACTCCAATAAAAATACTCTGAGGAACAGCTACAAAACCCGCTGCAGGAGTAATAGCTACTAATCCAACTACTGCACCGATACAGAATCCTACAACAGATGGTTTTTTGCCTTTCAATACATCAAAGAACATCCAGGATAAACCTGCAGCAGCAGCTGCTGTATTTGTAGTTGCAAAAGCAGACACCGACAATCCGTTTGCTCCTAATGCAGAACCGGCATTGAAGCCAAACCAACCGAACCATAATAAACCCGTACCGATCAAGATATAAGGGATATTTGCAGGAACAGTTTCTTTATGCAAAAACCATGATTTACGAGGTTTTAATACCAATGCACCTGCCAATGCCGCACAACCGGCTGAAATATGCACAACCGTACCACCTGCAAAATCTAATGCACCCATTTTACATAAGAAACCATTAGGATGCCAGCTCCAATGTGCTAAAGGCGCATATACCAATAAACTAAACAAAACTGTAAATAAGATATATGCAGTAAAACGCATACGTTCAGCAATAGCTCCTACTACCAACCCAGGAGTAATCACTGCAAACATCAATTGAAACAGGGAAAATAAAGCTAATGGAATGGTCATGCTAGTTCCACCTTGTAGAACGGGAGCTCCCGATAATACATTTTTGAAGAATAAAAATGTAGTTGGGTTTCCAATAAATCCGTTAATAGAATCTCCAAAACATAAACTAAAACCAATTACCACCCACAAAACGCTAACAACTCCTGCTGCAACCACACTTTTCATCATGGTAGAAAGAATGTTTTTACGATGAACCATTCCACCATAGAAAAATGCCAAACCGGGAGTCATTAAAAATACAAGGGCAGTTGCTACAATGATCCAGGCTATGTCTGCTCCGCTATAAACCTTATCAGGATCAGAAAAAGTTGTAGCACTGGGAACAAAAATGGCTGCGATGGCCACAATTAGTAGCACCAAAAAAGGGGCTAAGGTTTTAAACGTAACTTTCATGATTTGCTGTTTTTAAGTTATTAATTCGATTTCTGAAGGCAAAATATATAAAAATTAGCACTTGACGTAAAAAAAATATAAATTTTTATTTTACTAATATATAAAATACAGCCTTAAAAAGTCAAAAATTCTCTAAAACAGCCTATATCATTGATTTATGTTTATATATTTTTATATTTAATTAATATATAGATAAAATAATAATATTAAATTTAGTTAATAAAAAATCCCCGAGCTACCGGGGATTGCAATTTTATTATAAATGATTATTAAAAAGGAAGATCATCTGCAACCGAGACCTCATTTGCAGGGCTCGAAGAAATTGCAGTATTCGAAGAGGCAGATGCAGATGTTATACCAGGAGAATTACTTACAGGCGTACCATCGTTACCTCCTAATAATTGCAGGTTTTGTACACGCATCCTAAGTGTAGCTGCTGCCTGGTTTTCTTTATTCATGTAGGCATCCGCTTCCGGGGCACCTTCCGCATATACCGTCTTTCCTTTCTTTAAATATTGCGCTACAGCAGTTCTATCTGTCCAATAAGCACACTCCACCCAGGTGGTTCTTTCTTTTAGATTTCCTGTACTGTCTTTAAATCGTTCAGTATGCGCCACACTGAAATTGATGACATTCTTTCCGTTTACTTCCTTTACTATGCAATCTTTACCAAGGTTGCCTACAATTTGTAACTTAATCATAACATGTGTTTTTAAATTATTAATCGATGTATCTGGTTTAAAGTTATGGCTATTATTATAACTATAGTTTGATGCAAAAAAGAAGATCTCAACAGTAAGATAACACTTACTTTAGTTCATCTTTTTCTTTAAAGAGCTTACCTGGCTTTGTAAATTATTCACCATGCTTGCCAGCGAGTTCATATCCCAACGCTGTTGCTGACTTACTTTACTTATAACCATTTGTGCCTGCCACAATTCTACAATATCATCTGTATTTACCTGGTATGGCTGGTATTGGGGATTATCACTTATTAAAGTAAGCTTTCCTTTAGCCCTGTTATTTTTTTCAATGCGTTTGTAAACAATTCCCTCGTTACGACTTACCACTATATATGCCTGGCTATTTTTTACATTTTCTGCATCCTCTATTTTTTCACCTACTATAATGCTGCCGCTTGGTGTCGGCAACATACTATCTCCGATTATTTCAAATGCACGATAATTGCCTCCGGCAAGCATCGGCAATGTAAACGTATTTAGCTCATCAATAAATTCTGTATCTGCATAACCTGCCAAATAGCCCGCTGCCGCTTTTACCGGCACAAAATGAATAATGTTCCGATCTGCTGTCATCATTTTTTGCATGCGTCGCTTTGCCAGGTAACTCCCGCTGCTGTTATTTAGATCTTTTAAAAGCAATTCATCTAAACTTACTTTAAATATTTCAGACACGATTTCCAATACTTCCAAACGCGGATCGGCACGTTCTTCTTCATAAGCTCCGATCAAAGAGCGCTTGATTCCTAATTTAATTGCAAATTCTTCCTGTGTCCATCCGCGTAGCTTACGCAGGTATTTAAGATTTTGTCCGGCTTGAGACATGTTACAACTAATTTGATTAGCACAAATATACTAAACATTTTAGCTTTACCAAATATTTCGGATTATTTTTTACAGGCAATAGACCTTACTTTTGTACAAAATCTAACCATGCAATTTGTTGTTACGCTTCACAGTCTTGTAAGATGGATCATTTTGATCTTTGGGTTTATGACCTTTTTTAAAGCTATTACAGGCGTTTTTCAAAAAAGAAATTTTACTGCCGGCGATAATAAAGCAAATCTTTTCTTTATGATAAGCTTTGATGTGCAGCTTTTAATTGGTTTGATCCTTTATTTTGCCAGGCCTTGGTTCAGCACATTAAAAGAAGACCCGAAATTTGCTATGCACGACAGCTACCTGCGGTTCTTCACTGTTGAACATGCTTTTATGATGATCTTAGCATGGATATTAGTTCATGTAGGGCGAGTAATGGTAAAAAAAGCATCAACCGATGCAGCCAAGCATAAAAAAGCATTGGTGTTTTTTGGGATTGCTCTTTTATTAATATTGATCTCAATTCCGTGGCCATTTAGAGAAGGGATTGGAAGACCGTGGTTTTAAAAAATGCATGCATAAATAAAAAAGATTCAGACTAACTAACGAAAATGGCAAACGATAAGAAAAAGCCTGTCATATTAATTACAAATGATGATGGCATAACGGCTCCGGGTATCAGAAATTTAGTAGAAGCAGTGAAAGGATTGGGAAAAATTGTAGTAGTAGCGCCCGATAAGGCGCAAAGTGGCATGGGGCATGCTATTACTATTGGCCAACCTTTGCGTATGAATAAGGTTGAATTGTTTGATGACATTGAAGCGTGGCAAACCAGCGGTACTCCTGTTGATTGTGTAAAGCTGGCAGTTGATAAAATATTACATCGCAAACCGGACATATGTTTAAGTGGCATTAACCACGGCGCTAATCACTCCATTAATGTTATTTATAGCGGCACGATGAGTGCGGCAATGGAAGCAGCTATTGAAAGTATTCCGAGCATTGGTTTTTCTTTGCTGGATTATCGTTTTGAAGCTGATTTTACTGCATCAAGATTTTATATAAGAAAGATCGTGGAAAAAGTATTGTCTCAAAAAAATGAGAAGCACTTTTTATTGAATGTAAATATTCCATCTGTTCCGTTAAAAGAAATAAAAGGCGTTAAAGTTTGCAAACAGGCTTATGCCAAATATGAAGAGGATTTTACCGAACGATTGGACCCTCAGGGCAAAAAATATTATTGGCTTACGGGCGAATTCGTCAATTTTGACAAAGGAAAAGATACGGACGTATGGGCTTTACAAAACAGCTATATTAGTGTGGTACCTGTTCAATTCGATCTTACCAATTATACCTTAAAAAAACAACTGGAGAAAAACTGGAAAATAAAATGATTTTAAAAAAAGACAATTTAGTCCTCGGCATTGTAATAGGTTTACTAGCTCCTCTTTTAGGAATTCTTCTTTTTAAATATATAAAGTTTAAGATCTTTACTTTCAAAGAAGTTTTTCAATATATCTACTACGAGCCTGATCACAAAATGCTTACAGTGGCGTTAAGTTTATCTCTTTTATTGAATGCATTGTTTTTTACCATTTATATCAATACAAATAAGGATAAAACTGCCATTGGTATTTTTTCAAGCACTATGTTCTATGGATTGATCGTTTTGCTGATCAAGACATTTAATTAGCAGAACGCTGCATACTATTTTTGATTGAATAATCCGTACTTGATAATACAGTACAATGCTCTTATTCCATCTTTCCAATTGATCTTTTTTCCCTCGTCGTAAGTTCTTCCATAATAAGAAATGCCGACCTCATATATACGAATACCTTTTATACGGGCGATCTTCTGCGTTATTTCAGGTTCAAAACCAAAACGCTTTTCTTTTAATTCAAGGGGTTTGATTATTTCTGCACGAAACAATTTATAACAGGTTTCCATATCTGTAAGATTAAGATTGGAAAACATGTTGGAAAGAAAAGTGAGCATTTTATTTCCAATGGTATGCCAGAAGAACAAAATACGATGCGGCCTTCCTCCCATAAAACGACTTCCATAAACAACATCCGCAAATCCATCGATCACAGGCTGCAGCAATATATTGTACTCATGCGGGTTATATTCAAGGTCAGCATCCTGTATAATGATGAAATCGCCGGTGGCATTGGCAATGCCGGTATGTATGGCTGCGCCTTTACCCCTATTTACAGGATGTGCATAGTAAGAAATATTTAATTCGCTTTGTTGCTTGTATGACAGGATAGCCTGTTCCGATTGATCCGTTGAACAATCGTTCACTATTATAATTTCTTTTTCAATAGTATTCAGCAGTTGTACATCTCTTATTTTATTTAAAATAAGATGAATGGTTTTTGCCTCATTGTAAACAGGAATAATAATAGAAAGCTTGTTCATTTTATACTTCAGCAATCAAACAATAATATGATTGGTCACAAATATAGTTAAGGAATCACTTTTTTATAAAACTATATCTTTGCAACACACTAAATATGCTGTTTGTTCAATGAGCCTTATTTCTGCAATAACCAATTTTGACAAATGGCTTTTTGTTAAAATAAACAGCGCATGGCAAAATACTTTCTTTGATAGTGTAATGCCTTTTTTACGCCAGCCCCTGTTCTGGTTGCCATTGTATCTTTTCCTCATTTTATTTCTTTTAATAAACTTTAAGCAAAAAGGAAGCTGGGTTGTTTTATTCACGGTTCTCCTTGTTGCTATTTCTGATACGATTAGCAGTCACTTTTTAAAATCTTTTACCGGCAGGGTACGTCCATGCGGTGATGCGGACCCTGACCTTCATGTTCGTTTGCTTGCAGCTTATTGTGGAGGCAATGGCAGTTTTCCCTCTTCACATGCTACCAATCATTTTGGTATTGCCGTTTTTTTATTTTTTATACTTCGTCCGTATATAGGCAAATGGAGTTATTTGTTATTTTTTTGGGCAGCTATTATTTGCTATGCTCAAGTATATGTAGGAGTACATTATCCAATGGATGTAACAGGAGGCGCACTTTTAGGCAGTATAATTGGATGGCTAATGAGTAAATTATTTCATAAATATATAGGCACATTAAATGGATAAAAGAGTTGTAAGCTTGTTCGTATTATTAACAGCCGTTTATATCATTGGTTTTGGAATTGATATAATGGATATTGATGCAGCGCAATATGCATCTATAAGCCGTGAAATGATGGTTACAAAGAATTTCCTACAGGTGCATGATATGGGCAGAGATTATTTAGACAAACCTCCTTTTCTTTTTTGGATAAGCTCTTTAAGCATGAAGTTGTTTGGGGTAAATAATTTCTCCTATCGATTTCCATCCTTCTTATTTGCCTTGTTTTCTCTTTATTCCACCTTTCAATTTTGTAAACTCTTTTATAAAAAAGAAATCGCTGTTTTATCTGCCATTGTATTAGCCACCTGCCAGGCATTTTTCTTAATAAATCATGATGTACGTACGGATACCATTTTAATGAGCTGGGTTATTTTCAGCATATGGCAATTAGCGGCTTGGTACAAAAACAATAAACTCTACCATTTACTATTAGCAAGCATTGGTATCGCAGGCGGTTTGATCACGAAAGGGCCAATTGCAGTGATGGTTCCCGTATTTGCATTTGGTTCGCATTTTATTTTACAACGAAATTTTAAAGTGTTTTTTCGTTGGCAATATTTGCTAAGCATTTTAATCATTGCAGTTTTATTATTGCCGATGTGCATTGGATTATATCAACAGTTTGATCTGCATCCTGAAAAAATTGTAAATGATAAAACTGGTGTTTCGGGATTACGTTTCTTTTTTTGGACACAAAGCTTTGGTCGCATAACAGGTGAATCTATCTGGAATAATAACGTGAACATTTTTTTTCTTTTGCAAAATATGCTTTGGTCTTTTTTGCCATGGATACTGTTTTTTTTAATTGCAGTTGTTCTTGAAATAAAACAACTTTTTACACAACGTTTCAAATTATCTGCCAACCAGGAATGGATCACTACCGGAGGATTTTTACTTACTTATCTTTCATTGGGATTAAGCCATTACCAATTACCACATTATATTTTTGTAGTATTCCCTTTTGCTGCTATCATAACAGCAAAATTTTTATATCAACTGATTGCTGATAAGAAATATCCGGTTTTAGGAAAAGCATTACAAATAACTCATTCTATAATTTTTTTATTGCTTTGGATAGTATTGTTATACTTGCTGATCTATTGTTTTAGTGATACTCACTTATTTACAATACTATTGGCTGTTGCGGGTTTCATGGTTTTTATTTTCATACTGATCTATAAAAATCCTTCTGTTCCAAAGCTATTGCTGATATGCATTTATGCTATCCTGGGGATTAATTTTTTCATGAACAGTTCTGTTTATCCTTCTATACTTAAATATCAAATGGGTAGTAATGCAGGCAGGTTCATTCATGAACACAAAATACTCACTGATAAAGTTTTCTTATACCAAAATCCCGCCTGGTGGTCTGTTCATTATTATGCGCAGGATATTATAAAACATAAAGATGCTGTTAGCGAAATAAACTCCGGTGATTGGTTATTATTAAGCGATGATAAACTACCCGACTTAAATAATGCCGGAAAAAAGTATGAAATTGTATATACAGCAAATACGTTTCATGTTGCCATGTTGACGGGGCAATTTCTAAATCCTGTTACAAGAAATAATGTAACAAAGAAAGTTGTAATCGTAAGAATTATTTAGCTTTAGTTGGCAGCTCTAAACCAGCAGTTTAAAGTCCTGTTTCACCCGTACGTTCCAGTTGTTTTCTTTTTTTCTTGCTGTACTTTTTTTCGTAATCCAGAATTTCCTGTGGCTTTTGTTTGTCTTTAGGCTTTATTGGCTGTACAACCGTACTGTCATTAGCTGTAGAATCTGTTGCATTTGCTTTGGACATAGTTTGCTGCATCTGCTGCTTATAATCATTATAACTACCCGTTGACTTATTTGCTGCAGGTTTAGGCTGTTTGGTTGTCAACAAACCACGATCATAATGAATTGTTTTCGTAAGCGCTCCGGAAGTAGCGTCATAATATTTCCAATCTCCATCGGGTACGCTGTATTGCGTTGCTTTTTTAATATCATAACGTAATATTTCATCGCTGCCTGTTCCATACACAGGTATGGTATCGTAAGGCGATGCAGGATTATAAGAATGCCATTGCTCTTCCCTTTCTAATTGTCCTAAAAAAGTAAAATATTTTTGCACTCCGTCTTTTCCACCGAAACGGTAATTTTCTATACCAACGATATCACCTTCTGCAGTAAACCTTTTCCAAACCCCTTCTCTTTTATCATCCTTATAAATCCCTTCTTCATCATAACCCGGTTCTCCTCGAATTTCTCCCACGGTGTTTACCCATTTACCTTGCTTTAATCCTTTGCTATCTACAATATTAAAAGTATCGCCATCAGCATTTATTTTAAAGCTTTTGTATTGAGAAAACCCTTTTATCAAAAAAGAAAACAGAAGTATTGAAAGAAAAGCAAATCGTTTCATAAATAAATATTTGTTATTTGTGCCTATTTGAACAAAAACCGTGCGGCAATATTTTAAAGCAAACATAAAGATTTTGGGAATTATAGTTGCAAATACTAAATTTGCGCTCCGTTACGGGAGATTGGGTTATGGTGTAACGGTAGCACTACAGATTTTGATTCTGTCTGTCTAGGTTCGAATCCTAGTAACCCAACAAAAAAGCTCATGTTCTTAAACGTGGGCTTTTTTATTTTACCACCTCTGTTATTACTTTTCCTACACAGCCATTGGGCATTTGTATTTGGAGCAAGGCTGCGATGGTGGGCGCAATATCTGTCATGTATGTTTCGCTGTTTAATTTACCATGAGGGATCTTCCAGCCAAACCATACCAAAGGAATGTGTGCATCATATGGATTCCATAAACCATGTGTTGTCCCTTTATTCCCTCCTTCAAAATAAGCAGGCTTAATAACAAATTCAATATCGCCGCTTCGTTTGGAATTATATCCATTGATGATCCTTGTCTTTAAAGGTTCTGCTATAGTTACTTGCCCTATTTCATCTGTGTTGAAAGCATTTACTATATATGGCTTTTGTTTTAGTGTTTGAATGACCAACGCTTTTACGGCATTGACATCTTTACCGCTTTTTTGAATTTCATTTATGTTTAAGTATACCTGGTAGTTTTGCAGATCCTGCACTATATTTTTTAACCCAAATGTTGTTTCGATCACCATATTTAATTCTTTGGTAAGCACCTCTTCACTAAAAGTACCTGCCGGAATTTTATGGTCATTTAAAAATGCAGGAACATGCGCTGCGCCATGATCTGCACTTAAAAAAACAAGATAATTTCCTTTGCCGATCGTTGCGTCAAGATATTCCAGGAAGCCTGCAATGTCTTTATCCAACCGCAAATACGTATCTTCTATTTCCACTGAATTAGGGCCGAAAGCATGACCAATATAATCGGTAGATGAAATGCTGATGGCTAAAAAATCGGTTACATTATTGCTTCCCAGTTTTTCGTTTTCTATTGCTGCTTTTGCAAAATCTAACGTAAAGGTATTAGCAAAAGGAGTTGTTTTAAAAGAGCTGAATTTGTTGTCGTTGCCGATAGAAGACAACTTATGTGGAAACGTTACTGTCTTTTCGCCTTTGATATTGTTTTCATACGGCTCATCATCAGCAGTGCTTACATCATATTTATCAGTGGGCAATAAAGTATTCCAGTCTTTGCTCATATAGGCGCCGGGGAGATCTTTAGTATTAAAATCACCCACCCAGGCAGGTAAGGTTTTCATGTAATAAGTGCTGCTTATCCACTTGCCCGCTTTATCATCAAACCAGTAAGCAGCGTTGGCTGTATGTCCTGCAGGTAAAATAGAAGCCCTGTCTTTTAATGCAATGCCAATTACTTTGCTTTTGAAATTATTACTTAACCGAAGTTCGTCTGTAATAGTTGTAACCCATAAATTATCCGGGCTCATCTTACCTTCCTCAGTGTTGCTTCCTACGGTTGATACGGTGGAATCATCCGTACAATAAATATTTTTATTCGTATTTCTGTCAAACCAATTATTACCGATCATTCCGTTAATAGCGGGAACACTTCCTGTATAGATACAAGTGTGCCCCGGCGCCGTATAAGTAGGCACGTAAGGAACCATTGTATTTTCGCAACTAAAACCTTCATTAAGGAGGCGCTTAAACCCATTGTCGCCATATAATGAATTGTAACGATATAAATAATCCCATCTCATTTGATCGATCACTAATCCAACTACTAATTTAGGTTTAGTAAGGTGTTGATCTTGTGCAGAAGAAGTAACTATGGAGGCGAAAAAGGCAGATAACAATAAAAGCAATCTCATACCTAAGAATTTTTAGCCAAAGGTAACAGCATAAGCTATCTTTTTAACCTGTAATTGGTGTTAAGAGAAGGTTATGTGTTTTAGGCGTAAAACCTTAATTTTGCAGCGCATTTGTCTGGAGGGAAATTTGGGGAATTGGTACAGCTTTTCCGCTTCATGGATGCACAAAGAAATAAATGTACAAGTGAGTGACACAACGATGTAAAATTTAAGTGCTGCTACCTGGACAAAAAACTAAAACAGAAAACAATATTCGATAATCAATAAACAATATTCAAAACAGTATGGCAGATGTTTTTGAAAAATTAGTGAAAGATGGCGGTCCGATTGGTCAACATATGGACAGAGCACATGGATATTTTACATTTCCCAAATTAGAGGGTGAACTGGGACCAAGAATGAACTTTAGAGGCAAAGAAATTATTTGCTGGAGCTTAAATAATTATTTGGGATTGGTAAACCATCCTGATGTGAGAAAAGCAGATGCGGAAGCTGCTGCTAAATATGGAATGGGTAACCCGATGGGTGCCCGTATGATGAGTGGCAACACCGTTAAGCACGAAGAACTGGAAAAAGTGATCAGTGAATTTGTGAGCAGGGAAGATACCATGTTATTGAACTTCGGTTACCAGGGAATTATGAGCTGCATTGATGCATTGGTAAACCGCCGCGATGTAATTGTGTTTGATGCGGAAGCGCACGCATGTTTGGTAGATGGTGTTCGTTTACACATGGGACATTCTTATGCGTTTAAACATAATAATGCAGAAGATTGCGAAAAACAATTGCAACGTGCAGAGAAGATGGTTGAAAAAACCGGTGGCGGTATTTTGGTTATCACAGAAGGCGTGTTTGGTATGGATGGTGAACAAGGTATCTTAAAAGAGATCGTTGCATTGAAGAAAAAATATCAATTCAGAATATTGATCGATGATGCACATGGCTTTGGTTATATGGGTGCCACCGGTGCCGGCGCTGACGAAGCACAAGGTGTACAAAAAGATATCGACCTTTATTTTTCTACGTTTGTAAAAAGCATGGGCAGCATTGGTGCTTTCATTAGCGGACCAAAAGATGTGTTGAAATATTTGCGTTACAATACCCGCTCTCAAATTTTTGCAAAGAGCTTACCATTAATTATTGTAGAAGGAATGTTGAAGCGTATGGACATGGTAAAAACTATGCCCGAACTAAGAGAGAAATTATGGCACAATGTAAACCGCTTACAAAACGGTTTAAAAGAAAGAGGTTTTGATATCGGGCACACGAACTCACCGGTTACACCTATTTATATGAAAGGCGATGTTCCGGAAGCTACGCAAATGGTAATGGATCTGCGGGAGAATTATCACATTTTCTGTTCAATAGTGGTGTATCCGGTTATTCCAAAAGGAGATATTATTTATCGTATTATTCCAACTTCTGCACATAGCGATGAGGATATTGATATCACCTTAAAAGCATTTGAAGAAACAAAGAAGAAATTAGATACAGGTAAATATAAAGCTGAGAAAATTCCGGACATGGCGGAAGCGCTTTAGTGTTTACGATATACGATCTTTGATGTAAGATTTTAACGAGCCTGCACATTGTTGCAGGCTTTTTGTTGAACTTATTATTACCGCCAAATAGTATCTATACGTCCCTGATCAGCCCTGTTCATGGTCCATATAAAGGAGCGCTTAGGAATTACATTTTTAATTATAAATCCCTTCTTATAATAAAGATAATAATCTCTCCCTTGTGGTTTCACGATCGTATCTCCTTGATCTACATATTCTATTAAATTGAAATCAAGGCTATATACCATACTATCATTTATTTTTATTCTACATTCTTTTGGATTATCCGGATCGGGCCAATATTTTTTAGTTATTACTCCTTTAAAACTGCTTTTAAGTTCATTGTAATAGTTTTGTTTAGAGCGATAATGAATAACGGCAAATGCAATTGCTATTATAATGATCACAGAAAATTCAACTGATCGTTCTAATTGATTTTTCATTGAAGCGTTTTAATTTTTTTAAATAGAATTATCTCTCCCATTTTAAATTCAAACTAATAACGTCAGAATGAAAATCATCACTGCGCAAATAATGCCCATAACGTACCTCAAGCATGTTTAAATGTCTGTTTTTAAACAGTCCATTAGGTGGCGCAATGCGCACACCGGAGCCAAAGAAATGACTGTGAAATGCAGATAGATCGTATGTGCTGGAATAATATTGTTCGTTTTCAAAATGCTGTGCGTAAGGAGCAAACCAGTTGATAGCAGTTTGTGTATAATATCTATAAAAAGGACTTATAGAAAAGAAAGGGCTGAATTGAATCACTGTCTCTATATCGGCAGTGTGTGCCTTTAATCCCCAGTCATCTATATAAAAACGATAGTAAGAGCGGATGATGAACTTATCTCCTAAAAAATAATTAGCTCTTACACCTATAGGTAATTTGTAACGTTCATTAGGTAGTTTTTCAATTGCTTCAGCGCCATCTTTAAAGTAGATACGATGAAAAGGTAAGCTCAAAAAACCATGTTGATAGGTTGGATCTAACAAGAACAATACCTGCAACCGCTGGTTGATTATTTGAGATAATGTAAAAGAGGTGCTGAATGTATTTCGTCGTGACCAACGATAATCATGAAAATTATAGTTCGGTAAGCCGCCTGTAGTTGAATCACGGAGTTCAATGGGCAATATCATTTTTACATGATCCAAATATATTTTTGCTTTGGCTTCAAACTCCCGGCTTTTATCTTTTGATGTTTTTGCAAATCCTCCACCAAAACCAATTGACAGATAATCTGATTCAGCAGAAAGCGATAATTCATATTTTATCTTCTTTCTCTTTGCTTCATCGTCAATAGTGTAAACTGCTGAAGGATATACGTGCAAATCGTGCCCTGATGCAGATGAAATAGTATATGGATCTATCTTGTCGGAAGAAGCAGAGGTATAATAATCAACTCCCAGGTCAATATCCAAATTATTTTTACGATTGTATTTATCGTATTTTATTAGAGTAAGTTCAATGCTGTTGGCGTAATCTTTCAGCTCTTGTGTACCAATGCCTCCGGTTACAGCAGAATGGTCCCCATCCTGGTTGTAATAACTATGTACAAAATTTATTTCGCTGAGTGTAAGTTTCCGGTTTTTATATTGAGAAGAATCAAGAGCAGCAGTTTGAGAAAATGCATGAAGCAAATGAAGGTAAAGTCCAACTACAACCAAACAGATCTTTTTCATGCAATGTTCAGTTTCAACTATAAATAGCTAAAGTATATATGTAAGTTAGAACTTTAATTCTAATCCAGCTCTTATACCAAATTTAGAAGCTCCGGGATTATCCAGGTAACTCAATCTCCACAAACCATCAATACGAATAATTCCCAAAATATTGGCAACACCAATACCTGCTTCCATATATGGTTGCTTATTAGGTATTGTAAAATGATAATTGTTATTGGTATTATAATAACCGTTTGCAACTTTATTCGCTTCGCTCATATCGCCCCAAATACCATTAAATACTGCTACTGAACGTAATTTTAGTTTGCGTAAAAATCCGATATATCTAAAAGGGAAACCGCCACCAAAGGTTTGCTGTATCATGATACTTACATACCTGTCGGTTGCAAATTCATATTGGTTCATGGCGTTGAAAGAATATTTATTGCGATAGTATGTATCGTTTCCTTTAGGAATATCCAATAACACTACCGGCAATGTACCAAATGTTCTACCCGCTTGAAAATCGTATTGCAGTCTTCCCAATCTGCCATCCGGCAGATCCTGGTATAAACCTAATTTTACTTTATTGTAACTAAAATCACTCTTAAGTAAGCTTCCATCTAATTTAAATCCTCTTGTATAAGTAAGTGTAGCAATAGGCCAAGGACTTGCCAAGCTAATACGCCTGAAGGTTTGCGCAATGTATTTTTCTTTATGCGCAAAGCGCAACGTAGCCGATACTTCTGTTGATTGATAAGCGCTGTCAGTAACCACTCCTTTATCTACCACAAAGGGGTTATAATTCTTATCAGTATAAAAAACACTGAAGTAAGGGGTTACTGCCAATGTTCTTGCCGTTACTTCAAAAGCAAAGCCTTTTTTAAAGTATTTATTATACGTGATATTAAATGTGCGATTATTTACCAGGTGTACAACGGTATCGCTTACCCTACGCATCAATGAACCGAAAATGGAGTTTTGTTCAAACTCATCCGGACGTTGGCGGGTAGCTTCTATATCATTGGTATAATTTATTGATAAAGTGCTCCAGGGCTTTCGATCTAAAATAGTAAGCACCGTGGCATCGTAATGCCATCTTTTATCATGGGTGGAATAACCTAAGCCACCTTTTAGCTGATATTTTTCTGAAAAGAAACGGTTGGTGCGTAATGCTAATGCAAAACGATTGCCTTCAATTCTGTTAGAAGTGAAAAAAGTATAAATATGGCCTACATCTATCTTGCCAACCCTGTAATACCCGGTAGCCAATGCCGTCAATACATTTGTATATAATTTGATGATAGGCATTTTACGTACCGTATCTACCAGTTTATACACCATTGCTTCAGAAGTACTCAACGGTTCAAAGCGATTTTGCTCCAATACAACTATATTGGTATCATTTGTTTTCACTTCAGAAATATCTACCAACGGTTTATTGAAGGCTGTGTCTATTTGATTATTATCCAATACAACATCCTTATATACGGTCGTCTTCTTAGCGATCATCGCCAGCTTTTTCAACACCGGAACTTTTAACTCTACTGCAATTGCATTACGTGTTGGAATAAATTTACCCGTTGAGTCTGGTTCATAGTTTTGTTTGATCTCAAACCGTTCGATCCAGTTAATATTTGCAGAAGAATCTATTTTCATAGTAAGAGACTTAATAGCAAAAGAACTATCTGCTATCAACAAATATCCCTTAAACGTAAAGCTACCCGGTTGAAAAGGCTCGAACTTTACTTTTATATATTTATGATTGTCTACACGCTCTGTATCAATAATGTCATAATGATAAGTACCCAAAGCGTAATCTGCAATAGGACTGGCAAAGTTTACTTTTAATAATTGTATGTTATCGCTGTAGATATTTAAGTTTTTGTATAACTCGTTTAAGTAAGTAATTAATGTCTGGTTAGGATTACCAGAAACCTGGAAGGATTCGTAATCATATCTTTCTTTGGTAGGATTATTCTGACGATAATATCTTGCAAAGGATTCTGATAAATAAACCGGAAGATACTTATTAGGATCATTGGCGCTATCAACACCCTGCAAGCCCATTGCCAATGGTTTAAAGGCTTTATTTTTTAAAATGATGGAAGGGATATTTTTCATGTCAAGCTCTACTTTATCGTACAGCCTGCATTGAAACGAAGGCTTTCCATACACATCGTTTATATCCTTATTCTTAATAACCCGCTTTATTAGCCGCTGTGCACGGGTTAATCTTGTTTTGCCCGTTACAACTACGCCTTGTATAGCTGAAGTCATTATATCTGCTTCAAAATCTATGATCTGGTTTTTTTGATGAGCGATGGACTTTTTCTGCACCTGGTAACCAATCATCGAAATAGCAATCGTATCGGTTTTACCTGTTACGGTAAATTTATAATACCCTGCTGAATCGGTTACTACACCACTTCCGGTCTCAACTGAAAAAACTGTACAGGAAACTAATGGTCGGCCGTTTTGAGCATCGGTAACTCTGCCGGTTATAGTGCGTTGTGCAACAGCAGCATTACAGCACCATAAGCATATAAAAAGCAAGCTGTAAAAAGCTTTTCCTTTTTTAACCAATAAGTAGTTAACAATATAAACCATAATCTAGGATAAGTACGACAGTTAGCGAGGCCTTTTTGCAGATATCTTTATGGGTGGACCTATAAAGGGAAAAAATTCAACAAAAATTGAACCGCTGCCTTTCTGCGCCGCAAGATACTTAATTTTTGTATGGCCATTGTTTTTGAAGCCATGCATATATTAAATAAGCTATAATTCCAGTACAAAAAACTATTAAAAACGACTTTATGATAGCTATCCCCGTAACACAAAAAAAGATCAACCACAGAATTATTGCCATAATTACCGGCAAAGGATATAATGGCATTTTAAAAGGTAATTCTTTAGTACCTTTTCTTGCACGCAACAGTACTACCCCTACTGCCTGCCCTACAAACTGCACTATGATGCGCATTCCTAAAATAGCGTCAATAGCATCGCCCATGCGCACTAATAAACTAAACACAAAAGCAAAGGCCGCCAACAGTAACAAGGATACATGAGGAAAGTTTTTGGTAGGATGTAATTTTGCAAAAATTTTAAAAAATACGCCATCTTTTGCTGCAGCAAAAGGCACCCTGGAATAACCTAGCAAAACTGCAAATAGCGACGCCAGTGCTACCCATAAAATTAAAACAGTGGCAACATTGGCTGCTGCTACCCCATACAGTCTTTCAAAAAAGATACTCACAACAAACGTATTTGAATCGTGCTTTTGCCATTGCTGGATCTGTTGCCAGGGAATTACACTACTCACACTCATGTTCATTGCCATATATAAAATGCTAATTCCTATAATAGAAATAAACATGCTGCGTGGAATATTTTTGCCTGGATTCTTTATATCGCCGCCTAAATGACAAACGTTATAATAACCGAGATAACTGTAAATACTTTTTACGCACGCCTGTCCAAATACAAACGATGCTAACTCCTGCCACTTGAATCCAACATTTATATCATGCAATGGCTGCAAAAAATTTCCATGAGATATTCCTGCAAAAATTATCCATCCCAATGTAAATAGCACACCCGCCCACAAAAACACGCCGATCTTTCCAATGCTATCGATCTTTCTATACAACAAAAAAGTAACGATGATAATAACGGCGCCGGATACTGCTTTGTGCTCCCATACATTTAAATGGACCAGGTAGCCCAGGTATTGTGAAAACCCTATTGCTGCAGAAGCTGCCACCAGCGGAGCTTGTATAATCGTTTGCCAAACGTAGAGGAAACTCATCATTCTACCCAGCTTGTTTTCTCCATATGCAACTTTTAAAAAATTATAACTGCCACCAGCTAATGGGTAAGCTGCCCCCAATTCACTCCATATCATGGCATCAATCAATGAAACTACTGCTCCTGCGATCCAGGCATATAAAAACTGTCCGCCAATTAAACCTATTACAAAGGGAAGTGTAGCAAATGGACCGATACCCACCATATCGATCATATTCAATACAGTAGAGTGAAATAAGCTTAAGCTTCGGTTAGTTTTATTGGCAGTTTCGCTCATGAAAACGAAAATTACAATTTAGGTGGAGATATTGTTTACCACATATCAAAAAAAATTGCCTCTGCAAGGAGAGGCAATTAAAATGACGTTTATATTCCTTACCAGCTTGCGCTGAATTTTTTTATATAATCCGGATAGTTTTGTTTTTTATAAAACCCATCACCAAAAAATTTTAACGGAGGTTCTATTTCATTAGGCTTTAAATAACCCGGTAATGGAGCCGGTTGCGCATTCATATCCGCTAAAAAAACCGTGGTTGGAAAACTCATTTGTCCGTACAACAGATATGCAGCAAATTCATTGGCTCTATATTCCGGTTTGTATCCGAATTTTTTACCGCCGAAAGAAACTGAATCTTTGCTTTCTGCATCATACTTTACTGCATAATAATGTGCATTGATATAGTTGATCACATTTTCGTTGGTATAGGTTTGCTTGTCCATTACTTTACACCAACCACACCAGCTTGTATATACATCAAACAGCACAGGACGAGGTTCTTTTTGATAGGCAGCCTGCAATTCATCAATGGTTAACCATTCAATTTTTGAGGTTTTATGAGGTGCGAAAGAAACTGACAGGATCAGCACCAATAAGGCAATCGTAAACAGGGGCGTTTTTCGCATAGAATAATTCTTTAGATTACATGCTAATAAACGACAAGTTAATGAAAAAAATTGTTGTGGCCATCACCGGAGCCAGTGGGAGCCTGTATTCCAGGCTATTTTTTGACAAATTGGAGACTTTACAGGAGCAATGGAATGAAGTAGGAATAGTTTTAACAAAAAATGCAGAAGAGGTTTGGAAAACAGAATTAGAGAATGATACTTATAAAAAATACCCGTTCAAATTTTATTCTCAGGATGACTTTACTGCGCCTTTTGCGTCAGGTTCGGGACAATATGATACCATGGTCATCATTCCCTGCAGTGCAGGTACTTTAGGGAGAATAGCCGGTGGTATAAGTAACGACCTGATCACCCGTGCGGCCGATGTTATTTTAAAGGAACGCAGAAAATTGATCTGTGTAGTAAGAGAAACTCCTTTTAGCTTAATTCATATTCGGAACATGGAAACCATTACATTGGCAGGAGGAATTATTTGTCCCGCCAGTCCTTCTTTTTACAGCAAACCAAAAACAATAGAAGAACTTGCTGCAACTGTTGTTGACAGGGTGCTTGATCTGGCAGGATTTGACGTAAAAACTTTTCGTTGGGGAAGTTAGATTATGCTTAGCCGGTACTGAGTAATTATTTTATTGAAATAAGTATGATTAATTCAGAGGTTTTGTTACTCCCACAATAACTCCAAAGTTTCCATCCGTTTGTATCCACTTCTTTTCGGGTAAATAGGTTCTTGATACAAAGCCGTCTAGGTACAATGCGTTTTTACAACCAAGCGCTTTAAAATAATTTGCAAAATCATATAAGCATATTTCCTTTTTAGACATTGCGAAAATTATTTTATTATCCGGCAAAATACCAACACCGTTTCTTATGTTTAAATTGTTTGAACCTTGCTTAAAGGCGGGGTGGATTTGGCCATCAATCACTAACATTGGCCCCGATTGCGTTGCATATTTTATTTGCCCATTATCTCTAAAACTATCCGTGTTACAAATAACAGGAACATTTACTGTGCTTATGTAAAATACGCCATTAGGCTTTAGATAAAAATTCCCTTCAGCATTGGCTGTATTTAAAGGAGCAATTGTTTTTTTATCCTGGATAAAGAGTCCAAGTGGTGTGTTGTCCTGCTTATACATTCCACCATTCATTGCAAATACCAATTTTTGATGTTTGCTCTCAAGCCAGTTCTTTAAATTCTGAATACTTTTAAAATACACATGTTTATCATTTTTCCAATAAAGCTGAATCGATTGCTTTTGGGCATCTACTATATAGCTGATAAACTGATCGTCCGGAGCATTATTTTTTTGTGCAAATACAAAAGCGCCAGCAGTTACAAGAACAAAAAATGATATTAATATAAAAGTCTTGTTTTTTATCACAGACTTGCATGATGGTTATAGGCATTATCTCAAATCAACTACTTCAACTCCGGGATATTTGCTTTTATCAAACGTAAACATATCATCTGTCAAAACAGCTTTGCCATTGAAAGATGTTACAGAATAAGTAATACGCTCACCGGTTTTTTGAAATATTTTTACAGAGCTGATCGTTTTAGCTACTTTATCAACGTAGATCAATACTTTAAAGAAAGGCTTTGTTTTATCGATTGGAGTAAGTTCAATTTCCTGTAATGTTTTAGTACCTGATTTACTTTCACCATTTAACTTATACAAAAAATCTTTATCGTAAAAATTAGTAAAGATCTTTTGAGGAGTTAGCGTATTAGTGGATGGATCAAGCTTTGTAATGGTTGCTTCGTTTGTCGATTTATCATACGTAGTAACATTTGTACCATCACTATAAATTTCCTGACCGGTAACGCTTACACGATATTTCCCTCCTTTCATGTAAACAGTTCCCGTTTTAGTACCAACGGCTTTACCTGCAGCGTTTTCTATCTTTAAAGAAAATTTTGATTGTACCGACTTAAAGGTTTTGAATTTAGCACTTACGGCATCCAGTATCTTTTTTGCTTCTGGATCGCTTTTTTGTGCAAAAGAAATTGTTACAGAGGTTAGCAACAAAATGCTTGTAATTAAATGCTTCATTATACTATTTATTACTACTTGTTTTAATAAGTTCGCAAAGATAAGCGAATAGACACATTACAGTGTTTTAAGTTTAATAGTATCTTCAATAAAGGATCTCTACAGCGTGGTTGATCAATATTAAATTGCTTCACTTTGAAGAGCCGTGCTTTTTATGGCATTTTTGCTTTCTGCAAATTCTTTGGCTGCTTTAATAAAGTTAACGAATATCGGTTGAGGATTTTCTACAGTGCTTTTTAATTCAGGATGATACTGAACACCTATGAAAAAAGGATGATCTTTTAATTCGATAATTTCTACCAACCCGGTTGCCGGGTTTTTACCACTTGCCATCATACCAGCCGCTTCATATTTTTCCAAATAGGCATTATTAAATTCCCAACGATGGCGATGACGCTCGCTGATAGGCGATTGCCCATAAATCTTGTAGGCAAGACTATCTTCTTTTATGGCGCATGGATAAGCTCCCAAACGCATGGTGCCCCCCTTGGCAGTTACCTTTTTTTGATCTTCCATCAGGTCTATTACAGGGTATTTGGTATCCGGCTGCATCTCCGTTGAGTGAGCACCTTCTAAGTTTAATACGTTACGTGCAAATTCAATGGCTGCCATTTGCATACCCAAACAAATACCAAAGAAGGGCAATTTATTTTCACGGGCGTGTTGCACCGCAATTATTTTTCCATCCACACCACGATAACCAAAGCCAGGTGCTACTAATAAGCCGTCCAACCCGCTTAGTTTTTCTGCAACATTTGTTTTATCAATAAATTCACTGTGCACATTCACTATTTGTACCTTACATTCATTCATAGCGCCTGCATGAACAAAGGATTCTAATATAGATTTATAAGCATCCTGTAACTCAATATATTTTCCAATCAACCCAATGGTTACTTTACCGGATGGATATTTTAGTTTATCCAAAAATGCTTTCCATTTTGTTAGCTCAGGAGCTGCATAACCGTTAATATGTAATTTTTTCAATACAGTTATATCCAACCCTTCCTGTAACATTTTTAATGGCACCTCATAAATAGTAGAAGCATCCATTGCTTCAATAACCGAATCTAATTTTACATTACAGAACTGTGCAATTTTCTTTCTTAAATCTGTAGTTAAAGGTCTTTCTGTTCTGCAAACAATAATGTCAGGATGCACGCCATTTTCACTCATCAGCTTCACGCTATGTTGCGTAGGCTTTGTTTTTAGCTCTTTGGCTGCTTTTAAATAAGGTATCAATGTTAAATGCACTACTAAACAATCTTCATCCGGCATTTCCCATTGCAATTGACGAACGGCTTCAATAAAAGGCAAGCTTTCAATATCGCCAACGGTGCCGCCGATCTCGGTAATTACAATGTCATATTTTCCTTCTTCTCCCAATAACAGCATCCTGCGTTTGATCTCATCCGTTATGTGCGGGATTACCTGAACGGTTTTTCCTAAATAAGCTCCTTCTCTTTCTTTATTAATTACTGTTTGATAAATTCTTCCTGTAGTAACGTTGTTGGCTTGCGAAGTATGAATATTAAGGAAGCGTTCGTAGTGCCCCAGATCTAGATCTGTTTCAGCGCCATCTTCCGTAACAAAACATTCACCATGCTCGTATGGATTTAATGTACCCGGATCAACATTAATATATGGGTCCAATTTTTGAATTGTCACACTTAATCCTCTTGCTTGTAATAATTTGGCCAATGATGCGGCTATAATTCCTTTTCCTAACGATGATGTAACACCTCCTGTAACAAAAATATACTTTGACATTGCAATAAGATTATATAGTAATTAATAATAGTTTCAAAAATTCAATAAATACATTCACTGCTACTAATTAAGTAGTTCACTTCAAAAACATCAAAATCAATATTATTTTTTTAACCCAACTTGAAATGACCTGAGGAAATCCGGACAACCGGTGCGATGAATAAAAATATCCTAGAGGTCATGCAAAGATATACCTAAAAATCGTGTGCATGAAATTTAGGTTATGGTTTGTGGAAAAACTATTTTAATTGAAAAATGCAATCGTTATCATAACTTATTTCGGTAAAACTTTTGTTTCACAGCGTACTACATCGTAATTTCACGCCACTTTTAAGAAAAATCACACATATAAAAAAAGTATTATGGTGGGTCTCAAAGAACAGTTTAAGGAAACAGCAGACAAGGTGAACAGCGAAATAAAAGCGCTGCTGAAAGAACATGGTTCAAAAAAGATTGGAGAGGTTACACTTAGCCAGGTGTACCAGGGCATGCGAGGAATTACCGGTCTGGTTACTGAAACTTCTTTATTAGACGCACAGGAAGGTATACGTTTTCGTGGCTATTCTATTCCTGAATTGAGAGAAAAACTACCAAAAGCACCGCAAGGTACTGAACCTTTACCTGAAGGCTTATTTCATTTAATGTTAATGGGTGAATTGCCTGCCGATAAAGATGTGCATGAATTGACAGCTTTATGGCAACGCCGCAGCCATGTTCCAAAGCACGTATTTGATACTATAGAAGCATTACCGGTGAGCACGCACCCAATGACACAATTTGTGGTAGCCATCATGGCAATGCAAACCGAAAGCTCTTTTGCAAAAAAGTACGCTGCAGGTATGAATAAAAAAGATTATTGGGAAGCTACGTTTGACGATGCTATGGATCTGATCGCACGTTTACCGAGAGTAGCTGCGTATATCTATCGCCGTAAGTATAAAGATGGAGATGATATTCAACCCGATGGATTATTAGATTGGGCAGGAAATTTTGCACACATGATGGGTTATGGAGAAGATGAAGGTTTTAAAGAATTGATGCGGTTGTACATGACCATCCATGCAGATCATGAAGGTGGTAACGTTTCTGCACATACTACGCACTTAGTAGGTTCTGCACTAAGCGATCCATATCTTTCTTTTGCTGCGGGTATGAATGGCTTGGCTGGTCCATTACATGGCTTGGCAAACCAGGAAGTTATTAAGTGGATATTTGAAATGAGAGAACAATTGGGCGTTGAAACTCCAAGCAAAGAACAAATTTCAGAATACGTAAAGAAGACATTAAGCGAAGGAAAAGTTGTTCCGGGTTATGGACACGCTGTACTGCGTAAAACAGATCCGCGTTTTACTGCCCAAATGGAGTTTGGTAAAAAACATTTGGCTGATGATCCATTAGTACAAACTGTTTGGAATATTTACGAAACTGTTCCTCCTATTTTACAATCATTAGGTAAGATCAAAAATCCTTGGCCGAATGTGGATGCACATAGCGGTGCGTTATTGGTTCACTATGGAATGGTAGAATATGAATTCTATACAGTATTATTTGGTGTATCAAGAGCATTGGGGGTATTAGCAAGTCTTTGTTGGGACAGAGCTTTAGGTTTACCGTTAGAACGTCCTAAATCTATCACAACTGAATTAGTGAAATTGTGGTTAGACGGTAAAGGAGAGATCTGGGGAGATTAATTTTAGAACCTTATTATATTATTAAACCTCGAAATTCTTTCGGGGTTTTTTATTTATATAAACAGTTGTTTCCTGCTCAATATCCTTGTGTTATTTTAATCCTGATGAATTGACCAGCGAGTATTTCATCAGCTTCTGTTCAACATTAAAAAGCAATTATTAATTATCAATTCTTAATTATTAATTGAGCGTAGTACCTATCTTTGCAATCCACTTTTCAGTTCTTAATTAAAACGGGGAATTAGCTCAGCTGGCTAGAGCGCTTGCATGGCATGCAAGAGGTCACCGGTTCGACTCCGGTATTCTCCACATTTTTTACAAGCCACGTCTGTGGCTTTTTTTGATTGCTATGACTAAATCTGAAATTAAATTTCTCGATGGACCACAGAACCGATTAAAAGATCTGCAATTTTCTTTTAAAGTATTATTTGAGTTTATCAAAGGCTTCAGAGCATTGCATTTTGCAGGGCCTTGTGTTACCATTTTTGGTTCTGCACGTTTTAAAGAAGATCATAAATATTACGAACAGGCAAGAAAATTGTCCGGCGAAATTGCAAAGCTTGGCTTTACAATAATGACAGGCGGTGGACCGGGGATCATGGAAGCTGCCAACCGCGGTGCTAAAGAAGTGGGCGGAAGAAGTGTTGGCTGCAATATTGTATTGGAGCATGAACAAAATCCAAATTCTTATTTGGACAAATGGGTAAACATAAAATATTTTTTTGTTCGCAAAACCTTGTTGGTAAAATATTCTTATGCTTTTGTGGTAATGCCTGGCGGGTTTGGCACTATGGATGAATATTTTGAAGCCATCACTTTAATTCAGACAAAAAAAATAAGCCAGTTTCCTGTAATTGTTTTTGACAGGGAATTTCATGCAAAATTGCTGGAGTATATTGAGAACATGAAGATGAACGGAACCATTTCTCCGGATGATTATAAACTGTTTCTTATCACCGATTCTATTGAAGATGCCATTGAGTATATCAAAGAAAGAAGCATTAAACAATTCAATTTAAAAACTGAGAAACAATACAGACCGATGCGCTGGCTTTTTGAAAAAGCATGATCTATTTATTAATAGCCGCCATCATCTTTTGGTTTTTCTGTTTTAGTTGCAGGCTTTTTATTTTTTTCATCTAACGCAGGCGAAGTTGTAGCACTTGGCTTCACCTCTTTTTTCTCCTCTGTCTTTTTCGGCGTTTGTTTTACATCTTCTGTTGTTGAAGGGTTTGCTATTTCTGTATTGTTATCATCCGGCGTAGCATAATCGTCTGCATTGCCACTGCCCTGGTCGTTTTGATTATGTGCCGTATCTCCCTGCATTGCATACCTGTTCATGTTCTCATCTGAATAAAGAGTATTGTTCATTAATTGAACAGGCTCTATAAACTTAGGCATTTTGCCATAACCTAATTTCGAACTGCCATAAACTTTATTCATAAAGTAGCCCCATTTAGGCAATGCCATTTCATTACCACCGGAAGTACCTGTATAAATCCTTAAAAAAGGATCATCGCAACCAACCCATGTACCTGCTAATAATTCAGGTGTGTAGCCTATAAACCAGCCATCTGTATTATCATTGGTGGTACCGGTTTTGCCGGCTTTATCAGCAGGAATATTATAATTGTTTAAAGAACGTGCCGTACCGGATAACACTACTTCTTTCATCATTCTTACCATCGTGTAGGCATCTGCTTCACTTATAACCTGTTTTGTTTCTGATGTAAACTGTTGTAAAAGGTTTCCGTCCTTATCTTCTATCCTCGTTATCATTAATGGTTCTGTATTATAACCTTTATTAGGAAACATAGTATATGCTCTCAACATTTCCAGCATCGGGATCTCTGCTGCTCCTAAAGCTAAAGAAGGATAAGGTTGCAAGGGTGCTTTTATGCCGCATTGTCGTGCAAACTCTACTGTACGTTTTGGGCCAATGGTTCCCATTAAATGCCAGGCTGCTCCGTTCAATGATTTTGCCAAACAATAGGTCATAGCGCCGCCTGCCGTACTGATAGTTTTACCACCTAGCGTTAACGGGCCTCCCGGAATGTATGTGTCTGGTGTATATCCTGCATCCTGTACCGCCAATGTATATAGCAAAGGTTTAAACGTAGATCCTACCTGTCTTTCTGCCGTTACGTGATCGAATTTGAACCATTTAAAATCGATACCGCCTACCCAACATTTAACTTCTCCTGTACGAGGATCCATTGCTACAAAAGAAGTTTGCAACAATTGCTTTTGATAACGGATGGAATCATGCGGTGTCATTACTGTATCAATATCATGGCTTTTATTCCATGCAAAAACTTTCATAGGTGTTGTAACATCAAAAGACTTTCGTATAACATCTTCACTAATGCCATCCTCTTTCATATTCTTCCAACGCTCGCTCATACGCATAGCTGCTTCAATAATGTTCTCATGATCTTTCCACATTTTATCGCCGTTATACTTTAATAAGTAATTCAGTTTTTTCTGAATCACCGGCATGTGTTGTTCTACCGATTCTTCTGCGTACTGCTGCATTACAGAATTGATGGTAGTATATATGTGCAA